>JAWKXN010000001.1:0-684965 GCA_041396965.1 Rickettsiales bacterium
ATTACCATGAAATACCATATCCTGCGGACGGTTCGGCGCGAAGTCCGACTGCTCATCACAGCACCATACCACAATATCTGAGGCCACCTCAATATCTTCTATCTTATACCTATCGGTAGCTTTTTTATAACCAGCGAAATACAATACCTCACAACCATTGTCACGCATCGCTTTTCCAATTGAGAATAACACAGCGTTACCAAGCCCGCCACCAAGCAGCATCACCTTTTTATTCTTAGGAATCTCGGTTGGTGTGCCAGTTGGTCCCATTAATATAACCTGCTCACCAGCTTTAAGTTTAGAACATAAATCAGAAGAACCACCCATCTCTAGCACTATGGTCGCAAGCAACCCTTCTTCCTTATCCACCCAAGCGCCGGTAAGAGCTAATCCTTCCATTGCTAGGGTAGTGGACAGTGTATGGTGGTCAGTGGGTGGTAGCTCCTTACCCTCTTTGCCATTCACCACACACCGCTCACTATTCACTCTAAGCGCGTTTTTCTCATAATTTTGCAGCCTATAAAATTGCCCTGGTTGGAATTGACGAGCAGCGAGCGGAGCACGCACCACTACCTCAACAATATTAGATGTCAAACGGTTAACCGCATGTACAGTGGCACGCAGTTCATTGTTCATCTTTTCTATAAATTCTTTTTCTAACAACTGACCACTGACAACTGATCGCTTCTGTAAAACCTTCGTAATCACCGGATAGCCCTGTTTGGCACTGCCCATAGCCTTTACCACATTACCGGCGAATGATGGGTGCAAGTCCCCAAAAAAGCTTACCGCCCGCCCTTTTTTATCCACCGAAAGTAACACCCGCACCTCATTCGGCTTGGATATTCTCTCTGGCGTGACTTGCTTGCCATTTTCATCTACCGCCCGAAAATATTTTCCGTCCAGTTCAAAATGCTTAGCGTCCTCACGGTTAAGAACTGTGTTTGGGCTAGTACCAGCCGCGACCAAAACCATACGTGCCGGTATTTTTACAATAACACCCTTATTATCACCCGCCGTTTGCTTAAGCGAGATATTTTGAACAGCTCCGAATTCATCAATATCCATACCCGCCGGTTCATATTGTTCAGCAAAGAAAATGCCCTCTTCAAAAGCTTTTTCTACCTCTTCATGGTTAAGGCGATAGCTTGGCGCGTCAATCATCCGCTTACGGTAAACCAGCTTCACTCCACCCCAACTATCAAGCAATCCCCAAATGTCTGGGTTTTCCTTTTCTCTCTCCTTACGGATAGCCCGAGCGTGCGCTAGGAATTCCTCCGCTACTATAGTATCCTCCTTACTCCAGCGGCTACGCACAGCCTCCTTACCGTATTTACTTGTGAGTATCTCATAGCGAGCGAGGAATTTCTCCACCTGTATTGGGTAATAAGCCAGCGACTCCGTAGCGGTATCAATAGCGGTAAGCCCACCGCCAATCACCACTATTGGCAAGCGTATTTGCAAATTAGCGATAGAATCTTTCTTACCAGCACCCGTAAGCTGCAACGCCATTAGAAAATCAGAAGCGGTACGTACACCACGTGCTAGGGCGTTCGGTATATCAAGGACCGTGGGTTTACCAGCCCCCATACACAAGGCAATGTGATCAAAACCCATCTCAAAAGCGTTATCATAGGTAAGAGATGAACCAAAACGCACCCCACCAAACATGGCGAATTGCTGTCTGCGCTCAAGTAACAGACGGATAATTTTTAGATAATTCTTATCCCAGCGCACAGTTATTCCATATTCAGCGACTCCGCCAAAACCAGCAAGTGTACGCTCATCCAACTTCTCATAAATAGTTTTTACGTATTTTATTGGAGTAAATTCACAGCGACTACCATCAGCTCTCACACCAGAAATTTTCTCATCAACCGGCTCTATCTTCAGCCCATCAATACCAACTACCGTATGCCCATCATTCATAAGATGGTGAGCAAGGGTATAACCAGCAGGTCCAAGACCAGCGACCAAAACTTTATACCCACTTTCCGGCTTTGGCACAGGACGCTCTAAATTAAGCGGATTCCAGCGGGTAAGCAGTGAATATATCTCAAACCCATATGGCAAGCTCAAAACATCTCTTAAAGTAAAGGTTTCCACATGCGGAATGTTTACTGGCTCCTGTTTTTGATAGATACATGACTTCATACAGTCATTACAAATACGATAACCAGTTCCCGCGCACATTGGATTATCAATCGTTATCGCCGCAAGCGCGCCAATCGGCACAGCTTGCGATTTTAACATATTCATTTCAGATATTTTTTCCTCCAGCGGACATCCAGCTTGAGTAATCCCGAGTGGGTTTACTTTTACCTCACCACTTTTTTCTTTAAGCCCTTTAGAACAGCTATCTTTGCCCTGATTATGACAGAATATACAATAATTGGCACTGTCAAGAGCGGCAACACGTGTTCCTCCATCATCAGTAAGGGCGAATCCCTCACGTTCACGTAAATGCTCCTCGCTGAACCTAAGCACCTGCACACCATCACGCCGCTCAGTCTCTGCCGCCACCAGATTCTCATAGTCAGTTTTAACTGGTTGTTTGAACAATACTCCTGATTTGTGTTTTTTCTTTCCAGCCTCACTAAATAAAGCCCACGCCGCGTAACGGGCGGCTATCTCTAAGAGTGATTTATTTTCCGACTCATTTTCTAGCCAACCATTTACCGTCTTCGCGAAAGCAAGCTCAAAAGCCTCTCCTGAGACATCAGGTAAGGGGAGCATACCAAGTAAAGCCCTACCATCCACCCTTTGCGCCTCATCAAAAGATAAGGATTTTGCCGCTTTTCTCTGCACGAACAATCTCTTACAGGAATATATCGGCGCAAGAGCGTGATGGGCTTCAGCGAGTTGTTCTATCTCCTTTTTAATACCAAATAATTCACCAATAAAATCCTCAACATAAGGAGCGACATCAACTATGAGCTGAGAATATTCTTTTTCCGAGATAGCTCCCTCTCCCACCTGTGATGGAATGTTGGAGAGGGAGGAGGCACGTGCCGCCATCAACCTATTAAACAGCTCTAAATTGACTGTCTTTAAGAAACCAACAAAAGCGTCATCAACCTTTACCAACCCATCACGCTGATAAAGCTCCGCGAATTTTATATTATATCCAAATTGTGTCATTTTTTACTTCTTTTCAATGCGTATAATCAATATCCTATAGGAAAATTAGACAGTTCCAAACTCATATTTTTATGCAAAACCCTAACAACAACAATGCCATACTCCTGCCGCTCATAGCAAATTACGTGACTTATATAAGGAAAAATCAAAATATTTTTTCTGATACCGTCCCGTTTAATTCCAATATCCGGATTAACAGCTAATCGCTGAACTATTTTCTCCAGACCATCAATATACTCAAGAGCCTTACCGCTGCCCCACCTGTTGCGAGTATAATCAACGATCTGACTCAAATCATGTTCTGCTATCTCTGTGAATTTATACAGTTTCATGTAATAGCACGATGCCTCAATCTCGCCAGAACATCTTCACTATTTTCCAGCTTACCAAGTCGTAAATCTTGTAATCCCTTATCTATTTCCTTATTCAGCCAATCTGTTTTTAATAATTCTATAGCTTCATATTCCTGCATTGACATAACCACCGCGACAGCTTTCCCGTTCTTATTAATTTTTATAGGCTCATACTGAACTTTAAGCAGCATTTCACCAAATTCCCTCTTAGCGTCACTTGCGTTTAATATTTCCATAATTAACTCCAATATTAATTGATTTAATCATTTTGATTAATTATATAAAACTATAACCCGTAAGTAAATATATATATTTCTTAAACATTACAGCCAAATTACTTAATTATATTCTTATACCTTTGTTATTTTTACTTATCTTTTTCAGTTTCTCTTTTTCCGTCGCCATAAAGTTATCAATGGTGAATTCTTTAATATCTAAATCCAGCAATGCTCCCTCATTAACACTGTTAATAAAAAATTCTGGATGTCCCTGCCTTAGACTATAAAACAAGTTCTCCGCTTTATCTCTATGAAACTCTATTTCCTCATCACTGATAAAATCATTTATATTTATATCCGCTTTGAATTTTCTAACGTTAGAAGATGAATTTACTTTTCCACGATACTCATTATATGATTCATATAACTTATTAACAAATTTATTATCATGGTAATCTATTTTATATGACTGCTTGTAATTAAGTTCAGAATCTTTCATTTGTAAATCAATAGACGATTTTGCTATATCAAATTGCTCCTTGATAAAGTCGCTGTTTTTTAATCGCTGAAATGATCTATTTTGATCTACCATAATATCTTCAAACACCTTCAAATAAATCGCGGACAATATCTCAGCTTTGACTCCCATTGCCCTATCTACAAGATCAGAGTTTTCTAATTTTCTAATACCACTAACCACCTCATGATTATCTGAAATTTTTAACGCTCCAGAAGCTATCAGATGATACATGTCATGTATCTGATAATCCTCAACTTTTATGCCACTATTGCTGGCTATTTCCCCTCCCTTTCCATCATAGTAGCGCTTCTCATAAGCGGCAACAGCCTCCCGCATCGTAACCATTCTATATCCCTCCCGCATAGTCGCCCTCACCAGCAATAGTCATATTGCGAGCTGGTTCAACCAATTGTGCATCGACATATTTAAGCAGCTGTTCCACGCAGGCCTCAACACTTAAATTTTCTGTATCCAGAACAAGATCGGGGCTGCTTGGTTCTTCATACGGTGCGGAAATGCCTGTAAATTCTGCTATTTCACCCGCGCGCGCTTTAGCATATAGCCCTTTCACATCCCGTTTTTCGCAGGTTTCCAGCGATGCTTTGATGTGGATATTATGAAAATAATTCGGCGCGATAGAGCGAGCGGCAGTTCTGCTTTCACGTGTTGGTGAAATAAATGCACTGATTACTATAACTCCAGATTTAGCGAATAATGCTGCCACTTCTGCGACACGACGTAAATTCTCTGCCCTGTCCTGCACCGAGAATCCAAGATCACGATTTAGGCCCTTACGTATATTATCGCCATCCAGCACAAAAACTTGATACCCCTTATCAAACAGGCGCTTTTGCAACATTTTTGCTATAGTAGACTTACCAGAACCAGAAAGACCAGAAAACCATAATATTCCGCCCATATGACCATTGGTTAGCGAACGCTGCTCAGCTGTTATGCCAAAATCCACATCAAAAATATTCTCTGATTTTACCGACTTCGGCACGCCAGAACGTTGATCAAAGAAACCATCCATATTGATAATACCACCGCCCGCCGCGTCATAACCATCAAATACCACGAATCTTCCCATACGCTGGTTATGGTTGAAATCATCAAGGCCGACCAATCCTTTAATCCGCCAAATAACCTCCGCCACATTGCCACGTTCAACATTTTCCGCAGGTTTTTGCTCCAGAGTATTGGAGTCTATCACGTGCTCTATGGTTTTAAGTTCCGCCATTATCTCTGACGTACCAAGCTTTATTTTATAACGTTTTCCAGTCGTAAGAGCTTCTCTTCCCAGCCAAAACATCCGCGCGCGGAATAAATTGGTAAGCATCGGCGCGTTTTCCCTATGACTCGCTATATGCCCACGCTCAATAAATATTTGATCGCTAAGGGTTATCCCCACACTTTGTCCTGCCATCACTTTTTCCAGTTTTTTATCAGTTTCTGGCCAAACCTCAATACTCGCCACTTTTGCCAGCGTGTTTGATGGTGAAAACAGCAGCTCATCACCGACCTTAAGTGTTCCGCTCTCTATCCGCCCCGCTATAATCCTACGTTCGTCAAATTTATAAATATCCTGAATTGGAAAACGCAACGGCATATTTTCATCAGAACTCGCCACCTCAAATTTCTCTAAAATCTCAGTGACACTCTCTCCTTCATACCAAGACATATTTTTCCATGTACCACTCTGTTTAGAGCTACTCCGCTTTGATTCTATACTAGGAAGGTTAGGCGAAGTGTACGAACCTGTACATGAGCCGACACCTGACGAAGTATGGGAGCAAATGGGGGTAGCTATGCCGTCACCATCTCTTGCGGAGATTGGAATAAAACAAGTAGGCTCAACACCAAGACCACTTAAATAAGCACGATAATCTTTTTCTATCTGCCGGAATATTTCCTGACTATAGCCCACCATATCCATTTTATTAACCAGCACCGCTATTTGACGTACACCAAGTAAATGTAACAAATAACCGTGACGCCTACTTTGTTCACGAATTCCCTCTTTAGCGTCAATAAGGACTAACGCCGCGTCCGCCTGCGCTGCGCCGCTTATCATATTTTTTAAGAATTCCTTATGCCCAGGCGCGTCAATAATCACTATGTCACGGCTAGGGGTTTTAAGCCATATCTGGGTGGTATCAACGGTAATTCCCTGATCCCGCTCAATTTGCAGAGCGTCCATTAAGAACGACCACTCAAACGGCATTCCGCGCTTTTTGCAACTTGCGGTAATCGCCTCAAACTTACCATCCGGCAGAGAATTTGTGTCATAAAGCAACCGCCCGACTAGCGTGGACTTACCATGATCCACATGCCCGACAATTACGATCTTCAGTTGTTGTTTTGTCTGAGTATTTAGTGCCATATTTTTCTCTTCTATTTTTCATCTACCAGATCCCGCAGCAAGTGCGGGATGACGGGAATCTAAGTGGCTTTGCTGCTAAGACTTACCGTCACATATACCCATCTGCCCGTAACCTCTCAAAACTGCTTTCATCCTCATCCGCTCCCATTGGTCTACCTGAACGCTCGGAAGTTTTCGTTACCCTAAGCTCAGCGATAATTTTTTCTATCGTGTCAGCTTTGCTTTCCACCGGCCAAGTTATACCTTTTTCGCCAAGACTTCTAAAACGCATCATCTTTCCGCCAAAATCACGTCCTTCAAATTCATTATATTTCTTAGCGTAATAAAGCGGTACAATCGGAATATTTTCCCGCTGAATGTACAGCCAGATGTCAAGCTCCGTCCAATGCAATAACGGGTGAATACGAATACTCGTACCTGGCGCGAAATCAGTTTTATATTGATCCCAGAACTCCGGAGGCTGTTCTTTTACGTCCCATCCACCCTCAACACCACGCGGCGAGAATACCCGCTCCTTCGCCCGTGTCGCCTCCTCATCACGGCGAATTCCAGCGATTATCCCAACAAACCCATGCTCATCAATTACTTGTTTTAACCCTAAAGTCTTACGAGAAGCGACCCGCGCGGCGTGTGGCAAAGTAATATCAGTAGCCTCAATCGGTGGACATACCGGCGATAGCAAATTAACTCCCCATTCTTTAGCATATTTATCACGGAAAGCATATACCTCACCCATCTCAATCTCAGTATCACAATGGATAAGCGGAAACGGAACTTGTCCAAAAAAAGCCTTACGAGCCAGATGAATCATAACGTTGGAATCTTTCCCGAACGACCACAGCATGGCAAGCTTATCAATGGCGTGAAAAGCCTCACGGAAAATATAGATGCTTTGTGCTTCAAGCCTATCTAGATGGTTCATCATTATTGTACCTTGTAATTTGTAAATAGTAATTTGTATCAATTTTTTAATGAACGTAGCAAACCAAACAACATTTTATTGATCTCTTCAATTATAATCACTACTTCATCATGGCAAGATTTCATTACATATTTTCTATCATGTGAAATTATCATCTGAGTCTCAAGTTCAGCAAGTGAACCGCGAGCAATATTTATAAACCGTGAAAATTCAGGCTTTGACCCACGAATACTTCCTTCCGCTATATTAGATGGAATTGAAACAACAGCTCTACGCATTTGACACGAAAGACCAAACTGCTCTTCCTTTGGAAACTGTTGCGTACAGTCATAAACTAAATTTGTTAACAACATTGATTTCTTCCAGACATCCAAATCTTTATAACTTTTCACTGACATATAAAACCTTCTTACAATCTACTAACTACTAACTACAATTTACTATCCATCGAGACATGTAACCCACACTCCGTTTTCTGCTCACCATCTTTCGCCGTATGTCGCCAGCGTCCCGCCCGCTCATCTTCCCCCGCCTTTACGACAGAGGTGCAGGGTGCACAACCAATAGAAGGGTAGCCCCTAGAAACCAGCGGATGCTCTGGCAAATTACGGGCGGCGAATTCTTGTTTTTGTCTTTCCTTGTTCCAATTCGCCAGTGGGTTGATACGGAAGATATTTTTATCATCAAGTTCAATAGTTTGCAGAGTGGAGCGATTACTATTTTGATATTGCTTACGTCCAGTAATAAGAGCTTTAATACCCATTTCCTCTACCGCTCGTTCAAGTGGCTCAACCTTGCGTAACCAACAGCAGCGATCAGGGTTTACGTTCCATAACTCACCTTTAGGATCTATACGATTCAACATTTCAGGAGCAGGAGTCAAAAAGCGCAAATTTTGTAAGCCTAGCTTACTTTTTAATGTTTCTACATATTCCAGCGTTTCCGGAAAATGCTTTCCGGTCTCTAAAAATAAAACCGGAATTTTACTATCAATTTCCGCGACCATAGCAAGCAGCAAAGCCGCGTCCGCGCCAAAAGAGGAAATTAGGGCGACACTGCCCACAAACTCTTCTTTTATCATCACTTTCAGCAATTCTTCCGCTTCCAAACCGCCATATTTTTGTTGAAGCTCTGATAGTTTTTGTTCACTCATTTTTCTAACTCCATACTGTCATCCCGAACATATGTGAGGGATCTTTGAGAAGATTCTTCGCTACGCTCAGAATGACAAGCAGAATCATTTAAGCCAGCCCTTCCGCTCAAGAAACTCATCACTAGCTTCTAATATTTCAGAAATCGTTTTATTCTGTAATTTAAGACCGCCTCTAAACTCCGCCATCTCCTTAGTACGTTCTTGCCAATTCGTACCAAATAATGATGATATATAATCACGCACCCGCCGCGCGAGGGTAGGGGAGGCACCACTGGTAGAAACCGAGATAACAAGGTCCCCACGCTTTACGTTAGCGGTAAAATAAAAATCACAAAGCTCGTTTACATCCTCAACATTAACCAGCTTACCAGCTTCCCTAGCCGCGTCCGCTATTTGTTTTGATATTTCATCCGAAAGTCCAGCAATCATAACAATAGTCGTAGAGTCAAAAATTCCCTCTCCCTCTGGGAGAGGGCCAGGGTGAGGGGAAGAGACAAACTCCGTTCGCGCAAAATAGCACCCCCCACCCCAACCCTCCCCCGCAAGGAGGGAGGGAGAAGAGAGCGCAGCGCCGTAGTCAAGCAATTGCTTATGACGACGTTCAAAAGCCTCACCGGTTCCGATTAAAACTACCGGCAATTTCCTCAAATCAAGCATAATAGGAAACATTGTTAGCTTTCTCCTGATTTTCTATAAAATTACGATTGTTGCCCTTTTTATCAAAACAATAAATCTCACTTCCATCAAAAACCCATATTTTTTGGAAAAACCCTGTGCCGCTGTTAGATATAAAGTGTTCTATTTGAGAGATTATTACATCTGTTGGTAAAATTTCCATTCCGCCAATATAGCATAACAACTCTATGGGATATTCAGAGACATACTGCTTAGACAATTTACTAAAAACTTGTTTATGCGGTTCGTGCCCAGAACGAATAAAACAAACATCGTCATTTGACTTTAATAACTTTGATACTTCACTTTTAACTTCCTCAGCACAGATTTCAACCAGCTCAAAAGCTATACTTCCCAATTCTGGATGTTCATAAAAAATATCTGGATCAGGTGGTTGTCTGCTTTCAAATTTTCCGTCTAATCCGCGGGTTGCCAGAAAACTTTGAAAAACCTTTTTTTCCCTAGCCTCTTTTATTGTGTTTTTATTACTCATGCCTGCCCTACCTCATACGTCATTCCCGCATAGGCGGGAATCTTATCTAACAACGGATCAGGAAATAAAGATTTATACAAATCTTCCCACAATGGATTTTGCCGTTCAATTAAGTCTATCTTCATTGAACGATTCCATTTTTTAATGCGTTTCTCACGCAATATAGCCGATTCCGTACTTTCATGTGTTTCATAATATATAAGGTTTTTAATCTGGTATTTTTTGGTAAAACCATCAACCGCCCCTTCTTTATGTTGCCACACACGCTTTATTAAATCTGACGTTATACCAACATATAAAACGCCATAAGGTTTACTTGCCATTATATATACAAAAAAATTCTTCATAATTATTTACACATAAGATTCCCGCCTGCGCGGGAATGACGTTATTTTATTATGTCTTCGAACGCATCTACTACCACCTGCTTCACTTTCTCAATACCATAACGATTACAAAAATCGCCAAAATACTCTTTATCCTCCCTATTTTCCTTCCACAAAGCGAACATTGGCGAGAGAGTCTTAACAATGGAGTCATAATGAACTTTATCAAATATCTTTTCATTAAGACGAGTTCCGGCGAAATCACCACCTATATACAAAGAATAATGATCCGGCATTCTGCCGATTATGCCAATATCACCAATAGTAGCTCGTGAACAACCGTTAGGACAACCGGCGATTCGGATAGAAATCTTCTCATTTTCCATCCCATATTTTGCCAGCTCTTTTTCAATATCAGCAACTAACGGTAATTTAATCCGCTCCGCCTCAGCAAGCGACTTGCCACAAGTTGGAAGCGCTACACAAGCCAGCGTATTACGGTATGCTGGAGTAATATCACCACCAAGCTTTACCCCATATTCACGGAGTATTTCCTCTATTCTTGGCTTTTCACCCGCTTCTATATCACACAATAAAATATTCTGATCCGCTGTTAAAGCTATATTCATTTTATATTCGGATATAACCGCCCTAAGTCCAGAGCGTATTTTCTCCTCTTCTCTATCTATTATTCGCCCGCTAGAAACTGGAACACCTAAAAACCACTTACCATCAAGTTGATCATGCCAACCAATATGATCTTCCACAGCGAATTTTGGCATATCTCTTGGCATATCCATTTTCTTACCAATATATTTTTCTAACTCCGCCTTTGCCCAAGCGATACCATTTTCCGCTATCAGATATTTAAGACGGGCATGCTGTCTATCACCTCTATCACCATGATCACGCTGGAGCTTTATTACCGCCTCAGTCGCCACTACCAACATATCAGAAGGCACATACATAATCGGTTTAGCGAGGTAAGGATATGTTTTCGCGTTGTTATGCTTCATACCCAAACCACCACCAAGAGCGAAGTTATAACCAGCGTGTTCCTTACCGTTAAATAAGGAGAGTATAGCCAAATCATTTGCTAGTGCGTCCATGCAGTTATCTTCTGGTGTCGCTATCGCCACTTTGAACTTACGCGGCATATAAGTATCACCGTAAAGAGGTTCCGCCAAATCACTATTGTTTGGGGTTGGATTAAAAGGATAATCAGCCACTCGTTTACCATCCAGCCACACCTCATAATAACTGTTACTTTTAGGGGCTAAATGTGAGGCAAGTAAAAAACAATCCGCCTCAAGGCTAGCATGTATATTATCCCTAATAGGAGCAGGGCAGGTTATAATATTACGGACAATATCACCACACCCGCCAAGAGTAGATAGTAACATACGATTAATATCACCAATTAGCGGCTTCATACCGGCCTTTTTTATACAATGAAATTGGAATGTCTCACGGGTGGTAATGCGCAAAGTTCCATTCGCGTATTTCTCCGCCAAACTATCCAGAGCAAGATATTGCTCCGCCGTCATCTTCCCGCCCGGACATTTCACCCGCACCATAAATTCATATTCTTTATCAAGTCCAGCTTTCTTACGCTCGGTTGCGCTATCCCTGTCATAACCAAAATAGCTGCCATGAAATTTAAGCAGCTCGTAAGACTCATTACTCACTTGTTCGCTAGAAGAGTCATCCAGCTCAGCGGATATATTTCCTTTTAAGTGATCGCTGGCAAGTTTAATCCCCTCAACACCAGAAAGCTTTTTTATCGGTTCACTCATATATCACTTTTCCTAAAAAATTCTCAGACACTTATACTCATTTTGGATAATTTTTATTTATAATAAATCTAGTCTATACTAGAGACACACTTATTTTCAATATTTATTTGTATAATATATAATTATACATTTTATTTATGTGTAAACAGCAAATTATCTCATAAAATACATAATATTAAAAATATTTGGATATACTATACACATAAACAAAGCAACAGCAAGTGCTGGCCCAAAAGGAAAAATCTCACCTTTTTTTAGCAACCGCCATAACAAGCCAAGCATAACACCAAATATACCCACTAAAAATAAAAACACGGGAAGGGCTGCAACACTAAGCCAAAGACCAGCTACCATAAAAAATTTCACATCACCAAAACCAAGCATAATCCGACCACGTAAATAGCTATACCCATAATGTAAAGCAAGGGCGAGGGCGGTCATAGTCCCGAAACTCCATAAAATATCAATGGACAAACTATCATTCACATAATGGTAAGCTAAGGCGAGGGGCGTTAGTATCAAGTGAACACTATCAGGAATAATAAAATGCTCAAGATCAACGATAATCATTATCGTAAGCATAACCGCCATCAGAGCAAGAAGCGTAAATTCCACACTCAGACCATAACGTGAATATAAAAACACAAAAATTAAAGCGGTGCTAAGCTCAATTAATGGATAACGTATTGAGATTTTAGTAGCGCAGTACTGACATTTTCCACCACTAAGCAGCCACGAGAATAGTGGGAACAAATCCTTAAATCCCAATTTGTTATTACAGTTCGGACAATAAGATGGCTTCCTCACCACCCCAACTCCAAGCGGCAGGCGATAGCTGGCGCAACTTATGAAACTGCCAAACACCAACCCTAAAAAAACAACTATGATAAATTCATATAACAATGAGTTAACCCTTTAGATAAATTATTAGTTATAATATAAACTTATATATAGACTATAAAGATATTTAGATATGGTTACTACTTGCCATTTGTGATAAATCAGTTATAACCGTACCTATTATTAATTTTTATAAAATGTATTGGGAACTCATAATATGCCAATGCCAGCGAGTGAGATAGAATCACTGATAAAATCAGCTTTCCCTGACGCCGATATTACCCTTGTTGACACAGCGGGAGATAATGATCATTACAGCCTGACTATAGCGTCAGAAAAATTCACTGGCAAAAGCAGAGTGGCTCAACATAAAATGGTTATGGCGGCAATGGGCGATAATATGGGAACGAAATTACACGCCATGTCAATAACCACTAAAGTAAAAAATAGTTAAATCAGATAGAACAGACAAATAAATAGAGGAAAATATGACTAACCCAGTATTTGATGAAATCAAAAAAGACATAAGCGAAAATGACATAGTGCTGTATATGAAAGGCAGCA
Source organism: Rickettsiales bacterium (assembly GCA_041396965.1). NCBI lineage: Bacteria > Pseudomonadati > Pseudomonadota > Alphaproteobacteria > Rickettsiales > Rickettsiales bacterium. Next base: position 13,385 of record JAWKXN010000001.1, read on the forward strand.
AAATGATTCCACAATGTGGCTTTTCAGCTACCGTAGTACAAGTATTGGAAAGACTCGGAGTTGAGAATTATAAAGATATAAATGTACTGGAAAATCCAGAAATCCGTGAGGGAATTAAAGAGTTCAGCGACTGGCCAACCATTCCACAGCTTTATGTAAAAGGTGAGTTCATCGGCGGATGCGACATCGTCCGTGAGATGTATCAAAGTGGTGAATTACAGGATGTTCTAAAAGAAAAAGGTATTAACGCTGCGGCTTAGGATGACCTAGTTTGTAATTCTAACACTACCAGATTTACCTGTATGCGAAATAACACTGCCAACTTTAGTACCAACAGCTGCGGTAGCGTTTTTAATCATTCTAGCCGTTCCTCCATCGGCTTTAGTCAAAGCTCTTTGTAGCTCTTCGTCATTCGCAAGTAATTTTTTACCATTATCCGTCTCAACTAAAGAATAAGCTAAAGTATTAGCGGTTCTAGGGTTATTAGCAATAAACGATTTTACAAGTTCAGAATTCCTCGCCAATAAATCTTTACCCCCACTATTGGCTCTTAAATTCATCGCAAGAATAATAGCGGCATCTCCTGTTAACTGTTCTATAAATTCAGGAGTAAGTTGCCCACGATTTTGTTTATTGTTGGCAATCTCTCTTGCCACTTCAGCAGCTGTGTTTGGGTTATTCAATCCTTCAAGAAAATTCTCCAATGACATAAAACTTCTCCACACTTCATATATTATAATTAAAATATATTAACTTAAAACAGAGTAACGCTTAGCAATATTAAATTCAAGTAAAATAAAATACTAAGGATAATACGGATAAAACTAAGAAAAAGAAACTCAGTAAGTCAGACCGAGTCAGCTTTGAGCATCATCTTTTCCATATATCTCATATGCCGCCAGTAGGCGGCACGAGCCATCAGCCAGCGAAGCTGTATCCCATGCAAAAGACAGTAGGCTTTCACGGAGATGAATAAAAATTCTACTCATCACCCATTTTAAGAGCTGATAAAAAGGCACTTTGTGGGATAGTTACATTTCCGATTTCCCGCATCCGTTTTTTACCCTTTTTCTGTTTTTCCAGCAACTTACGCTTACGCGATACATCACCACCATAACATTTAGCGAGCACGTCCTTACGCATCGCGGAAATTGTCTCACGGGCGATTATCTTACCACCAATCGCCGCTTGAATCGGCACCGCGAACATATGTTTAGGAATAAGCTCCTTAAGTCTTTTACAAAGCTGACGGCCACGAAAATCCGCCTGAGTTTTATGGACAATACACGCCATAGCGTCAACCGGCTCGGAATTCACTAAAATACTCATCTTAACCAGATCGCTTTCCTCATAACCATCTATCTCATAGTCAAAGCTGGCATAACCCTTAGAGCATGATTTAAGCCGATCATAAAAATCAAACACCACCTCATTGAGTGGCAGACGATACACCACCATCGCCCGATTACCAACATAGGTCAGAGTTTCCTGTCTTCCTCGCTTTTCGGTACATAATGCCAGAATATTACCCAAATAATCATCCGGCGTCATGATGGTAGCTTTAATCCACGGCTCCTCAATATAATCTATCTTGGTTACTTCCGGCATATCAGACGGGTTGTGCAGTTCCATGCTCCCACCACTCGTAAGCTTAATATTATAAACCACACTCGGAGCGGTGGTAATCAAATCTAAATCAAACTCTCGTTCCAGCCTTTCCTGTACTATCTCCAAATGCAGCAAACCAAGAAAACCACAACGGAATCCAAAACCAAGAGCGGAAGAGCTTTCAGTCTCAAACTCAAAACTCGCGTCATTAAGTCGAAGCTTCGCCAAAGAATCCTTCAGATGTTCAAATTCAGAAGCGTCTGTTGGATACAATCCACAAAAAACCACCGGCTGGCTTGGCTTAAACCCAGCAAGAGGAGAGGTACATGGCTTCCTATCATCGGTCACCGTATCACCGACATTACAATCGGACACTTGTTTTATTCCGGTAATAATATAGCCAACTTCACCTATTGTTAGTTTTTCAACCGGTGTCTTCTTAGGTGTGAATATACCAACCTGATCAACATCATGAACCGCACCGGTTGACATCATCCGTATTTTCATACCCTTTGTCAGTGTGCCATCTATAACTCTTACTAGAATTATTACCCCAAGATAAGAGTCATACCAACTATCAACCAGCATCGCTTTAAGCGGATTTTTAATCTCACCAACCGGAGATGGCAGACGGCTTACTATCGCCTCCAAAACATCTTTTATCCCGATACCAGTTTTTGCCGAGATCATAAGAGAGTCAGAAGCGTCTATCCCAATTACTTCTTCTATCTGAGCGCATATTCTGTCCGGATCGGCGGCGGGCAAATCTATCTTATTAAGCACCGGTATTAGCTCATGATTAGCGTCTATCGCCTTATAAACATTAGCGAGTGTCTGTGCTTCCACACCCTGCGAAGCGTCCACTACCAAAAGCGAGCCCTCACAAGCGGCAAGTGAACGACTTACCTCATAAGCGAAATCCACATGACCCGGAGTGTCCATAAGGTTTAATATATAATTCTCACCATCATCCGCCTTATATTCAAGGCGAACTGTTTGTGCTTTAATAGTAATTCCCCGTTCTTTCTCAATATCCATTGAGTCTAGTACTTGCGCTGACATTTCACGCTGCTGCAACCCACCACAATACTCAATTAACCGATCGGCAAGCGTTGACTTACCGTGATCAATATGAGCGATAATAGAGAAATTACGAATTTTTGCTAAGTCTGTCATAAAATCACTTTATAGAGCTTGTTATTTCTTTATTTTATTATTAGTTAGTAATTGCCAATAATAGATAGTATTTTATTAGCCAATTCTCCAAACTCTTTTTTAGATCTCTCCAGATTTTCTTTTGTACCCTGAGCGTTATCAGTTAACTCGGACAGCTCAATGTTAAATATCGCCTTCAACTTACTCTGCCCCAAAGATGTAAGCTGTCCGTAATCCTGTATTTGAGCCAGATACTCTTTCCAACTCTGCTCAACAAGACCATTTCGCGAGTGCTTAAGAGAAAGATTCTCTTTAACTTTTCCAGGGATTTCATCTATCCATTTCCTATGCGCCTTTATCGGCTGTTGTCCATAAATATTATATGAATTTATTATATATCCAATAAAAGTTGGATCTCCCGGTAAAACTGACTTTGCGGGAGTATCCCCCTGAACCGCCTTTGCTGTGTTACGCCAATCAGTCTTCCACTTTTCCAATACTCCACCAAGATTCTCAATTCCCTGCACGCTAAAACTATCAGGCATCATCGGCACGACAAAAAAATCTGTGCCTAAAACAATCGCTCTATTTAACGCGCCAAGACTTGGAGAACTATCTATCACGAATATATCTATCTGCTCCTGCATACCCTTTTCAATCATAAAACGGTATATAGCACTTGTGATAAAATAACCGATTTTATTACCACTCATAGCCTGAGTAAATGCCCCTCCCAATGTATCCTCTATGGCGGAAAGCCTTAAACTACCAGGCATTATAAATAAATTCTGATTATTAGGAGCCGGTAAAAAATTAATTCTGAGATCTATATCAGAGCCCCCCTCAAATACACCACGAATTACAGAATATATATTTTGCTCGGCAAATAGATCATCATAAAAATCTCTGCCCAATGATAATATAGTAGAGTTACACTGTGGATCCAAATCCATTAATACCGTTTTATACCCTTTATCGGCAAAAGCAGCGGCACAATTAAAAGCTAGCGTAGTTTTACCTACACCACCTTTGTTATTGCAAAACAATAGCTTTTTCGTTCTAGTGAATTTCATAGTCGCGAATATAACGTTTTAACATATCGTAAGCAAGCCATCTATGGTAATTTGAAAGAAGAATTTCTTATTTCAAATAGCAAATTCATCATAGTAGTTCCTAATTTCAATAATTGGAAAGTACCATCAAAACTATCACTGAAAACAGTGATTTTGCGCTACGTATTAAGCACGGAAGCTAACAAAACAATTCTATATCACCTTATAAAAGCTGCCGCTATCTCAATATGTGGACTCCAGACGAATTGATCAACCGCTAGCGCTTCTTTAAGCTTAAATCCGGCTCGGCTAAGACACAGAGCATCCCGTGCAAAACTCGCCGGATTACAGGAAATCATTACCACATTATTTACGTCAGAAATCGCTATTTGTTGACACTGCTCTTTCGCTCCAGCGCGAGGAGGATTTATTATAACACCATCAAAAACAGAAAGTTCTTTCCTATTAAGCGGATTAGTAAATAAATTACGTTTCTTTCCCACAATATTAAGTTTGTTATCCTCAGCGACACGCAATATATTAACAATAACATCATTATTAATATCTATAGACGTAATCATAGTTAATTTCTTAACCAAAGCTAAGCTATAACAACCAACACCACAAAACAAATCTACTATGCTTTTCTTGTTATCCACCTTACCATCAATACATGCCAAATGCTTCACTACAAAATTGGTAAGTAGCTTCTGCCCAGCCTCACTTGCTTGCAAAAATGTGTTATGAGATAACGGAATGTTAAATCCACCCACCTCCATCCTAAAAGGGATCTTTTCTAGCTCAAATAAAATTTCCTGCCGCTTATTACTGATCGCTACTCTACTGACACAGCCAATATCAGTCAAAAGCTGCAAATCTTTTTTTATTTGCTCCTTATAATCAGCATATTTTTCTATCCTATCAATAGAAGCTGAGCTTTCCTGCAATGATATAACTATCTCTACGTTAGGCCCTACAGAGGTCACGCTTATCGTTGATATATCATCCACAAATGACTGCCTGTTAATAGCATCACACAATAACGGCATAAATTGCTGCGAATTTTCTTCTAAGATCAAACAATTATCAATAGCGATTTTCTTATGACTACGACTAGCCATAAGCGCTAGAGAATAACCTTCATCAACTTTCAGTAAGCGGAATTGTACCCGCCTCCTTGAGGCTGGAGGAAGAAAGACAAATTCTGGAGAGGCTGAAGCAAATCCACTCTTTCTTAGAGCGTTTTCTACGACACGCTTCTTAAAATCACGATAATAATCCGCCCGCAAATGCTGTAAACCACAACCACCACAATCATTAAAATATGGACATGGTGGAGCTACACGGTTATTTCCAGCCTCTATTACCTCAAGCAATTCAGCTTTCATAAAATTGGCTGTTCTATTAGTGATAATCGCTTTTACCAAGTCACCTTCCACCGTTTTTTCTATAAAAACTGGCGAACCACTATAGCTAGCGATACCATCACCAAGACCACCGAACGACTCTATCTTTACTTCTATAATATCGGAAATAACAACTACGCTATGATATCAGGATACAATATATTTTCCAAAGTGGTTATCCTGTCACGCAACGATAACTTCATTTGCTTGAAACGACGTAGGGTAAACTCATCTAACCCACCCTTATTTATCTGTTTATCTAAATTACGATGCTGCATCCTAAGCATCTCCAACTCTTTAATCTGAGCAAGATCCTCATCCATAATTAAAACACCTGAAAAATCAAATAAGTAAAACCACTGGCACCTCGGGCAGTGGCGATTGTACCATTATTTTACCATAAAAACCACTAAATTTATACTATTTTAGCTATAATATTCACTGATTTTCGCTCATATGCTTCATCCCAGTCTTAAGATAAGCATATCCAGTAACCACAGTAAGAGCAGCCGCAAGCCATAATAATATATTGCCTAAAAAATCAGCATATAACCAACTTGGCGCGCCCGCCCCAAGTAATAGCAAAAAAATAGCTAACATTTGCGCCGCTGTCTTGAATTTAGAGAGTTTTGACACTGGCACCCCGATTCTTATCTCCGCCAAATACTCGCGCAACCCTGAAACCAAAATCTCACGACAAACAATAGCTATGGCGGGAATCACACTCACCCTGTTCTCGGCGACCATAAGTAGTAAAACTGTGGCGACCAACAGCTTATCAGCGATCGGGTCAAGAAAACGTCCAATGTTGGACTGCGCCTGCCAAAGACGAGCGGCATAACCATCAAGCCAATCTGTAAAACTAGCAAGAGCGAATAAAAACGCCGAAATATAATAACCAGAACGACCTATATAATCAGTTAGAAAAAATACCACTATAAGTACTGGTATTATAACAATACGAAAATATGTAAGATAGTTAGGTATATTTTTTCTGTTAAACCCCATAAAAAATCATACATCGCTTATAGTATTTTATAGTCGTTTCAGTTTATTTTTATACAAGACAATCAAACTGGACAAACCAACCAAATGGTAGAGCCTATATGAGGAGAAGTTTAACGTTGTATAAAAGTAAAATCAAATGACTATAGTTTATCTTTTTACTTCCCTTTTGAAATAATCAAACATTTTATTAACCAAGTCCAGCTCTTTATTGGACAGTTTAGGAGATAATCTTTCAGAGTTTGATGAAAAAAGCTCCTTAAAAGCCGGTTCAAATATAAATTTACTAGTATTCTCACCAAGCTCAACATAACCAAGATCCAAAAATTTTTGTAAAGTATTAGCTGTCGCCCCCTTATCAGCATGGATGCTTCTTAAAACTTGTAACCGAACTACACGTCTTAAAATCCAAAAAAATACGGATATCAAAATAATAAACCCACTCACCCTCGCTGTATAATATAACACGAAAAAATTATCCTGAGAAAAAGCGTTAAATCCCTTAATATCAGGCATATTCTTTACAAAAAAATTGGGGTAGTAAAGATAGAATAAAACTATAATAATAAAAAATAAAAAAGCTATAACCAGCCAACAACGCAGCACAAAAGTTAAACTTTTTACCCTCTCAAGATGATATTCTCCCAACTGCTCAAACGCCTCATGCTGCGCCTGCCTCTCAACTAGAGACTCCTGCTTTTTTACTCTGTCAACGGAGCTACTCTTACCAGGAAATTTAATTTTACCGAACAAAGACATAATAAATTCTACTTATTTTTAAGCGGCAAGTATATCGTCATTCTTAATATCAACATGCCTTAGATTGCTATTTTCAGCGGATTGTCTTCCTTTAGTCCATGGCTTGCTATAATTCTCATTATGAATCTCATCAAACAACTCCCTATCAGAATAATCCACATATTTATCCCATACTTCTTTACTTAAAAACCGGTCAACATTGCGGTCTTTTATAAATTTACTGAAAAAAACGAACCGTTCTTTTTTCTCATCATATGTGGAATCCTCAAAAAATATGTATTTATTGTAAGGCAGTGGCGTGTTACCAAATTTCCTATATTCATAATACACTGATGGAAAAATAGGGCTATATTCCCACGCTTCAGGCAGTTCATCAAATAATATGGTAGATTGTTTACGCAAAAAATTATAGTAAGCTAGATATAACAGCCTTTGTAATCTTAAATGGGTAAGAGTCTTTTTGTGTTTTATTGATTTTTCTATAAACCAGTTGACTATCTCTCCAATACTGCATATAGCTGGCTTTAATTCTATAGAAGAAACGTTATTTCTATATTCTTCAACCCCACCAATAGACATTATAAATACTCCATCTATAAATATTAAATATAATTAAACAATATCTGAGCTTTTACAACACCGCAATAGCTTAAACCTAGTAAAAGCACAAATATTTAATATTTACTTAGCAAGTATTCCCTTAATTGATTTTATTTTTGTAAGAAAAACAAAGTCATCTCACTCGCTTCGCGGTGCAAAACCAACTCTTTCTAAGTTGGTTTTGATAGCAATTTATGGCAAAAACCATAAATTACTATAAGATGCCTACTATTCTAAAAACGCTGATTTTATCAAAATTTTTGTATAATCATGGTTAGGATTAGCAAAAACATCCGCCGTTTTTCCTTCCTCAACTATTTTTCCGTCTTTCATTACAATAAGATTTTGCGCTATAGCGCGTACCACTCTAAGGTCATGACTAATGAAGATATAGCTTATTTTACGCTTTTCCTGAAAGGATTTCAGCAAATCAATTATTTGCGATTGTACGGAAAGATCAAGAGCGGAGGTTGGTTCATCAAGAACCACGAAATCAGGCTTGAGTATCATAGCTCTCGCTATACTGATACGCTGTCTCTGCCCACCAGAAAACTCATGCGGATAACGCTCTTTTATATCAGGACTAAGACCTACCTCACCTAGTATCTTATCCAACTCCTTCTCCCTTTCAGCGGCAGTTATTTTTGGATGATGTATCAGCAATCCTTCCTCTATAATTTGTCGTATTCGCATACGTGGGTTAAGGCTAGAATAAGGATCTTGAAAAACCAACTGCATTTTAGAGCGTAATGTCCGAATTTCCTTGCTTTTAAGATTATCTATAGAGTTTCCTAAAAAAACTATCTTCCCATTACTCTTAATCAAGCGCAGAAGAGCAAAACCAAGCGTCGTCTTGCCAGAACCTGATTCACCTACAATTCCAAGTGTTGACGATCTGACGATATTGAGCGATATATCATCTACCGCTTTTACATAGCCGGAAGTTCGTTTGAGCAGACCGGTTTTTATCGGAAAATAAACCTTTAAATTCTCACAGCTAATAACCGAAGGCGAGTCACTAGCGACCGAAACAGGCTCTCCCTTAGGCGCGGAAGCGAGTAATCTTTTAGTATATTCATGTTTAGGGTTCGCGAATATATCAGCGGTTTTTCCCTGCTCCACCACCTGACCTTTATACATAACCACGACTCTGTCCGAAAGCCTACGTACTAATGTTAAATCGTGAGTAATGAACATCATCGCCATATTAAGAGACTTCTGTAGCTCTTTAAGTAGCTTCAATATCTTCGCCTGAATGGTAACATCAACCGCTGTTGTCGGCTCATCAGCAATCAATAATTCGGGATTATTGGCGATCGCCATAGCGATCATCACTCGCTGCCGCTGTCCACCAGATAACTCATGTGGATAGGCAGCAAACCTATCCTTAAATTCCTCAAGCCCAACCTGTTCTAACAACTTTATAATACGCTCTTTATCATACTTATTACAGGCGAACATCTCTCCTATTTGCTTACCAATGCTGTGCAGTGGATTTAGAGCTGTCATTGGCTCCTGAAAAATCATGCTAATTTTTTTTCCTCTTATTGTTCTAAAATCAGTAGAAGCGCGTAACTCCTCACCGTTAAAGGAAACACTACCGCTAATTTCAGCCTCCGGTGGCTGCAATCCCATCGCTGAAAGAGCGGTGAGTGACTTGCCAGAGCCCGACTCACCAACCACCGCCAACATCTCCCCTTTTTCTATAGAAAATGACACATCCCGCAAAATGCGAGTATCACCAAAAGAAAGACCGAGATTATTTATGTTAAGCAAGGTCACTTACCTCCTCCAATCACTTTCCTCGGATCAAAAGCGTCACGCACCGCCTCACTGATAAAAACTATTAGTACGAGCAACAGACCTATAGTGATAAATCCGGTAAAACCAAGCCATGGCGCTTGTGGATTATTTTTCCCCTGTAACAATAATTCACCAAGCGAGGGTGAACCAACTGGCAGTCCGAATCCAAGAAAATCAAGGGTGGTAAGGGCGGTTACCGCACCACTCATAATGAACGGCATCATGGTAAGAGCGGCTACCATAGCGTTTGGCAGCACATGGCGAATCATTATTCTATACTCACCAACACCAAGCGCGCGCGCCGCTTTCACATAATCAAAATTCCTTGCTCTTAAAAACTCGGCACGTACCACACCAGTAAGTGACATCCATTTGAATAATAATAATATGAGTAGCAACCACCAAAAACTGGGAGTAATAAAACTCGCTAAAATTATCAGCAGGAATAATTCCGGCAAACCACTCCATATCTCAATAAAACGCTGGAATAATAAATCAGTCCATCCACCAAAATAACCTTGCACCGCACCGGCGAAAATCCCAATTATTGAACTGGCAACTGTAAGTATCAAACCAAATAATACCGAAATACGAAACCCATATATAAGTCTCGCTAACACGTCACGCCCCTGATCATCAGTACCCAATAAATTTACGGAGGAAGGGGGTGAGGGGGCAGGCACGCCAAGATCGTAATTAATTGTACTATAAGAAAAACGCACAGGTGGCCAGACCATCCAGCCATTATCCTCTATCTCACCAGCGGTGAAAGGATCACGATAAACCGCCTCTGTTACGAAATCACCACCAAATACCTTATCTGAATATGTCTTAAATACCGGAAAATAAAACTCTCCCTTATATTTTACTATTATCGGCTTATCATTGGCGACAAGCTCCGCGCATAAGGTAATTACAAACAAAAACAGAAATATCCAAAAACTGATAAAACCACGCTTATTAGCCTTAAATAATTCCAAACGACGGCGAGATAAAGCGGATATACTCATATCCTATACCTCGCAAACCACGCCAAGCTTTTGTCCAGAACATCATCCCAATGACGTATCAAAGCATGGTTGCCACCCTCATAAATTATCAAATCATGCTCCTTACCGAGAGCTGAAAGTTTTTCTGCCATGTCCTGTGACTGAATCATCGGTACGGCTTCATCTTTGGTACCATGCATTAACAATACCGGAGCCGAAACATTTTCTAAATGACAAATCGCTGAGCGTTCTTCTAGTAATTTTTTTGGATTTTCTAGGTAATTAGGAATAATTTTTTTATAAACCTGTTCTTCTAAAATAGGACGGTTATCCGCAGCCTGCCGTAAATCACTTACTCCAGCGATAGAAACTACCGCGTTTACCGACAAACCATCACGCATGGAAAGAATATTCATCATCCCACCACGTGAATGACCAAGCATAAAGATATTCCTGCCGTCCCATGCCGGATTTTTTTTAGCGATTTCAACAAGGTTTAATACATCATTTACATCCGCTCCTCCAAACTCTTCTTTTCCTTCACCACCATCATTTCCCCGATAATTGGAAGCGTAAACAAGATAGCCAGCCCTTGCGAACGGAAGCATAGAGCGCATAACAGAAAGCACCGTAAGCTTACCAAACTCCCTGTTACCGCCACGATTATAAATAAGAATCGGATGGGAACCATTGTTTATTTCCGCAGGAAAAGCGGTAATACCACTTACCTTAAAACCATCACTTTCATAAAAAAACCTTGAGCTTATAACATCGCTAATTTCAAAATATTCTCTACATATCTTATCGTAAAAACTCTCAGGAAGCGGTGAGGGAAACACTCTATTTTCTGTGAGATGCTCCAAACTATGGGGAATAAATTTTTCTGAAGATACAATCAAACCTAAACCTCCCGCCGTTCAAAATCAATTCTTGGATCAATCAGTGTATATACAATATCGCCAATCAGATTAAAAATCAGACCAAGCAGAGTGAAAATAAACAACGTGCCGAATATTACCGGATAATCCCGCCCGACTATCGCCTCATAACCAAGTAAGCCAAGCCCATTAAGCGAAAATATAATCTCTATAAGCAGCGAGCTGGTAAATAATATCCCTAGAAAGGCACTTGGAAAACCAGCGACAATAACCAACATAGCATTGCGGAATACATGACCATATAAAACCTGCTTTTCTGAAAGCCCTTTAGCGCGGGCGGTAAGCACATATTGTTTTTTTATCTCCTCCAAAAAATAATTTTTGGTAAGCATGGTAAGGCTGGCAAAACCACTTATCACCATGGCGATTGTTGGCAACGTTATATGCCAGAAATAGTCCGTTATCTTAGCGAAAAAAGAAAGCTCCCGCCAATTATCAGAGACCAAGCCACGCAGCGGAAACCAACTGAAATAATTACCGCCAGCGAATAATATCACCAATAATATAGCGAATAAAAAACTGGGAATAGCATATCCGGTTATAATCACCCAGCTTGTCCATGTATCAAAGGCTGAACCATCTTTTACCGCCTTGCGGATGCCCAGCGGAATAGAAATAAGATAAACCAGAATGGTCGTCCATAAACCAAGCGATATAGTAACCGGCAAAGTTTCAGCTATTAAATCCGTAACCTTCTCACTGCGAAAAAAACTCTCACCAAAATCAAACTGCAAATAATTACCCATCATCTGCAGAAAACGCTCGGCAGGCGGCTTATCAAAGCCATACATCTTCTCAATCCGTTTTATTATCTCTGGATCTAACCCCTGACCACCACGATATAACGACTCGGAAGCAGACGATACCATGCCGCTTTTCGCCGCGACATCAGAGCCATTACCGCTTATCCGGCTGGTCATATGACCGGAAGTAATGTCAGTAAGTTGAGCAACCATCCGCTCGACCGGTCCACCGGGGGCAATTTGTACAATAATAAAGTTAATTACCATAATCCCAAACAAAGTCGGAATCATCATAAGCAAACGGCGGATTATATAGTTGGTCATAGGATAGTGATCAGTAGGTTATGAATTACTTATTAGGGAATTTTATATACTCAATTCCTCTATTCTTCAATTCCCCAATTCCTAACCTTAGATCTCGCTTATATTTCCTACTGAAATCACTTACTTCTTGTCCAAAATTGTGGGGCGTACCATTTATTTTCTTTGTTTTTTCGTGCCAGAACATTTATCTCATCACCAATATCTCCTGGCAAATTATGACACCCACCATATTCAACAGTTATCTCACCACCACTCAGGCTGCCTACCTGGGTAATTTTAGTAATTTTTAGTAACAGACTAAAACCATCATGAGGTTTCGCGTTTGTTTGTGGTTTATCTGGAATTATTTTTTCTATAACTGCCTTGAAAGCTATCATACCAGATGGTGGATTATTAATATCGCTGTCTTTAACAGAAGGAACATCCATAGGACATGCCAATACGTTGAGTGGAAATAGTACGACAGTGAAAATAATTAATAATAAAAAACGCATAATGTTCTCCTTATATTTCTTACATACAGTAATATCGGTCATATAAAACGTTATCAAACCTCAGCATCTACATACCAAGCTCACTTTTCCGATACCAGATTTGCGGAGCTATCCATCCCACATATTTTTTTTGAAATGTTAGAACATTTATCTCATCTCCAACCTTACCAGGCAAATCATGGCAACCACCATAAAAAATAGTTAGCACATCACCTGACTTCACATTTCCTTGCATAACTTTGCTGATCTTTAACTGTAAATGAAAACCTTTGTGTGGCTTTGTTTTTATACTAAAATTATCAGGAATTATTTTCTCTATAACTGCCTTAAATGTCGCAACGTATGGTACTGGATCCTCAATATCAGCGTCGGTTAACGGACGAACACTACACTCCGCCCACGAACCGGTTGGAAATAGAAACATAAAAACGACTAAAAATAAAAGAAAGCGCATATCAGCCTCCAGCCAGAAAAATTATTTTTCTTCCTTAATCCACCATGTAAAAAACCCCATATCATATTTCGGAGTTATCTTTGGCATAGCGAATTTATCCCAGTAAGCCACCCGATAAGAATTAGAATGCCAGTGCGGAATCACCACATGTTCCCACAATAATACCCTATCTAAAGCCCGTCCATAAGCGACAAAAGACTCCTTATCCTTTGCTGAGATAAGATTATCTAGCAAACTATCAACTACCTTATTCTTAAGACCAGCAAGATTATTACTACCTTTAATATCAGCTTGCGTCGAGTGCCACAAAGAGACCTGCTCATTGCCAGGGAAAAATATTCCACGATTAATCCAGATAGAAACTATATCAAAATCACTTTCATCCAGTCTCTTCTGATATTGCGCGTCATCCACCATCCGAATCTTAGTATCTATACCAAGACGTTCCAGATTTTTCTTCATCGGGGCAATCACCCGCTCCATAGTCGGCTGGCGAAGCATTACCTCAATAGTAAGCAGCTCCCCCTTGCTATTTACTCTTTTACCATCCTTTACTGTCCAACCAGCTTGTTCCAAAAGTTCTTTAGCTTTAACCAAATTCTTTCTGGCGTTCCCTGAACCATCAGTTGCCGGATTAGCAAAAGGCTTGGTAAATAAATCTGGCGGCAATTTATTCTTAAACGGCTCAAGTAATTCTAACTCTTTTTCTTTTGGAACACCTTGTGACTCAAACTCAGTATTTTCAAAAAAACTTTTATTACGAACATAAGCTCCGTAAAAAATAGTCTTATTTACCCATTCATAATCTAAGGAAAGACCTATAGCCTCACGCACTCTTCTATCAGAAAATTTATCATGACGAGTATTAAAAACAAAAGCCTGCATACCTTGCGGCGTATTATCAGGAATTTCTTTTTTTATTATCCTACCATCTTTTATCGCCGGAGCATCATAAGCGGTCGCCCAGTTACGCGCTATATATTCTCTACGAAAATCATACGCGCCAGCCTTTAACGCTTCCAGTGACACATTCTCATCACGATACATATCATAACGGATTATATCAAAATTATACTGCCCTTTATTTACCGGCAAATCCTTTGCCCAATAATCTTCAACCCGCTCATAAGTTATACTTTTGCCCTGCTCCACATTTTTAACTTTATAAGCTCCACTACCAAGCGGTGAGTCAAGCGTAGTCTTCTCAAAATCTACCTTTTGATAATATTTCTTGGAAAGAATCGGAAGAGATGCGACTAAAACCGGAAGTTCTTTATTTTGTGTATCACTGAAAACAAACCTAACTTTGTCATCAGCTATTTTTTTTACCTCTTTCACACCGGCAAACATTATTTTATAAACCGGACTGCCTTTTTCCACTAAGCTATTAAAGGAAAAAACTACGTCATCCGCTACTATCTGACTACCATCACGAAATCGTGCCTTGTTATTAAGTACGAACTCAGCGTAAGAATTATCATCAGCAACATCAACTGTTTGCGCGATCAAACCATACATAGTCTGTGGCTCATCTTTAGACGCTACCATAAGAGTATCAAAAATTATATCAATCGCCGGAGCTTTTACTCCTTTAAGCAAAAAAGGATTAAGATTATCAAAAGTACCCGTCTCAACCAACCTTACCTCACCCCTCTTAGGAGCGGCGGGATTTACATACTCAAAATGAGTAAAACCCTCCTTATATTTACATTCATCATAAAGCGAGATACAGTAAGAAGGAGCCGATATAGCTGAATTAGATAATAAAAAACAGGAAGCAAATAAACCAAAGCCAAAAATTCTTAAACCATCCCTAGCTTTAGCCATTATTATTCCCACCCCATGGACCTTTTGTACTAGCTCCAGATGAAGATTTATCTTTTATAGAGTTAAATACAGCAAGTGCTTGTGCTACCATAGAGCCAGCGTCACCAGCATTAGCCGGAAGTAATACGGTAGTACCCTCTTTAGCGAGATTGCCAAAAGCCTTCACGTATTGTTCCGCCACTTTCAGAGATACCGCCTCACTACCACCGGTTTTAACAATAGACTGGGCGATAAGGTCAATTCCCTTAGCCGTAGCCTCCGCAACCGCTAAAATAGCTTCTGCCTCACCCTTAGCTCTATTAACCTGATCTATCATCGCCGCCTCTGACTCAAGAACAACCTCCTGCTTTTCCCCTTCAGCACGGTTAATTTGTGACTGCCTATAACCTTCTGATTCTAAAATAGTCGCTCTTTTCTGCCTATCCGCTGCCATTTGCAGTTCCATAGCCTTAAGCACTGAATTCGGAGGAGTAATATTTTTAATCTCATAGCGCATACACTGAACACCCCAGCTTTGTGCCGCCTGATTAATAGCGGTTACGATGTTAGCGTTAAGACTCTCGCGTTCCTCAAATGTCTTATCCAGCGATAATTTACCAATTTCTGAGCGCATTGTTGTCTGCGCAAGTAGCTGTACCGCCTGTATCGGATTCGCCACACCATAAGAAGCCTCAACCGGATCTACAATCCTTATATAAAGCACCCCATCAAGATTAAGAGTCACATTATCACTGGTAATACCCGCCTGCTCAGGAACATCAACTGCCATCTCTTTAAGCGAATGCTTATAAGCTATCCTTTGTACGAAAGGGATAATAAAATTAAGACCAGGTTCTAATTTACGGTTGAATTTACCAAGATTCTCAACAATCCATGCCTGCTGCTGAGGAACCGCTTTTACAACATTGAATAAAACGATTATAGCAATAACACCAATCGCGATTATAGTTCCCATAATGTTTTCTCCTTTTAATTTTTAGGTATTTTATTTTGAGGTAACGATAAATTTATTACCTTGTATCTCCTTAATAATAACGGAATCACCTTCCTTAAGATTATCACCATCAGAAGAACGTACAAGTTCAGCTTCTATAATGGCACCCGACCAAACGATCTCGCCACCTTTTTCCTTATTCAAGCCATTCTTCGCCACCAGAGCGGTTTTACCTACTATATTATCATATGTTTTATTCTTACCTCTTAAATCAAGATTTTTTATAGGCTTCCAAAGAGCAAAAACCCAACCTATGGTAGCGACTGAAAAAACTACCAGTTGCAGAGTATAGTCTTCATTAGGAATTAGAGAAAAATTAAGAAGCAAACCAACCGTAATTGCCGCAAGACCCGGGAAAATAAAGTTTATGCCAGTAAATGTAAGCTCGGCGGCAACCAAAAAAACACCTATAGCGAACCAAAGAACCATAATATAATTTATATCAAAATCCATGCGTGGATTACTCCTCTTTCCTTAATATGACGATAAAAGTATCACTTACTACCTCTTGAACCAAGACTTTAGTACCAGCATCAAGAGTCCCACCATCAACATCACCGCCAAGACGTGCCGGATAAAGCTTATCTTTCCACTTAACCTCACCACCACTTATAGAGTTAAGACCATCATCAGCCACCTCAACAACCTGACCAATAACCTCTTTATACACCTCTTTATCCTCTTTATTTACCTTGCTTGGATCCTCGCGGAATAAATACCAAAAAACAACCGCTGTTATAAAAAACATCAGTACTTGAGAAATTATATTGGGCAAGGCGTTACCTGGGCTCATAATCCCAAGCAAAACACAAGCTGCTATAAAAAACGCTGAATAAGAAGCATATATAAATCCGTATTTACCGGAAAGCTTATCGCCTATTAAAAATAATATACCAAGAACTAGCCAGACGAATATCGGATCAAGCAACATAAACACCTCTTAATATTAATATTTTAAGTAATCCAGCCAGATATAAGGCTTAACTACCGATATATTACTTCAAAGTGTTCAAATATGCTATTAAATTCGCCCTATCCTGAGGCTTTTTTATACCAGCGAAGGACATTTTATTACCAGGAATATATTTTTTAGGGTTAGTTAAGAAATCTGACACAGCCTGCTCTGTCCATTTTCTATCCTTTAGACCTTCTAGAGCCGCTGAATAGTTATAGTCTTCCTTATGAGCAAAATGACTACCCATCAATCCCCATTGATTAGGACCAACACCATTTTTACCACCTTTGTCAAAACTGTGACAGGACGTACATTTCTTAACTAGCTTCTTACCAGCCTCAATGTCAGCTTTTGCCATAAACTGAGCTATATCAACCGGCTTTTCTTCTTTCTTAGCGACTCCAGAGCTACTATCACCCGCTGATTCCGCACCAGCTACCACATATCCACGCTTTTCTTTGCCGTCATGACCAGCTTCATGACCACTACCAGCGTACAGACCCTCACTTACTATACCAGAAACCATGGCTATAATCCCAGCGAGTAATACAGACGCCGCAATCTTATTAAACTCTAAATTACCACCAGACATAACAGACTTCTCCAAAATTTCATAAATATAGCAGTCTACTCAGTTTTAATAATCTACAATCAAAACCATCACCAAAGCTCCCTACAAACAGTGATTTACCGTAGCAAACAAGCTATAAATTGTAACGTGAATACATTTACTGACTATAATAATCAGTTGCCTTTATAGTATAGCAAAGTTATCTATTCAATAGGAAGATTTAGAATATTTAATTAAAATATAACCGCACTGAATTAACACAACCATGAATCCAATAATAATAATACCAGCCAGAATGGCATCGACTCGTCTGCCAAATAAACCATTAGCGCTAATTGGTAATCTACCAATGATAGTGCATGTAGCAAAGCGCGCGAGTCAGGCAAATATAGGTAGAGTAGTAATCGCTTGTGATGGAGATAAAATAGCGGAAGTAGTAAGAAATTCTGGTTTTGAAGCTATAATAACCGATAAAGACCTACCTTCTGGTTCAGACAGAATACATCAAGCACTTATTAATATAGACCCAGAAGCGAAGCATGAAATAATAATCAATGTTCAGGGCGACATGCCTTGTATTGACCCAAACATAATAAACAATGTTTTTGAAGTGCTAAAAAACCCAGATACTGATATAGCGACCCTCGCCGCTATAATAACTGATGAGAGCGAAAAAACCGACCCAGCTGTGGTAAAAATCGCTATGAGTAAAAATGGGCGTTGCCTGTACTTCTCACGCGCTGCCATACCACATGGGCAAGGAGAGCTTTATCACCATATCGGAATTTACGCTTATCGTAGAAAAGCTCTGGAAAAATTTGTCTTGCTACCACCAAGCCCGCTAGAAAGGAGTGAGAAATTAGAACAATTAAGAGCCCTAGAAGCCGGAATGAACATATACGCCTCAATTGTTGACACCGTACCTCTAGGAGTAGATACTGTCGAAGGATTAGAAAAAGCGAGGAAATTTTATGAGCAATAATCAAAACACTAACAACAAATTTGACGTACTAGGAATTGGTAACGCTATCGTTGATGTATTAAGTTTTACCGACGATAAATTTCTTGAGGAAAATAATCTTACCAAAGGCAGTATGACTCTAGTTGATGAACAACGTGCTAGGGAAATTTATAGAAATCTCGGTCAAACCACCGAATGTTCCGGTGGCTCGGTCGCCAACTCACTAGCCGGACTTGCCTCACTTGGCGCGAAAACCGCTTTTATCGGCAAAGTAAAAAATGACCAGCTTGGCGCGATATTCACCCATGATTTACACGCTATTGGTGTTTATTTTGAAAGCACTCCGGCAACTGACGGCGCGGCGACCGCTCACTGTATGATCTGCGTAACACCAGACGCACAGCGTACTATGATGACTTATCTTGGCGCTTGTAGCTTGGTATCAGAACTTGATAATGATGAGGCGCTTATAGCGAACTCTAAAATTCTTTATATAGAGGGTTATCTATGGGATACAGAGGACGCGAAATCCGCTATCCGCTCGTCCATAACTCTTGCTAAGCAATATAATAAAAAAGTAGCTTTCACCTTATCTGATACTTTCTGTGTACAACGTCATCGGGATGAGTTTTTGGGACTTGTAAATAATGATATAGATATTTTATTTGCCAATGAGGATGAAATAAAAGCTCTCTACGAAACTGATGACTTTGATAACGCCGTAATGAAAATAAAAGGCAAAATAGAAATAGCCGCTATAACTCGCAGCGAAAAGGGCAGTATCGTAGTAACCGAAGATACCATAGAGACCGCTCCTGCCGAAAAAATACATAATGTTGTTGATACAACCGGAGCTGGAGATTTATATGCTAGTGGATTCTTGTTTGGTGTCTCCAGAGGTTGGGATTTGCTCAACTGCGCCGAACTAGGCAATAAATGCGCCGGTAGAATTATAACTCAGCTCGGCGCGAGAAGCCAAAAGCCGCTCGATGCCCTTGTCGCTTAAATCATATATAACATCGTTTGGAATATACCTAAAGCCAAAGCTTTTAGTAATACTTGTTCTTGGCTTTGTAAGTGGATTACCACTAGCTCTTAGTGGCTCAACTCTTTCCATCTGGCTTACCGAAACTGAAATAGATCTATCAACTATCGGACTGTTCGCCATAGCCGGAACTCCGTACACACTGAAATTTTTATGGTCACCACTAATTGATGGAATAAAAATACCAATACTCCACCAATTGCTAGGCAGAAGACGTAGTTGGCTTATCCTAACCCAATTATTACTAATAACAATATTAATTACTATCGGTATGTGTAATCCCACAGAGCAACTATTCACTATAGCTATTCTCGCTCTGCTTATGGCTCTATCCTCAGCCACCCAAGACATTGTAATTGACGCTTACCGTATAGAGATACTAGACCAGAAAGAGCAAGGGGCAGGGGCAGCGATGATTGTTCTTGGCTATCGACTTGGAATGATAATATCAGGAGCCGGAGCTCTTTACCTAGCGAAATATTACGGCTGGGAAATGACTTACCTGATAATGGCTCTGCTTATACCAATATCATGGTTTGCCTTACTAGTGGGCGGTGAGCCAAAAATCGTAAACGAGGAAGAAAATAATCAGCCTAAAAAAGAAAGCTGGTTTACAGAGCATGTCATACAACCATTTGTTGATTTCACACAACGCAAAGCATGGCTAGTCATCTTATCATTCATATTACTATACAAGCTTGGCGATGCTTTTATGGGAGTAATGACAGGACCATTTTTAATAAAAATCGGTTTTGATAAAGAGCAACTAGCGACTATAGCCAAACTCTATGGCGTTATCGCTACCATCGTAGGCAGCTTTATCGGTGGCGCGCTAATAAACCGTATCGGTATAATGAGATCTCTGTGGATATGTGGAATATTACAAGCTATAACCAACCTGATATTCGTAGCGCAGGCGAAGGTGGGGGCTGACGAACTCTTCCTCACTTTCTCAATATCAATGGAGAATATAAGCGGCGGAATGGGAACAGCCGCTTTTGTCGCCTTTATGAGTAGTCTCGTAAATCTACATTTTACCGCCACCCAATACGCGCTACTTAGCTCATTTTCCGCTTTTGGACGCACTTGGCTATCCAGCCCATCAGGAAGAGTAGTTGAAACAATTGGCTGGCAATGGTTTTTTATCTTCTCAACGATTCTTTGCTTACCCGGACTTATAACTCTCTATCTTCTCGGCAAAAAGAAGATATTGCGATAGTAAAATATATTCACCTCTGAGATTTTCTACTGAAAATCTCATAAGGCATTGCTGAGAGCTCGTGTTGCCTACTGTGGCACATGAGACATACGAGAAAGCTATAGTAACTTGTGGTAAGAATTACACAAGTTGGTTTTACGCCGTATAGCAAGCGAGATGCCTTTATTTTTGTGGAGAAAAATAAAGGCAATTTACTATAATGCTCAAGGCTCACACGATCTGCCGGTCGTGCTTCTTGTTCCCAATTCCTTCAAAGATTCCCCCATTCGCTTACGTTCAGTCGGAATGACAATGTCATCCCAAGCATAACCAAAGGATCTTTTATATGCCCATAGCTTCGCTGGCTGACAGCTCACTTGGTCTGACTTAACGAGTTTCTTGTTCCCTAATCACGAACCTCTATTTCCTAACCCCTCAATAAGCTCTTCCTTCGTGAGTTGATAATCACTATCTTCCCACATTTTTTCTAGATTATTCAATATTATGCCTATTTCTTTACCTTCTACCATACCAAGTTCTTTCAAATCATCGCCTCCAACCGGAAATACCGGTATCTGCCAGCTTCTGACAAAATCAATCATATCGTCATATCTTTTGGCGTAAGCATCCTTATCAAGTGCCTTTCTTAAACGTACCAGCAGGAAAAATATTTCTTTTGAGAATTTTCTTATAAGCTTCCTCTGTTCTGCTGTGTCAACGTCTGGTTTTATATCATAGACGTGAGTAATAAGAGTAAAAATCTCCTGACTCGTAGAATTCGATAATCGCCAACGTCGTGATAAAATCCCGAATGCTTTTTCCAACCCAACGTCTGCTGACATTATTAACAAAGCAACCCTCAACCGAAAGTCAGAATTTACTCTTTCAATATTATCCTCTATCCGTACATTAAACCCTAAAACCTTATACAACACACCGCTGCCCTGCATCAGTTCAAGCGTCCGAAAAACCTTATCAGAGGAAAGTATCTTTATCATTTCATCCCTTATTCTTTCACCGGAAACACTATCAATCTTTTCAGCATATTCAGCACAGGCTTTTAGTGCTTCTGCATCCACCTTATTACTTCCATAATAAGTATAAAAACGGAAAAACCTTAATATCCTAAGATAATCCTCAACAATACGCGCGCGCGCGTCTCCTATGAATTTTATCTGTCCTTTTTGTAAATCACCAGCGCCGTCAAAATAATCAAATAAATCCCCATCAACCGACAGATAAAGAGCATTTATGGTAAAATCACGCCGCTTCGCGTCTTCCTGCCAACTATCCGAAAACTCAACCTCAGCATGACGACCATCACAAGACACATCTTTTCGCAAAGTGGTAATCTCAAAATGCTTATCATCTATTACCGCTGTCACCGTCCCATGCTTAATTCCTGTAGGAATTACTTTTATTTCTGATTCTCCCAATAGCTTTATAACCTCATCAGGAAGCAAACTCGTCGCGACGTCAATATCCGTAACCTTCTTTCCTATGATACAATCACGAACACAGCCTCCAACAAATCTAAATGAATTTGACTTATCAGAAAACGCCTCTATTAGCTTAGCAGTCTGCGGCATTAACAACCAATAGTTCTTAATTTTCATGGTACAATCTGACCTGGAATCAAGCTATCTCCTTCCATATGTGGTGGTATATAATTACCTTTCTTACCCTCAGTGGAAAAAGCTATAAACAGAAAACATAATATAGCGATAACAAGACTAGAGATTAATAATAAAAATACGGGACCGTCACGAAACTGGGGTATTTTATCACCATTTTTTCTGGCTTTTCGGCGCATAAAATAAAGCCAGATATAATATATCAAAAGCGGTAGTAAAACCGGATAAAAACGAAATAAAAAAAGTGCCATTTTTTCTCTTACAACCTATAATATTTTTATAACCCTAACAAATACCTACAACGGCAAACGAATTAATACTCTAAGCCCACCAAGCGGTGAGTCAAGCAATTCTATACTCCCACCATGAGTAAGAACTATGTCACGAGCGATGGTAAGACCAAGCCCCACACCACCTGTCTTACTATTACGTGAAGGTTCAAGCCGCTTAAATGGTCTGAATACCTCATCCCTTTTTTCTTTAGGTATACCACTACCTTCATCATCTACGGTTATTTCAGCGTAACTACCAGATTTACGTAACCCTACTTTACAACTTTTTCCATAACGTAACGCGTTATCAATTAGATTATGCAACATACGACGGCATGGGCTTATTCGCAATTCTATATTGATTACATTCTCCGACCTATTCTCAAAATTCACTTCCTGCTTCATACGTCTATAATCATTTATAATATCTTCTAAGAACTGCCCTAAATCTAGGCTTAACACCTCCTCTTTACCTTCATAACTCACAAAATCTAAATATTCCTGTATCATATGCTGCATTTGTTGTACGTCATCATTTAGCTCAAAAATAACCTCCCGCATATCGGAGCGGTTTACTACCTCTTTCGGCAACATGGCAAGTTGAAGCTTCATACGTGTAAGCGGTGTTCTAAGGTCATGCGAAATTCCCGAAAGCATATCAGTCCTCGTTTTTAGCTGCCTTCTTATCCGTTCCCGCATGACAATAAAAGCCCTTGCCGCTTTACGCACTTCCATAGCCCCATGTGGACGGAAATTAGGAGTATCAAGCCCTCTACCAAAATTATCAGCGGCAAGCGCTAGTCTAGTTATTGGCTTTATCTGATTCCTTAAAAATAAAATGGCAACTAATAAAAATAGTAAGGAAGCTCCCATTGTCCAAGCGATGAATATAGTAGTTGTACGGCTTTCTAAACGCTTGATACTAGTTACTAATTTTAATGATTCATCGGTAAATAAGATATGTATCTCAATATCATCAGCGTCATTAATCCTTTTTACGGTGAATTTATTATCAATTTTTGAGGCGAGCAAATTCTGAAATTTTATAAAATCATCCGAAGCCTCCTGACTAACAAAACTTTCCTTAGGCTCAAAGAAAGCGTTAATACCGGTTGTTTTCCTAAATTCTTTGATTAATAGCTGTCTATTAGAAACGACATCCGCATCCAGCCTATTCACCAAAAAAGCGATCTCCCCAGCTAGATAGTTTGACATATGACGCGCGACATTATCCCAGTGCCGATTAAAAAATATATAAGCGGTAATTATCTGAATAAATAAAGTAGGTAGTACCAGTATAAGCAAAGCTCTAGTAAATAAATTTTTAGGTATATAAGCCTTGCTCATCTGTAAAATTCCCAAACTAAAATTCCTATCAAATATTACTTCTAAGCTGCGCGTACAAAACATACCCAGCTCCTCGTACTGTTTGTAAATATAGCGGCTTACTATCATTTTCCTCTATTTTTTTGCGCAATCTTGACATTTGGACATCTATACTACGCTCACCACCACTACCGGTATTAATCCCAGAAAGCTCATCACGTGACACCGGATTTCCCGCCTGCTCAGCCAGCGCCTTAAGCATTAATGACTCGTTAGAGGTAAGGTAAACAATCTCATCATCTTTTGTAAGTCGTAAATTAGTGAGATCAAAAGAGAAATTTCCAAATATCGCCATTTGCGTTTTTTCCTGATTGCTTAAAGTACGGCGTAAAATCGCTCGTATCCTAAGCACTAGCTCTTTAGGCTCAAAAGGTTTGGTTAAATAATCCTCCGCTCCCATCTCTAAGCCATTGATACGATCCTCAGCTTCTGACATGGCGGAAAGCATTAAAACTGGCGGTCGTTCCTTATCCAATGACATTATAAACTCAGATCCAGTTTCCTCAGGCATCATTATATCAAGTACTAAAATATCAAAAGTAAAAGCGACCATTTTTTTACGAGCCTCATATGCGCTTGCTGCTGATGTTACCATAAATCCTTGGTCTGTCAGATATTTACTAAGCAATAAACGCAAACGATCATCATCATCTATTACTAATATATGTGATTTCTCATAATCCATAGTGATTTCACTCAGTATTTTCTTTGCCTTCTCAGCAATATATAATAAGCGCCATGTCCACCATGTTTAGGCTGCGCCTTATCGATAGCCAGTATATTATCACCCAAATCTATATTTTCCAACCAATCTGGCATCACTCCACTTAATATGCCTTTTCCTTTACCGGTTATTATTAATAAAAAACGACTTCTTTTTTCAATTTGCTCATTTATAAAAAGAGATAATCTATTATAAGCTAACTCTCCAGTTAAACCATGTAAATCTATTCTAGCGTCAATTATCATATTGCCTTTACGAAAACGCTGTAGAGTATTTTTATCTATCCCACTATAATCATTTAGTTTTTTTACATTTTTTATTTGTTGTTTATTACTAACTAAATTAACCAATTCATACATATTTGAGTTAAAAATATTATCATCTTTAACAATTATACTACTAGCATGAATTTTATTACAAGGCGGATTTTTCTTATCAGGAATATGGGTGAATATCTTTTTCTTAATTTTGCCAAGCGGCTTAGTGTTACTTACAATTTGTTTCCATAATTCCCGCTCTTCCTTATCCAAATCTCTTCTATTCATGACGCTACTGCTTAACGATAGAAGCATCAACAGAAACTCTCTTTGGCAGTAGCAAACTATAACTACCATAATTTTTCATATTCCCAGCCATATATTCGGCTCTACTGACAGCTCCAAAGAATATATCCGCGCGTATCGGCGATTTTATAGCTCCTCCCGTATCCTGCGCTATAGTTAGTTGGTTAAAAGAAATATTATCTACCTTATCTATACTATCCGTATTATCACCAACTAACGGAATTTTTGTCTGTATATAAACAGGTAAGCCATATGGCATATATCTATTATCCACCGCTATTGAGTAAAAAGGCGTAAGAACAACCCCGATAGACCCTACAGCTCCTTTTCCTTCAATAATCCTGAAAAACACATAGGAAGGATTACTCCGCATTAACTCCGAAGCTTCTTCGGGATTTTTATATAACCAGTCACGTATTGAAAATAGACTAACTTCCTCTTTAGTAAGCAAGCCTTTTTCTATCATCACCTTACCCAAAGAAACGTAAGGCTGCCAATTTTTTCCGGCGTAACCAATTTGTAGTTCCTCGCCATTTCGTAACTTTACTCTGCCACTACCTTGTATTTGCATAAAAAACAGCATCACAGGATCATCTGTCCATAATATTTCCAGCTTTCTGCCTTTCAAAGCCCCTTCTTCTATTTCCTGTCTTGAGTAATAAGGGTTACTCTTATCATATTTTCCTGTCTCAAGCTCTGATGGAAGAGCATAAACAGGATACTTAAATCTCGCTGTTTTCCTCAAAGAAGCAGACAAAATAGGCTCATAGTAACCTGTGAACATTCCCTCATAACTGTCATTATTAAACACTCTATAAGGAATAAAATTTTCCTCAAAAAAACTTTGAGCTTCCTGAGCATTTTGAGCTTTTTCAGCTTTCGTGCATAAATCTTGCCATATTTCCGCGTCTATACGAATGTTACTTATCACTGTAGCGGGATGGGCTTTCTTACTTAAAGCAACACATGATTTCCTAAAGCTGTGCAAAGCGGCTAAATGATTTTGCCAATCCCAACCGTTAAGCTGTTGAAAATCTTGCTTTTTAATTATAAATCTATCTTCACTTGGAATAGAACATCCAGATATAAAAGCGAATAATCCTAAAACCAGTAAAAAACGCATTATCACTATCACATTCAAGTTTCTATTATTTTCCAATTAGGATTTTTAGAGGTTATATCCTTCTCAAAAACCCACTCATCACGTATATTCTGAACGTCTGATGGATCTCCTCCAACTATTTCACCTTTATCATCTCTTTCAACACTCACCTGCTCACTTTCAAAATACACTTTAATAGAAGCCACATTCTTGCTATCAATTTTTAATTCCATAATCTCCTTAGCGGCGACGGATAATAAAGTAGTCTCTAATTTATTTTCGGATTTAGCACGACTATCCATATCCTCAACAAAATCATCATATAATTCTTTAGAAAGAAGCATAGAAAGAGTCTTTTTATCTCCCTTATTAAAAGCATCAAACACCATCTCAAACGCCATCTTAGCACCATCAAGGAAAATTGTGGTATTAAACGAAGCGTCTTTTTCCTTTATTTTTTTAATTTTTTCTGAAATATCGCCACCAGCAAGACTGCTAGCGTAAGAATCTTCCTGCTGCGTAACTGGTTTATTTTTAGCTATTTTCTCACCCAACTGTATTATCGGCTCAGAATCCTCTATTTTCTCTCTAGTCTTTTTAAGAAAATTACTATCACCATTATCCTGCCCCAATATACTGCGCAAGCGCAGCAATATAAAACCCGCTACTAAGGCGATTATTATAATATCAGCGTAAGGCATACCTTCAGACATAAAAACCCTTAATATTTGAATAATATTTTACGATAGTCATTTCAGTTTATTTTTACACAAGGCAAACGAGCCAAAATGCGGAATAATACACTAGGCAAAGCTTAGCGCTATATAAAAACAAAATCAAATGACTATATCACCCTAAACTACCATATATTTTCTATGGCAATCCAATCATATATGCTCTATTACCAAACATCTTCAGTATAAACCATATATTTTTATATACAAATTTAATCCTACTAGGGGAGAATAGCCATGAACGAAAAAAACAATCAAAACAATTCCGCGACATTTGGCATAAAAGGTCAGTACATAAAAGACCTATCATTTGAAAGCCCAAATTCACCGGAAAGCCTTATAGCTTCCAACAACCAGCCCAGAATAGAGGTTAATGTTGAGCTAAAAGCTAGAAACCTGCAGGAAAGCCTATACGAGA
The DNA here is from genome assembly GCA_041396965.1 of Rickettsiales bacterium. Taxonomy (NCBI): domain Bacteria; kingdom Pseudomonadati; phylum Pseudomonadota; class Alphaproteobacteria; order Rickettsiales; species Rickettsiales bacterium. Next base: position 41,099 of record JAWKXN010000001.1, read on the forward strand.
CAACTATTTTTCTTACAGCGCGAGCCATTATTGAGGATAAAACCGTTTTCCTTATAGAACTTTCTTACGCCGGAATATTTGAAATATCTAACATAGATGAAAAATACATAGAACCAGTTCTAATGATTGACTGTCCGTTTATTCTCTTCCCATTTGCTCGCCGAATAATAGCTGACGTAACACGAGACGGCGGGTTTCCTCCATTAATGCTTGATCCTATTGATTTTAGAGTACTATACGAACAAAATAGAACTAAATCCTCCGCTAGTTCCAACTAAACTATGTGACAATCTAGCATCAGTTAAATAAAAACATGTAATAATATATGTTAGTTTTTCATATTTTACCTGACAATCGGCTGATTTTTATCTAGTAACCTATACCTAATAGTGCCTGCGATTATAGTAAATATATGTTGCGTTTAGTGGGTTGTTCAGGTTATTTTCCTATATGTCTGGATATTAATCCTAATTAAAGGTAATTATAATAAACTTAAGCAGGTTACATTATAACAGATTATAACTTCTAAGAATAAAGGATACCGCTCATGATCAACCTAAAAAAATCTTGTATTATAGCTGCCATAAGCCTAGCGCTTACCCCTTCCACAGTCTTCGCTGGTAGCATTAATGATGTTGTAGTTGATTACAACAGAAATATCGTAAAAAACACTTTTAACAACTGTGTTGTGAGCAAATGGGACGCGGCGAGCGATGCGTGCTCTGGTAAACAAGAAGTGGTTGTAGATAAAATAAGCAGAGAAATGCTAAATGTTTATTTTGATTTTAACAGATCTACTTTGAATTCTCGTGAGAGATCAAAATTAAATACTGTGTCAAGACTAATTAAAGAGTCAAAAGAAGTTCAAGCTATTGATATAGCTGGTTATGCTGACAGTATCGGTAATAACGGATACAATAGAAGCCTTTCAGCTAAGCGTGCTAAAACCGTTAAGAACTACCTAGCTAGAAAAGGTCTAAAAACTCGTAAACTTACCGTAGAAGCTTTCGGTGAAAGCAGACCAGTTACTAATTGTGACGCAAAAGCTCTTAGCAAAAAAGACCTTATTTCTTGCCTAGCTGAAGATCGTCGCGTAGAAATTAGACTTGTTAGAACTAACTAATTCTCTCTTCCATAGGGTAAAAATAAAAGCCTCCCTTCTTCGGGGAGGCTTTTTTGTATTTGAGCTATTTTATAGACGTGACACAACAAAAACCGCTAACATAACTTTATAATCATATTTTTCCTCATTTCTTCAATTCAAATTTCTCCAGTTCCTTCCAAAAAATATTAGGATTAAGTGTAATGACGAAACCAGCGATACCTACGCTTCCTCCAACCATATCGGGTTTTTGATTTTTTCAAGCATCGCGCTATGAGCGAATATTTCCTCGTCACTTATAGAAAAATTTCTCGGTTCTAACTCCTCTTTTTTATCGGATATTTTCGCCTGATGCTCATAATTTTCCTCTTCATTCCTACTGCCATCAAGAATAAAGGTCGCTTGCCTACCCCCCATAAGCTCAAGATAAACATCAGCAAGCAATTCGGAGTCTAACAGCGCCCCATGCTTTGTTCTTCCTGAAAGATCTATATTAAAGCGTTTACAAAGAGCATCCAAATTAGCCGGACTTCCCGGAAATTTCTTACGAGCGATAAGTAAAGTATCAACCACTCTATCCATATTTAACGAAGCGAATCCAAGACGTTCCAACTCAAAGTTAAGAAACTTCATATCAAAAGCGGCATTATGGATAACCAGCTTTGAATCGGCGATAAACTCCAGAAAATCATCAACTTTCTCCGCGAATACCGGCTTACTTATCAGAAACTCGGTAGAAAGCCCATGCACCCGAAATGCCTCAGGCGGCATATCTCGCTCAGGATTAAGATATATATGAAAAAACTCGCCACTTCTGATACCATCAATAAGCTCAACACAACCAATCTCAACTAGCCTATGCCCATCTTTTGGCTCAAGACCTGTTGTCTCGGTATCTAGTACGATTTCTCTTTTCATTATATTTCAAGCCTCATAACTATCTCTTTTACTCTCTTAAAACTATACGCCCTACCAAGAGAAGTGGGAATAATAAAATCTGCTCGCCCGCGTTTTTCACCATCATCCATCTGGCTTGCCATAATCCGCTCAAACTTCTCTTCTGTCATATTCTCACGCCCAAGAACTCTTTGTCTTTGAATAAAATAAGGAGCGGTTACAACTACCGTAAAATCAACTCTCTCATCTCCGCCTGTTTCAAATAAAAGCGGTATATCTAGAACTATAATTTTTGTTCCAAGCCTCTTTTGCCTATAAATAAATTTATTTTCCATATCTATCACCGAAGGATGTAATATATCCTCAAGTAAAATAAGTTTTTTCTTATCAGAAAATACTATTTCTCCAAGAATCTGCCTATCAATATAATTATCTGTAACCGCCTCAGGAAAATATTTTTTTATTTCTCCTATCGCCTTTCCACCCACTCCCATTAATTTGTGAACAAACCGATCAGCACTACATGTTTTAGCTCCAAATATAGAAAATTGATCGGCAACGGTACTCTTTCCCATTCCTATGCTTCCTGTAAGACCAATAACAATCATATCTATCTCTGACTTAATAAATACTGTCTTAATTCATCATCAACTTCCGGTCTTATTCCAAACCATGCCTCAAAAGCTGGAACAGCTTGATATAGTAACATACCTAACCCATCAATCACCTGATTACCTCGCTTACTCGCTTTCTCAAGAAATGGTGTTATAAGAGGTGTGTAAACAATATCAGTAACCAACGCTTCTTTTGGTAGTGACGATAAATCTATTTCTAACGGTGGGTTTCCCACAAGCCCCAGACTGGTGGTATTTACCAGTAAATCTACATCTTTTAATACTTCGCCGCGCTCTTCCCAATCTTCCACTTTAACCTTAAAACCGCTTTCTTCCGCTAGCTCCTCAGCTTTTTTTCTAGTTCTATTTACTATTATTATCTCATCAAACTCCAAATTTCCTATAACATATAAAACAGCTTTCGCCGCGCCTCCAGCGCCAATTATTACCGCTTTCTTATTATCCGGAAATTCCAGCCCTATATTATTCGCAAAACCATAAGCATCTGTATTTATACCAATAAGTTTTCCATTTTCTGAGATAACAGTATTTACCGCTCCTATTTTCCTTGATATATCGTCAACCTCATCAAGAAACTCTATAACCGCTTGTTTATGCGGAATAGTCAAATTTACTCCGGCAAAATCTTTATCAATACGCAATTTTCCAATAAACTTACCTAAATTCTCCGATTCCACCGGATAAGCTTTGTACTCACCTTTAATATTGTATTTTTTAAGCCAATAATTATGTAGTCGTGGCGATAGGCTGTGCGCTACCGGAAAGCCAATAACTCCAGCTTTTTTTATACTATTCATTATTTTCTTCCAGCTTTTCCTGATGTTTTTTCAGATACTGAACAATAGTCGCCGCCGTTTCCTCAACCGAACGCCTGGTCACATCTATTACTGGCCATCTATGCTTAGAAAATAACCTGCGTGATTCAGTGATCTCCCGCTGCATATACTCCATATCAACATAGTTAGTTTCCTGTTCCTGACTTAGTGATTGCAGCCTAGAGCGGCGAATTTGCTGAAGCCTATCTGGATTTATGGTAAGACCAATAATAAGTGGCTTTTTAAGCTCCGCTAAACCCACCGGTAGCGGACAGTCCAGTACCAGCGGTATATTCGCCGCCTTATACCCTTTATAGGCTAAATACATACAAGTAGGTGATTTAGATGTACGGGAAACCCCAAGTATAACAACATCAGCTTTATCAAGTTCCCAGTGCGCCTGCCCATCATCATGCGCCAAAGCGTAATTTATCGCGTCAACTTTAGAAAAATACTCCTCGTTAAGCTCATATTGCTTACCGGTTTGCGCATGACTTTCCATCCCAAGATATGATGAAAGCTCCGATACGACGCTAGAAAGAACCTCTATACAAGGAACTCCTATATTCTTACATTCTCTGATTAACATTGAACGCAACTCGCTATCAACCAGAGTATACATTACAACTCCGCTACTCTCCTTTATCTCTGATATAACTTTTTCTAAATTTGTTTTAGAGCGAACTAGAGTCCAAACAAACTCTTCCGCTTCTACTTCCTCAAATTGAACAAGGGCGGCTCTTGCCACACTACCTACCGTCTCACCGGTGGAATCAGATACTAGATGTAAATTAATTTTTTTCATTATAGCATATTTTTATAAAACTGTGGATAAACCATGTATCAACAATAAATTAAACTGTTAACTATGTTTTATCCAGAAAATAAAACATCATATATATTAAGTTATACACATATGGATAAATATATTACCAGTATATTAAAAAAATGGATAACTAAATATATTCACATACTTACCAACATGTAACAAAAATAAATATCATTGATAAACAATATATTTATGGCAAAATATTATCTCTTACGATAAAAAGTCCAAATATAATTTCCTCATATTTTTTGTGGATAAATATGTGAACAAAAAATAATCCCCGTAAAAACCATCACCAACAACTAATACAATCTATTATATATATTTTTTTATTTATTATGACTTATAAAAATACCTTCCTATCAAACTTTGAGAATAGTAAAAATATACCAAGTAAAATACCTTTCTGGTTTATGCGCCAAGCAGGAAGATACCTTCCTGAATATAAAAAAATTCGTGGTAACTTCTCTAATTTTTTAGAATTCTGTTATAATCCAGAAGCGGCGTGTGAGGTAACAATCCAACCAATTTCCAGATATGGAATGAGCGCGGCTATTATATTTTCAGACATTTTGGTTATTCCTGACGCACTTGGCATGGACGTAAGATTTGTTGAAGGACAAGGTCCAGTTCTAACTCCTCTAAAAAACATATCTGAACTTTCATACGAAAATTTCTCAAAAATACTAGAACCTGTCTATCAGGCAATAAATATGGTCAGAAAAGAGCTTAATAAAGAAACCTCTCTTATTGGTTTTTGTGGTCTGCCTTGGACTCTTTCCTGCTATATGTTAAATGGAAAATCCAGCCGTGATTTTCAAGAGGTTAGGCAAATAGCGTTACAAAAAAAAGAGTTTTTCACTAATCTTACCGACCTTCTCATATCAGCTATATCTGAGCATAGCTTAAAACAAATTGAGGCGGGAGCTGAGGTTATTCAACTATTTGACTCATGGGCGGGAGTTCTTAGCGAGCGGGAATTTTATGATTATTCAATAATTCCCACTAAAAAAATAACAAAAAAAATAAAAGAAAAATACCCTAATATACCAGTGATAGGGTTTCCTCGCCTTGCCGGTAGCAAAATAATTGATTACGCCAAAGAAACAGGGGTAGACGCTGTAAGTTTTGATGGTTCTATCTCACTTGATATCGCTCATGAGGAATTAGCGGATTACGTAGTAGCTCAAGGAAATCTTGATCCAGTAACGCTTGCCTGTGATAAAGAACAAGCCATAAGGCAGACAAAAAAAATAATTGAAAAAATGTCAGATAAAAGGTTTATTTTTAATCTATCTCACGGTATCTTGCCTCATACACCTGTTGATAATGTAGCTGCTATTTGTGATGTGATTAAGAGTTATGACCGAAAATAATGAGAATAATATTGAGAAACTTGTGGAAAAAAATAGTGAAAAAACCGCTGTGATATTATTTAATCTCGGTGGACCTGATGAGATAAGGTCTATAAAGCCTTTTCTTTTCAATCTATTTTATGATCCGGCGATAATTTCTCTTAATAATCCAATGCGTTGGTTGCTCGCTAAGTTTATCTCCTCAAATAGAACGCCAAAAGCTAAAAAAATATATAATAAAATAGGTGGAAAATCACCGATACTTGAGCAAACTAACGCGCAAGCACAGGCTTTAGAGGAAGAACTTTCTTATAAAAATGAACAAGAAGGGCGGGAATATAGAGTATTTACTTGTATGCGCTATTGGCACCCTATGAGTGATACTGTGGCTAAAAATGTAAAGAAATATAACCCTGATAATATAATACTTCTTCCTCTTTACCCGCAATTCTCAACCACTACCACCGCTTCATCTTTTGATGATTGGGAAAGAGCGGCAAGCAAGGTTGAACTGGACGCACCAACCAGTAAAATTTGTTGTTACCCAACAGATCTTGGCTTTATCGCCTCACATGCTAGACTTATAAAAGACGCTTACTGGCGAGCTTCTGAAACTGGAAAACCAAGAGTTCTTTTCTCAGCGCATGGTCTTCCAGAAAAAGTGATAGAGAAGGGAGATCCTTATCAGTTTCAGGTAGAAAAAACTGTGGAGATGATAACACAAGTTCTTGCCATTGAGGAGCTGGATTATAGTATTTGCTATCAAAGTAAGGTAGGAAGACTTAAATGGCTGTCACCATCAACAGAAGATGAAATAAAAAAAGCCGGAACAGAGGAGATACCTTTACTTATAGTTCCAGTATCGTTCGTCTCAGAACATTCAGAGACTCTGGTTGAGCTTGACATTGAGTATAGAGAGCTTGCCGATAAGTGGGGAGTTACTGGATATGTTCGTGTTCCAACACTTGGTGTTGACTCAATGTTTATTGAAACACTCGCTGATCTTTGCCTTAATATAAAAGAAAAGGGCGTTACTCAGTCATTTGAGGCAAAGAGATTATGTAAGGAAAATTTAGGAGCTTGTCCATGTTCGTTAAGTGAGAAATCAGATGATGTAAATTTGGATAAGGAAGCAGCCTAAATGATGGATGGGGATTTATATCATTGGATAAAAGCACTGCATGTAATAGCGGTAATATCATGGATGGCTGGTATGCTTTATCTGCCAAGACTTTTCGTTTATCACAGTCAAGTAAAAATAGGCAGTCCAGAATCAGAGTTATTCAAAACAATGGAGCGTAGGTTGCTGCGTATTATCATAAACCCAGCGATGATCGTAGCTTGGGGAGCGGGAACTTGGTTAATTTTCTATACTAACGCTCTTGATCCAGCAAATGGGTCGTGGATGCATTATAAGCTTACATTTCTTATTATAATGCAGATAGTACACGCTATGATGGCACGTTTCCGCCGGAATTTCGCTAATGATATAAATACCAAATCAACCAAATTCTATCGTATTTTCAATGAGGTGCCAGCTATTCTAATGATCGGTATAGTAATTATGGTCATTGTAAGACCAGTTTGATTTTTTATTAAAAAATTTTTACTTTTATTGCCACCTATAATATAATAATACTCATTAATTATTGATTTTATGGATGGGCGTAATTATGAAAAGTTTGAGTAAACGTTTAGATGATATATTGCATCAAAAATTGGTTGATTACTATAAAATAAAAATAGGTAAAGCAAACATGAGTAATCTTGCTGCTTCAAAAGTTGGAGAGTTAAGAGGTGTAATTGCTGAAGGTTTGGCTGATAGAAGTGATAGAATAATGCCCAAAACAGGAAAAATAATAGAAACAGTCTTGAGTTTATCCGATGACGAATTAAATGGATATATAGAGCAGGTCGCTGGAACTGGTACTAAGAATACTAGTCATGCTATCAGTAGAAAAGGTAATAATGGAAGCAGAAGAACTGGAACCGGTATTTACCATACGTTATAAATAAATATGAACAAAAATTCCAAAAGGAAAAAAGCATATAGGTTAGGAATAGCGGCGGAGAAAAAGGCCGCTATTTTTTTATGGCTTAAAGGATACAGTATAATAGAAACCAATTATTCATGTCCGCAAGGTGAGATAGACATAATAGCGAAAAAAGGAAAAACCATAATAATCGCTGAGGTAAAGGCAAGAAAAAATTTTGACGATTGCGCGTATAGTATCACACCTAGCAAAAGACAAAAAATATCAAAAGCGACTAACTGGTTTATGACTTATGGCAAAAAAAAATCCATATTTATAAAAAATAATGATTACATACTGCGTTTTGACGCTATATTAATAACGCCGAAGAGATTACCCAAACATATAAAAGACGCTTGGAGGGAATAATGCGTATTATCAAACTTGCTGTATGTTCACTTGCTTCTGTTTATATCTCAGCTTGTGTGCCATTAATGATTGGTGGGGCTACTGAGGGAGCGATGGTGGTAGCCCAAGAACGCTCAGTTGGAAACGCTATTGATGATACCGCTATAACTTTCCAGATAAAAAATCTTTACGCTAACAAAGACTACGCTGATCTTCTCGCCAATGTAGAAATAAAAACCATAGAGGGTAGGGTGCTACTTACTGGAAATGTGGATAAACCTAACTCACAGATAGAGGCGGTCAATCTCGCTTGGCGGGTGGAAGGAGTAAAAGAGGTAATAAATGAAATCCAGATAAACGACCAGTCAGGATTTATTAATTACGCTAAGGATGTATGGATAAGCACACAGGTAAGAACCAGACTATTATTTGGTAAAAATATCCGTGACGTGAATTATTCGGTAATTACCGTAAATCAGGTAGTATATTTAATGGGGATCGCTCAAAATCAAGAGGAACTTAACAGAGTTACTAATTTAGTAAGTACCACTGATTCAGTAAAAAAAGTTGTAAGCTATGTCCGTTTCAAGGATGATCCACGTAGAGGTTATCCAGTTAATTAGACACTATGACCTTGAACATAGCCATACAGATGGATGATATTAGCTCCATCAACTATAACAGCGACTCAACACTTCCACTCGGTATGGAAGCGCAAAATCGTGGTTATAATATATTCTATTATACACCAGATAAGCTTAGTTATAAAAATGGTGAGATTATCGCTTTCGTCCATAAAATAAAATTTTTCGCTGATCAAAACCATTATTACGAAATTAGGGAAGGTGGTTCAGTTAATTTAAGGAAAATGGATGTGATATTTTTGCGTCAAGATCCACCATTTAACATGACTTATCTAAGCACTACCTATCTGCTTGAGCAACTCCAACCAGATGTTCTGGTGGTAAATGATCCAGTAAGCGTACGTAATAATCCAGAGAAAATATTTCCTACCATATTAAAGGAATTCATGCCGGAAACCCTAATCAGCGCTGATATAAATGAGATAAGAGATTTTTACACCGAGTATAAGGATATAGTAATAAAACCGCTTTACGGACATGGTGGTAGGGGGATTTTGCGCTTAAAAAAGGATGATGATAATTTTGATTCTTTGATAGAAATGTTATTTACCAATAGCAAAGAGCCGATAATAAGCCAGCGTTTCCTGCCAGAAGTAAAGGGTGAGGATAAAAGGGTGATAATGATAGATGGAGTAGCGGAAGGAGTTTTTGGCAGAATTCCTTCTGATGGAAATATCAGAGCGAATATGCGGGTTGGCGGACAGGTAATAAAGTCAGAACTAAATAAGAAACAAGCTGAAATATGCGAAGCGCTGAACAAACCTCTTCAAGATAAGGGAATTATTTTTGCCGGACTTGATTTTATCGGGAATTTTCTTACCGAGATAAATATAACCTCACCAACCGGAATCAAAGCAGTAGAAAAGCTAGAAAATAAGAGGTTAGAGAAAAATATCTGGGATGCTATTGAAAAAAGATTCTATATAAAAAATAGGGTCTAGACACTTTTAGAGGGGATTTTTTCTAAATTCCTTTAATAACAGATTATATATGCTATCACACCTGTGATTAAAACGCCACTCTGATTCTTTAAGATGTAGATAGAATTTTTCATCTGTTAATCCATTAAATTTAGCCATTCTTCTCTTTGCAAAAGACCAGAAAGACTCCATTCCATTTACATGACATTTTCCTCTTGCAAACTCGTCATGAGAGTGAAAAACGCGGTAGTGGTCATAACCATTTACAACTAATGAATCATAAGCCTTCCATCCATCTGTATTGATACTCGATCCCTCAAGAATCTTTCCTTGAATAATAGGCATAAGCCCTTGTTTTGAGCAGTTTTCTACGATTTGGGCATATACCTTTCCTTCGCGTTTTAAAAGCCCGAAAACAGGTGTTTTACCAGCTGCTTCGCGACCTCTTTTTCCACGCACTAGCTTGGCTCCAAAATATGATTCATCGCACTCAAATACGCCAGAAGTTTTTTGTTCTCCAGCTTCTTTTTGAGCGAGAACAAAAATTCTTTGGCGTATTTGGTTGAATAATTTGTTGATCGCATTACGACTCAAGCCACAAATCTCAGCAGTGTCTGACGCTGTTAAATCAAGAGAAAAACACTTGATTATTTGCCTAAATTTACTTTCAGAAAAATGCGCAACTTTCTTATATCTATTTCTCATAATCTAAACAATAACTTAAGTGATAAATTAATCACCTAAAAGGGTCTAGACCCAAAAAATATTTATTGAATAGTATCAGTATTAATACTATAATAGCCCTATGGATAAGATAGAAAAACTTATTGATGAAATAATAAAATCACCAAAAAATGTACGTTTTTCTGACTTATCTAAGGTATGTACTTACTATTTTGGTAAACCACGTAATAGTGGAACGAGCCACTATGTGTATAAAATGCCATGGCAAGGTGATCCACGTGTAAATATTCAAAATACTAGGGATGGAAAAGCTAAAATTTATCAAGTTAAACAAGTATTGTTCGCAATTAAAAAGCTAAAGGAAGAAGAGAATGACTAATCATGAACACTATACATACAGAGTTACATGGTCAGAAGATGATATGGAACATGTCGCTTTATGCGTAGAATTTCCCAGCTTGTCATATTTGGCGGAAAGCCCAGCTAAGGCTTTGCGGGGTATGGTTAAATTAGTTGGAGAGGTTGTATCCGATATGGAAAAAAATGGTGAACAGATACCAGAACCACTCGCGAGTAGAACGTATAGTGGAAAATTTCAGGTGCGTATTCCCCCTGAACAACACAGAATTATAGCCATTCAGGCAGCAGAACAAGGGGTAAGCTTAAACCGGTATATATCAGCGAAGCTTACTTAATCTTCCCAAAAGCGATAAATTCAGGATTCTCAAAGCCTTTTTTACCATAAAGAAATTCACTGCCACTTGCCGTTTTTATATCACCTCCGGCGGCTTTTAATATAGCGTGTCCAGCGGCTATATCCCATTCCATAGTCCTACCGAAACGTGGATATATATCAGCTTTTCCTTCGGCTATCAGACATAATTTTACTGAGCTAGAGCTTTTGATTATTTCATGAACATTTAATGTATCAAGATAGGCGGTAGTTTTTTCTGAAAAACTCGAACGGCTGCGTACCACCGTAACCCCTTCCGCTGGTACTTCCCTTGTCTTAATTTCCATCGGACTGTTTTCACCAATTTGCTTATAAGACCCATACCCATCCATACCATAATACAAAACCCGCTGAGCTGGGCAGTAAATCACTCCAAAAACCAGCATTTTATTCTCAATAAGAGCGATATTTACTGTAAATTCATCCTCACCACGCACAAAACTTTTAGTACCGTCCAAAGGGTCTATTAAAAAGAATATATCATGGTTATGGTCTCTTGATGACTCATCTTCTTCGGTTATTAACGGTATATCAGATATATTTTCTGATAATTTTTTGATTATGTAGTCGTTAGCGGCAATATCAGCTTCGGTTACTGGGCTGCTATCCGCTTTACTCATGGTAGAAAAACCATCACCGACATAACCCATTATTATTTGCCCAGCCTCTCTTGCTATTTCACAAGCGTTTTCTATATATTTTTTATATGTATCGTTCATTTTTCCCTATATAAACAATCACAAAATCAATGCCTAAAGTGGCGGATTCCAGTAAATACCATAGAGATATTATTTTTATTTGCTTCTTCTATAACTTCACTGTCACGTATTGAGCCACCCGGTTGGATTATAGCTGTTATACCGGCTTTTGCCGCCATCTCCACATTGTCAGGGAAGGGAAAGAAAGCATCAGAGGCAAGCACTGCTCCTCTAGTATCGAGACCAGCGTCAGCGGCTTTTAAGCAGGCGATGCGAGTCGCGTCAATCCTACTCATTTGTCCAGCGCCAATACCAATGGTCGCCTCATCACGCGCTAAAACTATAGTGTTGGATTTTACATGTTTAGCGATAGTAAAAGCGAACATAAGGTCGCCTAACTTACTATCGTCAGCTTTTGTAGAAGTAACAGTTTTTAGCTCGTTACTCGTTACTATAGTATCATCCTCCTGATATAAAAACCCACCGGATATGGTTTTAACTGTCATTTTACCAGCTGGTTTTTTCATTTCACCTGACAGTAATAATTTAAGTTTTTTACGACTTTCTAAAATCTCCAAAGATTTTTTGTCAGCGTCAGGAGCTATCATCACTTCCAAGAATAATTTACCAAGAGCGGCGCAAAATTTCTCATTAAGAGGGCGGTTTACCGCTATGATCCCACCATATGCCGATACCGGATCGCAAGCTAGCGCTTTATGAAAAGCATCCACTATATTGTCAGACACCGCGACACCACACGGATTAGCGTGTTTTACTATAACTACCGCCGGTTTTTCAAACTCACGAACTAACTCAAAAGCGGCGCTAGCGTCATTGAGATTATTATAGCTAAGCTCAGCGCCTTGTACTTGCTTTGCCGCCGCTAAAGTTCCCACTATATCAGATATTGTATAAAATGCCGCTTTCTGATGTGGATTTTCACCATAATGTAACGATTGTTTGAGTTTTCCAGCAATCGTCAAATTTTCTGGAAAATCTGTTTCGTTTTTCGCGTTTAGCCAACTACTTATCGCCGCGTCATAAGAAGCGGTTTTTGAGTATGCTTTGGCGGCTAGTAATTTACGAGTTTTTAGAGTTGTAGATCCATTATTTTCTTTCATTTCAGTTGTTACGGAAGCGTAATCATTTGGGCTCGTTACAATAGTAATATATTCGTGATTTTTCGCCGCGCTACGAACCATGCTCGGACCACCAATATCAATATTTTCAACACAGCTATTAAAATTAGCGCCTTTTGCCACAGTTTCCTCAAATGGATAAAGATTTATCACCACTAGATCTATGGTAGTTATATCATGCTCATTAAGCGCGTTTTTATGTTCTTCGTTATCACGCACAGCAAGTATCCCGCCATGTATTTTAGGATGCAAGGTTTTTACCCGCCCATCCATTATCTCAGGAAATCCAGTATGGTCAGAAACTTCTTTTACCTCTATACCAGCGTCACGCAGGGTTTTTGCTGTGCCTCCGGTTGATAATATAGTTACGTTATTGTCACGTAAGAATTTGGCGAAATCAATTAATCCAGTTTTATTGGAAACGGAAATAAGAGCGGTTTTTATAGGCATTTTTATTTTCTTCTTAGTTAAAGTTAATTAATTAACGGATGAGTATCTGGTTGCTTTAAATACAACTATATTTATTTTTTACTAGTAAAATCGTCAATAATTGGCACAGATGCTAAAATAGCAAGGATAAATGATAGTGGGAGTACAGTTATAAAACCAAAATACTTAAATGAAAAAGCTCCACATATACCACCACCAAGAAAGGATATTAACAGTGATATATAAAGCATAAAATTTTCTGAATTGAAAGTAGAGTCTTTTTTTTCAGAAAATATACAATAGATATAGCGTCCACTTTCTATACCTATATCAGTGGCTATACCAGTTACGTGTGTAGTGCGAATACGAGCATTTGATACTCTTGTTATTATGGCGTTTTGTAGTCCCATTATAAAGCAAAGAAGTGATATGGTTAAATTTACGGACAGAGATACAAAATTGAAGTAATTGCTGACGATTGACCCAAAAAGCATGAGAAGAAACGCCTCAAGCATCAGAGGAAGAGCAAATTTACTGGTGAGATTCCTTTCTTTAGCGAAACTCATAATAATGCTAGAAGTTGTGGCTCCAAGTATAAATGACAGCAGAAATAATAATGCTGATCCTGCTAAGTTAAATCGTTCAATCGCAATAAAATCGGCTATAGAGGAAACTATTCCACTCATGTGTGAAGTATAGTAGCCAACAGCAAGAAAACCTCCAGCGTTTACCGTTCCGGCTATAAAGGCAAGAATTATCCCGAGATATAAATCGTATTTTTTATCCCGATTTTTGCCAGTAAGATTCCTAATAATTTTTTTTGGCATATAGAATTCACCATAAATTATATAGAGGATTTCGTTGTGAATTCAGGAACAAGCTGTTTAAGCAACTCCAAAGACTCTTTGGAGTTACGATTTCTACATTCATCATATAAAACTAAAAAAGCTTTCCGTAGATGCTTTATATCAGCCTCTCTGGGTGAGGCAAGAAAAATACCTTTATTTGTGGTCTCAACTATATTTTCTGATAGATGGAAAAGTTCCTCATATAATTTCTCACCGGGGCGCAAACCGGTAAATATAATATCAATATCCGCATATGGTTTAAGTCCGGCGAGCTTTATCATTTGCAATGCGAGATCAAGTATTTTTACCGGTTGCCCCATATCAAGCACAAATATATATTCTCGCTTCTCCTGCATTTCATTACCAAGAACCGCTGCTTGCAATACCAGCTCTACCGCTTCTCTTACGGTCATAAAATAACGGGTCATTTCAGGATCGGTAACAGTAAGTGGACCACCATTTGCTAGTTGTTCGTTAAATAGCGGTACTACTGATCCAGTTGAGCCAAGAACATTACCAAAGCGCACAGTAATAAATTTTGTTCCTTTTTCCCTATTCTTACTTTCCTGCTCACCACGACCAAGCGCCTGACAATAGCTCTCCGCTAGTCTTTTGCTTGCTCCCATAACATTAGTCGGATTAACCGCCTTGTCGGTGGAAATCAAAACCATGCTTTCAATATTGTATTTAAGGCATGCCTCAGCTATATTCTGTGATCCAAAAACATTGGTAAGTATGGCTTCCTCAATATTATATTCAGCTATTGGCACATGTTTTATAGCGGCGGCGTGGAAAACTAGTTCTGGACTATATTTAGAAAAAACATTTGCCACATGTTCTTTATTCCTTACATCGCCAAGCACACAGTTAAGAGAAAGATAAGGAAATTTACCACGTAATTCCCGCTCAATCTGGTATATATTAAATTCATTCATCTCCATTATGATCAGTTCACTCGGATTATATGAGGATATTTGCCTTGCTAGCTCACCACCGATAGTCCCTCCGGCTCCGGTCACCAGAACTTTTTTACTTTCTATAAGCTCACGCATCGCCTTACGATCCAGAACATTTTGTGGTCTTCCCAGCAAATCTTCTACCGCTATCGGGCGAATAGTATTTTTCTCGACTATTCCTTGTTTGAACTCACTTATTTTTGGAAGTCTGGCAAAGGCTATTCCTAAACTATCAGCAATATCAAGCAGGCGACCCATAGCGGCAGCGTCAGTATTTTCATTACTGACTACTAACTTTTGTGGTCTTCTACCTTTACGCTCTAGTTTCCTTACTATAGTAGGTATAACATCGCTGTCACCATAGACACTGACCCTGTGGATGGTACGCCCTCTTTTTACTGGATCATCATCAACTAAACCAACGACCTCATATGGAATTTCAGGATCTCGTTGTGAGTTACGAATAAACTGCTCAGCGCTATCATCAGCGCCAATAAGTAAAACCGGGATTTTGGTTACAGAATTAAAGGAAAAATTAAAAGCTTGATCTTTAACTATACGATATAACGAGCGTGATCCGCCAAGTAGAACCAATAATAACATCCAATTTATAAACAAAACAGAACGTGGCATACCTTCCAGACGGTTAAATATAAACATAAATACCGCGAAAATAAGCACGGAAAGAGTAACTGCTTTTACTATCGCTATTAGGTCTTTTATGGATACATAACGCCAAGATCCACGATAAAGTCGCATATACACGAACACGGTTATACAAATCAGAGTAAAAGAGGAAGTTCCAATGAACAAATAATGATAGGCTTTCTCTATCTGCTCATCACCAAGCCTTATATAAACCGCGAGCAGAAAGCTTAAAGCCGCCATTAGTGTATCATGCGCTATCGCTACTATATCCCTAGTTGAACGGTTGAATTTATAAAGTTTCATGATGTTAGCGTGCTTTTTTTCGTAAAAAGAACCAAATAATAGTAAAAACCATTATATAAGCTATTATCAAATTAAAGATAGCCATATAGTCATGAAGCATACTTTGGACAGCTATAAAAATAAGCAATATATTAATACCAGTGATAACTCTAACTATCCATTGTGGTTTACGACTATTCATAATAGCTCTTAGGGCGCAGCAAGGAATATCAATAGATTGTTTTGAGAATTTCTCAGAAAATGGTCGGTTAAAAAACGTGACAAAACTATCAGTGAGAAAATACGCCGCTATTATAAATATGGCTATTATATGTCCTTCACTAGCCGCCGAAAGAAGCAAATATCCAGCGACAAAACCAACAGGTATGCTTGCTATCTCACCGGCGAGTATTTTTGCTGGATGATGATTCCACCATAAAAAACCAACACCAGCGGCCGCGAAAATTAAAGCCTGAATAGAAAAATCATCAAAAAATGTTCCAGAAAGTACGGTAAGAGCGCATAAACCAAGACCTATTGAAATCATACCTAATGGCATTAATCCTTCTACTTTTTCTAGCCTATCAAAACTATAAATTATCCATAGCCAGAAAAAACCGGCGAAAAATTTATCAATAAGAGTTGGTGGCATCCTATCAAAATCAATGAATATAGATGTATTAAAAGTAGTAAGCGCGACAGATATCGCAAGTAATCTTATAGCTACCTTCGCTATTTGATGAATTGGCATTACATTGCTTAAGAGCGGTATAGCTGTCAGCATGAATATAGCGAGTATTAGGATATAAGTATAATTAGTTTGAACTCCCAAAAAGCCAATAATTATAGCGAACACCAAAGCTATACCACCATTTGTTGGTACTGGTGCTTTTTTCTTTCCGGTCATTATATTTATATCCGGAGATTTAAGGCTATTTCTAAGAGTTAGGATAACCAATTTTGTTCCGATAAGTGAGATAAAAAAAGCCGAGAAAGTAATTATTATATAAAGAGGCATCAGCGTCTTCCAAATAAGATTTCTATATCTTTTAATTTTAGCTCAATATAAGTTGGTCGTCCATGATTACATTGACCAGACAGAGGGGTTTGTTCCATTTGCCTTAATAGATCATTCATCTCCGCTATATTTAACATTCGCCCAGCCCTGATACTACCGTGACAAGCGATAGTTCCCGATAATTGTTCTATTTTTTCTTTAAGGGCAAGAGTCTGTCCATATTCACTTATATTATCAGCCAGCTCTCTTACCATATCTTGAACATTGACCTCACCAAGCATAGCGGGAGTCTCTCTTACTATTATCGTCTCGTCACCAAACTTTTCTATAACAAAACCAAACTCAAGAAGCTCACCTTGTCTCATTATTAGTGCTTCAACCACATCCTCACTTAGAGTGACGATTTCAGGGATAAGTAATTTTTGTCTGCTTATATTATTTTTATTTATTGATAATTTCATTTTCTCAAGAACCAGCCGTTCATGGGCGGCGTGCTGGTCAACTATCACTATACCATCATCAGTTTGCGCTACTATATAGGTCTTATGCAATTGGCAACGAGCGGCTCCCAAAGGATAAGACGTGTAGTCCTGCATACCAACACTATTACTGTCATATTTGTTTTGTTCTTCTGATTTTTCTATTTCTTTATAAATCTCATCATATCTGGCAAGGGGTGGCATCATCTCGGAAGGAATAAAGGGTTCCACTACCGGAGGATGATTATTAAATCCTCCACCAGAACTTTCTTCTAAAATAGGAATATCCATTGCCTTTTCTAAAGGTTGGTAGAATCTATTTAATGGAGAATTAACATTATTATTTATATTACTATAACCAGAAGCGGATTTACTATGTGTTGAAAAACGCTCCAGAGCTGAAGCGCTTACCGTGCTTGAGGCACGAAAACCAACATCGTTAAGAGCGTTTCTAATCGCTCCTACTATTAAACTTCTTACTGCTTGATTATCCCTAAAACGTACTTCCGCTTTCGCTGGATGAACATTTACATCAACTTCCTGATTAGGTATTTCTATAAACAATACAACTACCGGATGACGATCATGCGCTAGTACTCCCTGATACGCTCCTTTTATCGCGCCAAGTAGCAGACGGTCACGTACAGCTCGTCCATTTATAAATAGATATTGCTCACTGGAAGTTCCTTTATTAAATGTCGGAAGAGAGGCAAAACCGGTAAGCCTTATATTATCACGCTTATAATCAAGGGCTACCGAGTTATCGGCAAAATTTTTGCCCATAATATCACTTATCCGGTTAATCCTTTTATTATTAGAAGCCGTTTTTAGAGTGGTTTTACCATTGGAGCTAAGTATAAAAGAAACATGATGATTCGCCATTGCCAGACGTTTTACAATATCATTTATCTGAGCTATTTCCGAACGTTCGCTTTTTAAGAATTTTAGTCTGGCTGGTGTCGCGTAAAATAAATCTCTTATTTTTATAGATGTAGCACAACCAATGCTAGCTGGTGATACATCACCTATATTTCCTCCCTCTACCGTTATTTTCCAACCGTCCTTTTGTCCTGTAGACTTACTAGTAATACTCATCCGGCTTACCGAGCCAATTGATGGTAGCGCCTCACCACGAAATCCCAAAAAATTTATATTAAGTAGATCATTATCAGGAAGTTTAGACGTAGCGTGCCGTTGAATAGCCAGAGATAACTCCTCTTTTGACATTCCCTTGCCATCGTCACTTATAGAAATTAGGTTTTTCCCTCCTTGCTCAAGTGATATTTCAATATTTTTCGCTTTAGCGTCCAAAGAGTTCTCTATAAGTTCCTTAACCACTGACGCTGGGCGTTCTATAACCTCACCGGCGGCTATCTGGTTAATCAAAGTTGGTGGTAAAACACGAATTATAGACATGGCTCAGCAAGCAGATATTTTCTGGTAAGCTTTTTGCTTTCCTCAACTGCGGGTTGATCAAAAGGGTTAATTTCGAACAAGAATGATATAAACATTATCTCCAGCATAAAATGCATAATAAGTGCGCCAAAATGTTCTTCATCAAGCTTTTCAATCTCAATAACTCTTGTCGGGCAGCGATTATGAATAAGAGTTTCTATAGTAGCTTTTTGCTGAGCTGCCATCACATCACCCAAAGTTTTGTCAATCATGTAGAAAGCGTCAGGATGCTCACTATTAAGTACTTCTATATCATCTCCACTTCCTTCACGTTTTATCGTGAGCATATTAAATATTTTATCCTTAGGACCACTTAAATATAGCTGAAGTTGGCTGTGTTGATCAGTAGTTCCCATAGCGCAAACCGGAGTTGTACCTTTTCCTTTTTTACCAAGACTTTCCGCCCAGCATTGACGATACCAAGCGGACAAACCACTAAGACGTTGCCCATAAGGAAATAGCACACTTATGTTGTAGCTGCGCTGGTAAAACGCGTATTGTATAGCCGCTCCAAGAGCCGGAGCGAAACTCGCTGGTGTCTCAGCCTCCTCAAGTTGACGGACAACG
This sequence comes from Rickettsiales bacterium, assembly GCA_041396965.1. Classification (NCBI taxonomy): domain Bacteria; kingdom Pseudomonadati; phylum Pseudomonadota; class Alphaproteobacteria; order Rickettsiales; species Rickettsiales bacterium. The sequence continues at coordinate 60,613 of JAWKXN010000001.1, forward strand.
GACGCGGCTCCTCTGCGCAAAGCCCTTACATCAATTCCAGCTATTATAGCCGGCAATAAACCAACATTAGTAAGGATTGAGAATCTACCGCCAATATCCTTTTTATGGTCTAAAACTCGCATATTATATTCACGGGCAAGCTGACGCATCGGGTTTTGCCCTTCAGCTTCCTCAGGTTCAGTTATCATAATAAATTGAGCGGGTAGGGCAGTACGTCCAATTTTCTTTTTTATCCGTCCAATAAGGGCGTATGTCTGACTTAATGTCTCAATAGTTTTACCGCTTTTACTGATAACAATAAAACAAGTATTTTCTATCTGGATTTTCGCCATAATATCATCCAGCATATGAGGATCTATATTATCAAGAAAATCAAAAGTTGGAGATACACACGGAGACATAGCGATTAGAGCGGAGCCACTAAGCCCAGAGCCACCAGATCCTACAACCAAAACGTGATTAAAACGACGGCGTATAGCTTCAGCCAGTGTTTCCAATTCTTCAAGATCCTCATCTTGCTTTGTTATATCAAGTATGGGATTAGCACCAGAAAACTTACGAGATTTTATTTTGTTAAATCCTGTTTTCAAATCATCCATAATCGCGCTTATTTCTTCCGCGCTAAGACCATGCACCCCTAGAGTTTCCTGCATACAATAATCCGTTATATGGCGATATGACATCATGGTTTTACTTCCCCATCAAATTTAGGTTTTCCTATCATTACAATTTGTAGCTTATCAGTTTTTATCAGTTTCTTGGCAATATTATTTGCTTTTTCAACTGTCACTTCATTTATTAGCTTATTCCTTCTATTCATATAATCTATTCCCAGATTATGCAATTGCATCATGGTAAGAAAATTTACAATACTGCTATTGCTATCCAGTTTTACCATAAATGAGCCTATAAGAAATTTTTTAGCATCACGTATCTCTTTTTCCGTAACACCATTTTCCACCATCTGCTTAATAGTTTCTTTTAATATAGACACAGCTTCTTTTGCTTTATCATTACGAGTAGCAAATCCTCCACCAAAAACAGCGGCGTGATTCATAGGAGATAAATCAGATGATATAGAATATGTAAGACCTTTTTTAGCTCTTAGATTATCATTAAGTCTTGAGGTGAGGGTTCCTCCACCAAGAATATAATTCATAACATAAGCGTCTATATAATCTGGTGAGTTTCTTTTTATTCCTTCCATAGAGAACAGAATTATAGTTTGTGGTATGTCTTTGTCTATTATCGTCTGTTTTGCCCCTTTTTGAACGGAAATATCCTTTATTTTGATAGCGGAACTATATTTTTTCGGTAGATTATTAAGGTTTTTATCTATCAGCTCTACTAACTCTTGTTCTGTTATATCACCAACAACGCTGATTATAATATTTTCCTTAGTTAAATAATTGCTAGTAAAGTTTTTTAGATCCTTCTTACTTATCGACTTTACGGTATTTTGATAACCGTAATCAGGTTTCGCGTATGGATGACTACCAAATATTTGTTTTTTCCATTCTCTATCTAGTAGATAATAAGGTTTTTTTTCATTTTCTTTAATCAGAGAAATAATCTGTCTCTTTAACCTATCAAGAGGTTTTTTATCAAAACGTGGTTTACTAAGAGCTAAACCAAGATAGTAAAACGCCTGCTGTTTATATTCACTCAAAGTATTAAGATTGGCGTAAAAATTATCATCTCCAGCGCTAAAGGACAGCTTTATAGCTTTTTCCTCTAAGCTATTGGTAAAACTTTCTGAGTTCATATTTCCCGCTCCTTCGGTAAGCATAGAACCAGCAAGTTTTATAAGACCTTCCTTACCATCAGGATCATATGAACTGCCACTATTACGGAAAGCTATATTTACTGAAATTATAGGATTAGAATGTTCCTCCACCAACCATACGTTAAAACTGTTTTTAGTTTTGATTTCTTTAACCTCAGTAGCTTCCGCGCCATTTGCTATAAATATTATTATAAACGGCAATAATAGATAAATTTTTTTCATTACTTATTATCTCCGTTATTATCATCATTTGGCAGCAACATAGCGGTAACACAATTATTGTCATTAAAAGCAATTCTACCAGCCTCTGTAATCTCTTTTTCCGAAACTCTATCTATTACAGAGGGCAATTCATTGAAGTAGCTAGCCTTAAGACCGATTATTTTTATCCAGCCGATAAAATTAGCGACAGAGCTAAGACCATCACGAGCGTAGATAAAATCAGCTTTTAGAAGAGTTTTAGCTCTTTTTAACTCATCGTTTTTTATGCCGTATTTGAGTAGTTTTTCTATCTCTTTTTTGATCGCCTTTTCAAGGGTTTTAATATCAACACCATGCTCAGGAACTGATAATATAAAAAATCCACCAGGACCACGATTAAATCCGCTATAATCAACATATATGGAAGAAGCTAGCTTTTGTTCTTTAATTAAAGATTTATAAAGCCTGCTAGTTTTTCCACCACCAATTATTTGAGAAAATATATAAAGAGGTATAGCTTGTTCTTTATTGCCATAATTAAGACTAGCGGTTGCGCAATTCATAGTTAGTTGCGGTTTTGTAACCTGCTCATGATACATCTTTAGTAGTCTTTGCGTATTTTGTGGTGGCTCATCAGTCCAATTTCTTGTTGGGATCTCGGCTTTTGGTAGGCTACCATAATATTTCTCTACCAGCGGCATTATTTCTTTCGCGGTCACATCACCACCTATAACTAGCATAGCATTGTTGGGATGATACCATTTATTGTGAAAATCAATAACATCCTGTTTGGTAAGTTTTTCTATCTCATGTTTCCAGCCAATTATAGGCATACGATAAGGGTGATGCCGAAACAAAGAAGCATTCACCTGCTCAGCCAAAAGATACTCTGGATTATTGTCAATTCGCATTCTCCTTTCTTCAAGAACCACTTGTTTTTCTTTTTCTATATCTTGTTCAGACGGAGTTATGGATCTCATCCTGTCAGCTTCCATACGCATGGCAAGCGATAAATTATCTTTTGATATATTTATGAAATAGGCGGTAGCGTCACGTCCGGTAAAAGCGTTATGCTCCCCTCCATTGCCGGATATTATATTACTATACTCACCGGATTTATAATTATTTGTTCCTAAAAACATCGCGTGCTCATGATAATGAGCAAGACCTGATTTTCCTAATGGATCATCACTAGCCCCAACAAAATACCATATAGTGTGATTAACTGCGGCAATCCTATGGTTAGGCACAACCACGACTTTAAGACCATTCTCAAGCTCAAAACTTTCTATGACTGATTCAGTTGACGCGGCGTAAGCACTGGCGTTTAGGGTAAGGCTAAATAGCAGCGTAAAAAATATTCTAATTTTTTTTTTCATCATCAGGTTTATTAATAGACTTTATATTGTAACGATTACCACCCGAATAGATCACCAAGTAAACCCCTGTCTTTTTCTTTTACAGTTGGAGTTTCTCCTTCGGTTATCGACTTATTTTTTTTGCTATTATCCTCAATACGTTTTCTCTCAGCGTCAGCGTCAACCAATACCGCCTTTTCTTTTTTCGTACCATATGAGAAAATATCCCACCAGCTAGATTCTTCTTTTTGTTGTCTGGTGACGATTTCTTGTTTTATTAATTTCTCTCTTATATCGGGATCAGCTTTGCTGACACCAATATTTTGTAAAAACCCTGAATTCGCCTTATCGTCACCCGATAAAGAACGAGAGCTTACTGGCATTACAGCGGTGTCTGAATATATTTCGTCTAGCTCAAAGCTGTTCCTTCTTGGCTCGTTGCCAATTACTATCGATTGCGCTTTCATATCCGCCGATACAACAGTGGGAGAAGTAGAAATAGCAGAAGGAGGGCGTAGATTAAATTGTGGAGGAACCGAGAGAGGTGGCCTTGATACAACCTGAAACTCATCAGGTGAGGTACGGTTTATACCAAGAGTTTCTTTTATAGTGCTTCCACTACCACCGCAGGAAGCGAGGAAAAAAACACTACAGCTTAAAGTTATTGGAAATATAGAAGAAATTTTCATAATATGACCTAGCCTAAAATTTTTTCTCAAAGAACATACTATAAACACATAAAACTACAACACCTATGAATATAAAACTATCAGCGATATTAAAAGCTGGCCAGTGCAGGTTATTTATATGAAAATCAAGAAAATCAACTACCGCGCCGTAATATATGCGATCCATGACATTGCCAACAGCGCCTCCTATTATAAATCCTATTGAAAATACAGTAGCCATAGAGGTGGTTTCCCACAACCATACAAGTAGAATAAGTACAATTACCATTGCTACTAATATCAGTAGCAATGGCTGGTTATGTTCAGAAAACATACCAAAACTTACGCCGCGATTAAAAACCAGAATAAAATTAAAAAAAGATGTTACTTTTATTACATTTCCATCCACGACTTCCTGCCATCCTAATATGGCGGTCTTACTCCACTGATCTAAAGTGAAAATAATAGTGGCGATAGCAAGAGCGATAATAACCTTGATAGGATTTTTTTTCATACGAATATAGATTCTTTTACTTGCTTACAATCTTTCGCGATTTGTTTTTTTAGTTCCTCTAAGGAAGAAAATTTCTTTTCCTCCCGTATAAAATCAATAAATTCAGCGCATATAAATTTACCATAGAGATTTATATTAATATCAGGAACATGAATTTCTAAAACTGGCTTACTAATACCAAAAGTGGGCTTTATACCTATATTAGCTATCGCGTTATACTTAACATATCTTCCAGATGAGTTTTTATCATATATATGAGCTTTTACCGCATAAACTCCTTTAAGAGGAATAAAGAGATTATCAATTTTAATATTAGCGGTGGGAAATCCAAGCCCCCTTCCTTGCTGATTTCCTTGTATAACTCTACCGCCTATGTGGTATGGTTGCCCTAGTAATTTATTCGCTTTTTTTACCTCACCACCATTAAGTAAATCACGTATGGCGCTAGATGATATTATATTATTCTTATCATCCATAATTTGCGGACAATCTTCATACTGAAAACCAAAAAGAGCTGCTTTTTCAGCAAGAAGATTTTTATCTCCTTGTCGGTTTTTGCCGAAGTAGAAATTTTGACCGGTTATCACGTAAGCGGCGTTTAATTTATTAACAATTATATCTTTTATAAACTCATCCGCTCTTAAAGCGGAAAATTCTTTATTAAAACGAACTAAAAAAATGGCTTCCACGTTAAGAGATTTTATCACGGAAAGTTTGCTTCTTACGTTAAAAATTCTGATTTTTTCTTGAGCTAGTTCTCTGTTATTACCTTTAAGTTTTTGTAGGAATTCTTTAGGGTGTGGCTCAAAACTCATTAATGTAAGTGGAATATTTCTGCTGTCAGCTATTTTCCTAGCTTTTTCTATTATAGAACGATGTCCGAGATGTAAGCCATCAAAATTACCCAGTACTACAACCGAGTTTTTATATTTTTCTGGTATAGCGCTAATATCACGAAAAATTTTCATTTTTTATCATTCATATTTTCCGTATCATTTTCTAGGGAAGGTCGTAGATTGAGATAGATAAGGGTAGGAGCGGAAATATATACAGAAGAGTATGTTCCTATGATTACCCCAAAAACCATAGCCGCTGAAAACGCTTTTATTACCTCTCCACCAAATAATAAAAGAGCAAGCGCTGCAAGAAGGGTAGTTCCAGCGGTAAGAACGGTACGTGACAAAGTATCATTTATACTTATGTTGATAAGGTCAAAAACTGACTTCTTTTTGAAACGTCGCATATTCTCTCTTATGCGATCATAGATAACCACAGAGTCATTTATCGAATAACCAATTATGGTGAGTATCGCTGCTATAGCGGTAAGCCCAAAATCAAGCTGTGTTACTACAAAGAAACCAATAATCATGGCACTATCATGGAAAAGAGCTAGTATTGCCCCAACTCCATACTGCCATTCAAAACGAAACCATATATAGAGCATTATACAAATAAACGCTAAGGAAACCGCCAATATACCGGATTTTATTAGCTCTTTTCCAACGGTTGGTCCTACATAATCTATTTTTCTATAGTCAATTCCCTCAGCTATATTTTTTTCTAGTATTTCTTTTATAGCCGTCACTACTTTCGCTTGTTCATCAGTCTCGGACACTTGGACACGGATCATTATATCACGTCCGGTTTCTATATCTCCTATATTCTGTAAGGATATTTCCCCAAATTCACCTTCTGATAAAGATTTTCTTACATTCGCTAGGTCAATTTTTTTTTCACTGTGGATTTCCATAAGAATACCACCGGTAAAGTCAATACCAAGATTAAGCCCTTTGCTAAACAGTAATCCAATTGAAACAATGGTAAGAATAATTGACAGAACAAAGCCTATCCAGCGCTTGCCCATAAAGTCAAATTCCGTTTTCTTGTGAAAAAAGGAAAGAATCATAAATTGTCCTTAACAATAGTATTGTAGGTAACGACCGTGAACGATTTACCTAAGCGGATACCGCTTCAACGGCTATCACCTCTGGTATATAGTGTTTTAACATATTCTCAACACCATTTTTTAGGGTAATTGTGGAACTCGGACAGCCAGAACAAGAACCATGCATTTCCAAGCTTACTATACCATCGCTAAATCCACGAAAAATAATATCTCCACCATCTTGAGCGACTGCTGGACGTACTCTAGTATCAATAAGCTCACGAATTTGCTGAGAAATCTCATCATCTTCAGAATTACTAGCGCTATCTGATATATTGTTTTTTTCTGTTGACAGCATCACAGGCTTTTTAGCTACAAAAAAATCCATGATACAGGTAAGTAGAGGAGCTTTAAGACTTTCCCAATCCTCATTTTCGCTTTTGGTTATTGTAATAAAATCATTGCCAAGAAATACAGCTTCTACCCCATCAATAGAAAACAACTCAGTGGCAAGTGGTGAAACTGTCGCGTCTTTCGGGTCTGTAAAAAAAGCGGTTCCTGATTCCATCACGGTACTTTCAGGAATAAATTTCAAGGTTTGTGGATTTGGTGTTTCTTCAGTCTGTATAAACATAGCGTTACTTTATAATATAATTAATGACATTTATGTTATATATAGTATTTACTGTCGGAAATTCAATCAATATCGTATCCTAAATCAGCTATTAGAGGATTATTTATGAAAAAATTTACTAGCAAAACTTTGTTATTTACAGCGTGTATATACCCATTTTCACAGTCTATAGCCGCAGAGTCTATAATATCTGTCACCTCAAATGATATAAAGCATGAAGCCAGAATAGCCGAGAAATTTGCTTTTTGTAAAGCGGACGGCAAGGGTAAAGCAGAGCCTTCTTCTAATATTAGTCCGCATATATCATGGTCTGGAGCGCCTAAAGCGACTAAATCATTTGCTTTAATTGTAGTGGATCCCGATGTTCCCGCTAAATTTGATGACGCTAACAAGGAAGGGAAAGTTATAGCGAAAGATTTTCCTCGTAAGAATTTTTATCACTGGATAGTAACTGATATACCAGTCTCAGTGACAGAATTGAAAGAAGGTGAGGGGAAGAATATAGCGCAAAACTTATCAGCGGGAAAAGAGCTTTTTTCCTATAAAAATGGAGGTGTTCCAGCGATAAACGATTACGCTTCTTTCATGAAAGATAAGCCAAGAACAGAATTTTTAGGATATGATGGACCTTGCCCACCATGGAATGATAGCCGTATTCATAATTATCATTTTACTATCTACGCCCTTGATACAGAAAAATTAGATACGGATAATGTTTCAAGTAATGAGGAGCTAGCTAATAAAATAGCGGCAAATAGCATTGCCAAAGGAATTATAGTTGGCACTTACAGTAATTATAAAAAATAGAGTTTTAGGCATAAATCATTGACTACCACCTGATGTGGTAGTTTGTAACGCTGCGCTTGAACCACTAGAAGTGTTTTGATTAAGTGTTAATAGTTTCTATTGAATAAGTCTGCATAGTCAGAGCATGGCAATCGCATTTGGATACAATGTCACCCCGTACGTGGTTAGCGGGGTCTGGTAGGTTGCAGAGCAATCCAGTGAAAAGCTCTGCTTTTCACAACCGGATGCCGTCATAAAGACGGCATGACAGTGTCATGTTCAGTGCCTGATACCCAAATGCAATCGCCATGCACCTACGGTAGAGGTTTAATTTGTATACAAAAAAACCTGCTGGAGTTTCCCCCAGCAGGTTTTTGTCGGTAAAACAAACTGATTATGGACAACCAACCGCATTGCCACCTAAAGCACCAACAAGGGCACTAGCACCGAAGATCAAGGATATACCAAGACCTACGATAATTGCCATACCCCAAGATACTTTACCCATAAGGGCACCGATACCGATGACTATGATCGCTATTGTCGCAAGACCTTGACCGGTAGTTCCGGTGAACCAGCCTACAACTGTACACATCATGTTACCAATTACGGTGTTAGTAGCGAATGCCATATCAGGTAGCATCACTACTATAGCGGTAAGCATCACTAGAAGCGATACTTGCCAAGTAAGAGCAAGCTCTTTGGTTTTAGTTTTCATAAAAAACTTCCTTTACAAAAAGGTTTAATAAAAATTGTGGATAATCCACTAATAAAAAGGTTTACTCCCAAAATGCGGAAAAACCGCGAAGCAAACAAGATTATCATATATTAAATATTTGTGGGGTGTAAATGATAAATTTAAGAAGATTTTGTTACAAATTGTTTAATTTTCTTCAAAACACATATAACCAATTGTAAAATAATAATTTATATAGTGCGTCTGCCCTCAAGCAGATGCTTGAGAATGGACACGATCAAAGCACGCGCCGTAAGTGTGTGCTTCGCGTGGCGCCTTGTTTTGTCGTAGCTTTTTAGGGTGAAGACAGAAGATAGCATAATAATAAATACCCCTGGCATGAGCCAGTAAAAATTAACGTAACTTTACTCCCTCACCTCAATAAACGCCTTGCGACGTAAATCTATCAAATATTTTTTTGCCTCTATCTCAAATTTCTGTCTAAACAAATTATCTTTTATTTTACTTAGCATTATCAGGCTGTTAGAAGATTGTTTTTTGCTGCATAGCATATACATACGTACACCTTGTTTGCTGGCAAAAGGCGTAGATATGTCACCTTCCTCCAAGTTTTTTACTATCGCTTTTAACGCTGAGGAAAGTTGTGACATTTTCAATTTCTGTATGCTTACGATAGGCCTATAATCACCAGATGTTCCTGTATATTCCAGTTCTTTAGAGTCACATTTTCCAGGATTTTTCATAATTTGCTCAGCGACTCTGGTAAGCGATCTTTTCTCTTCATCAGATGAGTCAGGAGAAAGCTTAAATAGTATTTCTTTTAAAGTAATCTCATAATCTATTGGAAGCCCTTTTTTTGTTGATTTTATATCAATGATCTTTACTATATTGAAGCCATTTTCTGTACGAATAGGCCTAGTCACTGCTCCTTTTTTGGCAGTAGATTTTAGTTCTTCCGCTATGTTTGGCTCTAATTGTTCAGGACGTATCCAAAAGGCTGATATATCATTATTTGCTGAGAATTGTCTTGCTATCGCGTGAAAATCAGCCCCTCTGCGTAATTCATAAAATAACTTTTCCGCGAGATTTTTTATTTTCAATTCATCTTTAGGGTTTTCTACAGGTAAATTAATAACCGATATTTTGATTTCCTTAATGTTTTTTTCTTGTTCAGCAAAAGAATAGCTCTGAATAAACTTAACTTCCTCATCATTTATTTTTATGAGTGGTCTTATATTCTTATTCAATAATTTGCTCCATGCTATTTGTGCTTTTATCTGTTTTTTGAAGGTGTCTAAGGGCACTTTGTGCTTGTTCAACATAGATAATATTCCTCCCTCAGGAATCTGCCGTTGAACTTCTATCGTACGAATAGCTTGCTCTACCTCATTTTTATCTATTTTTATATTATTCTTCTCCGCTTCCTGCAGTTGGAGTGATTCATTAATAAGAGTATTTATTACCTGCGGTCTTATATTCGCCTTCATCTCCGCATTATCAGGCAACCCCGTCGTTTTTATTATAAATTTTATGCGGCTATCCACATCAAAAGATGATATTATTTTTTCTCCTACAACCGCCTCTATTTTAAGAGAGGCAGCTTCCTTAGCTTGAGTTTTATGAATACAGAACGGACTAATGGCTACGAATAACGAAATACAGCCGTAATATAATATCTTGCTAGTTTTTTTACGAATATCAGCCATATCTTAGTCCAGATTCTTAAATGATATTTGAAACATGTAAGTGGTAGATGGTTTAATGTCACGATCTGAAGTATAGTTTCTACCGAAGCTGTTAGTAATATAAATACATTCATTATTAAAGGTTAAACTAGTGGAAGCGTTGCTAATATCATTTATTTGCAAGTCACGCGTAGCGCTTACTCCCCATATCCACTGTTTGGTAAGATTTATGGCAAGCGCTCCACTTATCTCCTCCCTATTTTGTAGAGTGGGATCATTCTTAAGAGAAAGATAAGAAGAGCTTAAATATACCGGATAATAATTAAATAAGGCATTTACCTCATTTTGGTTAAAGGCAAGACTATCTTTATCAAGACGTGTTCTATAGGATACCGAGAATGGGTCGTAATATACACCTATATTCCCTACATAGTCAGAAAATTTATTGCTGCTATTATTGGAATATGGAAAATTATTGTTAGTATCACGACGATAATGCTGACCTACCAACCAATTTACATATTTATTATCAGGAAATTGCGCGTGTCCCCTTATCCCATAACTAGCTTGCGCTCCAGTTTCCACCCTGTCATAGCCAGCAAAACGGTTGGGACTAAATAGATTGCTGGTGTTAAACTCAGGTATACTGGAATCCTCATTTGGTATTTTACCTGAGTTTCCACTTTTGGCGCTAGTTGCCAGCATTACTATAGGTTCTATAAGTATATTACTATTTTCTAAGTTGTTTATGAATGGATACCGCCATGTGACTGAGGCGCTAGGTAATACACGGGTAGTTTTTCCACTAAAGTTATTACCGTTTACGAGTGTAAAATCATCTATCCAATATAGATCAGTACGTACTGCCGCATTTAATTCTATTATCTGCCCATCCTCAGTGATATATGGCAGATTCCATCCTGCGGTAGTTGATATGCGGCGACTTTCCGTACCCTGCCTTCTAGTAAGAGCCATAATATTAGCGTTTATCAGAAATCTATCATCATATTCCCCTTTTTCTGATTGCCAGTCAAAGTTTACTAAAGGCAAAATACGTGGAGATATTCTGTTATCATCATCTGCGGTAAGCCCATCAAATTCTAAGGCTTGAATGTCAAAGGCGCTACGCATATGATTTTTTAGCTTATTATCCCCGATAAAATCATATTTTTCAGCGTATATCCTAGAGGTCAGAAATGAGTCATCACTAATATCATAACGTCTTAAGTAAGTATCATCACTGGTCTTATTTATACTAAATCCAAGATTAGTTTTATCCTTAGTGTGGAAATGACCCTCACCACTAAAATGTCCACGTATATCCTGTCCTTTTGAAACCACCCCTCCCGCGTCACGAGTCTGCGGCTTGGTAATACTCCCTGACAGATTTAGCGTGCCATTGTTAAATAGCTGGCGGTATTCACCATCCAATACAGGTCCTTCCAGTGATGTATATATCGGTGTAACAGTAATGTCTTTATCCGCTTCTATACTATAATATATTGGCTGTTTATATACAGTACCCAGATTGGTCGATTGCTTTAGAGTTGGAGCGAGTAAACCGCTCTTATTATCCGCTCCCGGTGTCGGGTGAGAGAAATAAGGTGTGTAAAAAATAGGTATGTTATAAATTTCCATAAAAGCGTTCTCATAGGAAACTTTTTGCTTTTCTTTATCTATAACTATGTGGTCAGCCTCTAATTGCCACAGAGGATAATTTTCCTCTGTTTCTGAGCGACATACTTTACAAGGCGAATATACCGCCTGATGTAGTTCTGTAACATTCTCGTTAATTTTTTTCGCGCTATTTGCGGCAAATAAAGAGTCATCATTAAGTCTAGCTTTGAATTGACCTATAACCCCTTTTTTCATATCATCTTTAAGTTCAAGCTTATCAGCGAATACAACATTTCCAGAAGCTTCCAAGACGCTTATATTGCCACTTGCCGTAACCACATTTTCCTTTTGATCGTAAATAATATGATCAGCAAGTAGTATTATTTCACCTTGTACTACCTCAACCTTACCACTAGCTGAAACTAAAGATCTTTCCTTGTCATAATCAACTTGTCTGGCTGTAAGTAGAACCGGTTGCTTTGTATCATGCTTTGAGTCAGATTTTATCTTTGTTTTACTAAAAACCGGAGCCGGTGTTGTGCCAACGGAGACAGTTATAGCGGAAGATGGATAAGGTATAAACAGTAGGGAGCCAGTTGAAATAACTCCTGTTGCTATATAACGATTAAACGAAATTAATCTCAAAATATCCGCCAGCTAAAAATTAATGTTTTAGTATATATAATTAGTATAATTAAACAGACAGTACCTAATTATCCAGTACAATAAAATTATCTAGTGAATTTTTTTCCACAAATTGCGCTTTGCTATATACATGAACATGGTAAATATAGCTAGAAAAATCAGAACCTTTATACCCATCTGTTTACGTGATTCCATTTCTGGCTCCGCAGCCCATTGCAGAAAAGTAGTAACATCACGTGCCATTTGCTCAACACTAGCTTTAGTTCCATCACTATACTCAACCTGATCCTCAGCAAGAGGCGGCGGCATAGCTATTCCAACATGATATCCGAAATATGGGTTATAATATTGACCATCGGCTATATGCACACCTTCCGGTGGAGTTTGCCCATATCCGGTAAGTAATGAATATAAATAATTCGCCCCGTCAGGACGAGCCTTTACTATCAAACTAAGGTCTGGTGGATAAGCACCATTATAAGCCGCCCGCGCAGCTTCTTCATTAGGAAAAGGAGGGACAAAATAATCAAACGGTTTCCCAGCTCTTTCAAACATCTCACCTTCATCATTAGGACCATCTTTTACCTGATAGCTTGCGGCAAGAGCCTTAATTTCAGCCTCAGAAAATCCTATGTCAGAAAGATTACGAAAAGAGATACGTCCAAGACCATGACAGGCGGAACACACTTCCTTATAAACTTGAAAACCACGTTGAGCGGATTGCTTATCAACATGACCAAAAATTCCATCAAACTCCCATACCATTTTTTTGGGGATAGCTTTATCTCCACTGGCAAATGCGGCACTACCGCTTACACCTAAAGCTATTAATGATACTGCTGTTAAAACTGACTTTTTCATATAGCTTATCCAATTAATGATGTTCTTTTTTAGACTTAAGCACCGCTGAACTTATGCTTTCAGGGAGCGGTAGGGTTTTTTCATTACCACTGATAAACCATAGCAGAGGAAAATAAGCGAAATAAATGAAAGCACAAATTTGACTAACAAGAGTATTGGTTAGTCCCCATGTATGACCATCAGCAGATTGTGAACCCATATAACCAAGCATTATGGTATTGACAATGAACAACCAAAACAACTTTCTGAACAGTGGACGGAAAGTCCCGCTACGTATTTTTGAACGATCAATCCATGGCAAAGCAAACATGATAAGTATTGAGCCAAACATAGCGATAACGCCACCAAGCTTATCAGGAATAGCCCGTAAAATAGCATAGAAAGGCAAGAAATACCATTCAGGAACGATATGAGCCGGAGTCACCATAGGATCAGCAGGAATATAATTATCTGGGTGTCCTAGTGAGTTTGGCGAAAAGAACACAAACCAAGCAAACACCATGAAAAAGACACCAAAACCGAAGAAATCCTTATAGGTATAGTAAGGATGGAAGGGAACGGTATCCTGAGAACCTTTAACATCTATGCCAAGAGGATTATTTGAGCCATGTTCATGTAGTGCCCATATATGTAAAACCACCACGCCAACAATTACAAACGGCAACAGAAAATGCAATGAATAAAAACGGTTAAGAGTGGGGTTATCTACAGAAAAACCTCCCCATAACCAAGTCACGATAGACTCACCAACTCCGGGAATAGCGGAAAAAAGATTAGTAATAACCGTAGCTCCCCAAAAGCTCATCTGTCCCCATGGCAGCACATAACCCATAAAAGCGGTTGCCATCATAAGTAAGAATATAACAAGGCCAAACCACCATAAAATCTCACGTGGAGCTTTGTATGATCCATAATATAAACCACGACATATGTGAATATACACCACTACAAAGAACATAGACGCACCGACCGCGTGAGCATAGCGCATCATCCAGCCATAATTAACATCACGCATGATATGCTCAACACTACCAAAAGCCATATCAACATGGGCGGTATAATGCATAGAAAGAAACAAACCAGTCAGAATCTGCATAACTAGGCAGATCCCCGCTATAGAGCCAAAATTCCACCAGTAATTTAGATTACGTGGCGCTGGATATTTACTGCCGAGACTATTATCCAGAAATGAGAAAACCGGTAGGCGATACTCAATCCAACCTTTAATCCCAGCTTGTTGTTCTTTTTGTTTATGAGCCATTATTTTTAACCAATCTTAATACGATTATCGCTTAAAAAACTATATTTAGGAATATCCAGATTTTTTGGAGCAGGACCTTTACGGATACGACCAGCGGTATCATAATGTGAACCGTGACATGGACAGAACCAGCCACCATTATCAGAATTATTATAGTCACCTGCCCCACTCAAAGGAATACAGCCAAGATGTGTACATACACCAACCATCACCAACCATTTTTCATGACCTTTTTGCACGCGATCTTCATCTTTTTGTGGGTCTTTCAGCTCATCAAGAGGCACCTTCCTTGATTCATCTATATCTTCATCTGTTCTATGACGAATAAATATTGGTTTTCCTCTCCATTTAACCTTTATGGTCTGACCTTCTTTAATCGGTGACAGATCAACCTCAATTGAGGAAAGCGCAAGAACGTCAGCCGATGGATTCATGCTATCAACTAGAGGCCAAGCAACGCTTGCCCCGCCAACAGCCGCCATAGCTCCTGCGGTAAGAGCCATAAAATCACGACGGGTACTACCGCATGATTTTTCATTACTATCTATGTTTGATGGTGTATTACTCATGATATTCTACTTAATAATATGTATATAGACATTACTAATTAGCTTTCTATAACAAAACATTATGAAGTTTCAACTATTAGTTCAATAAATTAAGTCAATTTTTACAAAACAGTTTTTTATGCTACTAGGATTATACGGAGTTTTTAAGGAATAAAAGCCAATTTGGAGTGTTGTTTTAATGATAAGTATAGCTCTATTTGAACCTGATATAGCGCAAAATACCGGCAGTATAATGCGTCTATGTGCCTGTCTTGGCATAAAACTTCACATTATAGAGCCGTGTGGATTTTTGTTGAACGATCGTCAACTTAAACGTGTGGCGATGGATTATAGACAGCATGTGGATATGATAAGGCACATGTCATGGCAAAAATTTCTCAAATCATTGCAAAAAGATAATCGTTTAATATTGCTTACCACCAAATCTGAGAACAAATATACAGATTTTACTTTTGAGGAGAATGATATTTTGCTATTAGGGCGTGAATCATCAGGAGTTCCTGACTATATAGATAAGGATGTGTTTGCCAAAATTAAAATCCCAATGCAAGAAGGGGCACGTTCGCTAAATATAGCACTTGCCGCTGCTATGGTCTTAGGCGAGTCTTTGAGGCAGATTAACTGATAGGAATTAAATTTATGGAAAAAATAGAACAGAGAAAAGAGCAAGCCGCTTCATGGTTTCGCACTTTACGTGATGACATATGCGCACGTTTTGAAAAGTTAGAGGATGAACTCACTGCTAGTGAACTTCCCGCTGGGCGATTCACGCGGACAAATTGGCAGCGTGACGAAGGTGGTGGCGGTGAAATGTCGGTAATGAAGGGCAGGGTGTTTGAAAAGGTAGGAGTAAATATTTCTACAGTACATGGTGAATTTTCAGGGATTATGCGTAAGGAAATTCCCGGAGCTGCGGATAAACCTTACTTCTGGGCAAGTGGAATATCATTGGTCGCCCATATGTGTTCGCCGTTAGTTCCCGCTGTCCACATGAACACCAGAATGATCGTAGTAAGCGATAAATCTGCTATCTCTGAATCGGAAGATATGCAAGAAGGTGTGGTCCGCAGACCACACGAGCCATCAGCCAGCGAAGCTGTGTTCCATGCGAAAGAAAGTAGTCTTTCGCGGGAGCAAAACATAAACAGGTCAATAGACCGAGTCAGCCTTGAGCAATGCCTCATGGGATTTCCAGTAGGAAATACCGGAGGCGAACATAAAACACGACCAGTAGACCGAGTTAGTCCTGAACACGCCTCATGTGAAAGCCAGCAGGCCTTCACGGAGGTAAACATAAATTATAAAAGTTGGTTTGGTGGTGGGGCTGATTTAACTCCAATGTATCCGATTGAGAAGGACACGCAGGATTTTCACGTCGCTTTTAAGGATGTATGCGACAAGTTTGATCCAGAATATTATGGTAAATTCAAAAAATGGTGTGATGAGTATTTTTTTCTAAAGCACCGTAATGAACCACGTGGCATTGGTGGAATTTTCTATGATTACATAAATACAGGTAATTGGGATAATGATTTTGCTTTTACTCAGGAAGTAGGAAAAGCTTTCGCCAATATTTATCCACAACTGGTGCGTCGTCATATACAGGAAAAATGGACGCAAGAACAAAGAGAGTGGCAACTTGCGAAGCGTGGGCGTTATGTGGAATTCAACCTGCTTTACGATCGTGGAACTCGTTTTGGGCTGATGACTGGAGGTAACACAGAAGCTATACTTATGTCACTACCACCAGAAGTTAAGTGGGGGTGAACTGTATGCTTCTAGCCGTATTTTTTTAGGAAATTACGCAAATCATCATATGATCCGTCCTTATTAGCGTATTCACTATAGCTTTTCGCAAGACCAAGCCATTCTCCAGTTGAAGACTTTATCTCAGTAAAAGCTTCCTGAAAATGAGAGTTGGAAAGTGGAATTATATCACTTCCGTCATTGCATTCATCAATCGCGTAATCCACAGCCGTTTCAACAAGAGCCGCTAAATCCGCGCCTGAAAATCCAGAGCTTTTCTCAATAATTAGCTTTTGATTAAGGTCGCTTACAACAGGGCGATCTTTAAGCAAGTCTTTTAATATAAAGCTACGGGCAATACGGTCAGGAGGAGGCACAAATATTGTACGATCAAAACGACCAGGACGACGAAACGCTGAGTCTAAAGACCACGGCACATTAGTCGCTCCCAAAAATAAAAGTCCCTCATTATTATCACCTACTCCCGCCATCTCGTTAAGGAGTGTTGACACAATTGTATTTACCGTTGATTCTGATTGGCGACGTTGCGCTAAAGCCTCAACTTCATCAAAGAACAGCACAGCGGGCTTTGATGAGCGAGCTTGGGCAAATATATCCACAATTTTCTTTTCCGCGACTCCTTGCCACCGATCAAGAATGTCAGCGGCGCGCGCCTCTATAAACTGTGCGTTGCATTCATTGGCTAAAGCTCGCGCGATCATGGTTTTTCCACAACCCGGTGGTCCATACATAAGAACACCGCCACCGGCACGTCTTTTGAATTTCAGGCAGGGTTTTTAAATAATTCGCCGCTTTCTCTCAGTGCGGCAAATTTTGCCGCATCGGCATCATTATTAAAACCAGATATTGTTTATAATTGCTGGGATTTTTAAGATCAATGTCCACAAATGTGACATCTATTCCATGTGATTTTAACACTTGATTTAGCTTCATTTAAAGAGCGATCACTAAATAAATAGTGTGATTCAATAGCCTTTCTTTTAGAGGCAGTGCCATCAGAATTGGGAAATCTATTTCCTTTACCGGTGAGTGATTCAGATTTATTTCGGTAATATCATTTATCACTATATTTTTTTATCTTATCAGCTAATTTTTCATTCGTTATATTTTCTGATATACTGGTTACTTTTCCAACAATGCGTGGTATGAATTGGTCCCTATATACTGGAAATGTAATTCCGGATAGGCTTTTGCCATTAACTCATTGGTTTTTTTGCGTCTCCACCGAATTTCCTGTAAGCTTGATTATATACTGCTGGTCATCTCCGCCATCGCTTCACGCGGAAATTCCGATGGCTTGTAACCCAGTGTGTTTTAAGATGCCTGCTTATGGTTCTTTCCGGATTTATTTCCGCTAATGCTGCTTCCCCTCGCCAGCCATTTCCTCTTTTCTCTTCTTTCCAATGCTTCATTCCATTTGTCTGATTTGTCTCAGAGATGTGTTACTCAGATGTGGAATAGTCCATGAACCATAATCAAATCTATGCCCCATTTCGTGACTGGTTATACTATGCACCAATTCAGGGTTAGAAATCAGATACGTATGCTGAATCATATTCTCTAAAGAAACCAATAGTTTTTCTGGATTTATCATTATTCAGTTGATGTATATCATTGAGTGTCCCGAAAGTAGCTCTTTGATGGTTTTCTATAATAAAAGCCTGTTGCCAGGGAGGAAACTCAGACAGTATCTTGACATATAGAGAGCGTATTTTATTCTTTTTCTTTTCACTAAAACTATCGGTTATTTCTATGGTGTCATCCACGAATTTTTTTATTGCGGAATCAGTATAGCCTTGTTTTGGCATAGGTATGGTTGTATCAGCGGACAAAAATTTTCTTGTCAAGACAAGCTGTGCAGCGATAGCTCGCTCCAGAGAATGACGGATATTATCTTCGTCTATCTCTATATCTCTGTTTTTTCTTATTTCTTCTTCAGGCATCCGCTCATTATAATAGAATTGTGCGGAAGAATAAATAGGATTTTGTTAAGGTTTTGTTAATTTATAGATATATCTCTGGCTGATTATTACAAAAACATTATCTGTCAATTAAACTTCATCAGTACTTTCTTCTGAATTGTCAACAGGTGTTTCTTCCAGCGCATAACCGGCAGAGCGTACAGTGCGAATAAGATCCGGCTGGTTGCCGTCATAATCAAGCCCTTTGCGCAGGCGGCGCACATGTACGTCAACTGTCCTTAACTCAACATAAATATCATGTCCCCACACCGCGTCCAGTAATTGCTCACGAGAGAACACTCTAGCAGGATGTTCCAGTAGGTAGCGAAGTAGCGAGAACTCGGTAGGGCTTAAATGCACCTCAACATCATTGCGGGTGACTTTATGACTAGACACATCCATTTTAATGCCAGCGAAAGACAAGGTCTTTTCCGAAAGCGCCGGACGGAAACGACGAAATACCGCGCGTATTCTAGCGATAAGCTCAGCGGGAGAAAACGGTTTGACCAGATAATCATCAGCCCCCGCGTCCAGACCCTTTATCCGGTCGCTCTCCTCACCACGCGCCGAGAGCATTATAATTGGTATACCTTTAGTGTCAGGACTCCAGCGTAACTGTTTGCAGATATTGATTCCAGACATTGATGGTAACATCCAGTCAAGCACGATAATATCCGGCTTACAGTCTTTAACCATATCCAGAGCTTCCTCACCATCACCGGTGGAAAATACCCGAAACCCCTCACGCTCAAGATTATAGCGTAGCAGTGTTACAATCGCGATCTCATCCTCAACTATTAAAACAGATGTTTCCAAAGTTTAACCTCTTATTGTTTGCAGGTAAGCCAGCGTAAAAGGTTATATATTTTATGCTGGTTAATTATTCCATTTAGTTATAAATAGGTGGTGATTGTAACATAATATATATTATAGGCAACAGGTTAATGAGTGATAAACATATGAATCCTAAATTGAAAATGCTCTTGGACATCGCTCCTCTTGCCGTATTTTTTGTCTGTTACAAGTTTTTTGACCTATTTGTCGCTACTGCTGCTATAATGGTAACGACTATTATTTCGCTTATTGTAACATATTGGCAGGAAAAGAAAATTTCTATAATGCCACTGGTTTCTGGCATAATAATCTCCGTATTCGGAACGTTGACATTAGTGTTGCATGATGAAACATTTATTAAGATGAAACCGACAATAGTTAACATGATATTCGCCGCCCTGCTACTTGGTGGGGTTTATTTCAAGAAATCACTACTTAAATACGCTATGGATAGCGCCTTCAAGCTTAGCGAAGAAGGTTGGCGGCTGTTGTCGTTGCGCTGGGGGGTGTTCTTCCTGTTCTTAGCCGCTCTTAATGAATTTATTTGGCGCAATTTTTCTGAGGATTTTTGGGTAAACTTTAAGGTGTTCGGGATGTTTACCCTAACCATAATTTTCACCATTCTGCAAATGCCACTTATAAAGAAACATCTGCGAGAGGAATAAACATATATAGTAAATTAAAACTACTTACTGTAAACTCTCCTAAACTACCTGCCAAGCTATGTCTCGTCTACAAAAACCATCTTTCCAGTCAATTAAATCCACAGCCTTATAGGCGCTTTTTTGCGCTTCCTTGATGTCATTGCCCAGTGCGCTCACTCCTAGAACTCGTCCGCCCACGCTTATAATATTACCGTCTTTTTCAGCGGTTCCAGCGTGGAATATTTTTACGCCATCTACTTCTTCAGCTTCTTTAAGTCCCTTAATCACACTGCCTTTCTCATAAGAAGCCGGATAGCCCTTAGCCGCCATTACCACACAAACCGCGGCTTTATCACTAAATGACAGATATTTTTCCTCAATATCTCCACGAGCGCAGGAAAGCAGCAGTTTGAATAGGTCGCCATTAAATCGCAGTAACATAGATTGCGCCTCTGGATCACCAAAACGGATATTATACTCAAGGATTTTTACGCCGTCTTTTGTCAGCATCAAACCGGCGAATAATATTCCTGTAAATGGACAACTTTCAGCCTCCATCGCCTTTATGGTTGGATTGATTATTTTTTCCATTATTTCCTTGCGGATTTCAGGGGTGGCAAGTGGTGTTGGGCTATAAGTACCCATCCCGCCAGTGTTAGGACCTTTATCGCCATCATAAGCCCGCTTATGATCTTGCGCGCAGGCGAACTCTACAGCTTTTTTACCATCACAAAGAGCAAAAAAGCTGATTTCTTTACCATCTAAAAATTCCTCAATTACTATATTACTTCCAGCTTCTCCAAACCTGCCGGAAAACATGCCTTCTATCGCTTCTGTCGCTTCCTTCTCGTCTTGTGCTATTATCACTCCTTTACCGGCGGCAAGCCCATCGGTCTTTATAACTATCGGAAAATTTTTTCCAGCTAGAAAAAGGGTAGCTTGTCGCTCATCAGTAAATGTTCCATAAGCGGCGGTTGGGATGTTATATTTCTTGAATAAATCTTTCATGAATATCTTTGAGCCTTCAAGCCGCGCCGCGCTTTTGCTGCAACCAAACACGGTAAGTCCCGCTTCACGTAAAATATCGGCAAGCCCGTCAACTAGCGGTTGCTCAGGACCTACCACCACCAGCTCTATATTCTCACTTTTACAGAAATTTATTATCTCGTCAGGCGCTGATATATTAATACAGATCGCGTCAGCGGTAATTCCAGCGTTACCGGCTGCGCAAAAAACCTGTTTAACTTCCGGTGATTTGCCAAGCTGCCAGCAAATAGCATGCTCTCTGCCGCCACTACCAATTACTAAAACTTTACTCATTGAATGCCTCATAAATTATGTTACAGTCTCCACTATAGCCATTAAAAATTTGAAACTCTATATGTTATTGCTCGTGATATGCCAGAAACAATACCAGATATAGGTCACAACCAGATAGTTTACTCGGTTAGTGAGATTTCTAGCTCCATAAAGAATATGGTGGAGGATCGGTTTGGACGGGTTTGTCTCAGAGGCGAAATCTCCGGCTGGAAAGTAGCGAGTTCAGGGCATGTTTATTTCAGCCTCAAAGATAGTTCAGCGGTGATAAACGCTATTTGTTGGCGAGGTGTTGCCGGAAAATTTAATTTTAAGCCAGAAGATGGGTTGGAGGTAGTCGCTAGCGGAAAAGTCACTACTTACGCCGGAAGATCATCTTACCAGATTATAGTTGATTCCATGCGTCCTTCCGGTGTTGGTGCGCTTATGGCACTGCTGGAAAAACGTAAAGCTGAATTAGAAAAAGAGGGGCTGTTCGCGCCAGAGCGTAAGAAGAAATTGCCGTACTTGCCGCAGGTAATAGGGGTGATAACCTCACCCACAGGAGCGGTTATCCGTGATATACTGCATCGTATCTCTGAGCGTTTTCCGCTGCGTGTGCTGGTATTTCCAGTAGCTGTTCAGGGTGAGGGGGCAGCCGAGCAAATTACCGCTGCTATTAATTTTTTCAACAATCTAGACCATGATTCTAAAATTCCAAAACCGGATTTATTGATCGTCGCGCGTGGTGGTGGCTCAATAGAGGATCTGTGGGCATTTAATGAGGAAATAGTGGTACGGGCTGCGGCGAATTCCTCTATCCCACTTATTTCCGCCGTCGGTCATGAAACCGATACTACTTTAATAGATTACGTCTCTGACCGTCGCGCGCCAACACCAACAGCAGCGGCGGAAATAGCCGTTCCGGTACGTTCCGAGCTTATTTTAGGCATAAAACAGTTGTCGCTGCGTGGTGATAGCGCTATATCACGCCTTATTACTCAAAGAAGTGAAAAATTAAATGGCATGGCAAGAGGCTTGCCCAAGCCAATGCAGCTATTACAAGCCGCTACTCAAAGGCTGGACGATTGGTCGGAAAGGCTTGTTTCTTCCCTTCCGACTTTGCTTACCATAAAGCAACAAAAATTAACTTTAATGTCGGCGCATCTGCGTCCACATATTTTAATAAATGATATAAATAATAGGCAAGAAAAGCTGGTTTCTCTGCACAAAACCCTTGAGTTTTTTACTAAGCGTAATCTTGATACAAAAAAAGATAAGCTGTTCTCAATAGAGCGTGCTTTACGTCCTATAACCTTAGTAAACGATATTAAAAAATATAATAAACAGCTAAATGATTTAAGTGATAGATTATATAGTTCAACGGTTCGTAAACTGGATTATACTGCGAGAAAACTAGAAAATTCTGGTAGTCTATTAGAAAGCGTAAACTATAAAAAAGTTCTGGCACGTGGTTTCGCTCTAGTAAAAAATGACGAGGGAAACTTAGTAATGACAGCTAAAGAAGCAAAAAATAGTAAAAAATTACAGATAGTTTTTGCTGATGATTCTTTATCAGTTTCCAAAGTTTAATATTTTACTTTGAAATAACCATAATATCGCTAGAACCCTAAATTTAGGAATACTACATCACAATTTTTATCTAGTTTAGTAGTATCGTATACGGCATTGGGTGCGGGCTTTGATTGTGGATTGGTACATCCATCAAGTTGCCAGTCACTTAATACCTGTATATTTCCTGAAGCTGGCTTCCCATCATCGTATTTTTTATCGAATGAGAACATTTCAGCCGGAGTTAGTAATTGAGGAGAGCCATAACCAAAGCTGCGAGTTGACACCATCATATGCTGGTTACGGAATCGCTGGTAAAGCTCAAATCCATTCCAGCTATCGACATTTGTATGTTCAAGATACCATGTATTATCAGAACCAGCTATCGCAGGCATTGATGTAGAATCATATGCTGGACTTCCGTTTGATGCTTGCGTTCCTCTATAGAAACCTTTTATCAAATTCGCGGCCGCTAGCTGCTGCCATACAGTAAATACTTCATCAATTATTCCATTGCCGTTACCATTACAGGTGCTATTTGTTTGTGGGCTTGCGGTAGGAGCCGGACATCCCGCCGGATTAGTTCCAAAATAGCTGGTAGCGTCTGGCAAATCACCAGGAAGGTAATTATATTTAAGCTTAAACGTATTTATAGCGGCTACAATATCTTCTTTTTGCTTATATATAGCTCTCAACTCGGCAGCTTTTATTAGATAATTGCCAACTAATACTCCACTAATAATAAGGCCAATAATTACCAAAACTATGGAAAGTTCTATTAAGGTGAAGCCTTTGCTAGGGTTACGGTATTGTCTCATAAAAATATTCATGCAATTTTAGTTCAATTTACACGAATCTATATATGGTTTATTAATATTGTTTTAATATTTTTCTCATTCTTTTGGCCAGCGTTTATGTACCCAAAACCATTGTTCCGGATACTCTCTTATCCACTCCTCCAGTGTTTCATTAATCTTTAGCATAATATTACGTGCGTCTTTTTCTTTATCACCAGTTTTGTTATATTCAATAGGTTTGTATATCGTAACCTCAAAATTAGCGCCACCCATGCGGATTGCTCGCGCTGGTATTATCGGCGCGTTGTAACGCAGGGCGAGTTCGGCGATGGCTGGCGCGGTCATCGCTGGTTTTCCAAAAAAAGGCACTTCAATACCATCATTCATTTTTTGATCAACTAGCATTGATATAGCTTCATTATTCTTAATAGCGCGGGCGATTTTTACTGCGCCTTGCCTGCCTTTAGGAATAAGATTAAGACAGCGGCTTCTGCGAATTTTTGCGATCATCTCATCAACTATCCGGTTATTTGCCTCACGGTAAACACCGGTTATTGGACGACCACAAATCTGCGCGACAACGGCAAGTAATTCCCAGTTACCGATATGACCGGAAAACATAAAAGCTGGTTTGCCGCTGACCGGTAAATTTTCCTGACCCCTTACGGTTATTCTGGTTTCTACATAGCTTTTTTGCAAGTGGGATAGCTCAGCGGCGGTTCTGCCTAGATTATCCCACATCTTGTTCAATAATTTATCTTTATCTTTTTCGCTAAGAGTAGGAAATACCATAGACAAATTCTTTTTCGCTGTTTTATGGGCGGAAAGAGAAGGACCTATCGCTTTTGCCATCAGACCACCCATTTTTGACGCTGTATCAAAAGAGAATAAGCGGAAGGCGGTAAACAGCATATGCAAGACAAAAGCTTCAAGAAAATGTTCAATTTTTTTTATCATTTTTCTCTGGTAATATATCTTCTATTAATTCCTCTAAATGGGCTTTATTTTCAAATATCAACTCCATTTCCGCTATTTTAATAGATTCCATCTCTTGTTTGAACTGTTTTTTCATACGGGCAGCATCCTTACTGGTAGTAACCAATTCCGCGTTATGTTTTTTCGCCTCTCTAAACAAGAAAAGTAAATCCTTTTCTTTGTAAGGATAGTGGTCAGGATAATCTACAGCCCTAATAATATCAGCGCCAACCTCTCTTAACATATCAAAGAATTTGGTGGGGACGGCTATACCACAAAAAGCGATGATTCGCTTTCCTTTAAGAGCGAGCATAGAATCCTTCGCTTTTGAGCGGGCGATTAGCATAGATGTATCCGGCATGGCAGTTGGTATAAAATTCGCCGGATTTACGATGATAACCGCGTCCGCCTTATTAAGACCTGCCGCTACCGGTTCACGCAGGGGACCCGCCGGCAATAATCTTTCATTGCCAAAACCAAGTCTTCTATCAGTAACTATAAAAGATAGATCTTTCTCAATGGATGGATTCTGCAATCCGTCATCCATTATAATAAGCTCAGCGCCTTGCTCTATAGCAAATTTTGCCACCTCAAGGCGGTTTTTACCGATAATAGTCGGCAGTATCTCCGCAAGTAGCAACGGCTCATCACCAACTAATTCCGCTCCATGTATATCCGCATCCACCCTGATCGCTGATTTTTGACTGCCACCATAGCCACGACTGATAAAAAAAGTGTTTACTCCCTTATTTTTTACCAGCTCACCTATATATAAAGCGACAGGAGTTTTCCCAGCTCCTCCGACACTTATATTTCCTACACAAATAACCGGAACAGGTAATTTCTCAGGTTTTATACGACCATATAACAATCTACCGACCAAGTAATATAACCATGAAAATGGAACCAGAATAAGCGATAACAAGGTAGATAACTTGGTTTTAGAATTCCAAAATTTAGGAGCTTTCATTTTCATATGATTTTTACTCTTTCTCCAGAGTAACCGGAGTAAAAATCGGAGCGAGTGTTTTTATTATTCTCTCTATCGCTCCAGTCTTGGTGTTAAGCCATT
This sequence comes from Rickettsiales bacterium, assembly GCA_041396965.1. Lineage (NCBI taxonomy): Bacteria > Pseudomonadati > Pseudomonadota > Alphaproteobacteria > Rickettsiales > Rickettsiales bacterium. The sequence continues at coordinate 86,698 of JAWKXN010000001.1, forward strand.
CTTTGGTCGCTATTAATGTATCAGTTATCCGGTCAGAATCCTTTATTAAAGTGGCTACTTGCTCTGTTAGTTCTGTCGCGTTTTTAACTCGCACGCATATCTTAAGCTCTTCCATCTCATTATACATATCCAGAAAATTCTTAGTATGAGTTCCGGTTATTATGCAGCAGCGCAGTCGTGCCGGTTCTAGTGGATTCTGCCCGCCATGCTCAATAAGTGATCCACCCATAAACACCACTTCACATAACCGGTAAAACAAACCTAACTCGCCGAGAGTATCAGCTATATAAAAATTCGTGTCAGCTTCTATTTTATCACCTCGTGAGCGCAAGGAAACCTTGCCGTAAGCGGAAATGGTTTTGGCTATTTCCTCACCACGTTGTGGGTGGCGAGGAGCGATAATAGTAACTATATCAGAATATTTTTTTATAAGAGGGGCGCAAGCAGCAGCGATTTGCTCTTCCTCATTGTTATGCGTGCTGGCGGCAAGCCAAACTGGTCTTTCCCCTATTTGTTTTTTCATAGCGGCGAGCTCTGATTCTAGGCAAGGAAGCACCGATGAGTCATATTTAAGATTACCGGGATAAATAGAGTCTTGTGCTCCAAGCGCCTTAAAACGCTGGCTATCAAGAGGAGTTTGCGCGAACACCACACTAAAGCAATTAAGCATATCAAAGATCATCAGCGTAGCGTATTTCTGCCACATATTGTAAGATTTTTCGGACATTCTGCCATTTATTATTACCATGAAACAGCCACGTGCCCGCGCGTTCATCACTAGGTTTGGCCATAATTCTGACTCAATCCAAAACCCAATATCAGGTCGGAAATGGCGTAGGAATTTATTAGTCGCCTCATCAGTATCTACCGGCACGAATTGGTGAAGTACATTAGGAAGACGTTTTTTAACCAACTGCGCTGAGGTCACTGTACCGGTGGTAAGCAGGATCTTAACATCTGGAAATTCAGCGTTTATTTTTTCTATTAACAGTAAAACCGAGTTTACCTCACCGACACTTGCCGCATGCATCCAAAGCAGTACGCCTTTTGGACGTTTTATCTTGTAATTTCCCAGCCTTTCACCAACCCTGTTTTTATCCTCTTTTCCTTTATACTGGCGGATTTTAAGCCAGATATAGATGGCAGGAGCGCATAAGATAGTAGCTATCTTATATGTTCTATAGCTTATCTGCATTTTTTTCTGTCCCACCTAACGTGCTCGCCTTTTTGGTTAACTCATTCATTGCTTTTTCAACCAATATCCGGCCCTCTTCATTCGCTATCTTTATGTCTATTGGTTGTCCGATACAAAAATATATCCGGCTAAAAATTTTAGCTAGCATAAATTTATCCCAGCTTCTTAGTCTTTTATGCTTGGTGGCGTAGAAAGTGACCGGTATTATCGGTAGTTTAGAGAGTTTTGCTATGGTAACTATTCCCATTGCCGCTGTTTGATTAGGACCACGCGGTCCATCAGGGGTTATGCTGACATTATCACCATTTTTAAGCAGGCGTATTATATCACGCACCGCTTCCGTCCCACCCTTGCTGGAAGATCCTTTCACCGTATCCTGCCCAAAACGCTTTATTACTTGTGATATTAGCCTACCATCACTATGGTCAGAAATAAGCACATGCATTTTGCGCTGAGGATTAACTGCTGGAAGTAACATCATTCGTCCATGCCAGAAAGCGAAAATAGCATTTTTCTTGCCATCCATAAAAATTTTTGCCTCAGGATGTATATAAAATTCTTTTTTTGCTGTAAGCATTACTAGGCGGATGTAAAACGCCAACATATGGCTTAAAATAAACTGTGTGAGCGGTTCTTTGAGCAGGCTCTTAAGCTTAAGTGATGCCATACCCGCCTCTTTACTGCCTATTTTTCGGGAATAAAGAAATAATTATCATCAGCGGCAATCCCAAAATATTTATGGTGGTGGTGGTAAGTATCGCTATTAATACCGAATCTGAAAGATTTTGTTTGTATAATGTATATGCTATTATAAGAGCGACGCATATCAAATATATTGATACCACCCACATTACCCAGCGACACATTCTGATCCTTAAGTTAGAGGTCGCTTGCTTAGCGTCATTACTAAGCTTATGCTCGCGTAATTCCTGTTCTTTTTTCAAATTATCAGACTCAGGAACAGGAGGAGTGGTATATTTTCTACCTTTAATTTTGGTAAGCAGAGCGGTTACGTCAATATTATCATCCACTACCATTTACCTTTATATTTAACTATCGCCTGTTTCGCCCTTTCTCTGATTAAAGAATCATCCATAGGAGAGTTCTCTCCCTGATCATAAGCATGACACCAAGGGCTACCATCTTCATGAGTAATATCGCTCAGTTCCAGACCGCTTTTATCTTTATATACCGCCCATACAGCGCTTAGTAGCTGAATAATATCATCATCGCCATTTTTGATTATGGGATAAGAGATCTCTCCAGTTTTCATCGCGAAATTCATTGAGAAAAAATCAATTGGATCATTAGCCGCCCGCTTGAACTCATGATATATGGAAGGAATAACCGGTCCATAACGCCACGCCTCAATCTTCTCAGAAAACAGCTTTTTGCCAAACAAAGCGTAATACCAAGCATAGCTGAAATAAACTAACTTTATCAGCTTCATTGTGGTTAAATCCTCAACATTTTCCTGCTTCGCCAGCCACAGAAAATAATTCGCTATGTGAGAGGGTAGGTAAGGAGGTTCGCTATCTTGTTCGTTCATAGTTATATTGTGGTGAATATTAGTGGTTAAGCCTATAGCATATTAATATAATTTTGTTAAGTAAAACAGATATAAACTACTATAACATAGGGAATTGTAGCAAATAGCTATAAGTTATGGACTAGAGTCTGGGGACTAGGAAAAAAGAAGCACGACCAGTATGTCGTGCGAGCCATCAGCCAGCGAAGCTGTATCCCTGTGAAAGATAGCAGTCTTTCACAGGGATAATATAAAAACCTCGTCATTCTGTGATCCACAAGACCGCATAGAATCTCAGAGTTATCTGAGCTTCTTCTCCAGATGTCACGACAAGTGTGGCATGACGATGTCAAATACTATTCAAAATTATTAGAATAAAGCTGATAATACTTACCTTTTTTTGTAAGCAGGCTTTCGTGATTACCGCTTTCAATTATTTTACCATCTTCCATAACATAAATTATATCAGCTCCAATAACTGTGCTAAGGCGGTGAGCGATAACCAGAGTGGTACGACCTTTCATAAGCCTAGATAAAGCTTCCTGTATGTTTCTTTCTGACTCATTATCTAGCGATGATGTCGCTTCATCAAGTAGCAGGATTGGGGAGTTTTTCAGCATAGCTCGCGCGATCGCTATTCGTTGCCGCTGTCCACCAGACAAACGTATACCATGAGAGCCTGCCATAGTTTCATAACCAAGCGGCATTGAGCGGATAAAATCATCGGCGGCGGCGTTTTTAGCGGCGGTAAGTATTTCCTCATCACTTGCCGATTGTCTGCCATAGGCTATGTTCGCTTTCATAGTATCATCAAACAACATGGATTCTTGCGGCACAAAAGCCATTGCCTCACGCAAACTATGGATAGTCACCTCTCTTATATCCTGTCCGTCTATGGTTATGCTGCCGCCTTGTATCTCATAAAAGCGTAGCAAAAGATTCATTATAGTTGATTTGCCGCTACCAGACAGCCCGACCAAAGCCGCCGTTTTTCCGGCGGGAACCGTAAGGTTAACTTTATCTATACCGACAATATCTGGTGTATACCCAAAAACCACATCCTTAAACTCTATACTGCCGGATTTTATATCAAGAGGTTTCGCGCCTTCCTTATCAGCTATCATAGGCTCGGTATCTAAGATATTAAATAACCGGTTAGCCGCCGCCACCCCTTCTTGCAAAACCCCGTTTAAGCCGGATACCGCCCGCACCGGCTTATAAGCCATCAAAAATGCTGTAATAAATGAGAAAAAAGCACCAGTTGTTATAGTTCCTTCCATAACCTGAAACCCGCCATACCAGATCACTAAAGCTATTGAGACTCCACTTAAAATCTCAATCATCGGTGTCGCCGCCGCTTGTACTTTCGCTGATTTATAATAAAGAGAAAACAATCTTTCTATTATAGTTTTCGCTCTATTTATCTCATAATTTTCTCGGTTATATGATTTTACCGTACGCGCTCCACTAAAAATCTCATCAAGAGTGCTGGTAAACTCACCAAGCTCATTTTGTGTACGGTCGGAAATACGGCGCATTTTTTTGCCAAGCCTTATTATCGGATAAATAGCTATCGGAAAAGCGATAAGAGCAAGAGCGGCAAGGGTAGCGTTCTGGTATATCATTACACCAAGCAAGAATATCATACTAAGCAGTTCTTTAGTAATAGCGGTGAGCACATTGGAAAAGGCGTTCCTCAGCAGATTTATGTCATTGGTAAAACGTGATATAAGCCTGCCGGACGATTGATTATGGAATAATCCGACATCGCTTTTCATAAGATGCTCAAATAACCTTATTTGCATATCAGCGATTATTCGCTGTCCAATAAAGCGCATGGATATAGTGTTACCATAATTAGCGATAGCTCCGATTATTGATATAGCTACCACCGCTATTGGTATAAGCAACAGCATATCATGATTTTTCTCAATGAATATTTGGTCAAGAGCTGGTTGAATCATCCAAGCATTGGCAGCGGTGCTGGCCGCTACTACTACCATGCAGGATATAGCGACAAAAAGCTTGCCACGATAGCGCGTTATATGCTCACGCAGTAGCCTTTTTATAATATCGTCACCTTTTCCTTCATTGGATTTGATTATAGTCATTATAATATAATTTACCTATAGTTTTATAATTCAGTTCTATAATCCATATTAATATCAAAATTCATATTAAACACCGGCTATCGTCATATTCTCAATTCTTATGGTAGGAGTGTTTTTAGAGTAGCGAAAAACAAGGTCATTCGCCGCTGTAAGATTAGAGAACATATCTTTTAAGTTTCCAGCGATGGTGATTTCTGATACCGGATAGGTTATCTCACCATTTTCTATCCAAAAACCTGCCGCGCCCTGACTATAGTCACCAGTTACCGTATTAATTCCCATACCAAAAGTCTCAGTAAGGTAAAGCCCATTTTTTATATCTGATATTAACTCTTGTGGGGTTATCTTTCCCGCCTCCATATACACATTGCTAGCGGACGGTGAGGGTGGTGAGGAAAGACCACGTGAGGCGTGACCTGTGGTTGTCATTCCAAGTTTTATCGCGGTTCGCATATCCAGTAACCAGCTTCGCAAAACACCATCTTTTATGATTGAGAGTTCTTTACCAGCGACACCTTCCATGTCAAAAGGTTTTGAGGAAAGTCCCCTTATTATGTGAGGATTGTCAATAATTGAGATATTCTCAGGAAATATTTTTTTGCCCATAGATTCTTTCAGGAAAGATGATTTTCTAACGATAGAATTTCCTGAAATACTACTTGTTAATATTGATAGTATAGACTTACCAACTCTTGGATCAAAAACTATAGGAGCGGTTGTAGATTTTATTTTTCTTGGATTAAGCTTCGCCAATGTTTTTTTCGCGGCACTCAAGCCAATGGATTTGGGAGAGTCCAAATCCTCTTTATGACGGACGCTGCTAAAATCATAATCCCTCTCCATTTTCTGTCCTTCTCCGGCAAGAACACAAACGGAAATAGAAAACGAGCTATTCTTATAGAAGCGAGAAAAACTCGTACCATTTTTTCCCATTATGGCTAGTTGTACGTTTGATTTCCTGTAACTAGCGTCAGCTCCCTCAGAATTGCTGATACCGCTTACGGAAAGAGCCGCCTCTTCCGCTTCTTGGCAATTATCCAAAAGCCATTCAGGGCTTGGTTCATAACTATCGTAAAGCTCAAGTTCTGGAATATCGCTAGGATATAGTTCCTCAGGGGCGAGAATATAATCTTTATCACTAGGCGCTAACCTTGCCATTTTCACAGCGTTATCCGCCAACTCCTCAAGTGCTGGTTCACTAAGATCGCTGGAAGAAACATTGGCTTGAGAAATTTCTCCATTGTCTTTTTTTACAAACACCCTAAGACCAATAGCGGAGGTTTCCGAGCGCTCAATGTTTTCTGGTTTGCCAAGCCTCTGTGATATACTCAGATCTGTAGTATTAAACATAACACCGTCAGCGTAGTCACCGCCATGCTTTTTGGTCATATCTAGTAGTTTATATAGTTTATCTGATTCGTTGGTCATCATCTATTCGTTATAATTATTTTGCCGCAAATTATTGCGTATTGTGTTTGCTATTAATACATATATAATCCACCCATTATGAATAGGGAAGCTTTAATAGAAACAGATTTTACACCAAGACCAAAGGTTAACCGTCTTCCGCCTGTCGCGCTTTATAAATCTCCATCATCTTTGCCTAAAAAGACCAATAAACTACCTAAAGTTAACATCGGGTTGAGCCCTATAAAAATTATTATTTATACTCTGGTCGCTTTGTTGTTTTTATTATCCATCATTATGGGTTATCAATATATAAAAGGGATGTATGATAATTTTAATAAAGAATATGAAGATGACCATCTGCTTAATATAATAAATAACAGCGGCTACGATAATCAGGCTTTTTATTTCAAAGATGGTGACAGTATTATAAGTGGACGTGATATACATATAGTCTCTAATAATAATTTTTTATTTTATGTTCCAAAATCTGAGAAAAATATGGAAAAAGATATTCTTACCATCATTAATAGATATGACTAATCACCAAATTTCTTAATAAAAGTTAATTTTTTGTAAAAATTGTTTGACAAACGTTAACCTTTTGGCTATTAACCCTATATTCTTTAGAAAAACTATATATTATAAAAAGTTATAATTTGGCAATTTTAGGTTATTATGTTCTTGTTTTTACGCAAATATTATTTAGCAACCTCATATTTTCTAATATTTACGCTATTTTTTGTATTATCATCAATTGTCACAATAGCTTTTGGTTATTCCGGAAAAGATATAAATATATCTATAGTAACCGGCCTTAAAACCGGTACTTATTATGCCTTTGCTCGTGACATATCGTCATTGGTAAAAGGAAGTGACATAAATGTTAACGTAAAAGATTCAGAAGGCTCCATTGACAATATAAGGCGCTTAAATAGTAATGAAAAAGTATCTCTTGGATTTATCCAGTCAGACATATTAGGTTTCTTGAAACGCTCCAAAAATCCTGACTCTATGAAAATGGCGAAAAATCTTCGGGTGGTTTTCCCACTTTATGATGAGGAGATACATGTTCTCGCCAATAAAAAAATAAAGTCATTCTCTGATTTGAATGGTAAAAAAATAGCTATAGGTGATGATGGTAGCGGTAATATGCTGACATCAATAAATTTATTTTCCATAACCGGAGTTAAACCGGCGGAAAGCGTAAAAATATCTTCAGCGAAAGGTGTAGTAAAAGTATTAAAAGGTGAGCTTGACGCGGTAATATTTGTCGGCGGCAAACCGATTCGCCTTTTCAAGAATCTTGAGGATTTAACTCTACCAGAAAACAAGAAATACACCCCTATGCTTGATAATGTGCATTTTGTTCCATTAAATGGCGTAAGACTACTTGAGGAATATATACCGTCAGAAATAACCTCTAAGGATTATAGTTTTGTAAAAGAAAGCGTGCCAACGGTCGCAGTAAGGGCTTTTCTTATAAGCTATGATTTTTCTGCTAATGATAATGAGGCTGTTAAAGAGCGCTGCGATAATTTGAATAAATTATCAAAAATTATCGCCAATAATATTGAGATACTTAAGAGAAAAGGTCATCCCAAATGGCGAGAGGTAGACCTAAACGCTGATGTGAATATATGGCAAAAAGATAGCTGTGTATGGGAAAATCCAACCGAGCTTAATAACATAATAAGCGGCAGGGAATAAGCTACCTTTGTTGTTTATAACATATGTCCGGCTTTTTCTTTTTTAGCTTTCATATATCTTTCATTATGTTTTCCGGTTTTGGTGACAATAGGAATCCTTTTTGAAATGGTAATACCATATTTCCTTAACTCAGTAACCTTGCGCGGATTATTTGACAATAGCTTTATTTTATCAAAACCCAGATGTTTAAGAATTAGCACGGCTATATTAAAATCTCTTTCATCATCAGCGAAACCTAGTGTATTATTGGCTTCATAGGTGTCCATGCCACATTCTTGCAATTTATAGGCTCTTATTTTATTGGTTATACCTATTCCACGCCCTTCCTGATTCAGATAAATTAATATCCCGCCACCATCATTTTTTATCGCCTCAATAGCGAGCTTTAGCTGATTGCCGCAATCGCAGCGCAGACTGCCAAGAAAATCTCCGGTAAAGCATGAGGAATGTACTCTTACCATCGGTGCTTGCTTGTCGTTTAATATATTTTCGTTAATTATAAGCGCAATATGAGTCTTGCCGTCACTTTTATCTCGGAAGCTGATTATAGTATTATTTTCACTTCCCTCCACAGGCATGGAAGCTCTTGCTGTTTCTAAAATCTCTTTACCTAGTTTTTTTAGCTCTTTTTTTAATAACTCTTCCTCAAATACCGGCCAGTCCTCACTCGCTAAGTTCATGGGGACACTAATGAGAGTAGGCAGTAGTCCAGCATATCTGGCTAAATCATTAACTATTGATGATTTTTCAATTGTATATTTCCCTTTCATCTGTTCATTTAGAAATTCCGCCGGATATATGGCGATTTCTTTGCCGTTTTTCTTTTTTATTACAATGCCTTCTTGGCGACGTAAATAGTCTGCGGCTTTTGTTAATATTCTTTCAGAGCTATTCATATTATCACTAGCAATCATCTATTATGTTTTCTATAATCTTAACTGTTACGGTTTACTATCTGTTATTAAGGAATAATTATGGAGGAATCATCAAATATAATCTTATTAATAGATAATAGTGATTTTATAGATGGATTTTGTGATATTGTCACGCGGGAGTTGGAGATTCCCTGCGATATAGTACAGTCTGAGGATGATATAGAAGGAAAAAAAGGGCTTATCGTTACTAACAGGAAACTTGTAAAAGATTATAATTTGCCAGTTGTCTCAATAAACCTTCCCGTATATATGAGAAGCCTGATCTCAGACATTGAATATTATCTAAAAAACAATAAGGATAATGACATTTTAATATTATCCGATGATTACTTATTATCCATTATCCACAAAAACCTGACTTGCAAAAATAATGGTATTTCTATTTCGCTTACTGATAAAGAAGCTCAGATATTAAGAGCCTTTGCTATATGCGATAATTCAGAAGTATCAAGAGAATATTTGCTAAAAGAAGTATGGAAAATAGAAGAAATTCTAGATACCCACACTATGGAAACCCATATATATCGTTTACGCAAGAAGATAAAGGATAGTTTTGGCATTGATATGATAAAGGCGACCGCAAACGGTTATAAAATTATATGATAGAAATTTAGGCTATAGATGACAAATAAAACAGAAATTATTGGACTAACCAGAAATGAGCTTGCCGCGAAACTTAAAGAGCATGGTTTTGAGCCTTTCCGTGCTAAGCAAATATGGCAATGGTTATATGTAAAAGGCGCTACGGACTTTACTCAGATGACCAGCATAGCAAAAAAGCAGCAAGCCATGCTTCATGAGCATTTTACGATTGGCCGCCCACAAATATCATGTGAGCTTACTTCTTTTGACGGAACTCGTAAATGGCTTTTGAGGATGAATGATAACAACAAAGTTGAGATGGTGTTTATTCCAGAGGAAGAAAGAGGAGCTTTATGCGTTTCCTCACAGGTTGGCTGTACCCTAAGTTGTAGTTTTTGTCATACTGGAACCATGCCATTAGTGCGTAACCTCACCGCTTATGAGATTATAGGACAAGTTCTTGTAACCAGAGACTCTCTTGGTGAGTGGGACAAAGACCGCAAGGAGTGTTTGTTTACCAATATAGTAATGATGGGAATGGGTGAGCCATTATTTAATTATGCTAATGTAGCAAAAGCATTAAAAATTATAATGGATGGCGAGGGCATAGCTATTTCAAAAAGACGTATTACTCTATCTACTTCCGGTGTCGTTCCAGAAATAGAAAGATGTGGTCAGGAATTAGGAGTAAATCTCGCTATTTCCCTGCACGCGGTTAGTGATGAGTTGCGTAATGAATTGGTGCCGATTAATAAAAAATATCCGATTAAAGAGTTGCTCGCGGCGTGTAGAAATTATCCAGCGGCGAATAACGCCAGACGTATTACTTTTGAATATGTTATGCTTAAAGGTGTAAATGACTCTGATAGTGACGCTAGACAATTGGTAAAATTACTTAAAGGTATTCACGCTAAAGTTAATCTTATTCCGTTTAATCCATGGCCTGGTTCAGCGTATGAACCTTCCAGTAATAACCGTATTCATTCCTTCGCTAGTATCATTAACGATGCTGGATTCTCAGCACCAGTGCGTGCTACTCGGGGTCAGGATATTTTTGCCGCTTGTGGTCAATTAAAATCTGATAGTGAGAGAAAAAAACGCCAGAAAGTCATTTTATAAATCTATATCTTATCTAAATTTATAGATGCTAGTCCAAGATTGTTTATTTGAATATTTATACAACAAAAATATTTGTTTTGTGATATTTTTGCCATATCCATGTGTAGATAATTTGTTCCGTATACGAAACATTATCTTTTCTTCTGTAAAAGGCTGTGATATTTATTGTTAAGAGTTTTAATTTGTTACGCGCAATTTTTTTGTGCTTTTATCTTCCTGTTTTGGGATTAATATTATCGGTTTTTTAACTAAATATTAATCTAGGAAAACTAGAGATAATGATGTAATTATAACGGCATCATGAGTTTTATAAGTTTTGTTGTTTATCTTTTATATTAATTTACGGAGTTCAGGTTATGAGTTTTATAAAAAAAGCTTTGTTTACTACTAGTGCGCTTGCGATAATTCCTGTTGCTGTCGCTTATTCTTCTTCAAGTTCATTCGCGGGGGACTCAGTTCTCGCTGACCGCCTTGATAAGGCAAGTACAGAAGCTTTTCCCGAAGTGACTCCGGGAAGTGTTGGGTATGCTATTTTACATGGTACTCCGTGGATAGATCTACGCTATCGTTATGAAACTGTTGACCAAGACGGTATCGCTAAAAACGCTCGTGCCTCAACACTCAGCAGCAAGATTGGATATAAAACTGGTTTATGGAAAGGCTTTCAATTCGCGGCGGAAGGCGAGAATATATCTGTCATAGGATCTGAGCGTTACAACAGTACCACTAATGGCAAGACACAATATCCAGTGGTAGCTGATCCTGAGGATACTCTCCTTAACCAATTATATATTAGTTATCAAGGTATTCCAAAAACCAATATAACAGTTGGTCGTCAGTATATAAAACTTGATGATCAACGTTTTGTTGGTGCGGTTGGCTGGAGACAAAATGACCAGACTTTTGATGCTGCTAGTATATCCAGCAACTATATAGAGAACGCTACTTTTTATTACGCATATGTAAGAAAAGTTAATCGTATTTTTGGTCCTGACGCTAATAATGGTGCTTTTGACAGCAACTCACACCTAATTAATCTTTCATATACGTTCCATCCCGCGCTAAAGGTAACATTATATGATTATATGCTTGATTTTGATGACGCGCGTAGCCTATCATCAGTGACTTATGGCGCGCGCCTTAGCGGTAGCTACGATTTAGGCAGTGGAGCGAGCTTTATATATAAAGCTGAGTTCGCCGATCAATCTGACTATGCTGATAATCCTAATAATTATAGCGCTAATTATTATGCGATTGAACCGGGAGTTACTTGGAGTGGCTGGACTGCTAAAATTGGTTATGAAGTCTTAGAGGGTGATGGCGTTGCTACTAATTCATTCCAAACACCTCTTGCCACGCTACATGCGTTTAACGGTTGGGCTGATAAATTCCTTAGCACTCCGGCAAATGGTTTGGAAGATCGTTACGCTTCTCTTGCTTATAAAGTACCATTTGGCAATGAGTGGTTTAAGGGAACTAATATGGCTGTTATCTATCATGATTTTAAGGCCGATAAGACCAATGCTGATTATGGAACTGAGTGGGATGCGGTAATATCTAAGACATTCTTTGATCATTATACGGTTGGTGTAAAATTCGCTGATTACGACGCGGATAATTTATTTACCGATACCACTAAAGTCATAGCCACATTACAGGTAAAATACTAGTAATTGGAGCGGTAGAACATATTTGATGAATAATAGATTATATTTATGTGGAGCTACCCTACTAATTAATTGTAATTTCTCATCTCCCGCTATAGCGGGAGATGAGGAAAACGCTAAGAATATGGCCACACTTTTTATGTCTGGTCGGGCGGTTATCTCCGAATATCAGTCTAAGATTAATGATCCCGATATTGGAGAGAAGGGGTTGACGGGTGATTTTGTAGTATCTGCCGCTAAAGAAAAATATAAAGAAAGACTCAATAAAAGAGTTGACGAGAAGGATCCCAATCAAAGAGCTATCGTAGAAGCTATAAGAGAAGTTATGGCTGAAGCCCAGCCGGTAATAAATCAAAAAGATAAGACATTTAAGGGGTTTCTTCCGGCTGTTTTTGCCAGTCAAGTGGCGAGTAAAGCATCTCAAAAGATGAATGGTAAGGCATTCATCAAGCTCACGGCTCCAAAGGAGTTGGTTCGCAATAAAAGAAATAGTCCAGATTCATGGGAAAATACAGCTATAGAAACGATTTTTAAGATAGCTGGTTATGAAAAGGGAAAACCTTATTCAGAATTGACAGAAGAGAAGGGGCAGATCGCTTTTAGATATATTCAACCAGAATATTATAAGAAGTCATGTCTTAACTGTCATGGCAAGCCCAAAGGTGAGCGTGATATATCTGGTGGTATAAAAGAAGGGGCCAGTCTTGATGATTTGGGTGGCGCGGTTAGTATCACTTTCTTTAAGTGATCACCATAGATCATCTTACTCAATTTTTACTGTAGAAGTTAAGCAGAAATATTATAAAAAAAAGTGCCGGTTTTTATTTTTAAGGCTTCTGATAGTTGTTTTAGGTAGTCATTCCTATTTATCTCAATTACGCCGAATTGCTTAAGATGATCATTGGTAAATTGCGTATCAAGTAGTATATATCCTGATTCTTTAAGTATCTCAACTAGATGTACCAGAGCGATTTTGCTGGCGTTACTCACGTTTGAGAACATGCTTTCGCCAAAAAAAGCGCCACCAATCGCTACCCCATATAATCCACCAACTAGAATAGGTTCTTTTTTATATTCATCTGCTGATTTTTGCCAGCATTCTACACTATGAGCGAACCCATAATTATATAATTCGCAGTATAATTCTATTATTTGCTGGTTTATCCAAGTATCTTTTCTTTTATCACTTGTTTCCGCGCAATGTCTGATAACCCGTTCGAAAGCTTTGTTAGCAGTTATCGTAAATAGATTTTTCTTAATTATCTTACTCAGGCTTCTTGGTGTATGGAATTTGTCCAGTTGTATTATTCCTCTAGTCTCAGGATACATCCAGTATATAGAGTCACTATTTTTACTCTCTGCCATCGGGAAATAACCATTCGCGTAAGCGGCAAGCAGAAATTCCCAGCTTATACTTGCTTGTGGTTTTTCATTTTGTTTGTCCATCTTCTAAGACCTATAGTAATTTAGAAACGGTCAGGAAAATCACTTATGATACCATCTACACCCAGTAAGTGCGCTCTTTCCATTTCATTATTTGAGTTTACCTCCCATGTTATTACTCTAAGATTTCGGGCATGAGCGTCATTTACCAGCTCTTGGTTAACGCAGTAAATTGGAGGATTTAGTGACCATGCTCCTGCTTCGCTTGCAATTTTTGCCAGAGTTGTAGGGATGCCTTCAAATAAAGCGCATGTACGTATATCAGGAATTGCAGAGCGCATCGCTTTAAGTTGTAAGTGATTAAAGGAACATATAAAGAATTTTTCATGATTCCATCCCAGATTTTTTAATCCATAGGCAAGCAACTTCGTTACGGGAATTACAGAATTTTCTGCTTTTAACTCAATAAACAGGCGTGTCCGCTCATCTATTATCTCAATCGCTTCCTGAAGAGAAAGTATTGTCTCTCCATCTCCCGCGTCTAATCTTTGCAATTCCCGCAAACTGAAATCATGGACATAACCTTTACCATTGGTCGTTCTGTCTAATGTATCATCATGTATTACAACTGGTATACCGTCTTTGCTGATTTGAATATCAAACTCAACACCATCTACACCCAATTCAATAGCTTTCTTTATGGATAAGGAAGTGTTCTCTGGCTCATAACCTTGCGCCCCTCTATGACCAATCCGCCACATAGTTAATGTTTATTTTCCAGCAAGTTGTTTACAGCTTGTAGCGCTAAAATATAACTATCTCCTCCAAACCCACAAATAACACCACTTGCCGCTTTAGATATGTATGATTCATGGCGGAAGGGTTCGCGCCTGAATATATTGGATAGATGAACTTCTATAACCGGCATATTTACCGCAAGCAGAGCGTCCATTATAGCGATTGAGGTATGGGTATAGGCACCGGCGTTAATTATTATCCCATTATGAGTTTTAGCTGCTTTCTGAATGGTAGTGATTATCTCATCCTCAGCGTTTGATTGCGTGAAATCAATAGCAATACCAAGTCCATCACCATATTTCTTACATTCAGTAGCTATATCATCCAGTGTTTGCTTGCCGTATATTTCTGGCTCACGAGAACCGAGCATATTTAGGTTAGGACCATTTATAATCAGTATTTTTTTCATATTTCATTATCCGTAAAATAATATCATTATCTAAACAATTCTTGCATGATAATGTTTAATTATTTAATAACTACATAAATAATGCTAATAACATATGTATGATTATGCAAATTCTCCTAAACGGTAAACCACACGAACTGCTAGCGGAAACCAGCGTCGGTGACTTAATAACCGAGCTTGGGCTCAAGGCTGGGCAGGCGGCGTTTGAGCGTAACCGAGAAATAGTGCCTAGTTCCTCCTATGATAGTACCATTCTTGAGGATAACGATGAAATAGAAATAGTCTCCTTTATCGGTGGTGGTTGATTGGTTTACAGCATGACAGATGGTAGCAATATAGCTGATAACTCAGAAGATAGGCTTGTAATAGCCGGTCGCGAATTCTTGTCCCGCCTGATGGTTGGAACTGGGCGTTACGGCGATATGGAAACCACAAAAATGGTAATAGAAGCCTCAGAAGCGCAAATAGTAACCGTCGCTCTGCGCCGAGTTAATCTAAGTGAAGATGGTAAGAATAGTCTAATAGAGGCAATACCACCGCAAAAATATACTTATCTTCCCAATAGTGCCGGATGCTATAATGCGGACGAGGCGGTACGCACATTACGGCTTGCTTGTGAGCTTGGAACAAATTTTGGTGGGATCTGGGATTTGGTAAAACTAGAGGTAATCGGTGACAAAGAAACTTTGTTGCCAGATGTTGAGGAAACCATAAAAGCTGCGAAAATTCTGGCAAAAGAGGGTTTTTCGGTAATGGCTTATACTAGTGATGATCTTATAAGCGCGAAGAAGCTAGAAGATGTTGGTTGCGTGGCGGTTATGCCGCTGGCCGCTCCGATCGGCTCCGGTCTTGGCATATTAAATCCCTATAACATAGAGCTTATAGCAAGCAAGCTCTCTGTTCCGGTGATAGTTGACGCGGGCATAGGAACAGCGTCTGACGCTTGTCTTGCTATGGAACTTGGCTGTTCCGGAGTGTTGCTTAATACCGCCATCTCAGCGGCACAGAACCCCGTATTAATGGTAAAGGCAATGAAAAATGCCGTAAAATCAGGTAGGTTAGCCTATCTTGCCGGCAGAATGCCCAAGCATAAAACCGCAAACGCCAGCTCCCCGAGTGTCGGTATTATGGGTATTTATGGTTGATTATTTGTTTATATACAAAATCTTAGTGCGCATAAGCTAATAAAAACTGTAACAAAAAGTTCATTAATATAGCTAAAATTTTCTGTATAATTGATGGAGGATCAGTTGATTATACACAGACTATTAGTTGGCTATGGAACATAATCTGGAAAAGATAAAAATAGAGCAGAGCAGGGTAGATGGGAAGTTAATAAGCGGTATCCTGACTGGCATGGCTGATGAGAGAAACGCAAGAAACGTTGCTCTTTACAATGTTGCTTTTTATAACAAGAATATTGGGCGTTACGAGCCAGTTGGTAGTAATTATGAACGAATAAATAGCGATTCAATAAGGCAGGTAAGTATAGATTTAGGAGGCGGCAATATACGCTATTTTCGGCAGATAGATTATCTTGACGCGCACAACAAGACCCTTCCTAAAAGTAGTACGGGTATCAGAGCGACCGCTTGGGAAGAAATAGATGAAGATGGTAAGGCGATAAAAGATGAAGACGGCAAACAGCAGATAAGAATAGGATTTCTTGGTTTTTCATTTTTTAATAATAACGATCATCGTTCTTTAATGGCGACGTTTGATGGCAGACTTAACCCACAGACTGTAGATGCTGTATCTTTTACCGATAATGTTATTAGCCGGATTGGAAAGGATAATATTTCATCAATAATATATATTGGCCATTCAATGGGCTCCAGTAACGCTATGGCGGCGAGCGTTATGGGAAGATTGCATAATATTCCAACTGAGGAGATATTACTGGTAGAACCGGTAGGGGCATCACAGCAGAAAGAAAAGATAAAATCTGCTTTGATGGATAAAAATAGTCCGTTTTTCAGAGAGATATTAAAAAACATGAATGGAGAAGACTCTCTAGGCAAGATAAATAATGTTATAGATACATTCAAAGATTATATAGCGCGAAATACAGTATCGATCCGCTCTGTAGTAATGGATGATGAGGGTGTACTAAGACCAACAACTTCTGCTAGTCTGCCGGTTGGTGATGGGTTATGGCAGGTAGTATCAGGTCAGCGTAACAATCCTTTTTCACCTGAAGGACTAAATAATGGTATGGTCGGGGAAAAAACTTATTACCAGGAAATAAAAGGTGATTGTATCGTGGATAAAGGACTAGATAGCGGGCATTTGCTAGGCAGTATGGTAAATTGTAACCTAATGGGGTCAGACTACTATAAACCGACTGATACACCAAAACGACCTGGGCAAATAGTAGCCAAGTGGGAGAAATAGTAGCCTTATCAGATTTTTATCTCAAAAGTAGCGTCAACCTCAACAGCAACTCCGAACGGAAGTTCAGCCACTCCAACCGCGAAACGAGCGTGTTTTCCCGCGTCACCAAATATTTCCACCATCATGTCAGAAACACCATTGGCGACTTTTGGCTGATCGGTAAACCCCTCGGCGGAGGCGACAAAAATACCCATACGTACACATTTTACTACTTTGCTTAGATCACCACCGCAAGCTGCTTTCAGGTGAGCGAGTATATTTATTCCGCACAGCCTAGCGGTTTGTTGCCCTTGCTCAGTGGTAAATTCTTTGCCAACCTTGCCAATATCCTGAGGTTTTCCATCTTTCATCGGTAGTGTTCCTGATATAAATACCAAATTTCCCGATATGGTATATGGCACATAATTAGCCGCCGGCATTACCGATGGCGGCAAGGTTATTCCCATATCATTCAGTTTTTGCTCAATATTATTCATATCATTTCCTTTTTGTTTTGATAATTATAACTTAATTTCCATCTAATCCAAATAACTTTTGTACAAACCACCATTAGGAATACCATCCTTTCGCCTCTCCCTATAAGATAGAACCGCCTTTTTCCCTCTCCCTCTGGGAGAGGGTAGGGTGGGGGTTCACTTGCAGGATTACAGATTCTTCTGCTTGCGAACTCTCGGTCGGGATTGTAAAAGTCAAATAATTCGGTGTCAGATTTTGTAATCTGTTTCATGTTATATTTTTTCCAATAAGATGAGAAGGAGTTTTTCCATTTGCGGCGGAGTGAGGTCTTGCGTAGTTGTAGTAAGTCATATACTCGAACACTTCATTTTTGAGCTGGTCTAGCGAGTCGAATACCATTTCACGCAGCAAATCTTCTTCTATTGTTTTCCAGAATCTCTCTATTTTTCCGTTAGTTTGTGGTCTGTAAGGTTTAGTTCGGCGATGTTTTATTTTAAGTTCAAAAAGCAGACGCATAAAAGGATTTTTCTTAATAGTTGCTGGATCGTTACTACCACTGCCAAACTCTGAACCATTATCCGTTAGTATCTCAACAAAATCAAAACCAAACTCTTTCTTGAATAAATTAAGTAGCTTCATTGTAGAAAACATCACATTTAGCGATGTAACTTCAGGAATAACCTCACACCACGCTAGAGAAGTTTTATGGTCAATCAGCCCCACCAGATAATAACGTTTATTATCACCGGAAATCATGCCTTTGGGTAGGTAATGGCAATCTATATGCCCTAGCTCACCGGCTTTTTCTTTGATAATCTTGCGTTTTTCTTCCATCATTCTTGGCTGCAATCTGTTAAATCCATGTTTTTTGCTTATATTATAAATAGTGCTAGGACAAGGACGAGTTTCATGTTCAGAAATCTGTAAATCAGCATGTATCTCAAAACGATTCAAACCTTTTTGCCGTAAGCCTATAATCTGTTGTTCTATATGAGGTAAAATTCTCCTAGTTTTATATTTAGCACCGCGTTTTTGAGGCAATAATTCTAATTTAGAACCACTACTTTTGTAACGATTATAGTATTTTATGAAATTCTGACGGGTTAGATTATGAAATTTATAAAATTCACTGACAAAACAAAATCTTGTGTGTCGCTTTGCCTTAATTAATTCATATTCCGAACATAAAAACTCCATCCGCTTTATTGTGCTTGACTCAAGAACTCTGTCCTTGCCACTGCGTAATTCTTGTTTGCTCATGCGTTGCCTCATTTATAAAGTTTGACTCAATTAGTGACTTTACAAAATCTGACACCGAATTATTTGACTTTTACAGGAATGACAGGACAAATACTAAGATAATCATACAAAAATAGTATAATAGAGAATCTATTAGCCTATAAGCCGCTGCCGTGTAAATAATTATTTGAGTTTTTAGCTATTATTAATTAATTTTAATTATTATAAAATAATGGGTTAATGAGTTTAATAAATAATAATAAATCATATTATTGTCAAAAATCTGTAACATATATGTGTTAGCATATTAGCAGAAGGTAAAATATTAACGTTGTTTGTTGGGAGTTAAGTGATGCGGAGAACTACTTCAAAAGCTGTGTCAGTCACCATAGATCATATAGATATGCGGCATTTTGGTGTTTTTTTGCTGTTTGCCTTATTTCTGATTCTGTTTTCCGGTAGTTTGGCTTTCGCGCAATCTCCGATAGGTAGCGTGTTGTGCAGCGCCTATGGTCTTATATATCATGATATAGGAAGAGCACTTGCGACACTTGGTGTGCTGGTATTTGGCATTGCCGCAACCCTCGGTAGGGTAACTTGGGCGCAAGGGCTTATAGTCATAGTCTGTATAGGAGGCCTTTTCAGTGCTTTTGATATTATTACAATGTTAATGCCCAATACATTGTTTGGTTCTGGTAATGCCGCTATTTGTGATTTGACTGGTTCAGTGGCTAATTATCAGAGTGCTGGCGGTAAGGTATTTAATATGCTTAATATTTTTAGATAGGTTTTATGGATGGTTGGGAGTTTGTTATGTTAGGTAGAAGAAGTGGCTTGGTCTCACTTGAGGGTTGTTCATGCTCATATAATGATAATAATTATATGAGGTTCGTAACTGGTAATTTACTTGTTATATTGTTGTTCTTAATTTTTACTAATCCGGTTTTCGCACAGAACGCTATATCTAATACTCTTTGCAGCGTTTACGGTATAATATATTACGATATAGGTAGGGGACTTGCAACCCTAGCCATTGTCGCTCTTTGTGTCGGTGGTTTGTTAGGCAGGGTAACATTTGGACAGGTGGCGACTGTACTCGCTGGCATGGGCGTTCTTTTTGGCGCTATTCGCCTTGCTTTTGCTCTTACACCAGTGAGTATTACAAGTGCTCTCAGCTTAACCGCTTGTGGTATAACAGGTACTATCGCACAGGGTAGTTCTTTTCTAAACTTTGCCAAAAACATATTCAATCCATTCTGATAAATCTATGATAGACAAAGAAAGTAACTCATGAAATTCGGTAAATCTTCCAGTGTAAAGAAAAAGATAAAAGAAGTCGTTGACTCATTGGGAGATAAGAGTGAGTTCATCCCATATCATAGCTATTATAATGGCCATACTATCCTCACCAAGAATGGTGAGCTACTCCAAATAATCAAAATAGAGGGTAATCTACGTGGAGATTCCTGTGAGAATATAGACGGAATACACGCCACTATTCGTGATACTATCCGTCAGGTAGTTACCCAAAGCGGTATAACCTCTAAAATGTCCTTTTGGTTGCATACAGTGCGCCGGAAAAAGAAGTTTGTTTCTAGGGTGCCAGAGTCTAAGGATAAAGAATCCGCTGATAGTTTCGCCGAGTATGTTGGGGCGCATTGGGATAATAATCACAAATGGGAATATGAGTATTATAATGAAATATATCTTACTATTCTCTATGACGGCCAGTCAGCAGCGATGATTGACGGTAAAAATACTGGCATGCTTCTTTTTCCAGCTATTAACCGACGTGTGCGTAATAAATACATTGATATTACTTATCCTATTTTAGACAAGACAGTTTTATCTGTATTGGATAATCTTAAAGCACAATGTACGACAAAGCGTTTGTCTCTAACAGAGCGTGCCACCGCAAGCGCTGGCAAAGTTAACCGACCGTCGGTTTTTTACTCCGAGATGATGGAGTTTTTAGGTTTTCTAATTAACATACGTCAGGAAAATTTCCCACTTCGTGATCTGGATTTGAGCGCTGATATACAAACATCAAGACTTACCATTGGTTTTAACGCTATAGAATCACGTTGTCGTATGTCAGGAAAACGTGATTTCGCCGCGATGTTTTCGCTTAAGCAATATATAGATAGTCCAGTAGAGAACATAGATTTTGTTCTTCAGGCTCCAGTTGAGTTTGTGATAAGTCAAGCCTTCGTATTCGTGCCATCAAAGAAAGCGTTAAAGTCCTATAATGAGCAGAAATATCTTTTTGATACGAGTGGGGATATTAAGTCAAAAGATGATTTTGGTATAAGCGATGTAATCGGTTTTAATAATAAGAAATCAGTTGATTTTTGTGAGCAGCAGACCAACATCATGGTTTTATCCGATGATTTGCGGACACTTGAGCAAGAGACGGAAAGATTTTTGAATTCCTTTCTAAAACTTGGTCTAGTGATTATCCGTGAGGATATAATGATAGAGGAAGCGTTTTGGTCACAACTACCAGGTAATTTTGAGTTTATCCGCCGCCTAAGCTACCTAGCTACGGGGCAGGCTGGTGGATTCTGTAGGTTAAATCGTTTCCATAAAGGAGTGGATGGAGAAGTCCGTTGGGGAAATCCTCTCCTTACTATTCCCACCAATGTGAAATCGCCATATTTTTTTGATTTTCATGTAGGAGATAATGGACACACCATATTGTATGATTTTAACAGTTTTGGTGATGGCATAGGCAAGATTCTACAATATTTTTTATTTACCAAACTATACGGTAGAAATGTACGTTCTTTTGTTTTCGATAGAAATCAGTCTGCTCGCCTTCTCTTCAATAAGTTAGGGGGAAGTTATTTTCCCATGTTACAATTGGTAAATTTCACCAAAGATATGGGAGAGGATAATTCAAGAAGGCTTTATCTGAACCCATTTATTTTGGAGCCAACTCCTCATAATATCTCATTTCTTGTGTCATGGTGTGGTTTATTGATTTCACCAGATGGTGAGCTTGATGACTCTGTTAAAACTATATTACGTGACGCGATTTCTAGGCTATATGAAAGACCAACAAGTGACCGCGACTTACCGACCTTAGTTGAGCTTCTTGCTCATTCGCATCCTTCTATTTCTAGCGTGTTTGAGCCATGGATAAAAGGCGGTGAGTATTCTGGCTTGTTTGATAATAAAGATGATACATTAGACATAGAAAGAAATCTTGTTGGGGTGGATATGTCATCAGCTCTATCCAAGCCTGCCTTTTCTCTTCCTTTATTCTCCTATCTCGTTCACCGTATTATTTCTTCAATTAATGAGGAACCAGCTATAGTCATTATTAATGACGCGCTTGATTTGTTTGAGAATCATTTCTTCGCTCCTCGCTTAGAAAGTCTTCTGGAAATGTTACGACAAAGAAATGTTATGGTGATGTTTACCATAAATAATCCCAAAATTTATGGTAACTCTGTAACTCTTGATACCATAAAATCCTCTGTGGCGACTCATATATACATTCCTGACGATTTGCCGGTTTCCTATCATAGGCAGAATATCGGTCTTAATAATCATGATGCTTTGAGTTTGTTGCATATGAGAAGACAGGATGGTGATTTTCTCTTAAAGCAAAATGGGGAAAGCGTAGCTCTTAAAGTCTCTCTTGGTGAGGCGGAAGATATAATCTCTATATTTACTAATGATCTTAAATCACTCTCAATAGCTCGCGGTCGTTTTGCCTCTATGCCGGAAGACTATTGATAAATTAATTATATGGAAAAATTACGTCATATAACAGTTTTTCTGATAACTATGTTGCTTACTACAGTATTGCTTACTGAAAGCGCTTTCGCTCAGAATGTTACCTGTAATTCTTCTGGTGGCATGGATACCACGACAGGTTTTATTGACACTTCTGTTGTTTCCACCTCAAACTGTACTGTTGCTAATGAAAATGAAATATTCAGCAGGCTAGCTTGTAATTTCATCTCTATAATAAATGATGTGTTTGGACATTTCTATTGTGGAATTCAATATGCTCTAGAGCGTATATTACCCACAGTTTTGGTGCTATATTTAGCGGTTTTTGGCATTGGCATTATGATTGGAACACAGGACTTAAACGCTGGAAATGTTATTCTTACTTTATTTAAGATAGGCGCGATTGTAGCTATAACTACTAATAGCGTCGTTGGGGTCGGGTTGATTTATAGCTTTTTTGTTTCTCTAGTAATAGAAGGTGTAGATTGGGCGCTCAGCGCGCTTGATTTTTGTGGTGGTAATTGTGGTAATGGTCTTAGGGATGTTTTTTCTAGTATAGATAGTAAGATATACGAGTTATTCTTGGGTAATAATGGTTTCTTCAGTGGTGATGGTGAACTGGTTTTATTCTTCTTTATGATAGTAACTCTAGTCCCACCAATATTCTATATGGTAGTAAGTGTTCTGTGGATGGTTTTTAGTGTATTTGTCCGCTCCATGGTTAGTTTTCTTATGAGCATTACCGCGATAGCCTTCCTTATAGCTCTTAGCCCTGTTTTCCTTAGTTTTGTTCTTTTCCGTTCGACAAGAAGTATGTTTGATAGCTGGATACGTTTTCTTACTGCTTATACTATAGAACCTATGCTAGTTTTTATGATTCTCGCGTTATGGGTAAATGTTTCTGGAGGTTTTCTAGATTTTGTACAGCAATTATCAAATGTCATTGAATATAGGAAAACACCTCTGGATAAGGGTGCTATCGCCACCGATAAAGATGGGATTGTTTTCTGTCGTCCTATCTATAATGATAGAAATCCAGGTGTCGGTATTTCCAGTGTTAGCTTTTCAATACTCGGCTTTTTTAGTATACCGCTTCCAACCTTAAATTTTACCCCAGGTGGTCCGACTATAGAGCTGGTTGATCTTAATGGTAATGGTAAGAAAGATAATGGTGGATGCTGTAGTGTATTAGGTAGCAAGATGACAAATGTAGGTCCTGTTATTACGTGTGATAGCTCAGCTAGCTCTGTTGATATTGGCTTAATAAATGATGATGATAAAGTTATTCCAAGTGTTATGATAAGGGATAGGGAGTTTATATATTTTCTGGCATACCATCTTATTACCATGCTTATAATAAGCTATGCTTTTGTAAATATGCTTCTTATGGCGCCAGTAATAGCCTCAGAGATAAGTGTATCACGCTCTCCTGCGCCACTTGGTGTTGGCTTTGGTAGTAGTAGGTCTGGTATTACTAGAATGGTCAGCGGGATTACCGATACAAGTAGGAATTTAGTAGGAAGAGTAGGCAATAGAACCGCTGGAAGTATGGCTAAATCACTTAACAATATGGCAAGTGGTAGAGCAAAGGTAAAATAAGAATCTTAACTCGCTATAAAATCAGCTGCTGTATTTTCCTTTATTTCTTCCAGCGAAACTCCTGTGGCTAAACAGCTAAGTATTAGCTTGCTGTCTTTTATAAGAAATTCACCTAGATTAGTTATCACCATATCTACGACATTCTTACCTGTAAGTGGAAGAGAGCACTCTTTTACTAGCTTGGAGGAGCCATCCTTTGAATTATGTTCCATAATAACTATAACTTTTTTTACGCCAGCTACTAAATCCATAGCGCCACCCATGCCTTTTACCATTTTACCGGGAACCATCCAGTTAGCTAGGTCACCATTTTGAGACACTTCCAACGCTCCAAGTATCGCCGCGTCAATATGTCCTCCTCTAATCATAGAAAAAGATGTAGCGGAATCAAAATAGCTGCTATGTGGTAACTGGGTTATGGTCTGCTTGCCGGCATTTATTAAATCCGCGTCTACTTCATTTTTTAGGGGAAATGGTCCCATGCCCAGCATTCCATTTTCACTTTGCAGAGTAATATGTATATCGTTAGGTATGTAATTAGCGACTAAAGTCGGAATTCCTATGCCCAGATTAACATAATACCCATCTTTTAGTTCTTTTGCCGCGCGTTTGCACATATCTTCTTTTGTCCAAGCCATTATTAAGTCTCTCTAGTTGTCGCGAATTCAATTCGTTTCTCAAAACTATCACCCTTGAATATACGTTGTATAAAAATTCCTGGCGTATGTATCATCTCAATATCAAGCTCACCTGGGTCCACTAGCTCTTCAACTTCAGCCACCGTTATTTTCCCAGCGGTCGCCATTATCGGGTTGAAATTACGAGCGGTTTTACGATAAATGAGATTGCCTTCGCTATCGCCTTTCCATGCTTTTATTATAGATAGATCCGCCTTTAGGGATTTTTCCATAACATATTTTTCCCCATCAAATTCCTTTATTTCTTTATTCTCAGCTATTACAGTTCCAACACCGGTCTTGGTATAAAATGCTGGAATACCGGCTCCACCAGCGCGTATACGTTCAGCTAGAGTGCCTTGCGGATTAAATTCAACTTCTAATTCACCTGATAAAAATTGTTTTTCAAAAGTTTTGTTTTCACCCACATATGAGGCAATCATTTTTTTTATTTGATGAGAATGTAACAATATGCCGCTGCCAAAATTATCTACACCACAGTTATTAGCAATCCATATTAGATTTTTAACTCCAGATTCCGCCAAAGCCCTTATACAATGTTCAGGTATCCCGCATAAGCCAAATCCCCCTGACATAATAGTCATACCGTCAAATAATAAACCATCAATGGCCGAATGAGCATTTTTATATATTTTATTCATATATTAACAACTGCTTGATTTTACTTGATTATAATAATAGTTGAAAAAATCTAACACAAATTTTTTAATAAAAAGTGAAGGTTGTTTTAGTGAAATATTAACTAAATTTATGTTTAATTAATTATATAGGTTATTTGCGGGTTTTGCTTAATTGACTAAAGTGTGTATTAATGTTAAATTAATTAGTAGTAAACTTTGCGCACAATTTTTTATTAATATTTAACTTTTATCATCTGTGTTGCTGAAGTCGTAAATAGCGGTTTATTCTATTCTTTGTTGTAATAATAAGAGATTATATGTATTATCTCGCCACCAGCGGGAGTTGAGTAAATCTAATTTTATTGCTAACGGTTTATGAGATGCAGTTGACAGCTATGGATGTACATAAATTAATTCAGGATCCTTCGGGTGTTGAGCTTGGTGTTCTAGCAGAGAAGGTAGTGGTAGCATTCGCTGCCGGAAGTTTTAACTCAAGAGAATCTGAAATAGCGTCTGATATTTTTCGTCTTTTGTTAAAAGATGCGGGTAGATCTGTGCGCCTCACTTTAGCGGAGCATTTGTATGATAATGACCAAGCTCCTCATGACGTTATTTTTAGTCTTGCCTGTGATGATGTGGATATTTCAGGGCGTGTTTTGCAACATTCGCCCGTGCTTACCGATAAAGATCTTTTGGCGATAGTGGAAAGTAGTAAGGATGTACTAAAGCTTTGCGCTATAGCGCGTCGAAATTCAATCTCTAACACTGTGTCAGGTGCGTTACTCAATAGTCGTCAGGAAACCGTACTTAAAGAATTATTTAACAATGAGAACGCATTGTTTGATGATGCCACCTTAATGAAAGTATGGGATAATATAGCTGCTAGCCATACGTTGTTGGAGGCTTTGGTGCAAAGAGGAGGGCTTTCTTTGGTTGTAGCTGAAAAGGTTTTATCGGTTGCCTCTGATGAGCTTAAAAAACATCTTACTCAAGAGTATGACTTTTCTTCCGCGGATGCTGGTAGTTCTCTTGCTGACGCAAGAGAATGGGGATTACTTGGTATCCTTCCCGTATCTAACATACCAACTCCCGATGATAGTGACAGGGTGGAAGAGTTAGTAGAACATTTGTATGTCAATAATCGGCTTACCTATTCGCTTATAGTGCGTGCTTTATGTATGGGGTTCTTAAACTTATTTGAGACCTCGCTAGCTCGTATGGCGGGAGTTCCAAGAGTAAATGCTCGTATTCTACTTATGGGTGGCGATAGCGGTTTTAGAGCCATTTATAAAGCGGCTAAAATGCCAGAATGTTTTGTGGAGGCGGTTGAGGTTCTGCTCAGTATATCTCATGAGCTTACAAAATATGGACATGAGAAGCCAAAAGATTTTCGTAAACATCTTGTTGAAAAAATATATGTAAATGGTTACAATAAATCCATAGATGGTATGGGATATCTTTTATCTATAATAGATGGGAAAATATCTTCCGGTTATACTTCTTCTTCTGTACATTAATTATGAACAATGGTATGAGCGCAATGAAGAGTGTGGAGTTGACAGAGGACGATGTGAGTCGTCTTTTGAGCGATACTTCTTCAGGTAGCAGATTTGATGTAGGCGCTAAAATAGCCGCCACTTATGGCAATAATATTTTAGGTGAGCAAGAAAAGCAGATGGCTGAACAGATATTTCGGCTTTTGCTTAAAGACACAGAGATTAGAGTTAGAGCATCGCTCGCTGAGAATCTCAAAGAGAGTGATGTCATTCCTCGTGATATAGTGTTATCAATGGCAAGTGATGTTAATGAGGTCGCGCTTCCAGTTATTGAGTGTTCTAGGGTTTTAGATGATAATGACTTGCTTGATATAATTCATTCAGCTAAGGACGATTCGCGCTATCTAGCAATATCACGCCGTGATACATTGTCGGAAGTAGTGTCTGATACTTTAGTTGATAAGGGTAATGAGGAAGTTCTGGAGTCTTTACTAAGTAATAATGGAGCGTCAATATCAGATAATGTTTTTTCTGGTATAATAAATACTCACAAAGAAAATCCCGCACTTATGGAGGCGATTACCTCGCGTTCTCATTTACCTATAAGTGTGGTTGAGAAGCTTGTAAGTGTTGTCTCAACCAATATAGCTGATTCTTTGAAAGAGAAATACCGACTTCCTGATGAGGCTATTAAGAAGGAGGTAGAGAAAAATAGAGAATCTGAGACCCTTGCGCTTGTCCGTCAAGCCTCATCCATAGATGACGTAGGTAGGCTGGTAAGTAATCTTCGTGATACTGGAAAACTTACACCATCAATTATCTTGAGTTCCCTTTGCCAAGGAAGTTTTGATTTTTTTGAATCATCCCTTGCTATTCTTTCTAATATAAAAGTTGAAAATGCCAGAACACTCATAGCGGATCGTGGAGAGTTAGGGTTTCGTGCTATTTACAATAAATCAGGATTGCCTGACGCTATGTTTCCAGCGGTAAAGCTTCTGCTTAAAATTGTAAGGGAGTTAGACGTGGAAGGAGAGAAATCTGGGACTTCGCGTTATTCCAACCGTATCGTTGAGCGTATACTGCAATATTCAGAAAATACACCGGTTGATAATATATCCTATATTATAGCTCTTATAAGGCGTGTGGCTATCCATTAGGAAAAATTATGGAAACTATTAAGATAGGTTGTGTCGCAGATAAATCACCAGTAGCTCAGGATGCTCTAAAAAAAATTAAAGAGCGTTATGAGGTGGTGGAAATCACCAAAAGAAATATGAAGGCACAGGTCATAGTTGTGCTTGGAGGTGACGGGTTTATGCTGCAAACTCTACATACATATATGAAGATGCGTTTGCCGTTTTATGGCATTAATTGTGGTACTATAGGTTTTCTTATGAATGAGAGGGTTATAGAAAATCTGGAAGAGCGTATAAATAATTCCCGCAGTACGACCCTTTATCCTTTGCATATGTACGCTAGAAGGCTAAATGGAAAAGTCGTACAAGCTCTTGCCTTTAATGAAGTATCCTTGTTTCGTCAGGGACGGCAGGCCGCGAAAATCAAAGTGGCTATAGATCATGTCGTAAGACTAAACGAGCTTATATGCGATGGTGTTATGGTGTCAACCCCAGCGGGAAGTACCGCCTATAATTTTTCAGCGGGAGGACCTATAATCCCTCTTGGTGCTAACGTAATAGCACTTACCCCACTAGTTCCATTTCGCCCACGCCGCTGGCGCGGAGCGCTGCTTACCCATAACTCAAGTGTTATATTCAGTATTTTAGAGCCTAAAAAACGTCCTGTAGCGGCGGTCGCTGATTTCACTGAAATTCAGGATGTTCAGGAGGTTATAATAAGTGAACAGCGTAAATCCGGTGTGAATTTACTTTTTGACCCTGAACATAATTTGGCTGAAAGAATAATTAAGGAGCAGTTTACCCATTAATGTAAAAAATGCTTAAAACCGGCTTGCATGTAAGCAAAAATTAAGTTACTAAATGCAGCGGCATTACTATGGTGGTATTGTTGTGTTTTAATATTGGGTCACCCAATTTGTTGTTTGTATAAGGATGTTAGTTTATGGCTACAGGTGTTGTTAAATGGTTTAATCCAAATAAGTCTTATGGTTTTATTAAGCCGGATGATGGCGGTAGCGATGTGTTTGTTCATATTTCCGCGTTGCAGGCGGTTGGTCTGCGTACCCTTAATGATAATCAGAAAATAGAGTATGAGCTAGAAAACAGTAAGGGTAAGACCTCAGCTGTTAATCTTAAGCTGATTGATTAGTTTATATAAGACTAATTTACCACGTCTGATTTTTTGTTTTCGGCAAACATTGATTTGTTTCCTCTTTGCTTGTGCATTGGTTTCTATTTAATTTTAGAGAATTGCGGATTGATATTGCCTAAAAAATAGAGATTAGTAAGCTAGTTTGGCTAGTGTGTTTTGTGATGCTCTAAGCTCATCATAACGATACCTTTTGGGCTTTTTTGCTAGTAATGCTCTCTATTAATTTATAAAATTTAACCATTATATATGTCTTATGAAGGATATTCGTAATATAGCTATCATCGCTCATGTGGATCATGGCAAAACTACTCTTATTGATCAAATGTTAAAACAGAGCGGAAGTTTTCGCGCCAATCAGTCTGTAGAGGAGCGCGTGATGGATTCTAACGCTCTGGAAAAGGAGCGTGGTATTACCATACTTGCGAAATGTACTTCGGTAATTCGTGGTAATGTCCGCATTAATATACTTGATACACCGGGTCATGCTGATTTTGGTGGAGAGGTGGAGCGCGTTCTCAGTATGGTAGATGGAGTTATTCTGCTGGTGGACGCGGCGGAGGGAGCGTTGCCACAGACAAAATTTGTTCTAACCAAAGCTCTTAAATTGGGGTTAAGGCCTATTGTTGTAATCAACAAGGTTGACCGTTCCGATGCTATTCCCGAGCAGGTTGTAAACGAGGTTTTTGATTTGTTCGTCGCTCTTGACGCTAGTGAGGAGCAGCTTGATTTTCCAATCTTCTATGCTTCCGGTCGTGACGGATGGGCAGCAAGAGAATTAGGAGATGGGCGTGTGGATTTGTCTCCGTTATTTGACTGTATAATAAGCCATGTGAATGCTCCTGATGTTGACGCTGAAGCTGATTTTTCTATGCTTGTATCCATCTTAGAGTATGACTCGTTTCTTGGGCGTATACTTACAGGCAGAATCTATAGTGGTATAGCTAAGGTAGGAATGCCGGTTAAATCTATGGATTTGGAAGGCAATGTTCTTGAGCAAGGTAGACTTACCAAACTACTTACTTTTAATGGTATTAAAAGGGAAACGGTGGATGAGGCGCATGCTGGTGATATTGTAGCGATTGCCGGTCTTACCAAAACGTCGGTGGCAGATACTATCGGTGATTTATCTATCTCTTCTCCAATTCCGTCTAGCCCTATAGACCCGCCTACTATGGCTGTTACTCTTTCTGTAAATGACTCTCCGCTTGCTGGTCAGGAAGGAACTAAAGTTACTAGCCGAATGATTAGGGATAGGCTGTTTAAGGAAGCTGAAGGTAATGTGGCGATTCAGATAAAAGAAACAGAGGCTAAAGACGCTTTTGAGGTGGCTGGTAGAGGAGAGTTGCAGCTTGGTGTTCTCATAGAAACTATGAGACGAGAGGGTTTTGAGTTATCAGTGTCACGTCCGCGTGTTTTGTTCAGGGAAGACTCTGGCACAAAAATGGAGCCTATAGAAGAGGTAGTTATAGACGTTGATGATGAATATACCGGCACTGTAGTTGAGAAAATATCTATGCGTAAGGGTGAGATGATAGATATGAGACCATCTGGAGGTGGAAAAACTCGTATAGTTTTTCACGTGCCATCGCGTGGCTTAATCGGCTATCAAGGAGAATTTCTCACTGATACGCGTGGTACAGGCGTTATGAATCGTCTGTTTCACTGTTACGCCCCTTACAAAGGAGATATTACAGGAAGGCGCAATGGTGCTTTGATTTCTATGGAAAAAGGTGAGGCGGTTGCTTACGCTATATGGAATCTACAAGACAGAGGTGTAATGTTCGT
The DNA here is from genome assembly GCA_041396965.1 of Rickettsiales bacterium. Taxonomy (NCBI): domain Bacteria; kingdom Pseudomonadati; phylum Pseudomonadota; class Alphaproteobacteria; order Rickettsiales; species Rickettsiales bacterium. Next base: position 117,862 of record JAWKXN010000001.1, read on the forward strand.
AAATCCAGGAGATAAGATTTATGAGGGAATGATTGTTGGTGAGCATAGCAGGGATAATGATTTAGAAATTAATCTTATAAAAAACAAGCAGTTAACCAATATAAGAACAACAAGCAAGGACGAAGCTATAAAGCTCGTTCCACCTGTTAAAATGACTCTTGAGCAGATGATTTCATATATAGAATATGATGAACTTGTTGAAATAACACCAAAATCTCTGCGTTTGCGGAAGATAGCTCTTGATTCTAATGAAAGAAAAAAAGCGTCAAGGCTAAAAAAAGCTGAGTAATTGATATATTTTTTTATTATTTGTTAATTTTCAATTGTTATCTTGTTTACAATTATAAAGTTATAGTTATACTTCTGCTTGTTATAAATATTTGTATGGTTAATAGTATTTAGTGAAGCTTATTTATGAAATTTGTATTTTATAGTGTATTAGCCGTTATCGCTGTTGTAGCGGCAATGGTTTCGCTCCGATTTTCTGAGCAGGAAACGAAACAGCCTGCTCCTGCTGTAACGCAGAATATACCGGTTCGTGAGATTAATATAGAAACAGCTCAGGTTTTGGTCGCTAAAAATAATATTTCAGTTGGTACTATCATAGATAGTTCAATGGTTGACGCTCAACCATGGCCAAAGAACTTAGTGCTTGCCAGTTTCATTACTGGTGAAATGGCAAGGCAGGAAGTTATAGGTAAGGTGGTTCGTTCCTCAATTCAGGCAGGTGAACCATTCATAAAGAGCAAGCTAGCTAATCCTAACGATCCGGGATTTTTAGCCGCGGCTCTTCCTCCTGGTATGCATGCTATTACTATTTCTACGGACGCTATATCCGGTATAGCAGGTTTTATATTTCCAGGTGATCGTGTTGATATATTGTTCGCTCACAGTATAGAGGGCGGAAAGTCAAAAGGTATTGGTAGGGCTTCCACCGCTGAGGTGCTTGGATCTAATATCAAGGTTCTTGCGGTAAATCTGCGCTCCCCTGATCCTAATAGCCCGCCTCCTGTCTCTCCTAATAGTGTTACTGTTGAGGTAAATGAGGAGTTGGCGCAAAGAATACGTCTTGCCGAGAAAAATGGCACTTTATCTCTGTCTCTTCGCTCAATTTACGATAATGGTACTGATATACCAAACCCAACCGGTATAGGAAGTCTTTCTAATATGTCGGCTCCTTCTCCTTCTCTGCTGGTTGTTCGTGGTCCGGGGCAAGGCGGTGGCGAGATACGTTCTTCGGATGTAACTGTTGGTGCGGTCGACTCAGCTTCTTCGGCTGCTGTGCGTAGTACGGATGGTGGTGATAAATTTGGTCTTGAAAAACTCAAACTTAATGGTGGTAGGTAGTTGGTATATGGCTTTTTTGAAAAATATATATAGCTCTAGGCTGTGGAGGGTTGGGGTTTTTACTTGCTTTATTGCATGTATAGGGTCGTCTTCAGCCTTTGCTGGTTCTGGGTTATTCGTTCCTATTAGCCGCTCTTCGGTTGTGGTAATGCCAGGGGTGGCTAAGGAGGTGGTCGTTGCCAATCCAGACATAGCTGACGTTCATGTTAACAATGAGAATACAATAACAGTTATAGGAAAATTAGCTGGAAAGACTAATATCAGAGTGTTTAGTGGTTCTGGTAAATTGCTGCAAACACTTAATGTCTCTGTGGGCTATGATCTTCCGGCGATTCGTCACGCTCTGAAAAAATTTATTCCTGATGAGACGATTGGTGTGGAGATGATAAATACTAGTGTAGCTCTTACCGGCTATGTTCGTAATAATTCTTCTGTAGATCGTGCTCTTAAGATTGTTCAAGAGTATATCACGAATGCTTCTGGTGTTCAAAAAGGGCAAGGCGATCAGAAAAACAAATCTAAAGACGCCACAGAGGGTTCTGCGTATCCGAAAATCATGAATATGCTAAAGTTGGTTTCTGGTCAGCAAGTTATGATTAGGGTAAGGGTCGCTGAGGTAAATAGGGATGCCCTAAAAAGACTTGGAGTTGATCCACAAGCTGTTTTTAATAGTGGAAATTTTGCCTTTTCCGGTGCTCTTGGTACCGCTACTGAAGGTATAACAGCAGGCTCTACAGCTGCTTGGAGAATATTGGACGATCAGTATAGAGGAACTGGTTTTCTGAGGTGGAATGGCTCTGACCGTTCTTTAGGAGCTGCTATTAATATGTTAGAGCGTGATGGCTTGGTCAAAACTCTAGCGGAGCCTAATTTAGTGGCAGTATCAGGTGAAGAAGCAGAGTTCTTGGCAGGTGGAGAAATACCAGTTGTCGCGCCGAGTTCCGCAACACCTGGAAGTCCAGTAAGTGTTACTGTGGAATATAAGCCTATAGGTGTATCGGTTAAATTTACTCCAGATATTTTATCAGAAAATCGTATTCGCATGAAGGTTCAGCCAGAGGTTTCAGAGGTTTCAGATGCTGATGCTGTTTTGCTGAGCGGATTTAGAGTTCCAAGCATTTCTACCCGTCGTGCCAAGACAGTAGTAGAGCTTGCGCCAGGCGAGAGTTTTATGATAGCTGGTTTGCTCAAGGATGAAACTAGATCTAGTATAGATCAATTACCTGGTATTAAGGAAGTGCCGGTTCTTGGGGCTTTGTTCAGAAGTACAGAATTTCAACGTAATGAAAGTGAGCTGGTAATAGCTGTTACTCCTTATATAGTGGATCCTCTTAAGAGTTCTGATGTTAAACTTCCAACGGATGATTTCCGTCCGGCTAGCCAGATGGAGATGTTCTTCTATGGTGCTTTAGGGTCAGTACTCACAGATAAGCGTTCTGCTTTTATTCCTAAATTAGAGGGACCAACAGGGTTTATGGTGGATTAGTTTATGAAAAAAAATACATTGAAAATATATGGATTGTTGGCTTGTGTGTCTATTTTGGCGTCATGTGATGTTGGAGGTAGCGAGTTTCAGATAAATAGAGGAGACCCTGAACGTTTCCTATATAATTCATCTGAGGAGGTTACGATAGGGCTTGATTCCGCTAACGCTCTATCTCATATCACCAGCATAGTTGATAAGGATAGACCAACAGGAGTTGAGCTTAGATGTTCAATAAAAGATGTTCGTTGCGCTCAAGCAAAAGAGATTATAGAGCGCCGTTCAATACAGATATATCTGAATAATGAATGGGCGAACAGTGTTGTTATGCTGTATAATAGAAACGTGGTTGGTGACTGCGAGCAGCGCTACGTTGATAATACTAGAGGTAGTCGCAGTGTGAATCATCCTGCTTTTGGTTGTTCAGTAGCGGGTAATATAGTGCAGATGGTCGCCGATAAAAAACAATTTACCGAGCCAGCGATTCTTGACTTGCCTGATGCTGAAAAAGCTAATCAGTCATATAGTAATTATTTAAGACCGTCTAATGAGCGCGAGTCTGGTGATACTGAATGGATAACCTCTGATAAATAACTTAATGATTGGGATTTTGTAGATTTGTCAGATTTATTTGACATTGGTTTAAGGGATAGTTTATGAGTGCTGCAAGTCCACTTTTGGTTATTAGTTATGATCCTGAGGAGAGAATTAATCTTGATGAGATTACGGATAGTCTTGGCTATCCCGACGCTCATTTTGTTACCGGCGAACTTTCAGAGATTATATCAGAACTTGAATCAAGGACTATATCACCGGAATATATGATTATAGATATAGGTGATCACGCTGATGATATTTTTTCTGATCTAGACGAAATCGCTATGCATTGTGAGCCAAATGTGCGTGTGGTTGTGATAGGTTCCGTAAACGATATTAATTTTTATAGGGAGTTGAAATCACGTGGAATAGTTGAGTATTGCGCGAGGCCTGTAAAAATTAGTGATATTCGTGAAATATTATTAAAATCTCATGGTAATGAGTATAATAATGTTAAAGCGAGTAGTAGCAACAGAGGTTCAGTTATTTCATGCATAAGCGCCGCTTCTGGTGATGGCGCTAGTACCTTTGCGGTGAACCTAGCATATTGTCTTGCTGAGGAATTTAACAAATCTACATTACTTATAGATATGGATTATCAATTCGGTCTCATCTCCAAAGGCTTAGATCTTACTGCGCCTTTTGGTATAAGGGAGCTGTTTGATTATCCAGAGCGTGGTGTTGATGACATGCTCGTTGAAAAAATGCAGGTTAAATATTCAGATAATCTTAGCATTGTCGCGTCTCCAAATGAACTTCGTAAATTACCAATGGTAAAGCCAGAGCTAATAAGAGATATGATAGCTTTACTGCGTAAAAAATTTGATTTTATAATACTTGATATCCCTCATATCTGGACTGGCTGGACAGCCACATCTCTTACCTATTCGGATAAAATAGTCATGGTAGCGCAGTTATGGTTAAGGTCTCTCACTCATTCCTCCAGAATGATATCCGCTTGGCAGGAAATGGGTATATCAAAGGAATTCGTGTCTCTGATAATAAATCGTAGTGGAGCGAAATTTAAGGAGGCGATTACTTCTCAGGATTTTGAGCGTATTTTACGCCATAAGATTGATGCTTACGTTAATAATGATATTAGAGCGGTAGTAAATGCTGAGGCTAATGGTCAAACATTATTTGAGATGGAGCAAAGCACAGCCATCCAACAGCAAATCAGGCAATTCGCGCAGAATATTATAGTTGATAGTGGAGGAACTGGTAAGTATTTTGATGATAACCCTACTAGTAAAAAGAAACTACTTTCTTTTCTAGGTAAGAAGGGTTAATCGCTATGTTCGGTAAAAAAGCTTCCGATCAAAATCAGCTAATAGATGGTAATCAATTTCGTGATATTGAGAAGATTAGCCTAAAAAATAAATTCCTTACCATAAATCATGAGGATGTTGAATCGGAAAAAAAAGAGCATGGTGATTGGTATAAAGTTGATGAGTTTTTTAGGGATTCTACTTTAGAAAACGCTGAATATGCTTCTGCCAAATCTTATCTTACAGAAAAAATTCTTGATAAACTTGAATTTTCCATTCTTGAAAAGATGGATGATGATGTAAAAAGAGACAAAGTAAGGGGGATAGCTGGTCAGATCATTAGAGATGAAATATCAACACCTCTAACCGCTGCTCAGATTGAGCTGTTAAAAGAACAGGCTATTGATGATTTGTTGGGATTTGGTCCTTTAGAAGTTTTACTATCTGATCCTGATGTGTCTGATATAATGATCAATGGAAGCAAAAGAGTTTTTGTTGAAAAGTATGGTAAAATAGCTCTTACCGATGTTACGTTTACTAGTGAGAAGCACTTACTTAATGTTATTCAAAAGATAGTATCGATTGTAGGAAGACGGGTTGATGAGGCTAACCCAATGGTTGATGCGCGCATGCCAGATGGTTCCAGATTTAACGCTATTATACCACCTTTGTCGCTTGATGGTTCCTTAGTTTCAATCAGGAAATTTCGTCGCCAAAAAATATCATTAAAAGAGTATGTGGATTTTGGTTCTATGACTCCAAGTATGGTAGATTTTCTAGCTATATGTGGATATATAAGATTAAATATCTTAATATCAGGTGGTACTGGCAGTGGTAAAACTACCTTGCTTAACGCTATGTCCGGTAATATTGCTCATACAGAACGTGTTATTACCGTAGAAGATGCCGCTGAATTGCAGTTGCAGCAGCCACACGTGCTGCGTATGGAAACTCGTCCACCAAATATGCAAGGTGTAGGGGAGATAACCGCTCGCCAGCTTGTAAAGAATGCTCTTAGGATGAGACCTGATAGGATAATTATTGGTGAGATACGTAGTGATGAGGTGATAGATGTGCTCTCTGCGATGAATACAGGACATGATGGATCAATGGCGACAATTCACGCTAATACACCTAAGGACGCTTTAAGTCGTATTGAAAATTTAGTAGGCATGTCAAATGTAAGTATGTCAGCCGCTTCGCTTAAAAATCAGATAGCAAGCGCACTGCATTTGATAGTGCAGGTGGCAAGACAGAGAGATGGTAAAAGAAGAATTACTCATATAGAAGAAATAATCGGAATGAAGGACGGCGAAATAGAAAGAAGATTATTATTTTCTTTTCATCCTGGTGAAATGGGAGAAGATGGTGTGCTCACAGGAGAATTTCGTTGCTCTGGTGAGGCACCTGATTTCCGCACGCAGGCCGCGTATTTTGGTAAGGAAAAGGAAATGCTTAAAGCTCTTGGTATAAGTAAGGATAAGTAAATGGTAGGATTGCCTATAGTAATAGCGATTATGGTTGGAATATCAGTATATCTGATAGGGGTTCTTCTCGCTCCAAAAATGTTAACCTCAGAGACTACAAGTTTTACTCGTAGGCAATTAAAGGGGCTTGAGAAGATAACCGCTGACGATGTTGAACGCGAGCATAACGAAAATCTTATGCGTGATCGCTATCAATCTACTGGTCCCTTAGCTAAAATATATTATGCTCTACCATTTGGTAAAGCTTCCCATCCTGCCTTGATACGTGGTGGTATAGCCGCTTCAGTGGATAAATTATTCGCGTTCTGTTTTGTGGTTTTCGTGTCATTGATGGTAATATTATCTATGACCAAAATTACTAATAACTGGATAGTTGTGTTTGTTATGTCGGTGGTTCTTTCCTATTTGATCTGCTGGTACATAATAAACTCTAGCATAAAAAGGCGTACAAAAAAATTTGTTGAGCAATTTCCTGATTCTCTTGATATTATAGTGCGTAGTGTAAAATCAGGGTTTCCAATAAACGCCGCTGTTAACATGGTATCGGAAAGTATGCCTGCTCCGGCATCTGAGGAATTTAAGCAGGTATCAACCGAAGTGGTTCATGGTAGTACTTTGGTTGACGCTCTTTCTCGCCTGAGCGATAGAATGCAAACACCAGATATAAGGTTCTTTGTGGTGGTGCTCACTTTGCAGCAGGAAGTTGGCGGTAGTCTCGCGGAGGTTTTAAGTAATCTATCACTGCTTATTCGTAAGCGCAAAATGATGTTTAAGAAAATTCGCGCGATAACTTCTGAGGGAAGATTCACCGGTTGGGTTCTTGGCGCATTACCGCTTTTTGTGGCGGCTGCCATACATTATATGAGCCCTGAGTATTTGTTGCCATTATTCAATACCGATATGGGGCATAATATATTGATGGCGATAGTCGGTACCATAGCGCTCGGTATGTTTATTATAAGAAGAATGGTTGATATGGAGATATAGTTGATGTTTTTTTCTGAATATCTTGGTTATGCTTTGTTAGTAGTTGGTATTTTTACCGCTTATATGGCGTTGGTAAACTTATTGCGTAAGGATCGTAATAAAACGCGTGCTGAAAAAATTATACTTTCCACTCATGATTTAGAAAAACAATATGACTCACTAGATGTCAAGGCGACGGTTATAAAAACCATTCTTATTCTTACGGGCGTTAATTTTGACAAGCAGGATGAAGTGTCTATGCAGCTTGCTAAGGCTGGCTATAACTCGCAAAGATCGCTCATATATTATCTGTTTTTTCAGCGTATTATCCAGCCTGCTTTACTCATCATAGGTATGGGCATATTGATAAAATTATTAATTTATAATCGCACAGAGATTAGTGATCATTTAGCTCTTTTCATCACTGGTTTATTGCTTTCGGTAATTGGTGGTTATGGTGGAAAGTTATTTTTGAGTAATAGCGCTACTAAAAGAAGCCAAGAATTAAGTAAAACATTCCCTGAGGCGCTTGATCTGATATTAATATGTGTAGAGTCCGGTCTTGGTGTTGATGCCGCTTTTGCCAGAGTATGTAATGAAATGAGGCATACACATCCAGTTGTCGCTTCTGAGTTTGACCGAACTCGTTTTGAGATGACTATGATGAGTGATCGTATTCAAGCGTTGCAGAATTTTTCTGATCGTACTGGTCTTAATGCCGTAAGAAGCCTTGTTTCATCACTTATTCAAGCTGAAAGGTTTGGGACCAGTCTTGTTGATACTATGCGTACTATTTCTGAAGAACAGCGAACTGATAGAATGATGCGAGCGGAGGAAAGAGCGGCTCGTCTGCCGGCGATGATCACTTTGCCGCTTATTATATTCATACTTCCGGGACTTTTCATGATAATACTAGGACCAGCTGTTATCAAAATAGTAGAACAAGGTGGTATTTTCGGAAGATAATATTTTCAACTGTGGTATCATAGTCATTTAAGGCAATAATTACCTAAATGTATTTTAACCGCAGAGGATTTTAATGACAGAGCTGTTCAAACTTGTTTCAGATTATACACCATCAGGAGACCAACCAACAGCGATAGATTCTCTGGTAGGTGGTATAAATTCTGGTAAGAAAGATCAGGTGTTACTTGGTGTAACCGGCTCTGGAAAAACTTTTACTATGGCGCATGTAATTGAGCGTACTTCCCGTCCAGCTCTTATCATGGCGCATAATAAAACTCTTGCCGCTCAGTTATATGCGGAGATGAAAAGCTTTTTTCCTGAAAACGCTGTTGAGTATTTCGTTTCTTATTATGATTATTATCAGCCGGAAGCTTATGTCCCCAAAAGCGATACCTTTATTGAAAAAGATTCTTCAATAAATGAGCAAATAGACAGAATGCGTCACTCCGCTACTCGTTCTATGCTGGAAAGAAGAGATGTCATAGTTGTCGCTTCCGTGTCATGTATATATGGCATTGGTTCAGCGGAAATGTATTCACAAATGACGGAAACTATAAAAGTTAGTGATTTATATAAGCAGAGTGATTTTATAAAAAAATTGGTTGAGTTGCAATATAGCCGAAGCGATATTGATTTCGCTCGTGGAACGTTTCGGGTGCGTGGTGATACTATAGATTTATTCCCAGCTCACTATGAGGATAGAGCTTGGCGAATTTCTTTTTTTGGTGATGATATAGAAGAGATAAACGAGTTTGATTGGCTTACTGGTGAAGTAAAAAAAGAACTTTCTGAAATAACCATATACGCCAACAGCCATTATGTTATTCCACGACCAACTATAGATAAAACTATAATTCAAATCAAAGCTGAGCTTAAAGAACGGCTTGACTATCTTTATAACACCGGAAAATTAGTAGAAGCACAGCGTTTGGAACAACGTACAAAATATGATTTAGAAATGCTTATGGAAACCGGTATGTGTAAAGGCATAGAAAATTATTCACGCTATCTAGCCGGTACAAAAGCTGGTGAGCCACCACCAACATTATTTCAGTATCTTCCAGATGACGCGCTACTTTTTGTTGATGAAAGCCATGTAACAGTGCCACAAATTGGCGGTATGTCTAACGGCGATCGCGCGCGTAAATCTACTCTCGTTGAATATGGATTTCGTTTGCCATCGGCTCTTGATAACCGTCCTCTACGTTTTGATGAATGGGATGCGCGCAGACCACAATCAGTTTTTGTTTCCGCGACCCCAGGTAAGTGGGAGTTGGAAGCGACCGGTGGTGAGTTCGCGGAGCAAATAATCCGCCCAACTGGTCTCATAGATCCGCCATGCCACATCCGTCCGATCGCAACACAGGTTGATGATTTACTCGCTGAATGCCATGAAAAAATAAAAATCGGGCAGCGTATATTGGTTACAACATTAACTAAGCGTATGGCAGAAGAGTTAACTGATTATATGAATGAAGCTGGAATTTCCGTACGTTATTTGCATTCAGATGTGGATACTTTGGAGCGTATAGAAATTATCCGTGACTTGCGTATTGGTAAATTTGATGTGTTAGTCGGGGTAAATCTGTTGCGTGAAGGGCTTGATATACCAGAATGTGGACTTGTTGCCATACTAGATGCTGATAAAGAGGGATTCCTGCGCTCAACCACTTCACTTATTCAGACTATCGGGCGTGCCGCTCGTAATGTTGACAGCAAGGTGATTTTATACGCTGACAGAATAACTGATTCCATGAAAAGAGCTTTAGATGAAACTGAACGCAGAAGAAACGCTCAGGTAGCCTATAATACCAAGCATGGCATAACCCCAGTATCCGTTAGCAAAAAAATCAGTGAGATTATGGATTCAGTATATGAGCATGACCATTATACGGTCGCCAAAACCTCTAAGAAATATGAGGTGGCAGATGATGGCAAAGATAGGCTTAAATATATAGAAAAATTACGCAAGAAAATGCTGGAAGCCGCCTCTGACCTTGAATTTGAGGAAGCCGCCCGCCTACGTGACGTTATCGGAAAACTGGAAAATGATAATAATAAGAGAAGGTAAAGAGTGAAGATGTATAAAAGCGCTTCCAAATCATCATTTAAGTTGCTATTTAGACGATAATAGGCAATATTTAGTCTTAAAAAGAGGGAAATGTATGTTAATTGAATTTAGTGTAGAAAATTATAGGTCTATTAAAGAACGGCAAACATTATCTATGGTTACAACTGAATCTGTGGATAAAAATGGACGTTGTGTAATTGATACTAACTTCAATGCTGCTTCAACAGTTTTAGCGAATGCAGCTATTTATGGACCAAATAGTTCTGGTAAGAGCAATCTTATTGATGCTATGGGTCTTTTTCAAAAGTTTGTTGTTAATTCTCACAAATTACAGCAAACAGAAACTATTGATGATATTGTTCCATTTCTTTTTTCTAAAAGAACTCAAAAACAACCATCAAGTTTTGAAGTGGTTTTTATTCATAATGGACATCTTTTTCAGTATGGGTTTGCCATAGATAAAAATAAAATTCATGATGAATGGTTATATGCAACTCCAGAAGGCAAACAAAAGCAAAAACCGCAAACATGGTTTGAAAGAAATTCAAAAAATATGAAGGAATCAACTATAAGGAGGCAGTTGAAGGGAGCTAAAGAATCATGGAAAGAAGGCACTGGTGAAAATCAGTTGTTTCTTTCTGTAGCTTCTAACAGACAATCTGAAGACTTTAGGAAACCTTTCGACTGGATTCAAAATAGTTTTAATGTTTTAACAAATCCAGAATTACTTCATCATGGATATACTGCTGGGCAGATTCATAAAAATGGTAAAAAAGATGCAGTTATGAAGTTTATGAAAGACTTAGATGTATCTTTTGATGATATTGAAATTGTAGAAAAAGAGATTGTTGAAGGTGATTTCAAAGATATTAAGGAACTACCAGAAGAGCTAAGAAAAAAACTTCTTAAAGAGATGGTTGGTAAAAAACGTCCAGAAATATTTACCTTACATAAAATGGAAGATGGAGGGTATTATCTGTTACAATTAGAAGAGGAGTCAGATGGGACAAAACAGCTTTTTGCCTTTGCCGCTCCAATTCTTGATGTATTAGAAAATGGCTATACTTTAGTTGTTGATGAACTTCATAATAGCTTGCATCCACTTGCCCTTAAAGGGGTTGTCTCTATGTTTCAGAATGAAAAAATTAATACAAAGAATGCACAGTTGATTTTTACTACACATGATACTAGTGCAATGAATTATTTATCACGTGATCAAATCTGGCTTTTAGATAAAGGAAAGTTTGGTGATGCTATTTTTACTGCATTGTCGGAGTTTAAAGATAAAAAAGACGTTCCTACTGAAAAGCGTTATTTAGGCGGAAGATATGGAGCATTGCCCAATGTTAAAGGTATTACCTGATGGCTGGTGCAAGAAGTGATAAGCTACATCAGAAAGCAAAACGGAAGTTTGCAAGAAAACCACCCACTAAATCCCCACGCGACCGTATTTTGATTGTTTGTGAAGGAGAGAAAACAGAGCCACATTATTTTGAGGAGTTATGTAGAGATCTCAATTTATCAATTAATACAGAAGTTAAAATATTTGGTAAAGAGTGCGGAAGTGCACCATCTTCTGTTTATGATTATACGATACAAGAGTTAGAAAAAGATTTAAAAGATACTCGTTATGATAATTACGATATAGCCTATTGTGTTTTTGATAAAGATAATCACGATGATAACGGTGGAAAGTACAGGCAAACACTTGATAAAATTAAAAAGAATAAGAAGTTTAAGATAATTGCAGCAAACAGTGTTCCTTGTTTTGAATTTTGGGTGTTGTTACATTTTGAGTCAACTACTAGCCAATTCAAGAATAGTACCGAAGTTACTAAGCGCATTAAAACACATTGGAAAGAATACAGTAAAGAAAAAACTAAGGATTTATATGCCAAGCTAAAAGATAAAACTGATATGGCAATAAAAAATGGGCATAATTAAAAAAGTGTGATGCTAGAATCTGCATAATTGCTTTATAAAACAATGCGATATACTGTATTTTTAAAAAAGGATTATAAAAGTGTCTAAAAACGCTGTGTAAAATGCGGTTTGAGCAGCATAAAAAGCAATGGCAAATTGCGTGGTCGTAAACGGTATCGTTGCAACTTGTGCTTACATCAATGGGTTGATAAGCGCGGCAAAAAAACCGACTATAAGCGTTACTATTTAGACTGGCTGCACAAACGCCGAACACTAGCAGAAATTGCTAGCATTCTTGATATTTCCATCCCCAAGCTCACCAAGGAATTTGATGCTCTTGAGTGGGCAGAAGGATTAATTTTTCCTGCCTCAAAAGAAGCGATTAACCTGCTCATGGATGCGTCTTTCTTCGGCAGAGAATATGGCTATTTCTGTGCGCATGATGGCAGCAGAATCATTTATTACCAAGAGATCAAAACCGAATCAGTGAAGCATTTGCGTGAAGCTTTGCATGAGCTTGTGCAGGCAGGATATTGCTTCAAATCAGTGACCATTGATGGGCGCAAAGGGTTTTATGAAAACATCAGAAAAACACTTGGTGGAGTACCAATTCAAATGTGTATTTTCCATCAAAAAGCGATTGTAAGGCGATATACTGGAAATAATCCAAAGCTCCGTCCTGCAAAGGATTTGAAGGAGTTGATGGAAAAATTATGCAATACCGAACCAGAAGATTTTGTGGCTCAATTTTACGCTCTGGCAGAGCAGCACAAAGGATTCCTGAATGCCAAAAAGGGTGGAAGATTTACGCACGGAAGGACGCGTTCTGCATATAATTCCGTGCAAGAAAATCTGCACAGGCTATTTACATACAAGGAATTTCCAGAACAGAATATTCCGCCAACAACCAACCATCTAGAAGGCTTCTTCTCTCACCTCAAGGAAAGAATAAATATCCACCGTGGGTTGAAACTCCATAGAAAGAAAAAAGCTATAAAAGCTTTCCTCAATTCTTTCTAAAAAGCATCACACTTTTTTAATTATGCCAAAAAATGCAAAGACTGTATTAAAAATTAAAGACGGCGACAACCCTTCAACACAAGTTCATATTCTTGTTGAAGATTTAGTTAATCAAGGCAAAAAATAGTTAAATTTATCCAACTATTTCAATTCCACTAAAAAAGAAATTTATTTCTATAGCGGCATTTTCCTCGCTATCTGAGCCATGCACTGAATTACGTTCAATGCCCTCACCAAATTCTTTGCGGATGGTTCCAGCGTCAGCCTTTGCCGGATCGGTCGCTCCCATAATCTCACGATTCTTAGCCACAGCGTTCTCACCTTCTAAAACCTGTACCACAACCGGCGCGGAGACCATATACTCTACTAGCTCACCATAGAAAGGACGCTCCTTGTGAACAGCGTAAAACTCACTAGCTTGTAAGCGAGACATACGCAGTCGTTTTTGTGCTACTATCCTAAGCCCGTTTTCCTCAAATTTAGCATTTATCTTACCAGTAAGATTACGCTCTGTCGCGTCCGGTTTTATTATTGAGAACGTACGTTGAATTGCCATTATGTGAATGCTCCTTGATATTACTAATAGTTAGACTTCGCAGGCTATATAAGTGGAAATGTCACAGAAAGCAATAATAAATTAGTACTTCCAATAATATACTAACAATATACTGTACAAAAATACTAAATTTAGTATGTTACACCCGTTTGTATCATTACTTGATTTTTCAAATAGCTAATGGTTTTATCAATCGTAATTTTGGGGTATCTGCTGATATGCGTTTTAATAGCCCTATATTATTTTTAGCTGTCATTCTATCTGTTACCGGATGTACCTCCAGTCTTGAGAAATTACAGAAAATATCTCCGGTAGCGGGTGACTTTAACAGTGCTCTTGCCGCTGAATATCAGGCATACGCTGAGTCAGAAGATGAACAGGGTAGGTATGAGCAGGCGGAGTATTATGCCTATAAGGGAATACGAGCGGTAAAAGGTTATAAGGTAGAGCCTGAGGAAATATCATTTAATTTTCAGGATAATAGCGTAATAAAAGAATATCGCGCGCAGCTTATTGACCTTTTAAGTGGTGACGTAAAGCGCGTAATTCCACAAAAAGCCGCTCGTGCTCAAATGCTGTTTGATTGTTGGAGTAAGCAGGAGGAACGTGCTAATTCTCAAGACGATGTGTATTGTAAAGATGAATTTGTAACAGCGTATGAAGAGTTAAAAGAGGTTGCCGGAAGCCTTATTCACGGCGCGGATAGTAAGAACGCCATAAAATTCTATCCCACTAGCACGCGGCTTGACGCTGAGGCAAAATACGTTATCGCTAAGCTAGTGTCTCATTTAAGAGGTCATTCTGACTATATGTTAAAGCTGGTGGCTAATGGCTACGTAAATAATAGCAAAAGCAGTAAAAGCATTATGGCCTATAACCGTCTTGTCGCGGTAAAAAATAGGTTGATAAAAGAGGGGGTTCCTAAAGAAAACATAGTTTTTATTCTTCCATACTCAGGAGGGGTTGTTGGTGGTATGGTTTATCTTAGTAATGATGATATAAGAAACAGTTCAGATGAGGTATATGTGATAATAACTTCTGACCGTATGTCATCACTGGTATCTAGGTAATGCTTAGGAAAATTACATTTTCATCATTATTAATATTGGTCACAGGTTGTTCCGCCTACAGTCTTCAAGAATTACGCAAAACCACTCCAAAAGGAAGTGAGTTTCAGAAAGAATTATCACGTTTTTATATGAAATTAGCCGAATCTGAGGAAAAAGACTATGATTGGCGTGATTCTTGGTATTTCGCTGATAAAGGGCTAGTTGCTGCTTATGGTCATGATGTTAATCCAGAAGAGCTTAAAAATTGGGATATAGCGGAGGATAAACTACCGCAACTTAAGGCAGCAAGAGATGATCTGATTTTTGCCCTTAAATCTGATATTATTCTTAAAAAACCAAAGCTTACAGCGAAAGCGCAATATTATTTTGACTGTTGGGTTGAGCAACAAGAAGAAAATTGGCAGCAAGAGGAAATAGATTATTGCCGTAATGGTTTTAATGAGACAATGGCTGAATTAGTGCTTACAAAGATTGATAGCAAGAGGAAAAATATCAAAACATTAAAAAAATCATCTGGAAAATCATTGGTTAATAAGGTAAGAAAACCACCTGAAGAAAAATCTACGGTAATATACTCATATCTTGTCCTATTTAAGGACGGTGGCATAGAGCTTACCAGTATGGGTAGCTCGGCTTTAGAGGAAATAATAAATATTCTAAAAGATAAAAAGAATTATGAGATTATAATTTCTGATAAAAGCGGTGTCGTAAAAAATGATTTATTGTCAGAAAGAGTTCAATATATAAAAGAGTTTTTAATTGCTTCTAGCATAGAAGGAGGCTCTATAAAAACATCCGTTACTGTTAATAGTAGCGGAAGTAGGGCAGTTAAAGCAAAATTTAGGGTAGAGATATTTATAAATGAATGAATGTATTTTGATTCTTGATTTTGGTTCGCAGGTTACACAACTTATCGCTCGCCGTGTACGTGAGTGTGGAGTTTATTCTGAGATTAGACCGTTTAATATTACGGCTGATGAGATAAGGTCATTCGCGCCAAAAGCTATTATTCTGTCAGGTGGTCCCGCTTCGGTTCATCATGATTTTTCACCACAGGTGACCGATAGTATTTTTAGTATGAATATTCCTATACTTGGTATTTGTTATGGTGAACAGCTAATGTGCAAGCAGTTAGGAGGTAAGGTTGAGCCATCACAAGATAGGGAGTTTGGCAGAGCGGAGATAAATATAGATGATAATTGCGCTTTATTTTCTGGTATCTGGGAAAAAGGTACAAAACAAACTGTTTGGATGTCGCATGGTGATAGAGTTATAAATTTACCAGAAGGGTTTAAGGTGGTCGCTTCCACCAATTCCGCGCCATTTGCGGCAATAGCCGATGAGAGTAGAAAATATTACGCCGTACAGTTCCATCCTGAAGTTGTTCATACCAAAGATGGCGCTAGATTACTTGAAAATTTTGTAAAAAAAATAGCTGGTTGTCATGGTAACTGGACTATGGAAGAATTCCGTAAGTCGGCTATAGATAAGATTCGTTCTCAAGTGGGTGATAGTAAAGTTTTATGCGCGGTATCAGGTGGTGTTGACTCTTCGGTTGTCGCCGCCCTAATGCATGAGGCGATTGGCGAAAGACTTATCTGTATATTTATAGATAACGGTTTATTGCGCGCTGGTGAGCCTCAGCAAGTAGAGAAAATGTTTAAGGAGAATTTTCATATACCTCTTATCCATGTTGACGCTAGTATGCTTTTCCTTAACCGTCTAAATGGTGTTTCTGATCCAGAGCGTAAACGTAAAATAATCGGCGAGACTTTTATAGAGGTTTTTGAGAACGAGGCGAATAATGTTGGTGGCGCTGATTTTTTAGCGCAAGGAACATTATATCCTGACGTTATAGAATCGGTATCGTTTGCCGGAGGTCCTAGTGTTACCATCAAATCACATCATAATGTTGGTGGGTTGCCTGAACATATGAAAATGAAATTGGTAGAGCCACTTCGTGAATTGTTTAAGGACGAGGTCAGGATTTTAGGCAAAGAGCTTGGAATGCCTGAGTCAATGGTCGGCAGGCATCCTTTTCCCGGACCAGGTCTTGCCATTAGAATACCGGGTGAGTTAAGTGAGGAAAAAATCGCGCTTTTGCGCAGAGTCGACGCTATATATATTGATGAGATAAGAAAGGCCGAGCTATATGATAAGATATGGCAAGCATTTGCTGTTTTGCTCCCAATTCGTAGTGTTGGTGTAATGGGAGACGCTCGTAGTTATGATTATGTTTGCGCTCTTCGCGCGGTAACTTCCACAGATGGTATGACCGCTGATTATTATGATTTCTCCCATGATTTCTTAGGTAGAGTATCTAATCGTATAACTAATGAGGTTGGTGGTATAAACAGAGTCGTGTATGATATTACCAGCAAGCCACCCGGCACAATAGAGTGGGAGTAAAAATAACAATGAGTGAGTTATTTAGAGAAATAGAAGAAGATCTTAAAAAGGAAAAGTTTGACAAAATATGGCGTATCATATGGCGGATAGCTATATTTGGCAGTATAATAGTTGTTCTTGTTACGGGAGCTTACGTTGGTTGGGACAATTATCGTCAGTCTAAGGAAGAAGCGAATACCATGAAGCTGTTGCAGGGAGCGGAACGTCTTGAGATAAAAGACTATAAAGGAGCTAGTCTTATCTTCTCCTCTCTTACCGATGATAAGAATTCTTCTTATTATCCACTAGCTATGTTGCAAAAAGCATGGGCTCAGGAACAGGGAGATGATTTAAGCGGAGCGTTAAAAACTTATCAACATCTTGCTAACAGTAACTCGGAGCTTGCCGATTTTGCTAGACTTAAACTATTAAAGGATCATGAAATCAAGATAGATAAAAACTCACCTTTTTATTATACGATGCTAGAAAATGAAGCTTGGAAATTACTGGCTAACGGCAAAAAGTCTGAGGCGATTGATATTTTTGTTGAGCTTACAAAAGCGGATAATGTACCAAATAGTATGGCGGCAAGAGCAAGAGGGGTAGTCAGGTTGCTTTCTCCAAAAAAACTGGAAAGTAAAGATGACATACAAGCCCAGATTGAGAAAATGATCGGCGCTAAATAACTATAATTTTACAGTCGGAGATACTGGAATGAGAAAAGTAATTTTATTATGCGGTATACTACCTTTTATCACCTCTTGTAGCTATATGCCGACATGGCTTGGTGGAGAGGAAAAAAAAGAGGAAAGGCTCGCTGGAAAAAGAGAGTCTGTGCTGTCATCTAATAATAATCTAAAAGTTGACGATGATATTAAGAATACCTCTCCCGAAATACCTGAAGCGGTATCCAATGTCGCGTGGAGTCAGCATAATGGGAACTTCACCGCCAATACCGCCAATATAAAAGCTGGTAATTTTTCTAATTATAGTTCGGCTACTATAGGTGATGGCAATGAGTTTTCTCATGGTCTTGTTACGTCACCAGTGGTTGCTGGAGGTAAGGTTTTTGCGATGGATTCAGCCGGTGTAATTTCCGCACATGACGCTGTTAATATAGAAAAAATATACTGGAAATCGGAAATAGTCGCCGATAGTCACGAAAATGAAATTATGGGTGGCGGATTATCTGTCAGTGGTGATTATCTATACGCCAGCACCGGACAGGGCAAAATAGCCGCTATTAATATTAAGGATGGCAAAAAAATATGGAGCAGAGCTTTTGGTGTACCTCTAAAAGGCGCGCCAAGAGTTAGTGGTTCCAACGTTATAATAGTAACTATTGATAGTCAGACCTATGCTCTTAACTCTAAGGACGGCAATATTCTTTGGGATCATAGAGGTATCAGCGAGATAGCGGCGGTAATGAGTGATGTAACTCCTACTATCTTTGGTGATGAGGTATTCATACCATATTCATCCGGTGAGATGTTCTCACTCTCTCTTGCCACAGGCGATGTCTCATGGGTTGATACTTTAATGCGTGATAGCCGTTCATCAGTTGATTTTTCTGGTATTGGCGGTGATCCAGTAACAGATAAGGAAGTGGTTTTTGTAACCGGTAATAACGGAGTCACTACCGCTATATCCATATTCAATGGCAGAAGGGTCTGGCAAAGACATATAGCGTCTTTCAATACTCCTTTATTAGCTGGTAGTGAGCTTTTTATTCTCTCTTCTGATAATGTTCTTATCAATATGGTAAAATATACCGGAAAAATCCGTTGGGTAAATCAGCTTGCTAGCTATGAGAATCCTGATGATAAGGAAGACGCGATAAGTTGGAGAGGACCAGTAATGGTAAACGGAAAGTTATTGCTTGTTGGCTCCAACGGGAAAATGATTTTCGTATCAGCTAGCGACGGTAAAGTTATTGAGACAAAGCAAATTCCTGATTCCATATTTACCCAGCCAGTTATAGCCGGTGGCAGGTTATATCTGGTGGATAAGGACGCTGTTTTATATTCATTCAAATAATAAAAATAAAATAATTAAAGATATGAGTTTTACGGTAGTAATAGCCGGTCGCCCTAATGTCGGTAAATCAACTTTATTTAATCGCTTAACCGGAAAGCGTCATGCTCTTGTTGATGATGTCGCGGGAGTTACCCGTGATTTAAGAGAAGGTATGGCGGAAATATCCGGCGTTAAATTCACGGTTTTTGATACAGCCGGACTTGAGGAAGCGAAAGACGGAAGCCTTGCCGCAAGGATGAGTCGGCAAAGTGAAAAAGCTATTGAGGCGGCTAATATTGTTTTGTTCGTTGTTGACGCTAGAGCTGGGATAACTCCCGTTGATAAATATTTCGCGGCGTTAATCAGGAAAAAACATTCAAATCCTATATTGCTTATAAATAAAGCGGAAGGTGGAAAAACAGAAGATGTTATCGCTGAAGCTTATAGTCTTGGCTTTGGTGAGCCAATTCTAATATCAGCCGAGCATGGCATTGGTATGGGCGATCTATACGATGTTATCGCTCCTCTGATAGAGAGTGCTCAAGAAGGAGATAGTGACGATTATGACAAAGAGGAAGATGTAAACACGACAATGCGAATTTCCATAATCGGTCGCCCTAATGTCGGTAAGTCAACACTGGTAAATAAATTGCTTGGAGAGGAAAGGGTGCTTACCGGTGATGAGGCTGGTATTACCCGTGATTCCATAGAGGTTGATTTTGAGTTTGAGGATAACCCTATCAAATTAGTGGACACCGCCGGAATGCGTAAAAAAAGCAATGTGATAGATAGGCTGGAAAAAATGGCGGTGGCCGACAGCTTAAGAACTATCCGTTATTCCCATGTCGTAATATTGGTAATAGATGCTAACGCTCCTATGGAAAAACAGGAAAATAATATAGCTTCACTTATAGAAAGAGAAGGTAGGTCTTTGGTTATAGCCATAAATAAATGGGATAGTGTCAAAGATAAGCCAGCCTATATGAAAGAAATATCCGATATAATTGATAAAACCCTACCACAACTAAAAGGTGTACCGTTGATACCAATTTCCGCTAAAACCGGATTTCAGATACATAAGCTACTTAAAACCTGTTTTGAGGTTTATGAGTTGTGGAATAAAAAGATAAGTACTGGTGAGCTTAATCGTTGGCTAGAAGCGGCGCTGGAATATCACTCTCCACCGCTAGTAAACTCACGGCGAATCAAAATACGCTACATAACCCAGAAATCTAGCAGACCGCCGTCTTTCTTACTGTTCTCTAATAATAGCGATATACCGGAGAGCTATATACGCTATCTTAGAAACGGACTTAGAGAGAGCTTCAACCTGCCATCAGTTCCAATCAGGATAAAAATCCGTAAGAACAAAAATCCGTATAGCAAAAAATAAATTTGTTTCACTCCCACTAAGGGACTACTGTCCCTAATCTTTGCGAATATCACCTCTCCCTTTGGAAGAAGGTTAGGGTGAGGGGTTATTATATCTCTCATCCTCGTGAAAATATGCTGATTTTCACATAAGGCATTGCTCAAGGCTTGCACGACCTGCTGACCGAGTTTCTTGTTCCCTAGCCCCTAGAACCTATACTTGTTCCATATAAAAATTATCCAAAAACTAGTATAGATAGCTATACTTTCAAATAAGCCTTGTATATATTTCAATATATGAAAAATTCCACAGCGAAAAAGAATAATGAACCGGCAGGAGCTAAGTCAGAAGTGACTCCAGCTATGCGTCAATTCCTTGAGATTAAACAGCGGCATCAGGATTGTCTACTGTTTTACCGGATGGGGGATTTTTATGAGCTGTTCTTTGATGACGCTGTAAAAGCCGCTGAGATTCTTGACATAGCTCTTACCAAGCGGGGTAAGCATGAAGGTCAAGATATACCGATGTGTGGAGTGCCCGCTCATTCGCATGAGGCTTATCTTGAGAAGCTTATTCGTTCCGGTGTTAAAGTCGCTATTTGTGAGCAGCTTGAGGAACCACATGAGGCTAAGAAACGTGGCTATAAAGCCGTAATATCGCGTGATGTGGTGCGAATAGTAACCGCCGGAACCATAACAGAGGAAAACCTGCTTGACGCTAGAAGCTCCAACTATCTGGCGGTTATAGTAAAAAATACGAATGATATAGAGAAGAACTCTAATAATACGCGGTCAGTAGTTCCGTATAATAAGCAAGATATAAAAAATTACATCATAGCTTGGCTGGACATATCAACCGGCGAGTTTAATGTTATAAATATAGAGGAAAAATCAATAGCTATGGAGCTATCGCGCATTTTCCCTCGTGAGCTTCTTGTTCCTGACAGTATATCGGCAATAGATGAGCTAAAGTCTTTTGATGGAGCTATTACCCAGCGCCCCGATAATATGTTTGAGGAAAAAAGGTCACAAAGATTGCTCAAGGAGTTTTATAATATATCATCACTTGACGTACTTGGGGATTTTAATCAATCCGAGATTATAGCCAGCGCCTCCTTGCTTGATTACATTAGAATAACCCAAAAAGAAACTCTGCCTCGCCTAGACCTGCCTCGTAGACAGGATGTGTTATCACACATGTTGATAGACTCGGCTACCAAAAGAAATTTAGAACTGCTTACTACCATGAGTGGTCAGAAAAAAGGCAGTCTATTCTCGGTAATTGATAAGACAATAACCTCATCTGGCGCTCGTCTGCTCGCCGGCAGGATTTCCGCGCCACATACCGATATAAAGATAATAAATGGCAGACTTAACATGGTACAGGCGTTTTTTGAGCAGTCAGACCTACGCTCTAAAATCCGTCTTGCTCTTAAAGAATGTCCTGATATGGAAAGAGCTTTGTCTCGTCTTTGTCTTGGACGGGGAGGTCCTCGTGACGCGTTAATGATAGCGTCCGGTCTGTCATCAGCGCAGGAGATACGGGTATTTTTAGAGTTAAGCGCACAGTTGTTGCCGCTAGAAGTTACTGCCGTAGCTCCAGTATTAGGAGGACATGAGGAAATTACCTCCAAGATTCTTTCTATCATTAGTAAAGATTGCCCGCTGCTCGCTAGAGATGGGAATTTTGTTCGCGCTGGACATAATGCCGCCCTTGATGAGTTAAGAAGGCTACGTGACGATGGCAAGAAACTAATAGTTGATCTTCAACAGAAATATATAAAAGAAACTGGAATAGCCAGTCTTAAGATTCGCTTCAACAATATGCTTGGCTATTTTGTGGAGATAACCCAGCAGCATCAAGCAAAGATTACTAGTGATTTTATTCATCGTCAGACCTTAGCTAATAATATACGTTATAGTAGTGTTGAGCTTTCTGAGCTAGAAAGAAAGATAGGTGAGGCGGCAGCGAATGCCTTAAAGCTTGAGCAAGAAATATTTGCCGAATTACTAGAAGAGATAAAAATCTCCTCAGAAAAAATAATAGATACGGCAAGAGCTATTGCTGAAATTGATGTGGCGACCTCTCTTGCTCATCTCGCCTCAGAGCGTGATTATACAAGACCATTGCTTGATAATAGTTTTTCTTTTGATATTACTAGTGGTCGTCATCCAGTTGTAGAGGAAAGCCTCAAGAAAAACACGGATTCTTCCTCTTTTATAGCCAATAGCTGTGACCTAGAAAATAGTAGAAGATTATGGTTGCTTACAGGCCCTAATATGGCTGGAAAAAGCACCTTCCTACGTCAGAACGCGCTTATCGCCATTTTAGCGCAGATTGGCTCTTACGTGCCCGCTACCTCCGCGACTATAGGTATTGTTGACCGCATGTTTAGTAGGGTAGGGGCGGCTGATGATCTCGCGCGTGGACATTCCACTTTTATGGTGGAAATGGTTGAGACCGCGACAATATTAAATCAGGCGACAGAGCGCTCGCTAGTTATATTGGATGAGATAGGACGAGGTACCGCTACATTTGATGGGCTTTCCCTTGCTTGGGCGGTGGTGGAGTATCTTCATGACGTAATTAAATGCCGCTCATTATTCGCCACTCATTATCACGAGCTTACGGAGCTTAAAGGTAAACTTTCTTGCCTGTCATGCCATACTATGAAGGTAAAAGAATGGAAGGGAGAGCTTATATTCATGCATGAGGTTGCCACAGGTAGCGCGGATAGGTCTTACGGTATTCATGTGGCAAAGCTTGCCGGACTTCCCGAGCCGGTAATAAGGAGAGCTGGCAATATTTTGCGAAACCTTGAAAATCAGCAAGGAGCGAGAAATAATTCGGGAGACTCATTGCCACTTTTCGCGCGTGATGAGGAGCCGGAAGAAGAGATTACTAACAGCTCTAATAACAATAGTGTAAATTTGCTATTGCTGCAGGAAATACTGGATATTTCGCTTGATGACCTTACACCAAAACAGGCTCTTGACGCTCTATATAATCTTAAAAACAAAGCGGAAGAACTTGCCTAAAATGTGGTATAGTGCTATTTACAGTATATAATCGTGTTATTTGCCATTATACGTACGTAAATATTAATAGCTATGTCACAAAAATCTGTCCTCCTAATAATCACCGGTAGTATCGCCGCTTATAAATCTCTTGATTTGATAAGAAGGCTACGCGCGAAAAACATTATGGTACGGGTGGTGCTTACCGAATCCGCTAAAAAATTTGTTACTGAATTTTCAGTAGCAGCTCTTACGGAAGGAGAGGTTTATAGCGATTTATGGTCACTAAAAGATGAAAGTGAAATGGGACATATCCGCCTGTCACGCGAGGCGGATATTATACTAGTCGCTCCAGCCTCCGCTGATATAATAGCGAAAATATCTGGCGGTTTTGCCTCCGACCTTGCTAGCAGTGTTTTGCTTGCGAGCAACAAACCGCTTATCGTCGCTCCTGCGATGAATAGTATGATGTTTGAAAATTCAGCGACCAAGCGCAATATAGAGCGGATAAAAGCTGACGGTGCGCTAATTATTGAGACGGAAAGTGGTGTTCTCGCTTGTGGTGAGGTCGGGCAAGGACGTATGGCGGATATTGAGAAAATAGAGCGGGTGGTGCTGGATGCTCTGCATGAAGACAGCAGTAAAAATAAAATACTTGCTGGAGTTAAAATTCTTGTCACAGCCGGAGCTACTTTTGAGGCGATAGATCCAGTACGTTATCTAGGCAATCATTCTTCCGGCAAGCAAGGATACGCTATCGCGGAAGCGCTTGCGGAAATGGGAGCGGATGTTACCTTAATAAGCGGGAAAACCAGCCTTGATACACCAAAAAATGTAAAATTTACTCAAGTAACAGACGCGCTTAATATGCTTGAGCGAGTTACAAACAGCCTGCTGGTAGATGTCGCTATATTCGCAGCCGCGGTAAGTGATTGGCGGGTGCGCGAGTTTTCTAGCGATAAAATCAAGAAGAATGATGATAATGACGAGTTGGTGCTAAACCTTGTTAAAAATCCTGATATTCTAAAAACCGTAGCGGGACATAAGAATCGCCCTAAATTAGTTATCGGTTTCGCCGCTGAGACTGAGGATTTAGAAGACAACGCCATAACTAAAAGGCAAAAGAAAAATTGTGACTGGATTCTGGCAAATAATGTCGCGAACGGTAAAGTATTTGAGCGTGATGAAACCGCTATTTTATTTCTTGGTGATGGTGATACCAAAGAATATTGGAATGATATAACCAAGCGGCAAGCGGCCGTAATGCTTGCGCAAAAAATAGCGGAAAAGTTAATGATTGGGAAGGACTGAATCTATGCTTAAGGTGAAAATTGTGAAGCTAGCTCATGGTGATGACCTGCCACTTCCATCCTATGCGACGCAACAAGCGGCTGGTGTTGATCTGATGGCGGCGGTGAGTGAGGATATTATTATCCAGCCTATGGACAGACGGCTAATACCAACTGGTATATCAATCGCCTTACCAGCGGATTTTGAGGCGCAAATCCGACCACGTTCTGGTCTTGCCTTAAAGCATGGTATTACGCTGCTTAATTGCGTTGGCACGATAGACGCTGATTATCGTGGAGAGATAAAAGTAATAATAGTGAATTTAGGAGGTGAGGAGTTTACGGTTAAGCGAGGTATGCGTATCGCCCAGATGATAATAGCCCCAGTTGCTCAGATAAGCTGGATTTCTGTTGATTGTTTGGATGAAACCGCAAGGGACATAAAAGGATTTGGCTCAACTGGATATGCGTAATAAAAACTATACATAAACAGGACTGTATGAATTTATTTAACAATAAACTATTTTACGCGGTAGAGGCGGTTGTTACCATAGCCTATAATTCAGGTGTTAGGGCAATATCAGGTAAAGAGATAGCTTGTTTGCAAGGTCTTTCCGCTCGCTACTTGGAACAGATAATGCAAAGCTTGGTGCGCGCGGGAATTCTTAGAGGAATGCGCGGACCAAATGGTGGCTATGTTCTGGCGAAAGAACGCAGGCGTATAACCGTATCTGATATTTATGAGGCAATAAGTGGCGACTTAGAGAAGGATAACCAGACAAGTAAAGAAAGAAATGAGAGTACAGAACTTTCAGAATTAATTATAAAGCCGGTATTTAAGGAGTTTGATGAGGTTATGTTAAGGTATCTTGAGCAGATAAATATAGAGAGTCTGTGTGAGAAGGCCTCCCTTAAGAATATCGGTAAATCCACTGATGAGAAAATTGACTTTATTATTTAACCAGTATTTTTATACAAACAATTATAAAAATATTAAAATAGGAGAATATTATGACAGCAAAACTTGATAAACCAAATCGTGGACGTATTTACGATAATATAATAGAGACTATCGGTAATACGCCGCTTATCCGCCTTAATCGTCTAGCGAAAGAAGCTTCGGTAGTTGCTGATATAGCGGTAAAGGCCGAATTTTTTAACCCTCTATCCTCAGTTAAAGATCGTATCGCTCTTTCTATGATTGAGGCCGCTGAAAATAGTGGCAAGCTGAACAGCGAAACTGTGGTTGTTGAGCCAACATCAGGAAATACAGGTATAGCTCTTGCCTTTATTTGCGCTGCTAAAGGCTATAAGCTTATCCTTACCATGCCTGAGAGTATGTCGCTTGAAAGACGTAAGCTGCTTAAGCATCTTGGCGCGCATCTTGAGTTAACACCAGCTGCCAAAGGTATGCGTGGGGCGATTGAAAAAGCAGAAGAAATCGCTGGAGCCAACAAAAACGCTATAATACTTCAACAATTCCAAAATCAGGCAAATCCCGAGATACATCGCCGTACCACCGCTGAGGAGATATGGCATGATACTGACGGCAAGGTAGACGTGTTTATAGTAGGGGTTGGAACTGGCGGTAGCATCACTGGTGTTGCTCAAGTATTAAAAGAGCGTAATCCTAACATAAAAATTATCGCTGTGGAACCTGAGGATAGCGCGATTTTATCTGGCGGTAAACCGGGTCCTCATAAGATACAGGGAATTGGCGCTGGATTCGTTCCCGATATATTGCAAAAAGATTTGATAGATGAGGTAGTAACAATCGGCAATGAAACCGCTTTTGCCACCGCTCGCAAAGCGGCGAAGCTTGAGGGAATGCCTCTTGGTATTTCATCTGGAGCTACTATCGCCGCCGCTCTTGAGGTTGGCGCGCGTCCTGATATGAAAGGAAAGCTGATAGTGACACTCGCCGCCTCATCAGCCGAGCGTTATTTAAGTACCGATTTATTCTCTGAGTAATATGGATTTAAGTCTTGACTGGCAGCGGCGTTACGCGCGCCATATAGTGCTTTCTGAAATTGGTAAGGGTGGGCAAGAACGTCTAGGACAGGCAAGAATACTTGTTATTGGCGCTGGCGGGCTTGGTAGCTCAGCTATCGCTTATTTAGCCGCCGCCGGAGTTGGTAAAATTGGCGTTATTGATCCAGATAGGGTGGAGATCTCTAATCTTCAGCGGCAAATACTTTTTGAAAGCGCTGATATTGGACGTTCTAAGGTATTCGCCGCTAGGGACCGCGCGCAAGAAGTAAACTCTGATTGTTTAGTCGAGGTTTTTGAGGATAGCATAGACGATAAAAACGCGGCTGGTATAATTCATAACTTTGATATTGTTATTGATGGTAGTGATAATTTCGCTACCAGATTTTTGGTTAGCAAAGCCTGTTTCTTAGAAAAGAAGATTTTAATATCAGCGGCGATAAGTGGCTTTTCAGCGCAAATATCCACCTTTAAGCCCTATCTTGGAAAAGAGCATCCTTGCTATAATTGTTTGATACCAGAAATACCTGAGCGGGAATTAAGCTGCGCTCAAGAGGGAATCATCGGACCACTCGCCGGAATGCTTGGTAGTATGCAGGCTTTAGAAGCAATAAAAGAGTATTTAGAGATAGGGCAGGGTCTTTCAGGTTTCCTTATAATTATTGATTCACTTACAATGAATATAAGAAAAGTAACTTTAGCGAAAGATAAAGATTGTAGGCTGTGTGGTTAGATACGACAGTAAGATATTCTTTAATGAGCGGCTCTTGCCACTTCTAAATCAGCTATTTTCTTCCAGTTAGAAGCTGATGCTAGCATAAAATATATAAACGGTATCCACCCTTTTTTGCGGAAGGAAAGATACACATCATCAGAAAGTTCATTAAAGGCTTTCTCATTTATCATGTTAAAACCAGATAACTGTTTTTTCTGACCGGTCTTTAATGTTACTTCAGATTGATATGGTTGTAGCAGCTTATGCTCCTGTAGATCAGCGCAGAAATTTCTAGTTATTAAATGATGTTGGTAGAAAGCGGTACAGAATTTGAGGGCATTGTCAGTAAATTCGGTTGGCTTGCCATCATCATTATAAAAACGGCTTACTCCATCTTCAGGTTTTTCCGCAAAATGTGGCGATAATTCGTCAACACAAAGATAAAATTTGTTTTCCTCTTTTCTTTCAAAGAATATAAAAGGATATTGACGGACATAAGCCGGTATATAGGAGTTTTCCTGCCATGAGCCATTATTCTTTATAAATATATTTTTTTGCTCAAGACCAACTACCGCAACTGGCATTACACTCTCATTGTTAGTAAAAACTACAGGATAGTTTTTCGCCGCCTCAATTAACTCAATAGTATTTAGTGGCAGAGAGTTAGTGTCACTTGCGAATGAATAATCGCTGACCGGACGTATCCCAGCTTCTTTATGACGGTTAGAGTCTAAAGGAACTGGTCTCTTATATAAGAGAGGCAGACCGGATAATTCATTATCATCCGGTCGCCCATTATTAAAGTCTTTTGCTTTTGTCATTTATTACTGTTGCTGATTAATATTACAGGTTCCTAGATTAAATCCATTATTGAATCCAGAACCAAGGAAGTTGTTTCCACAACTGAGACCACCCGCCGCTGGAGAAAGACTAGCTAGAGGATTATCACCACCCGCCGCTGGCTCTAAACCACCTAATTGATCTGGGGTAAGACCGGCAGGATTAACCGCACCACTATCCGCACCACCTGCCGCTGGGCTAAGCAAGCTTAGATTCAGCGAAGATATATTGAATTGAGGTGGGGTTACACCTGGATCATTGGTTATAGTCCGTCCGGCGTATGAAAATAGACCTAGAGGAGGAGCTTGCTGAAAACGGGTAAGACTAGCTGGAGCAAGGAAAGCGGCTACAGGGAAGTTCTTATAGAACACGTTACCGATAGTAGGTATGCCATCCTCAACATCTATAGTTTTAGCTTCAGCGGCATCACGTTGCGCCACTGTAAAGTCACTTGCTCTAACACCCTCAAAGAATTGCGCGCTAGCATCCAGAGTATCTCCAAACATAGCATTATTTTGTAGTACAAAATATTGATTCAGACCGGAGAATCTACTGGTATTGCTGTCAAATTGCATTGAGCTGCCAGCACCGTCTATCAGCACTCCTAAGCTATTACCAACACCAGATATATCAAGACCACGCACTAAAGTTCCACCAGAACCATTTTGTATCAACATACCAACGCCACCATTTGGAACACTCATTATAGCTTCGCGAATGTTGGTATTTTGTGAGTTATCAAGATTGATGCCAAGCACGTTACCGGTAAATATATCACCAGTAAGGGTTGCGTTGTCGCTATCAAAGAAAGATGCTCCAGTACCATTTCCTATGAAATCATTACTGGTCAAATTTACATTATCACTGTTATTTACAATAACACCAAACAGGTTATTCGTTAGAGTATTATCATTTAATACAGAGTTATCAGAGCCAACAACATTTATACCAGCAGAATTATCTGTCAGTGCGTTGGTTAGTATAGACAAGTTGGTGCTATTCTCAGCAAAAATACCGTTATTAGCATTTTCTACGCTATTATTAGCGATAGTAATAAAGTTATTTGACAAGCTATGAATACCACTTCCAGCCTTATTTATGATATTCAATATGGTCAGAGTACTAATATTAGAATCAAGGAAAATAGCATCCTTTATGATGTTAGTTATGTTGTTTGAGTCAACACGACTATTATTGCTATTTTGAACAATTACACCATCCACAAAATTATCTACAATATTATCTTTAATAGAAGTGTTAAGCCCACCATCCACGCTAATCGCGAACAACCCAGCTCCAGCTCCACCATCTGAACCATTTATATTATTATCAATTATCGTAAGACCGGTAGAGTTATTGGAAATAATACCCATATTGATTTTGTTCATAATATTATCCCTAACAAATAGAGAATTTCCATTTGTTGTGATAATGCCAGCACCGGTTTGTTCAAATAGGTTGTTGGAAATTATAGAGCCAACCACATTATTAAATATTCCGCCTGTAGGATTACCTAAGAATCTGTTGTTATCAACGGTAAGCCAAGTGGCGCTGTTCGCTATAAGACCTATAGAATTATCGCTAATAGTATTATCTATAATTTTTGTAAGTATAGAGTTGGAATCAACTATACCAAAGATATTATCAAAAATATTATTACTCAACACAAGTAGAGCGCTATTGCCATTCGTCAACACACCATTATTGGTGTTGCTAATATTGTTATCAACAATATCTATCTTAGAGTTTGAGTCGGCGAACACGCCATTTCTAGCGTTATTTATCGTGTTTCCTATAACAAGTGTGTGAGTGTTTTTATTTAAGGAAACAGCATCATTAAACATATTATTTATATTGTTTGAATCAATACGGCTATTATTGCTGTTGTTAATCAGAACACCATTTGTAAAGTTGCTTATATCATTACCTTTAATGGAAGTATGAAGACCATCTACAATATTCACGGCATGCAGACCCAGACCAGCTGGTTTTGTAAACCCAGTAATGATGTTATCAAGTATAGTAAGACCAGTAGTTCCAGAGGAGTCAATCCCACGCCTAATACCATTCATGGTATTATCATTGATAAAGATAGAATTTCCAGCGAATGTCACCACTCCAGTATCAGTAAAGTTAAATATATTATTTGAAATAGGAGCGCCTACTATATTATCCAGTATTACGGCGATTCCAACTCCTGAGAACAAATTATTCTCAACTTTAGACCAAATAGCATTTTTAAGTTTAACACCGGTAAAATTCCTATAAAATTCATTTCCAATAACTTTTACAGAGTCAGAGGCTATGCCACTTATAGCAACGTTATTTCGTAAAAAATTATTGTTGGTAACTAAAACGTTATTGGTATTGCTTAAAGCTAAAGCTATCCTAGAATTATCATGGAGCAAAGAGTTTATTAGTTCAAATAAAGAGCTATTATTCACCGAAACACCAACTTCACCACCGCCAATAGATAGATCTTTGATAGCTGCGTTATGAGTATTGTTTAATAGAAATACTGGATCAGCAGCGGCAAGTGGATTAACCACAGTAGCTCCGCTTCCCTGAATTGTAAGATTATCTTTTCCGTTAATCACCACATTCTCATTCCATGTGCCGTTGCCAAGAGTAACTGTCGCCTCTCCAGTTTCCACATTACTTATGGCATCAACAGCGTTTTGGATAAAGCCTGTTATATCTTGATTTAAGGTAACTACTTTACCACCAAGAACATTCGCTATGTTGCTACCAAATCTTCCAGTATTGTTGATCGCCACATTACCAAGAGAGCTTTTTATAGTACTAGAGCTCATCTTCATTTCACCAGTATTTATCGTAATATCACCACGCTTTGTCCATATATTGGCATTGCCCATCTGCACGCTGGTTCCTGAGTTTATATTAATCGCCCCTTGATTAGCCGCCCCATTAAAGAACGATCTTATGTCAGATTCTATTATGGCGTTATTACCAGCGTTTATAGTAAAATTACCAGCTCCACTCCAGACCATATCAGCTAACACGCTTACATTATTCGTGCCCAAAGCTATCACGTTAGCTCCACCATCTAGGGCTGTTACCAATGGTGCTATATTTACAAATAAATCTCCAGCGAAAGCATGATCAATAAAGTTTCCTAAGAACAGGCTGCCAGGATCTAGAAGCAGAGTTCCCGCGTTGCCGTTAGCCGCGCTCAGGTCAATAGAGCCATCAAATCCCAATTCACCTTTAGACGAAATCTCAGCAAAGCCACCATCACCACCATTTGTGCCGCCAGTGCCAGCTATTGTGGCATTAAAGTCGGTAGCTTCGTCAGACCATACGATAGCGGTTCCTGCGTTACCAGAATCGGTAGCGCTCACATTTATCTTGCTTTCTTTGTCGGTGGTTACGGTTTTAGCAGTAGCAAGTTCACCACCACCTTGATAATCACCGCCAATTCTTACTTTACCACCACCGGTTTTACCACTTGCGTCAATATCCGCTTTTGCAAGAATTATGTTGTCACCAGTTACGGTTACATTACCACCTTTTTTAGCGGATGAGGCGTTAAGCTTGCCAGAAACATTAACATTGCCACCATCAGCGCTAAGTACAATGTCCCCACCATCCATATAAGCGGAACTAGCCTCAATTACACCAGTATTATTTATAGCGTTATCAACGATGTTCTTAGCCACTTTAGCGGTTAGCACAACTTTACCACCACCAACAGAAATTATGCCGTTATTACTAACCGCCGCTGCTTCACCATCAGCGATTTGTGTAGTTTCACTATCCACTGCGAAGCTGTAAAGATTATCACCATAAAAATCTATACTAGCTGTTTGACCACTAGCAAGAATAACTTTACCCATGTTAGCTTGAATTACGCCATCATTACGCACACTGTGACCAATTAGCGCTACCAATCCACCATCAGCGGCGGTTATTGTCCCCTCATTTATAATCTTAGCTCCTGGGCTGCCTGCTATAGAAAAATTGGTTTTTCCAGCAAGGAAGTCAGAATTTCTTATATCATTTACTGTTGCTACCAAGCTAGCAACATCAACTTTAGAACCAGCGCCAAAAACCACACCGCTTGGATTTACTATAATTATTTTCCCATTAGCCGTAAGAGTACCAAATATTTTTGTTGGATTACCGTTTCTTATCCGGTTAAGAGCTACAGAATTAACTGATGGCTGAATAAATTGAGTGGTCTCACCATGTAATATATCAAAGCTCTGCCAGTTTATTATAGCCTTATCACTGCCCTGATTAATGACGGTCTTATTGATTTCTGGAGTGGTTATAGTTATGTTTCCAGACACTACCTGCGCACCTTGCGGGTTAGCATAGGCATTACTCGCTTGTAGAAGCGCGAACGTCGCCACAGAAAGGCACAGCGCCTTTGATAGACCACCTTGTTGCTTATTTTTTGAAGATAACAAAAGGCTTTTATTTTCTCCATTGAAGTGACTAATAATCATAACTTTTCCCCAGATGTGACAAATTTATTATTGTTTATTTTTTATTTGTAGTGTGTTTAAGCAAGTTCCGACACATTAGTCAAGTAATAGTTAATAATTATAAGTAAAATTATTAACGGTAAATGCTAAAAAATAGTCATTCTTGCTTAATTTCATTGTATTAACAGTATTAGCAGCTTGTTTTTTCACTCCTTGTTTGTTAATAAATTTATTAATAACGATACTGCATATTAAAAAATATACGTGGAGCTGAACCATCCGCACCATAAGCCGCGACATCTCTGGTTAGAGGGAAAGCTAGTTCTACATCGCCAGTCAGTGAGTCAAGTATGTTAAAACGAGTTCCAATACCAGCGGAAGCCAGAGAGTTATCTTTCGGCTCAGAATTCGCCACTATATTACGATTCCACACCTTGCCTAAGTCATAAAAACCGTATGACTGGAAAGAAGTAACGTATTTATTTTCGGTATTACCATTATATTGCAGCTCTAAACGACCAGCTATCCCAGAGTCTCCAGTTATCTCTGCTGGATCATACGCACTGCCAAATTGCGCGCCGCCAATAGCGTATTCTTGCGCTGAATAAAGCGGATCTAAAGAATATTGACCATCAACAGAAGTGGAAATTGACCAAGAGCCATACACAGGCTGAATGCGAGTAAAGTTAGCGTTAAATTTCTCAAAGCTAGCTTTTCCGCCAGCCCGTGAATGAGGTAAGCTAGCACTATCAGCAAACCAGTTAAGACCTTTCGCGAAGCTGCTTTCCAGACGATTTACCGCGTTCGTCTCATCAACAAAATCATAGGTTAGTTCAGTTGTCCATATCCGAAGATTGTCGTTATAAATATTAGCGTCCAGCACACTAAGATTCACTCTTTGTATAGAAAAATCAGTATTTACAAATAGATTACTTTGCCTGCTACGCATAATAGGATGACTTATTGACGCGTTAACCTCATAGTTTGTTCCTTCAACATCAAGAACCTCAAGATTATGACCTGGATTGGTTTCTATAAAGCTTAAGTCAATTGCTGCTTTAGTTCCGTAAGAATTTATCGGCTGTTCATGACGCACGCCAAAATATTTAAGTTCATCCGGCTCAAACGGTGTATTGATAACTCTAAATGCTGTCTGTTCGTTCATCCCAAGCATATTATTAACTGCGAACACACCTATCGCCTGAGTAGTTCCTAAAAAGCGAGTACCACGATTATTAACCCTTATTGTGCTACCCTCAAACTTATTACGTTTAATGTTCACTGTAACAAGAGAGGCGTGTGGTGTATCTGCTGACGGCTGAATAACAGCTCTTGCCTCAACACCCGGTAAATCTTCCATGAGCAGCAAGTAACGCTCTAAAGTCTTAGCGTCAAGAGGTTTGGATTCTTTTATTTTTTCCGCGTATTCATGCAATATACTATCTGTAACGTCGACATCTCCCTTAAGTTGGACATCACTAACAAAACCCTGAATAATATTTATTCTAACCACACCATCCTTAATTCTTTGTGGAGGAACAACCGCGCGATTTAATATAAAGCCTTTATTACGGTAATATGAGGTAATCTTATCCGCTATTTCATTGAGTTCACGAAGGTTTATGTCTTTCCTGAGTTTTTCTTCATATATGGGCTTAATATTCCTCATGTCCTCAGCGGTCATACCGTTAAACTCGATTATCTTAAGACGAAAAGATACGTTTCCTTTCAAGGTTTTACTTTCTTTGTCTTGAACTGTTATAAGTTGCTCACCGGTCACTTCTGGGCGTTGGCTATTTTGTATCTGCCTTTGTATTACCTCAGGACGAGCTGTGCTAGGAATATTAACTTGCGAATGAGCTGCTGTAGACACAATCGTCAAAGCGGAAGTGCTCACAGCTAAAATAAAAAAACGACTGGAGAGGCTATTTCTATAGCGCATAACTAAATATCCCTTATTTTTTGTAGTTGAGTAGTCAATTGTCCGATAGTAGTTGCCATAGCACATAAGTTATGAATGCGCAATTTAATTGTTAACACTTGTTTTCATTTTTTACGGTTAGCTGCTTTTATACCACATTGAAACTTTTCGCTTTTAATTTTTAATATAATCATGGATTATCAAATCATTGCCCTATAAACATAAGTTGTTTATTATTATCATTTGATAGAAAATAAATCTGTATTATATTGGCGTGGTATGATGCTTTTACGATTTATATCAGTTGTTTTTTTCTGCTTTATCTGTTTTGACGCGTACTCGGCGGAAGAATCAGGTGGGAATATCCCTCGCTTTGTTTCTCTAAGAGTGGATGAGGCTAATGTAAGAACAGGACCGGGAACTCGCTATCCTATATTATGGGTTTATAGAAAAAAAGATTTCCCTGTAGAGATAATAGAAGAATTTGGTCTATGGAAAAAAATTCGTGATATGGATAATTCTATAGGATGGGTGCATAAGAGCATGCTTAAAGGCGCGCGAAGAGCTATAGTCAGAAAAAAAAGAACTGCCTTCGTAAGAATTGATCACGATGAGGAGGCAAAGCCACTGATAAAGTTATCACCAAAAGTGGTTGTAAATATTCTGGAGTGCGACAAAAGATGGTGCTACATACAAGTAAGCGGTCACAAAGGATGGATCCAAAAAGAAGACATATGGGGAGTCTATTCGTACGAAATTATAGAATAGAGCGCATCCTGCCCGTTACTACTAAGGCGCTTTGTCTTTAGCGGATTTTTTTTGGAACATAGAAAGCATTCGCTGAGTTACCACAAATCCACCGAATATATTTATTGAGGCGATTACTACAGCGATAAATCCCGTAAGATGGGAGAAACCAAATCCCTCAGGACCAAGAGCTATTATCGCACCAACTATTATTATCCCTGAAATTGCGTTAGTAACCGACATAAGTGGAGTGTGTAAAGCGGGAGTAACTTTCCATACAACGTAGTACCCAACAAAACAGGCGAGAACAAACACAGTTATCCCAAACACCGAAGGATCAATCCCGCTTTGCTCCTGTAACCGTAGGCTCATTTTATTGACATCCTCAGAAAGCTCAAACGCCATCTGAGCAAGATTTTCAGCTTTCTGGTTTATTGTCTCACTGTCAAACATAACTATTATCTCATTTCATTTTTGATGATTAGTTCACGCGAACATAGGATGTATAGTGCTTCCGTCCCTCGTAAGCAATGTACCTTTTACCAACTCATCATCCCATTTTATATTTATAGATTTTTCCCCTATTAGTAAAGTAGATACAAAATTATATATGTTACGAGCGTAAAGTTGACTAGCGTCAATCGCTACTCTGCTTGGCATATTGCTGTAACCGATAAGTGCTACGCCATATTTTACCGTAACATTGTCGAGTTCAGTAAGAGGGCAGTTTCCACCGTTTAACGCGGCGAGATCCACTATAACCGAGCCTTCTCTCATAGTTTTTACCATATCCTCAGTAATAAGCACCGGAGCTGGTTTTCCAGGTATCAGAGCGGTTGATATAACTATATCTTGTTTTTTTATAGTTTGTGCGATTAGCTCTCCTTGCTTGCGTTTATAATCATCACTCATCTCTTTGGCGTATCCACCAGTTGCCTCTCCTGATTCGGTGTCTTCAACCTCAATAAACTTTGCTCCTAGACTTTCCACTTGCTCTTTAACTACCGGACGCACGTCAAACGCCGAGACAACAGCTCCCATTCTTTTAGCTGTGGCTATTGCTTGAAGACCAGCGACACCGGCTCCTATTACAAGGATCTTGGCTGGAGCGATAGTTCCCGCCGCTGTCATCATCATCGGCGTGGCTTTACCTAAAGTCGCTACTGCATCTATTACCGCTCTATATCCGGCGAGATTACTTTGTGAGGATAGAACATCCATAGATTGCGCTCTTGAGATACGAGGTAATAATTCTAAAGAGAACGCGGACAAACTATTTTGATTAAAATGCTCTATAGACTCAGTTTTCGCATAGGGAGACAGCATTCCAACTATGTTGCTACCACTTTTCATTTTTGATAAACTATTCTCAGACGGAGGGTTAACACACAAAACCACATCAGCGTCTGATATATCATCCGATATTGTAGCGCCATATTTCTCATAATCCTTGTCCGAGATAGCTACCCCAAGACCAGCGTCTCGCTCAACTATGACTTCCGCGCCAATCTCAATATATTTTTTTACAGTATCAGGAGTAGCGGCTACCCGCCTTTCACCTTCCGTTTTTTCACGCAACACCGCTATTTTCATAAATCACCTTACTTAGTAACCATAGCCATTTACCTAACACCCAACTCATTAAAAATAAAATAAGCGGCTATGAACAGAATTTATTTCTCATCTTTTGCGGAGTTTAGCCATTGTTTATTTATAATCAAATATTATTTTGTAAATATATAGTAAGATTATGTTATTTGAATACCAGAAGCCTTGCGGTTATCACCGGTATTTAGCGGAGTAAGATTACCTAGCATTTCTCTGGAAACATTAGCGAATTGAAGGCCACCATCACCAGAAACCGCCGGATTTTCAATAGCCGGTTTGGTAAGATTGCTGAAATCAACAGGCCCTAATTTTAATGCTCTACCAGTAAAGCTAGCGACGGAACCACCTCTTGAGTTCATCTGTGCCGCCATTTGGTTCATTTTTTTATCGCTCCACGCCTGAGGTAGCTTTATATGAGCGAATATTCCAGTTGAAAAAAACGAGGCTATTTTAATCCCAAAAATTCTTTCTATCCACGCATAGCTATTATTGGTGGTATCATCAGGATCTGGTTGCTGAGCGTCATCATTATTACCCCCACCAGCACCCTGCATCCGCTGTGCCATTAATAGCTGATCTACTGCTACCGGTTTATTATCCTCTGCCATTTCTATTTATTGCTAATAATAATTTTTATTGTCTACACCTAGATAATACAGGTTTTTTCTTATAAAATCACGTTAATTTTTTTTTACGACCATTGTTTTATAAAGATTTTATTAAAAAAGCCCCCTGAAATTTTCAGGAGGCTTTTTAACACTAATATTATGTGTTAATACTAGTTAAAACGCATACGCAAGCTACATGCTGGAGTATCACCACCAGTAGCTGTGCTACGGTTATAAGTGTCATTTGTAGCGGTGGCTGAAGTTCCGATCACACAGTCACCAGAAGCACCAGTTGTATTAGTCCAAGTAGGCTGCGAACTGCCTCCAAGAGCTGCGAATAATGTATCAGCGGTAGTAGACATAGTAGCGTGCCCACGGGCTTGTACTATACCAGTGTTAGGCAGACCATCATCAATCTTACTGTCTATATTGAAAGCCTCAACTGGAGTAATAGCGCCACCAACAGCTGTAGCGTAGGTAGCAGTACCAGCGCCACCAGTAGTAACACCGGTAACGTTAGCGATTACATAATAGTTAAGGCCACCACTAGAGCCAGCCAACCAAACACCACCACGACCAGTTTTAGCCGATGGGAAGTATAAGTCAGGAGTAGGGGACGCGGCCATTTGAGCTGCCGTTGTTATAGCGGTTCCATACGAACCATCAATAAGATTAGCGGCAGTAAGCTGTTGCCAGATTAGTAGAGGTTCACTTACAGGAGCGTTAAGATTAGAAGATGAAGTGCTCTCAACCAGTCCATTACCGTTACCACCAACGGTTAAAGAACCAGCCGCCGGATTAATACCAAAAGAGTTCGCTTCAGCGAATGTGAGATCCCCAGGTAGAGCATTAAATCTTGTTCTAAACGCGTTCATAGAAGCATTATATTTTTCATACTGAGCTATCGTCGCACGCACTTCAGCGGCTTTTACTAGATATTGACCAACAAGCACACCGCTCACTATAAGCCCAATGATTACCAACACTATTGATAATTCGATAAGGGTGAAACCCCCACTGTTATTGAGCTTAGGATTATTAGTATTTTTCATCAAACGCTCCTATAAATTAGTTACAAACACAATTTATTATACATCAAAACAATCATATGCAGTCGCTCTAACAGGAAAAGGTATCGTTCCAAATTGATACGGTTCGTCCTATGATTGCTCTAATGCAACAAAATGTCCAAATATTCTACAAGGTAGCGATTAAAGGTTAAATATTCGTTAGCAAGCTTTTATATTAAATTAGATATGTCATCTACACATCATGGAATAATAAGATAATATATTAATAATCAATATCTTACGATTATTTATAAATAACTTCGTCAAAAGCTGTCATAATTTAATTTATTTTCGCTTGAGCGGCGGCAAGGCGGGCTATTGGCACACGGTAAGGCGAGCAAGACACATAATTAAGCCCTGCTTTTTGACAGAAATATATAGAAGCTGGATCTCCTCCGTGTTCACCACAAATACCTAATTTAATTGTATCTCTGGTCTTTTTGCCACGACTGGCGGCTATTTCAATAAGCTCACCAACACCGGATTGATCTAATGACACAAAAGGATCTTGCTCTATAATTCCCTGTTTTTTATAAGACTCTATGAAAGAAGCCGAATCATCACGAGAGATTCCAAGAGTAGTTTGAGTAAGATCATTAGTTCCAAAGCTAAAAAACTCAGCGTGTTCAGCTATTTCTTCCGCACGTAGAGCAGCACGTGGCAGCTCAATCATCGTGCCAACCATATACTTAATCTCTACATTCTTCTCTTCCATCACCGAACTAGCGACATTATCCACCAGATCTTTGAGAATGTTCAATTCTTTTGGCATCATAACCAGTGGAATCATTATCTCTGGTATTACATTATCTTTTCCTTCCAGAATAATGGTAGCCGCCGCCTCAAAAATAGCTCTTGCTTGCATCTCATATATTTCAGGGTAGGTTATGCCAAGCCGACATCCACGATGTCCAAGCATTGGGTTTTGCTCTTTAAGTTCATGAGCGCGCATCCGCACTGTTTCTATGCTAGTTCCGGCGGCGTTAGCTACTTGCTTTATATCTTCCTCCGTATGTGGAAGGAACTCATGCAGCGGTGGGTCAAGCAGACGTATAGTTACCGGAAGTCCATGCATTATACTAAATAGTTTAATAAAATCATCACGCTGCATCGGAAGTAGTTTGGCAAGAGCATTTTTACGACCTTCAGAGCTTTGCGCTACGATCATTTCTCGCATAGCGGTTATGCGTTCAGCGTCAAAGAACATATGCTCAGTCCGACATAATCCCACACCTTCAGCGCCAAAACGACGAGCTACTTCCGCGTCAAGAGGTGTTTCGGCGTTAGTGCGTATTTTAAGAGAACGTATATCATCAGCCCAGCCCATCAGCTTATTAAAATCGTCGGACAGCACAGGCTGCACTGTGGCGATTTCCCCAAGCATTACCTCACCAGTTCCACCATTAATGGTTATAATATCGCCCTCTTTTACAGTGTAACCACCTGTTTTAATTTCTTTTTTGGAGTAATCTATATGTAATTCACCAGCTCCCGACACACAAGATTTACCCATACCACGCGCGACAACAGCGGCGTGACTGGTCATTCCTCCTCTAGCGGTAAGTATACCCTGCGCCGCGTGCATTCCATGAATATCTTCCGGTGAGGTTTCTATTCTTACCAATATCACCTTTTCCTTATGCTCAAGAGCCATCGCTTCCGCGTCTTCTGCGGTAAATACCACCTTGCCAGACGCTGCCCCCGGTGAAGCCGGCAGCCCAGTCGCTATAACGGTCTTAGCGGCTTTTGGGTCAAGGGTAGGGTGCAATAGCTGGTCAAGCGATAGCGGGTCTATACGTTTTATCGCTTCCTTTTTATCAATTACTTTTTCTTCTACCATATCAACGGCTATCTTAATAGCGGCGCTCGCCGTACGCTTACCGTTTCTGGTTTGTAACATCCATAATTTATTGTTCTGAATGGTGAATTCTATATCTTGCATATCACGATAATGTGACTCTAGCTTATCAAATACATCGGTAAGCTGCTTGTAAACCTCAGGCATAACCGCTGGCATTTCATCAAGTGGTTGCGGAGTACGGATTCCGGCTACCACATCTTCACCTTGCGCGTTTATTAGAAACTCACCGTAATATTTACGCTCACCAGTTGATGGGTTGCGGGTGAAAGCGACACCGGTCGCGCAATCACTACCCATATTGCCAAAAACCATTGACTGTACGGTAACTGCCGTTCCCCAGCTTTCTGGTATGTCGTGCAGCCGGCGATAGGTGTTAGCCCTCGGATTCATCCATGAGTCAAATACCGCGCGGATAGCGCCCCAAAGCTGTTCATTTGGATCTTCTGGGAAAGCCG
The DNA here is from genome assembly GCA_041396965.1 of Rickettsiales bacterium. Classification (NCBI taxonomy): domain Bacteria; kingdom Pseudomonadati; phylum Pseudomonadota; class Alphaproteobacteria; order Rickettsiales; species Rickettsiales bacterium. Next base: position 158,963 of record JAWKXN010000001.1, read on the forward strand.
ATTTTTTTTCCTCAAACACTTTTTCTTTATATTGTTTTACCAGATCTTTAAGGTCATCAGCCGATAACTCGGTATCAAGATCAATCTCACGCTCTCTTTTCTTATCTTCTAATATTTCCTCAAAATGATAATGCTCAACACCAAGCACGACATCACTATACATCTGGATAAACCGACGGTAACTATCGTAGGCGAAGCGCTCATTACCGGTTTTTTTAGCCAGAGCCTGCGCTGTAGTATCATTTAATCCAAGATTAAGCACAGTATCCATCATACCAGGCATTGAGGCGCGCGCGCCAGATCGTACCGAAAGTAGCAAAGGGTTATCGGAATCACCAAAAACCATTCCCACAGTCTTTTCTATTTTGCCAAGAGCCTGCGTTACTTCCGCTTTAAGATTTTCTGGCATATTTTTATTGTTGGCGTAATAACCTATGCAAACGTCAGTGGTTATGGTAAAACCAGGAGGAACCGGCAGGTCAAGTGAGCACATTTCCGCTAGGTTAGCGCCTTTTCCACCAAGCAAATTACGCATGGAACCATTGCCATCAGCCGCTCCGCCAGAAAAGCTATAAACCATTTTTTCGGACATTTCTTCTTTAAGTTTTGTGCCTGTTTGTGCGTTCATTTTTTACTTCCTTTTGAATCTTATCCTTTTTACCCTTCAATTTGCGAGAAATTGGCTACTTTATTCATAATATTTTGAGCGAGGCATAATATAGATAATCTTGCTATTCGTAAATTTTTATTTTCACAATTAACCATTATTTTATCAAAAAATTGGTCAAGCGGTACACGAAACTTTGTCATCTCCAACATGGATTCAGTAAATTTATTTTGATTTATCAGATTATTAATTGTTGATTCAGTTTCCTTTAACAAGAGCAGAAGATTTTTTTCCTCTTCCTGTTCAAGTATAGATTTATCTATATTTTTGTTAAAATAACTGGTTTTATCCTTCTTTTGCTCAGCACTGACAATATTCGCTGCTCGTCTGTAAGCGGCAAGAAGATTGATACTTTCATCCTGTTTTAGGAATTCCTGTAAGTCTTCCGCTCGTATCTTTATCAGAAGAATATCATCATCGCCGCTACCAATCACCGCGTTTATAGCGTCATACCTTATTCCGCTATCTCTCAACTGAACTTTAAGTCGTTCATGGAAAAAATCCATTAACTCACTGCTAACAAATTCACTAAGCGGCAAATGTATATTATTCTCAAGCAATATTCGGATAACTCCTAAAGCTGCACGACGCAGAGCGAAAGGGTCTTTACTACCGGTTGGTTTCTCACCGATAGAGAACATGGAATTAAGCGTATCCAGCTTATCGGCAAGTGCCACACAGACAGAAACAGGATTTGTCGGCACGCCGTCACTTGCTCCCGCTGGCTTGTAATGGTCGCAAATAGCGTCCGCTATACTTTGCTGTTCTTTTTGCTGTAAAGCGTAATATCGTCCCATTATTCCTTGTAGTTCGGGAAACTCTCCAACCATACCGGTCACTAAGTCAGCTTTACAGAGGAGAGCGGCGCGGTGTACTAGCTGTGGATCAGCTTTTGGAAGGTATTTGACAATCTCTAAAGCTATCTTTGTTATCCGTTTCACCTTATCCGCTATCGTTCCAAGCTTCGCGTGATAGGTTACGGATTTTAGTCCTTCCGCCCAGTCAGATAATGGTTTATTGCGGTCGCTATTCCAAAAGAAACGAGCATCAGAAAAACGGGCGCGCAAAACTCGTTCATTGCCGGAAATTATAGATTTGCCATCATCTTCAGTTCGCATGTTAGACGTGATAACGAAATATGATGATAGCTTACCGGCACTATCTTGTAACGCGAAATATTTTTGATGCGAGCGCATGACCGTTGCCAGCACTTCCGGCGGCAGATCCATGAATTCCCCGTCAATTTTACCAACCAATATATTCGGATATTCTACTAATCCGGTTACTTCCTCAAGTAGAGGTTCATCAGTTTTTATGGTGAGACCATAGGTGGCGGCTTCTCCATGAGCTTGCTTGATAATAAGGCTTTTGCGTTTATCCCTATCAGCTATAACAAAGGATTTCTCAAGCAAGTTTTCATAGTCTTCCGCTGAGTTTATCACGATTTTCTCAGGAGCGAGGAAGCGATGACCATAGGTAACATTATTTCCTATGATACCGGCAAACTCTACTGGGACATTTTTCCAATTAAAAATACATAGTATGTTGTGTAAAGGACGCACCCAACTTTCATTTTTCTCACCCCAGCGCATTGATTTTGGCCATGAGAATTTAAGCAGAGTTTCCTCAATTAAAGGCTTTATTATTTCAGTAGTTGGTTTTCCTTGTTCATGTATAGTCGCGAAATAAACCCCATCACGTTCTTCAACTTGCTCCATTTTTAGGTTGTTTTTTTTAAGAAATCCATTGATAGCAACTTCTGGCGCTCCAACCTTAGGACCTTTTATTTCCAGCGTTACGTCGGGTTGAACTTCAGGAAGGTCACTTATTATAACAGCTATCCGGCGAGGAGTAACAAAAGATTTTCCGCTCGCATTATCAAGTCCATCGGCTATAGATTTAAGCAGACGAGAAGCCGCCGCCGCTTGCATACGAGCTGGTATTTCCTCCGAAAAAATCTCTAAAAGTAAATCAGCCATTTTCTACTATGTTGTTTTCTTCGTCAAAAATCAGCACTTTCGGCTTATGTGTTTTTACTTCCTCTTTTGTCATTTGGGCGTAAGCGATTATTATTAGGGTATCGTTGGGGTCTACTAGGTGAGCCGCCGCTCCATAAATACCAACACGCTTGCTGCCGGCTTCCTCTTCTATGAGATAAGTCTGGAAACGTTTGCCATTATTTACATTTAGAACATCAACCTGTTGACCAACAAACAGATTGGCACGATCCAAGAAGCTTTTATCAACACCCATTGATCCGTTGTAATGCAGTTCGCTGTGGGTAGCTCTTATGCGATGCAATTTACTATACATCATAGTTAACATCATGCGATAGCCTCCTTTTTAGAGTTTTTATTGGAGAGATTTATCATATCCTTTAACGCCGTAATACAGTTTCCTCTGATTAACAAGCGTTCACCATCCAGTTCTATCTTCACTTCCCCACGTGTCTTTGATGCCTGCATGGCAAGAAATTCTGTTTTGTCAAGCCTATCTTTCCAATAGGGGGCAAGGAAACAATGCGCGAAAACACTCACCGGATATTCATTACACTCACCATTGGCAGCAAAAAAACGTGATGCGAAGTCGTATTTTCTTGTCGCTGTCGCTGTAGTAATTATAATACCGCGAGCTTGAACCGCGCTAAGTTTTTTCACGTTGGGTTTTATTCCAAAAAGTGTATTCAGATTTTTTACTTCTACTAAGTAATCATTATCATTTTTCTCGCAGTTAATAACATCCGTACCAATTATTCCCTCTATATCAATATCATTTACTTGTTTGCCAGGTAGAGAAGGTAAATCTATCTCAATTTTTCGGTTTTTTATAATTTTGGTTTTAAGTAAACCAGCAGCGGTATTAAAGGTGACTATATCACCAGCTTGCGCTTGTCCAGTTTGCGCTAAAACATGGGCTGCGGCGACAGTAGCGTGTCCACAAGACAATGTCTCACCAAATGGAGAAAACCATCTAAGATGAAAATTAAGAGGAGAGTTTTTCACGACAAAAGCAGCCTCACCAAGATTAGCGCGCGCGGACAGCAACTGCATCCTCTTATCAACAGGAAATTCATCTAATAAATAAACAGCTACCGGACTTCCCCTAAATGGGATAGGAGTAAAGCTGTCTATAATCCATAAATTATGCATAGTCTGTCCCAATCATTTTTTTATATTACTCATTTTATGTTATTTATGCCGCTTCCACATATTTTTCACAGCAACCTTTAGCAAGGCTCCTTACTTTACCTATATAGGCGGCTCGTTCAGTAACTGATATTACTCCACGCGCGTCTAGCAAGTTAAAATAATGTGAGGCTTTTATACATTGGTCATAAGCCGGAAGCGGTAGATTTTTAGCTAGCAAGGACTCACATTCTTTTTCGCAGTCCTCAAAATGCCGTAGCAATATGTCAGTATCGGCATATTCAAGATTGTAAGCGGAAAATTCCTTCTCCGCGCGTAGGAATACATCACCGTAAGAAATGCCAGCCCCATTGAAATCAATATCATAGACATTTTCTACACCTTGTATATACATGGCGAGTCGTTCTAGACCATAGGTTATCTCGCCAGAAACCGGTTTGCACTCAATCCCACCAACTTGCTGAAAATAAGTAAATTGAGTTACCTCCATACCATCGCACCATACCTCCCAGCCAAGCCCCCATGCTCCTAATGTTGGTGATTCCCAGTCATCCTCAACAAAACGTATGTCGTGTTTAAGTGGATCTATGCCAAGTGTTTTCAGGCTCTCAAGATAAAGTTCCTGAATATTATCGGGTGATGGCTTAAGTATAACCTGATACTGGTAATAATGCTGAAGACGGTTAGGGTTTTCTCCATAACGACCATCCTTTGGTCTACGTGATGGCTGAACATAAGCGGCTTTCCAATGTTGCTTGCCAAGCGCGCGCAGCAATGTCGCCGGATGGAAGGTGCCGGCTCCTACTTCCATATCATATGGTTGGAGTATAACACACCCTTGATCCGCCCAGAATTGATGTAAATTAAGGATAATCTGCTGAAATGACAGCATTATTAATGTCCTAACTATTATTTATTTGCTTCATTGAGCCAACTTTTAAGCGTTTTTAACCGCTTTTTCAATCTTTTTCGTAAGTTGTTTGTAAAATATAAACAATACTCTAAGCCGCCTTTTGCCAGACTCCCGACTCACTTTGCTTGAAATAATTTATTTGATATTGCTCATCTTTGTATTTTTTCCACCTTTTTCTAGCGCTCTCAACCGCGTATTTATCTTTGCCATCAAAAATATCCACTATCTTATCAAATTTATCAGATTGGGTTATTTCTCTACCGTCGGTAATCATAAGTAAGTTCGCTGAGTTAATATTTTCCATTTCACATGATATTAATATGGGTTGTTTTTCAGCCAATTTATCATCATAAATCCCATGTGGAAGGAAGCTGTAAGGCTCGTATTTCCAAAGTAAATTATCTACTGCTTTTGCCTGTTCTATTGAAGAAACTGTAAGCAGGGTACGATAGCCAGAGGCGATCGCTTTTTCCAAAAGAGCGGGCAGCGCCTTGTCAAAAGAAGAGGTGGTCAGATGATAAAAGTTTATGGTGGTATTAACATTATTAGTTGTCATATGTGGTGTAGTTAGTTTATTTTATTTGTATCTGACGGATATAAATTTGTTCGGTTGCGCATAGCCGCAATTTTTTTGCGTGCATCCAATAATTCTTCCTCGGAAATAATGCCATCTTCTCGTAACCATTTGAATCTAATGGATTCTTTGTAATATGGCTTGTCAAAATTAACTTTTATTTCTTTTTTCCGTCTGCTTTCATAACGACGTTTATTAATTTCACCAAGAATAATTTTCTGTTGCCCATCGTGAATAATCGCTATTAGGGGATGTGTTTGTATGTAGCTGATAGCGGTTGGTTTTTTATAGATATACTGAAAGAAATTATAAATAAATAACGCGGATGTTATTAAAGTTGATGCATATAAAAATTTAGAAGATAATCCTGCGAATAGAAGATCATAACTTATTATGATTATAATAAAGCTAATGTAGCATATAAATATATACTTAAAAAGATGGAATGGTTTTTCTAATTTGAACAACACCCTATCGGGTATTAAATCATACGAAATTGAATTACCAACTTTCTTTCCATCTTCTGTAAAGCTATATTCTAGCTCATTATCCTCAAATTTTAATTCCGTCTTATAATAAGATGGAAAATATTTATTGTTAGTTTGCTTAAATAGCATATTGTCCCCTATAGTTGCCCATTATCTGCGCTAGCTATTATTGCGGTGCGGGCTTTTTCAAATTCCTGAGTGGATATAAAATTGTTATCTTTTAACCAAAGAAACTTGTTCATTTCATCTTCAGGATGGTTTAAGCTGTCTACTTCTCCGTAAATCCTGATAATTTCTTCTTTTTTACGTTTATATATTTCACTAATAATAGATTGATGGCTATTGTCATGAACAACCACTATATCACCCATATTAGTTGGAATTATGGTTGCGTCATATCTTCCAAAAAACAGACCAATGATATAGATAATTATTGCAATAGACATAAAAAACCAAAGGAAGCCTATGTCCATTTTATCAATACCGACTGGCTTATCAAGATATTTACTTCCATAGTATGCGGCGGCAACAGCCACAGCAATAGATGCGGACATAAAGCTCGTATATGTTCTATGAAAGCTTTCTACGTGATTTTCATCCGGTACTTCTACATAAGGGATAGAAAATCCTGTTTTTGCGTATTCATCACCTACGCTATAATGAAAATACTTAGCACCAAAACCATGTTCAATTTTAACGAAAGGGAATTTTTTCTGAAAAAAATGTACTAGCTTGCTACTCATAATAATCAGCTACTAATTGGTTAAGCAGGCGTACCCCATAGCCAGTTCCGCCTTTTGGTATAATCTCACTATCTTTTTTACTCCACGCCACACCAGCGATGTCAATATGCGCCCATGGCACATTATTTACGAAGCGCTGCAAGAATTGGGCGGCGGTAATTGAACCAGCCTCACGGTCTTTACCAATATTTTGCATGTCGGCGATGTCAGAGTTTATTTGCTTATCATAAACCTCAGCAAGCGGCAATCGCCAAACTTCCTCACCGATTTTTTTGCCGGTATTAAACAGATTTTCGGCAAGCTTGTCATTATTAGAGAAAATTCCAGCGCGGCTAGTGCCAAGAGCCACGATTATCGCTCCGGTAAGGGTTGCCAGATCCACGATAAATTTCGGTTTGAACTGTTCCTGCGTATACCATAACGCGTCGGCGAGAACTAATCTACCCTCCGCGTCAGTATTAAGTACCTCTATGGTTTGCCCAGAATATGATTGTACCACGTCACCAGGGCGTTGCGCGGTGCCAGATGGCATGTTTTCCACCAGCCCGACTACACCAACAGCGTTCACCTTTGCCTTGCGTCCGGCAAGTGCCTTCATCAAGCCGATTACCACACCAGCGCCACCCATATCCCATTTCATTTCTTCCATGCCGCCGGATGGTTTTATGCTGATTCCACCGGTATCAAAGGTCACGCCTTTGCCAACGAAGGCAAGAGGAGCTTCTTTTGATTTTTTGCCTAGACCGTTCCACTTCATAATCACAAGCTGTGACTCATAGGCAGAGCCCTGACCAACACCAAGTAGTGCGCCCATGCCAAGATTATACATTTCCTCTTCACTCAATATCTGCACTTCTATACCAAGTTTTTCAAGTGTTGCGCATTCTTCCGCCAGCGTCTCAGGGTTTATGACATTAGCCGGTTCACTCACCAAGTCACGAGTAAATATGACCCCGTCAGACACCGCTTCCAACTCACCATATTTCTTTTTGGCTTCTTTATGATTTTTCAGCGCTACCGTAAAACTATTCAATGTTGGTTTTTCATCAGCGGTTTTTTTAGTAAAATATTTGTCAAAATTATAGCTACGTAGCCTCATTCCATTAGCGATAAGCGCCGCCGCCCGATCCGATGATACATTGCCTATCTTATCAACCTCAATAGCTAAAGTCGCTGATTTCACCCGAAGGCTGTTTAGTTTAGCGCAAAGCCCTCCACCAAGCTTTTCAAGAGAATTCTCCTCAATATTTTTAGCTTTACCAACGCCAGCTAAAATAGCGAAATCAGCCCTTGCTCCTTGCGCGAGACTAACCGAGAGGAACTTTCCGCTTTTTCCCGAAAATTCACTGCTTTCTATCGCTTTGCTGAGAAGACCACCGGCTTTCTTATCAATTTCCTTTGCTTCTGGTGAGAGCTTCTTATCCTCTCCGATAAGAAATATTACCGCTTTATCAACTGTTGTTTTAGTAAGTTCAGAGAAATGTATTTTCATAATTTTTGTTCCTTTTTTCCATTAACTTTTTTGTGATTATTTGTGATTATAAGGTGACTACATAAGAATACAATGATAATATGAAAACCATTTGCAAGTTTACCGTCAGTTTTGTGGGAGGGTTATGGAAAATTTTGATGAACATAATTTTAAGAAATATTTTGATGAATTTGCCGCTAGCTTAGAATCAAGTAGGAACTATAACAAAAAAATATTTATTGTAATGGTTTGTATGGGTACGCTTCTGATATTAGGCTTGCCTTTTTATATTGATTGGCTAGCAGCTTACATTGACATTATATTAAATAAATTAGCGGTTTACACTGCTGTTTTGCAAGGGGTAGATTTTGTTAAAACAGATTACACCACCCCATTTTTTATATCTCTTTATTCGTTTTTTATAATAATATTTAGCATAACTATCGCTGTTCGTCCTATCTTTAAGTATCGCGGTAAAAATAAAAAAGCAGGAATGGTCGCACGGGATTATTCACTTAAAGACCATGTTTATTCGCATTTGTTAAGGTATTTTGGAAACTTTGAGTTTGCGCCTGACGGCGGAACATTTCCTCTTGATATAAAAAAATCTACCATAATCCCACCTTATCAAGTTTATACCGCTGAGGATTATATAAAAGGTGTTATAAATGAGTGTACGGTAAAAATCGCTGAAACAGAACTTGCTAACATAATTGATAAAAAGCGTGTGGCTATTTTTAGAGGTCTTTTAATAATTATAGATATAAGCGAAACGAATATTAAACTGCGCGCGCCATTTTCCGGAAACACAGTACTTATCGCGGATAAACAGAAAAATATTCCAGAAATAATCAAAAAATATGCTGAATATAATAATGTTAAATTGCCTGAAAAGGAGATAGAAGACATGTATGAGGCTTTCTCTACTGATGTGGCTGAGGCAGAAAAACTTTTATCAGCAGATTTTATAAAATCTATTTCGCTTTTACACAAACAACTATCCAATACAAAGGAACAAAGGCAGCATTTTGATGACAAAATGGCTTATATTGTGCAGGCATTACTTGATTATACAGCATTGCCATCTATAAGAAAATCTCCTTTAGATGATGAGTATAATAAGCTGTATAAAAATAGTCTGGATTTAACAAAAGAAAATCCCATAAGTTCAGAAATAGACAGCATAAATCAATCGATCCAAGCCGAATTTTATGATGATAAGTTGCTGATTACTATTCCTCTAAAAGCAGATCTTTTTGAAACAGATTCTATGTTTGAAAAAGTTATTAATGATGAAGATAGAGTATTATTATTTAATATAATGCAGGTAATATCACAAATCACCCAACATCTAAACGGTTACTTCAAGTCAAGATATAATTAGTGTATAGCAGCTAATGTATCACTATAACAAATATATAATAAGACATTTGGTTCATTCTTTCTCGCTGATAGTGTTCAGCCTAACCTCTATAGTTTGGCTCACGCAGGCATTACGCTTTGTTGAGTTCATAGTAAATCAAGGTGTGTCCATTTCTCTGTTTTTGCATCTTACCATGCTGCTTATTCCCTCACTGCTTATAATTATATTGCCGCCTGCTATGTTCTGCGCTGTGCTGTTTACCTATAACAAACTTACTTCCGATAGTGAGCTGGTGGTTATGCAGGCGATGGGGCTTAGTCGCTGGAAACTAGCGAAGCCAGCGATAATAGTGGCGTTCATGGTAACTATTTTTGCTTATTCCATATCATTTTATTTTCAGCCGGTGAGCTATAAGAATTTTCGTGATATGCAATCGTTGCTTAAAAATAATTATGTATCTCTGTTGGTGCAGGAAGGGGTATTTAGCAATCCAGTAAATGGGCTTACGGTTTTTATTCGCAATCGTGACGCTGATAATAAACTGCATGGTATTTTAGTGCATGATAGTAGGCAGCCAGATAAATCCATAACCATGATGGCGGAGTCAGGTGAATTAGTGGAAACTCCTAAGGGACCTCGCTTCCTGCTTGAAAATGGCAATAGACAGGAAATAAAAGATGGTAGACTGTCCTTCCTTAATTTTGATGAATATACTCTTGATATTAGCCTTTACACCAAATCTATAACCAGTAGAAAAGCAGATGAAAGAGAACTTTTTGTTGGCGAGCTTCTTGGTTTTAACGGTGATGAGGCTAATCTTACAAAATCTGAGATAATTAAAAGGCACGCAGAGGGTCATCAACGTATATTATGGCCTGCCTACATAATGAGTCTCACTTTGGTCGCTATCGCTACTCTTCTTTCCGGTCAGTTCAATAGAAGAGGGCAGTGGCGACGGATAACAGCCTCGGTAATTATGGCGACACTTATGTTATTTGCCGCGATTGGCATAAGGGGCGCTATGGCCGTTCATGAGTTTATGGTTCCGGTTGCTTATATCGTTCTGCTGATACCGGTAGTTGCTACTTATTGGATATTATGTGACCACGTGCCATCCAGCAACGTTAGGCGGAGAGTGACATGAGACTGCCCCTAACTTTATCCTATTATATAGGCAAATATTTTTTGCTATACATAATGGTCGCCCTGTTTGGTCTGCTTGCCGTGACTTCACTGGTTGATATACTTGAGTTGATACGTCGCGCTGGAAAAGTTGATGGTGTCCCGTTTCATGTTATATTAAGCCTAGCTTTGCTTAAAATGCCTAGCTTTGCTATAAAACTTATCCCTTATGCTGTGCTCATAGGCAGCATGGCATCTCTTAGCCGTCTTACTAAAACGCAGGAACTTATAATAGCGAGATCCGCCGGTGTGTCGGTGTGGCAATTTCTTTCTCCTGCTGTAATTCTGGTTTTTATCCTTGGTGTATTCGTAACGACTGTATTTAATCCGTTTGCCGCCGCGCTCATGACCAGAAGTGATCAGATGGAGAATAGATATTTATCCGCTAGCGCCAGCCTACTTGCGGTATCACCATCAGGTTTGTGGCTTAGGCAGTTAGAAGATATAGAACCTTCAGCGGAAAGCAACATTAGTAAAAGTAGAACAGTAATGGATATAAGCGAGCACATAATTCATGCCGCAAGGCTCTTGCAAGATGATATGTCTTTTATGAAAGTTATTATTTTTTCTTTTGATCGCGACAAGAAATTCGTAGAGAGGCTGGACGCTAAAAAAGCTATACTAATTGGTGACTATCTTTTGCTTAGCGAGGTGATACGCTCTATTCCAGGAAAAGCATCGGAGAAAATAGAAGAATATAAGCTGCCAACCAGCCTGACATTAGAGCATATACAGGATAGTTTCGCCTCGCCTGAGACTATCTCATTCTGGCAGTTACCAAATTTTATTGATATGCTGGAAGAGGCTGGTTTTTCTGCCTTAAAACATAAATTATACTGGCATACGCTGCTTTCATCACCTTTTTTGATGGTCGGCAGTGTGTTAATAGCGGCAGTTTTCTCATTGCGTCCACCACGTCGTGGTAAAATCGGTATATTAATAGTGTCAGGTGTGATAACAGGATTTCTCATCCATTTCTTTAGTGATATAGTTTTCGCTTTCGGCGCGGCTGGAACCATACCGATAAGTCTAGCCGCTTGGACACCTTCGCTGGTGGTGATAATGATCGGCGCTTCCTTGCTGCTTCATCTGGAAGATGGCTAGATAAGAGTTAGGCATCAGGCGTTAGACAATAGAGATTAGGGGACAAGAAGCATGACCAGCAGGTCATGCCAGCCGTGAGCGTGCCCCATGTAAGAATCAGTGGATTTTTACGGGGACAAAAAACAATGAATTGGAGTTTAGGGAACAAGAACTCGGTCAATAGACCGAGTGAGCCATCAGCCAGCGAAGCTGTACGATCCTTCAGCAATGCTCCATGCGAGGGACAGGAGTCCCGTAGCGGGAGCAAAACTTAACTATTGCTGCGCTTCCTCGGCGGGTTTTAGGGTAGCGACAGCGGCGTCAAGGAGAGTCTGTGTGCAAAGTCCTAGTAGAACCGGATCTCGAGGTTTAATGTTGCTACTGTTCCAGTGAGTTTTGTCACGTACCGCCATTATAGTATTCTTAGTCGTACCAACCAATTTGGTTATCTGGCGGTCACTCATTGTTGGATAGTTTTTTATCAGCCAAGCTATCGCATCCGGCTTATCTTGACGGCGGGCGATAGGTGTATAGCGACTGCCTTTAGCCTTCTGATTTATATATTTCTTCGCATTATCGCGTATTTGCAGAAAACTATCAGGATTTTCTTCACATTCCTGTATATTTTCTTTGGTAAGTTGCCCGCCAGCTATAGGGTCTTGTCCACGAATCCCAGCATAAACCTCACCATCAGCAATGCCCTGCACTTCCAGAGGATGCATCCCGCAAAATTTACCTATCTGTTCAAAGCTTAATTTAGTGTTCTCAACCAACCATACGGCGGTAGCTTTTGGCATTAATGGTAATGTCATGTTCTTTTCTCACGAATAATTGGATATGAAGCAGCTACATTTAGTTGTTTCTTTTCAAAAAAACAAGTATTTTAATGTTTATGACTATGGCAGCCAATCAAAAATCAGTAATTAAGGTTAAAAATCATAATAATATAGCGGTTATAACTCTAAACCGTCCACAGGCGGCAAACGCCTTTAATTCGGCTATGGCAAGGGAGTTAATTGAGGTTCTTACCGCTATTTCCACTGATATAAGGACGGTAGTGCTTACGGGGGAGGGTGATAAAGCGTTTTGCGCTGGCGCTGACCTTAAAGAACGTCATAATATGAGTTCGGATGATTGGCGCGCGCAGCACCAGCTATTTCGCGCTGCTCTAAAATCGGTAATGGATTGTCCGATTCCAGTGATAGCGGCGGTCGGTGGAGTAGCTTATGGCGGTGGCTTTGAACTTTCTCTTGGCTGTGATTTTATCTACGCCAGTGATAACGCTACCTTCGCCTTGCCAGAAGTGTCACTTGGTATTATGCCGGGTATGGGCGGAACACAAAATCTGCTTCTTGCCGCTGGTTTAAGGCGAGCGAAAGAGATATTATTTACCGCCAAACCAATATCAGCTGATACAGCCTATAGCTGGGGCATCGTAAATCGGGTTTTTCCGCAGGAAAACCTGCTGGAGGAGGCGATTGCCTGTGCTCAAAATATAGCGAAAAACGCACCACTTTCTCTAAGAGCTGTAAAAGCGGCGAGTGGACATAATTTCCAAGATTTCTTAAATAATGGTCTGGCTCGTGAGTCAGAGCATTATCAGAATTTATTAAATAGCGCTGACCGGATGGAGGGCATCACCGCTTTTAATGAGAAAAGAAAGCCAGAATTTAGTGGTAAATGATTTGCCTGTTGTTATTTTAATATTTTATGTATATACTTTGTATAGTATATATTAACTATTACGGTACCGCAAAATGGAAACAAATATAAATAGTTGGGGTAATAGCCTTGCGGTTCGTATCCCAAAGGTCTTAGCGAAAGAGCTGGGATTTGAGGAAAATTCCATAGTAAATATGGAGATTGTTGACGACAAGCTGGTCATTACGGCTAATCCTTTTAAGAAGTTAAAGTCTCCTTACAAATATACTCTGAAAGATTTGCTTGCGAAAATTCCAGAGGATTATAATCCAAACACGGATGAGGAGGCGCATGAATGGCGGAATTCTCCTCCAGTTGGTAGGGAATTTTGGTAAATGTCCGTAAAAAAATATATTCCGTCTCGTGGCGATGTTGTCTGGATGGATTTTTCTCCTCATGCCGGTAGTGAGCAGGCTGGTCACAGACCGGCTTTAGTTTTATCTTCATTATCCTATAACAGGATAGGATTAATGCTGGCTTGCCCCATTACAAGCGTAAAAAAATCACGACCGTTTCAGGTGATGATTAAAATGGACAAGATAAACGGCTTCGTTCTTGCGGATCATATGAAAAATCAGGATTGGCGGATTCGTAGTGCTGTATTTGCTGGAAAAGCGCCAAAAAAAGTGCTACAGGAAACTCTTTACATGATTTCGTTGTTATTGACAGATGATTAAACTCCGCTTCGCGCCGTCTCCTACTGGCTATTTACATATTGGTAATATGAGAACCGCTTTGGTCAACTATTTGTTCGCCCGTAAAATGGGTGGCGAGTTCTGGCTGAGGATAGATGATACCGATACGGAGCGTTCTAAACGTGAATATGAGGATGCCATTAAGGAAGATTTTATCTGGCTTGGTCTTGATTGGGATGGTTTTTTCAAGCAATCAGAAAGATTTGATCACTACGAGCAGGCGAAACAAAGATTAATAGAAGTAGGCAGACTTTATCCATGCTATGAGACACAGGAGGAGCTGGATGTACAGCGCAAAATGCAAGCCTCACGTGGATTGCCGCCAATCTATAACCGTGCTGCTCTTAAGCTTTCAGAAGCGCAAAAAGCCGAGTATAAGGAGCGAGGGCTAAGACCGCATTATCGCTTTTTGCTTGAGGATAAACCGATTATCTGGAATGATTTAGTGCGTGGCGAGGTGCGCTTACAGGCGACCCATATGAGCGATCCGGTGCTTATTCGCGAGGATAACATCCCGCTCTATACATTATCCTCAGTGGTTGATGATGGGCAGGAGGGAACTACCCATATAGTTCGTGGTGAGGATCATGTCTCTAACACTGCCGTGCAAACACAGATATTTGAAGCTCTTGGTTTTGCCGTGCCGGAATTCGCTCATCTCGCTTTACTTAAAACCAAAGACGGTGAAATGTCCAAGCGTCTTGGTGGAAATGACATAAGGGCTTTGCGTGAGAATTCTATAATGCCGATGGCGATAAATTCACTGTTGGCGAGAATAGGTACTTCAGATGCGGTTGAGGTGTTTGATGACATGCGACCACTTATTGAGAGTTTTGATTTTAATAAATTTGGTCGCGCGCCAGCTAATTATGACGTTGATGAGTTGAATAAATTAAACGAGAAGCTACTGCATAGTTTGCCTTTTTCTGAGGTGAAATATTTAATTCCATTTGCCAGCGAGGAATTCTGGCTTTCAGTGCGCGCTAATATAAAAAATATCGCCGAAGTGAAAATGTGGTGGGACATAATTAACGGTGATATAAACGCAGAGCTTAATCATGATGAAAGAGCCTTCCTGCGAGAAATTTACCATTTATTGCCACAAGATGTGTGGGATGATACTAGTTGGGATAGCTGGCTTGCGGCTATAAAACCAACCACTAACCGCAAAGGTAAGGAGCTTTTTATGCCAATCCGTAAAGCTCTGACCGGACTTGAGTATGGTCCAGAATTTAAGAAGCTGTTGCCACTTTTAGGCATGGACAAGGTAAGGCAAAGGTTGACCGGCTGAGTTTTTATGTATAGGCTTAAGCGTTAGAGGTTGGCAGCGGATTTTTCGTATTTTTTAGGATGTTTTTATGAAGTGGGTGGTTAAGGATGGTGAATTTTGATTTTTCGCGGCTTTCAATAGCAGAGAGGATAGAGCTTGCTCAGAATCTCATGGGTAGTGTTCGTGATGAGATTTCTACTATACCAATAAGCGAAGAGTTAAAGACGGAAATTGAATTAAGAGTATCTGAGTTAAGTAACAAGGAAGTAGAATTAGTTTCATTTGCTGACGCTAAGAAGAATATAGTTTCTGGTTTGTGATTGTGGAGATTTTCTTTCATCCATCAGCAATTTCTGATATTAATTTAGCCCGTGATTGGTATGTAAAAGAGAATCATGTTATTGGTAGGAGTTTTATAGACGCTTTATTGCGAGTTACTGAAAGTTTGAGAATTTTCCCCTGTTCTTTTGCCGTGTGTTTTTCTAATATAAGGCGTGCTACGGTTGATGGGTTTCCGTAGCATATATATTACCAGTTTGATCGGGAAGAACATAACTTGATTATTCTAGCCGTTGTTCACACTCATAAGAATCCATCTATAACAGGCAGAATTGTAGAAAACAGAAAAAACAATGCTTAATCTATACAATACACTAAGTCGCAAAAAGGAAGAGTTCAAACCAACAGATCCTAGTAACGTTCGGATGTATGTCTGTGGCCCCACCGTCTATGACCGCCCACATTTAGGTAATGCTCGTAGCGTGGTGGTCTATGATGTTCTGTTCCGGATACTGCGTCATATTTATGGTAGAGAACACGTTACTTACGTACGTAATATCACTGATGTTGATGATAAAATAAACGCCGCCGCCAAAACCGCTGGTGAACCAATTTCCGCTCTTACCAAGCGGGTAGAGGGTTGGTTTCATGATGATATGGAAGCTCTTAATTGCTTGCCGCCAACCCATGAGCCAAGGGCGACTTCCCATATTGGTGAAATGATAGAGATGATTAAGAAATTAATTGATGGTGGTCATGCTTATATAGCTAGCGGACATGTATTGTTTCGGGTGAACAGTTTTGCAGCTTATGGCGAGCTTTCCGGCAGGAAATTGGATGATTTGATTGCCGGAGCACGTATAGAAGTAGAAAGTTACAAGGAAAACGCCGGTGATTTTGTGCTATGGAAACCAGCAGATAGTGATGATGACGAAAGTAGCGTATTTGACTCACCATGGGGTAAGGGCAGACCGGGTTGGCATATTGAGTGTTCAGCGATGAGTAATAAGTATTTAGGTGCTGATTTTGATATACATGGTGGTGGCGCGGATCTCAAATTCCCTCACCATGAAAATGAGATAGCTCAGAGCCGTTGCTCTGCTGAAAATTCTAGCTTTGCGGCTTATTGGGTGCATAATGGATTCCTCACTGTCGGTGGTGAGAAAATGAGTAAGTCACTAGGAAATTTCACTACAGTAAAGGACGTGCTAGATAAAGGAGTTAGAGGAGAGGTCATAAGGCTTGCCTTGCTCGTTACCAAGTATAATGAGCCGATGGATTGGAGTGAGGAGTTGCTTGTCAGAACCACTCACACACTTAATCAATGGTATCGGAAAATAGAGGTTGCCGATGCCCAGCTTCCCGATGAGTTTATCACCACTTTAAGTGATGATTTGAATATGCCAAAAGCGGTAAGTCTCATGCATAATTCCAGTGGAGCGGAATTATATTCTATGGGCAGGTCGCTTGGATTATTCACTCTATCAACTGAAGAATGGTTCAAAGGAGGTGATTCCTCTGGTAACTCTGTAATTGAGAATTTGATAAATGAGCGTACCGCCGCCAAGAAGGAAAAAAACTGGAATCGTGCCGATGATATAAGAAAAATTCTTTTAGAACAAGGTGTTATGCTTGAGGATAGGCCTGATGGCACAACTGATTGGCGGAGAACTACTTGAATTATATCTGGCGCTATGGTAATGTATCTATTATATAGGCAATAATTGCCTATTTTTAGTAAAAAGATTATCAACTCTTCTTGATTTACTTTGTTCTTGTTGGTAAAATGCCGCCTCCATAGAGATTATGAGCGATCATTGTCGTGCAAGGTGAAGGAATAAAGAATAGTCATTGAAATATCTATAACCGTACATATATGGATAATAGACTATAGGTAATGAATAGTTAGTTTGGAGAATATATACATTATGTTTAGTGATATGAATTTTAGTGGAAAATCTCAGTCTAGGGCTATCGCGATACCGGCTGCCCCATCTTCGGCGGACGGTTTGCGTCGTTACTTACAGGACATAGCTAAATTTCCGATTCTCGGGCAGAAAGAAGAGTACGAGCTTTCCCGTCGTTGGCGTGAAGAGGAAGATGTTTCTGCGGCTCACCGCCTAGTTACCAGCCATCTTAGGTTGGTAGTGAAAATAGCTTTTCGCTATCGTGGTTATGGTCTGCCAATGGGAGAGTTAATCGCTGAGGGCAATATTGGCATGATGCAGGCGGTAAAACGTTTTGAGCCAGAGAAGGGGTTTCGCCTTTCCACCTATTCCATATGGTGGATTAAGGCGGCTATTCAGGAATATATATTACGTTCATGGTCAATGGTGAAAGTTGGCAGTAGTGCCGCTCAGAAGCGCTTGTTTTTTAATCTACGGAAAATAAAAAATAAGATAGGCGCGACCGGTGATCGGGGAATGAGTGAGCAACAAATTGAGGATGTGGCGAATATCCTTGATGTCAGCAAAAAAGAAGTGGTTGATATGGATAGCCGTATGTCAGGCAATGACGTTTATCTAAACAGTACCGCTTATACTGATGGTGAGGAGGAAAAGATAGACTTGCTGGTTGAGCCAGCTGAGAGTCATGAGGTGGCTTTGGTAAAGCGTGAGGAAAAAGAAATCCGCTCCAAGCTGCTAGGCGAGGCGATGGAAAAATTGAGTGAACGTGAGCAGGATATTATAAAACGTCGTCGCCTTCAGGAAAACCCAAACACTCTTGAGGATTTAAGTCAGATATACCATATTTCACGTGAGCGAGTTCGTCAGATAGAGGCGAAAGCTATTGAGAAATTACAAAAGGAAATGCTAGGAAATCCCGCGTGATAGCCTCGTTTTTTAGAAAAATATTCTCTCCGCCAAAAAAAGATATGGCGGCTCACCACGCTTATGTATCTTTAGTAAAATATTCCCGTAATCCTTATTTTTATCAGCTATGTGAGGTTGAGGATACCATAGATGGTCGTTTTGACGTTATCATCCTGCATATATTCATGGTGACTCATTGTATAAGAGATAAGAATCCGGAATTTATCCGTAATCTATGGGAAGTATTTTTTTCGGATATGGATAGAAATTTACGTGAAATGGGAACCAGTGATACCGGAATCGGCAAACGAATAAAGAAAATGGTTAAGGCCTTTTATGGGCGTATGGATTCTTATGAGAAATCTCTTGATAATAAAGAAAAACTCACTGAGAGCTTAAAGCGTAATCTCTATAGAGGCAAAGAGGTAGAACCTCAGCATGTATCTTCCATAGTCGCTTATATCAAACGTAATATAGATTATATAAATGGGCAGGACGTGGATTTGATTGCCGAAGGTAAGTTGGATTTTTGTAATTAGGTTAGCTATACAGGAACGACCACCATGCGCGCTTGTTCCCTAACCTGAACTACGGCTAAGATGTTCCTAACTTATTGCTGTTACTCTACTCTCCCCTTGTGGGGGAGTCAAAAATTGAAGAGGGTAACGCCTCAATTTTTGGTGGGGTGTTTGTATGTCTGCCTGCTATTCTACCCCCCTCCGCTCAATCTGCGCTGTCACTTGATTTCGCGTGCTCCACCCGCAAGGGGGGAGCGGTTTTTCTTATCCATAGTTGGGGTTCCCTAATTACCATCGCCTATTGCCTTAATCCTTAAACCAAATTCGCCGCTAGTATGGTCTGCTGATCTCAATTCCCTAGTCTCTAGCTTCTAGTCCCTAATCTCCGAGTCTGCCGCTTAACTCCTCATAATCCGGCATATGTGAGATGTCACCAAGTGCGGCGACAGTCATTTTCCCATTTATTATTTGCGTGGCAAGATTTATTATTTCATGTTTTTGTGTACCCTCAATCTTTTTAATTATCTCAAACGCGTCATTATATTTACCAAGCAATATAAGATGGCGACCAATCCAGTTCGCTACAGTTTGCGGGTTTTCTCGTGCCATTAGAAGTTCAGCTTTTTGTTGATTTTTTGCCTTAATTAATTCTTTGTCCGAAATGTTCTCGGTCATATTTTTTAGCTGTTCGCATATAGTATATGAGAGTTCACGTGCTTTTTCCGGTGAGGTGGCTGAATACACGCTCATAACTCCAAGCTCGGCGTAAGCTGAGGCTCCCGCGTAAATATTATAGGCAAGGCCAAGCTTTTCACGTACCTCCTGAAATAGTCTTGATGACATACCACCACCCAGTATGGTAGCGTAAAGTTGCATCGGGTAATATTGTGGTGAGTCAAGCGCTACCGCTGGAAATCCCATAATAATATGCAATTGCTCAAAATCTGATTTAACATAATTACCACCACCAATATATTTCGCGGCGCAGTGCTTCTTTGTTTTATCTGATGGTGGCATATCAAAAAAACGTTCCACTATAGAAACAAAATTTTCATGTTCTATATTTCCCGCCGCGCTTATTACTATTTTTTCGGTAGTATAATGGCTTTGCATATATGAGATAAGCTTGTCTCTGCCAAACGACCTAATATTTTCCTCTGTTCCAAGTATTGACCTGCCTAGTGGTTGCTCGGCGAAAGCCACGCTATCAAAACAGTCAACCACCAGATCCTCCGGTGAGTCCTTATGCATAGCTATTTCTTGAATGATAACTTCTTTCTCTCTTTTAAGCTCTTCCTCAAGAAACGTTGAGTTTTGGATTATGTCTGCCAGTATATCCACCGCCAACTCGGTGTTTTGTTTTAGCACTTTAGCGAAATAAACCGTCATCTCCATAGAGGTATAGGCATTAAGATGCCCGCCAATTGAATCAAAGGCTTCGGCTATTTCGCTAGCGCTACGGTTTTTGGTGCCCTTAAACGCCATATGCTCCAACAGATGTGAGATGCCGTTTTCATCCTCATTCTCATGCCTAGCGCCAGCGCCAACACTTATTGTAACCGCTACACTTTCTATGCTGGGTAAAAACTCGCTGGCGACCCTCATCCCATTTTTAAGGGTAGTTAATCGGTAAGTCATATATTCTTTTCAATAAAATTTTTTATTTCGGATACGTTATTATCAATCACTATAAATTTTTCCTCACGTTCCAAAAGGTCAGAAAGGTAAGGTGGTAGCACTGGATTTATAGCGCATGCTTTACTTACTGCTTCTGGGAATTTCGCTGGGTGAGCGGTAGCTAGAACTATTACGGGCGACGTGAGACTGTTTTTTATTTTCTTAGCGACACATAAGCCGACAGCGCTGTGTGGGTCTAGTAACTCTCCTGTATCTTCAAAACATTCCTTTATGGTAGCTATGGTTTCGCTATCATCAGCGCTTTCCGCCATAAATTCCTTGCGCAAGCGAAGCAGTGCGCTATCTGACAGTGTAAGCTTTTTTACGCTACGGAAATTTTCCATCATTGTTTTTATTTCGCTACCGTTATGATTATAAAGGTCAAAAAGCAAACGTTCAAAATTACTAGAAATTTGTATATCCATACTTGGTGAAAGTGATGGTTCAACGCCTTCTATCTTATATTCTCCGCTTTTAAGCGTCCGGCTTAAAATATCATTTCTGTTGGTGGCTATTATAAGTCTCTCTATGGGAAGACCCATTTTTTTAGCGATATAGCCAGCGTAAATATCCCCAAAATTGCCAGTTGGCACACAAAAACTTACCTCTTTCGCTGGCGTGCCAAGACGGGTAGCCGAATAGAAATAATATACAACTTGCGCTAATATCCTTGCCCAATTGATAGAGTTTACCGCTGTAATATTATAACGATTGCGGAATGATTCGTCGGCGAATAAAGCTTTTACAATATCCTGACAATCATCAAAAGTGCCTTTAAGGGCTATATTGTGAACATTGCTATCCATAACACTAGTCATCTGCCTACGCTGGACTTCTGAAACTCTATTATGTGGATGCATTATAAAAATATCCATATTGTCACGACCACGACATCCGGCAATCGCTGCTGATCCAGTATCTCCTGAAGTTGCTCCGACTATTACGATTTTTTGCCCACGTTTTTTCAGAATATAATCAAGCAGCCTGCCTAAAAATTGCAGCGCGAAATCCTTAAATGCTAGAGTTTCTCCATGAAATAACTCCAGCAGATAAGTGTTGCTATCAAGTTGCTTAAGAGGGGCAACCGCTTTATGGCGGAAACTCTTATATGATTCATTTATGATGTTCTTTAAGTCATCACTATCTATTTCGTTACCGGTAAATCTGGATATTATATTATACGCTAACTCACTATAACTCAGATTACCCATTTCCGTAATTTCAGCCATTGATAGGGTAGGGACTTCTTTTGGTACATAAAGACCGCCATCACTAGCAAGTCCAGCAAGTACAGCATCCTCAAATGAAAGTTCGCGGGCATCTCCACGAGTTGATATATATCTCATGATTATTCTTTAATATCTTTATCTTTTTTTCTGTAATAAAATCCAAACATAATAATTCCGATTATAGCGGTGGAAAACCAAGTTATCGTGTAGCCAAGATGAGCGTTATAAAGATTAGTTTTGCCATCTCCAGCAATCGGAAAACCTTTATCGCCTTTTTTCTTCACTTCCTCAACTATTATAGGAGTAATATCAAGCCCAGTCTTTCCCGACATCGCCACAATATCCTCATAAAACCAAATATTTTTCTCTGGCATATTCTCAGGAGAAAAATAACGTTTTGTTCTAGCAGGGCGGATAATTCCAGTTACTTCTTGTATGCCCTGTGGTTTGCTTTCCTTGTTAAGTGGTGAAAAGCCACGATTTACTAATATAATTCTGCCATCCTCAACAATCTCAAATGGTGTGACCATGAAATATCCAGGGATACTGCCAAGTTGTCTTCCGACCATATGTAGGGTCATATCATACTTAAACTCACCTCTAATATTTACCTTGCGGTATTCTAAACTCTTTCTACTTTTATCATCCAAAAGACGTGGCAAGCTAGCAAGAGAAGGCATTGATTCAGCATGTTTGATTTCCGCTATCAGGCCATTCTTCCAGATTAGACGTTTTACTTGCCACACACCAAGAGAGGTAAGCACAATAGTCGCCATCACTATAAATAGCAGCGGTATTAGTTGTGGTTTATCAAAATTCTGTCTGAAAAAATTTGTCATTGCGTAGTTTTGTTTAATTCTGCTGTCCTAATGTTATGTTCTCACAGTATTTTATAGCTCACTCATATGTCTATAGGTGGATAGTAAAAATACCTGACTGAAAAAGTATGTTTTTTGTTTTCTCACACTTGAACTTTTATATTACTAGTACTATATCTGGGAAATTATCTAAGTGAAGTGTTTATTTTTACAGGCAAAAATAAAATTAAACAACTATAGTTATTATAATTATTAAAGTTAGGAGATATTATGAGTGTGTTAGTAGGAAAACAAGCCCCTGATTTTACCGCGACCGCTGTTATGGCTGATGGTAGTTTTGATGAGAAATTCAACCTTTTTTCGCATCTTGGCATTAAAAAGGATGAGTCTGGTAAGATTACGAAAAAAGGCAAGATAGGTATGCTATTTTTCTGGCCACTTGACTTTACATTTGTTTGTCCGTCTGAGATTATAGCTTTTGATAACCGTTTGAGTGAGTTCAAAAAACGTGGTGTTGAGGTTATTGGTATTTCTGTTGATTCTCATTTCACTCACTTCGCGTGGAAACAGACTCCGGTAGATAAAGGTGGAATTGGTAATGTTCAGTTTCCGATGGTTGCCGACATAACCAAGTCAATTTCTCGTGATTATGACGTGCTTCTTGGTAATGCTGTTGCCTTTCGTGGCACTTTCCTTGTTGATGGCAGTGGATTGGTACGTCATCAGGTGGTAAATGATTTGCCTCTTGGTCGTAATGTGGATGAAGCTATCCGTATGGTAGACGCTTTACAATTTCACGAGGAATACGGGGAAGTTTGTCCGGCCGGTTGGCAAAGTGGTCAAAAAGGCATGAAGCCTAACGCTGAAGGTGTCGCCGAGTATCTTAAAGATAACGCCGCTAAACTATAAACAAATTATAGAAAGGAGCGCCGGTATTATCAGTACTTATGGGTTACTAGATAATAATTATAGACTGTGATACCGGCATCAATATTATGGAACATAAGACAAAAATTTTGATTATTGGCTCTGGTGCTGCTGGTTGTACTGCCGCTATATACGCTTCTCGTGCCGGTCTAAACCCTGTTATGGTGCGTGGTTTGCAACCGGGTGGTCAGCTTACCATAACTACTGATGTTGAGAATTACCCTGGATTTGAGAATGCTGTTCAGGGTGGATTTTTAATGGAACAAATGGAAAAACAGGCGGCAAATGTAGGAGCTGAGATTATTGATGATACTATAGCGAATGTTGATTTTTCTTCTCGTCCTTTTAGCGCTGTTGGTGAATCTGGTGACAAATATATAGCTGAAAGTGTAATTATCGCAACCGGTGCTACCGCTCGTTGGTTAGGGCTTGAAAGTGAGCAAGAATTTTCCGGCTTTGGTATCTCAGCTTGCGCTACTTGTGATGGGTTTTTCTTCAAGAATCAGGAAGTAGCGGTGATTGGTGGCGGTAACAGCGCGGTAGAAGAAGCTCTTTATCTCGCTAATATAGCCTCTAAAGTTACTCTCATTCATCGTCGTGATAGTCTGCGTGCGGAGAAAATAGCGCAAGACAGGTTGTTTTATAATCCAAAAATCTCTGTTATTTGGGACAGTGTAGTTGATGAGTTCTTAGGGGCTGATGAACCAAAAGCCCTAAATAATATTCGTCTTAAAAATGTCAAAACTGGTGAGTTATCAGAACTTAAGGTTGACGGTGCGTTCGTCGCTATTGGTCACTCCCCTAATACAGAGTTATTTAAGGGTATGGTAGAGCTTGATAAAGAAAACTATATCATAACCAAACCAGATAGTACCAAAACCAACATAGAAGGTGTTTTTGCCGCTGGTGACGTTCAGGACAAAATTTTTCGGCAGGCTGTTACCGCCGCCGGCACCGGCTGCATGGCAGCGCTCGAGGCAGAGAAATTTTTAGGCGGGCATTGACTCTGACCTAGCTGTGGATATATTTATTCTTATCTGCCAGTAAATTATCCATAATAGGAAGTAAGAGTTCATGTGTATTACAGCCGCTAAGCCTTATAAACCGGACTTTACCGCTTGGTTTGTACTACAAGGGGTAGTAGCGGTTATGAATAACCCTGTTTTTTATGATATAAGGGATATGGAAACGCTTCGCTTACACCAGATAATGGCGACAAAGGCAGCGAAGGCGCGCTTTCTATCTCGTATCATTGAAAGATTACCTTATAGTTGGCAGTATAAAATAGGTGAGTTTGTTACGAATCCCGGTCGGTTACGCCATTTTTATCTGCGTAAAAAGGAAATAGAGAAACAAGCTACAGAGTTTCTTGCTGGCAATGATGTCGGTCAGGTGGTAATATTAGGAGCCGGTCTTGATACCCTAGCGCTAAGGCTAGCGGTCAAAAATAAGAATACAAAATTTATTGAGATTGACCGCGATGACTCACAGATGTTTAAATATAGTTGCCTCAGGGAAAGTAATGTAACAATTCCGACTAACATAGAGTTTTTAGATGGTGATTTACGCAATCCGCTGTCTGAAATACTTTCATCATCAAAACTATATGACTCGTCTGTAAAAACATTATGGATAGCTGAAGGTTTACTAATGTTCCTTGATGAAAATAGCGTTATTAGTCTTTTCGGCTCTATTAAGGCTGCTTGCCCTAGTGGCTCAAGATGTATATTTACTAGCCTTAGTATGGCTGAGCAAGGAAGTGTTTTTGCTAGAATGATACAAAAGCTTTATCTGAATAAAGAAAAAAGCCCGCTAAGATGGTCAATTCCTTATGACAAAGTTTCTTTGTTTTTTGAAAACCTAGGTTTTAATGTGTTGTGTCAAAAAAGTTGTGATATGTTGCATAAAAGATACATAAGTAAAAATTTCAATATAAATCATAAGATTGGAGATGACATCCACATAGTGGAAGTGATAAGCTAGGCAAATCTTGCAACCAATAATAATAAAAATATATTGATTTGTTTATAAGTAGTTAATAAATGCTTAATTAAAGTTTTCGTTTTTAGCTTTTTATAAATAAGTATCAATAATACAGAATTAAATACAGGGTTCACGATTATGTCTAAATTGCGTACATCCAGTAGTAGGATGGATGATATTGGTTTCATTGGGACTTTACAAAATGTAATATCAAGACGTTTAATAAAACCTTACAGTTTTGGTGAGGATATAGTTTATGAATTTACTCAAGATAGAGGTTTTCTTCACCAATATTTTAGGCTTCGCGAGATAATGTATAGAAGAATTTTTGGTACTTGCGAGTTCAGCGGTGAAGAGGACTTGCATGATAAATTAAGTTATATATTGATTGCCCGTAAAGGTAGGCTGTGTGTAGGTGGATGTCGTCTAACCATACGTGAAGGTGATGAAAAGTGGGATTTGCCCATGGAAGAACATGGTTTTAATCTGCGTTCCACTTTTCCAAATCTTCAGCTTGATAAGAAAAAACATGCGGAAATATCAAGATTCGCGATACTTGAGGACAATGGAAGCAGAGATGTATTTAATGGCATGTGTCAAGCCATGTATGATAAAGTGATAATTTCAGATGTGGACTATCTGTTTGTTAAATCAACCTACCCGATGGCAAGAAGCTGGCGTACTGTCGCTAATAATTTCGGGGTAAGATCCACGAAAATATGTTATGATGTTGAGATGCCAGAAAATCCGATACATCCAGATGTTAAGTGGTATCTTATATATTCTGATATAAGCGCGCTTAATAGAACTAACTATAAGTTCCGAGGTCCGGTATCCTCGAAAATAATCGGAATGTCAGTTGGCAGAATACCGGAAGTGTTAAATTAACACATAGCCGTTATATATAGTCTCTCATGGCAGATTATCATTTCTTTTTGATAATCGCTCAATCTCTACCATAAGAGGCTTCTTCAATTTTAGGGATATTCCGGGATTCAGGCGATTATTCATCTTATTAAGGGCTGTTACGTTGAATAGGGGAAGTAATTTCGCTATTATGGTCTTTGCCTCCATATCGACGAACATATAGCCACTGCATTTCCTACCACCATGTAAGAATGGAAAATATATACCATCATCAATTTTACTCTCATTTTCCGGCAGGAAACGCTCTGGTATAAAGCTGTTAGGATCATTCCAGAATTTATGGTGACGATGCATGGCAAGCTGTGATATTACTATATTAGTCCCTTTTTCTACCTTAAAATCACCAAAATAATCATCCTCAATAGCCTCGCGACCAGTCATCCAGAATGGAGGGTAAAGCCGCATTGTTTCTTTAAGAACCAAAGGCATATATTCCATATTCTGGATTTCCGCGAAGGTTAGCTCACCGCTATCCTCAGTTTTTGTGCATGGAGCGTGCCTTACTATATCGTCTCTCAGTTTGTCTTTTACTTGAGCGTAATCATCAAGAACGTACCAAATCCACTGCATCAATATAGAGGTGCTTTCAAAACCAGCAAATACCATACTTACCGCATGATCCCGTATATCCTTATCCGTAAAATTCTCAGGATCTTGTTTCTGTGCTTCAAGCAGCAGATTAAGAAGATTTTTATTATCTTGTGATTTGTTAAGTCTATGTTCTTCTATAAGAGAGCTTAGTCTATCATCTATATTTTTTAGCTCTCTTCTAAAACGAAAGTAGGCAGGCATATAGAATAATTTTCTTAGGTCAACACTATGCAGGATTCTTATATTTTTTACATATTCTATCAACACACTATACGAATTATGTAGCGAAATTACCGTCTCATCAGTTATGTTTTTCCCAAATATAGCGCGTAAAATAACCTCTGTGGTAATTTTTGCCATCTCTTCTGTGATATTTATCCTGACCTTGCCGCCTTCAGTGAGCTTAAACCAGCGCTTTTTATATTTCTCACTAACCATATTTACTATATCAAAATAATAGCCGGAAATTCTTTCACGATTGAACATTGGTTGAATTTTCTGCCTATCTCGCTTCCATTTATCACCATTACTTGTTAGTAACCCCAGACCGATCGCTGGCTCAAATCGTATATATGCCTTGTTTTTTTTGTAGTTTTTCTGATTTTCAATAAATATGCGTTTAACTAGGTCAGGATGGTTAACTTGCATGACCTTATGTCCCATCACGTTAAACAATATTATGTCACCATTATTCTGTGATAAGTCAATAGCCATGCCTGACGGGTCTTTAATCGCGGGGATTAACAATCCCAAGAAGGGGAGAGATTTTACTTTGCTTAAGCTGTAGTTTTTTGTGTGTTGCATAGCCAATCATACATACAGTGAGTTTGATTACATATAGCCATTAACACAATGTTAATCAAGAATATTTAATTCATTAGCTATATGGCTATTTAATTAAATTTTAACTAAATTAAGTTAATACAGATAGTTAATATAATATATAAATAGTAAACAGGGTCTGGAATAAAATTTATGTTAAAGCCAAGTAAAAGCTTTATATTACCACTTACCATTATGGCTTTATACCCGACCATGGCGTTAGCATATGGCTCAAAAATCAGCGATGAGGACGCGGCAAAACTCGCCGGTATGTCGCTTGAGGAGCTTTCTAATATAAAAGTTACCTCTGTTTCTAAAAGAGAAGAACCGAAGGATGAGGCGGCAGCAGCCATTTTTGTTATAACCCAAGAAGATATTAAAAGATCTGGCGCTACTGAAATACCAGAACTATTAAGGATGGCACCAGGGATTACCGTTGCCCGTTCCTCCTCTAATAATTGGACAGTTTCCTCGCGCGGCTTTAATGATCAATTTTCTAATAAACTATTGGTTCTTATTGATGGTCGTACCATATATTCACCATTATTCTCAGGCGTGATTTGGGATACACATGATCTAATATTAAGCGACATAGAGCGCATAGAGGTGATACGAGGTCCGGGTGCGACTTTGTGGGGAGCTAACGCGGTAAATGGAGTTATTAATATAATAACTAAAAACTCAAAAGACACACAAGGTGGTTTAGCGCAAGCTAGCTTTGGCAATAAATCGGCGATAGGTTCCATGCGTTATGGGGCGAAGGTAGGTGATATAGGCTATATCAGGACTTATGCTAAACATAGTGATTATAATTCTCAATATAAGGCTGCAAGCGGCAAGGCTGATGACTCATGGCGCAGACAGCAGGCGGGATTTCGCAGTGATTTGAGACTTTCTGTTGATAATAACCTCAAAATACAGGGTGATATTTATAATATTGATGAGGATAATTTTTATAATTTTCCAGACATGGGAGCAGGTACGTTTCATCGTAGTTCCAAAGGCTTTGATCTAAGAGGTGGTAATATAATTGCTCGTTGGGATGGTGTGATTAATGATGATTCCGAGTTTTACCTACAAGCGTATTTTGATAGCGCGTTTCAGAAAACATCGTTTTTTAGCGATATAGCTAACACAGCGGACCTTGAGTTTCAGCATTCGTGGATAGGCTGGGATCGTCAGGAGATTACTTGGGGGCTTGGCTATCGTTTTATAAATAATGACAATGAGGATAGCAGCGCGCAATACGCTCTTACTCCGCATAGTAGGAATGATAGTTTATATAGCGCGTTCTTGCAGGATAAAATTTCTCTAGTCACCGATAAACTGTACCTAACCATAGGCTCCAAATTTGAGCATAATGACTATACTGGTTTTGAGTGGCAGCCAAGCAGCCGCATAGCATGGTTAATTGATAAAGATCAAACCTTATGGGCAGCGGTTTCTAGGGCGGTACACACACCAGGGCGTTTTAATTCTGATGGACGCTTGTCATTAGTTGTACTGCCAACAACTCCTCTGCCGACACTTCTTAGCAACCAACCAGATAAGAATCTTGATTCTGAGAATATGATTTCTTACGAAGTTGGTTATCGTGTGAAGCCAATAGATGATCTCTATTTAGATGTTACCGCTTACTGTAATAAATACAACAATCTTTACAGAGGAGTATTTGGCGCTCCGACGGTAGTTGGTGGCACCTATGTTAGTTTGCCTGTTTCTATTGAGGCGATTAACAAAGCTACCTCTGTTGGTTTCGAGGCTTCCGCGAAGTATCAACCGCTTCAGATCTGGTATCTTAGTGGTTCATATAGCTATATAGACTTGAATTTTGATGATAAGTCACAGATTGGTCTGTCCTTCATCGGTAGAAATCCTAAAAATATGTTTAACTTACAATCAACCTATATATTCCCTAATCGTTTAGAAATGACCAATATGTTATATTACACCTCCGAACTAAGTAGCATTAATATACCGGGATATTATCGTTTTGACACTAGGTTATCATACCCAATAACTGAAAATATAGAACTAAATGTTGTTGGGCAGAATTTGCTTGATCCAAGACATAAAGAATTTACTCAATTCCTATACCAAAATCCCGCGGAGATCGGTCGTAACATATACGCTGGTATGTCATTTAAGTTCTAGCGCGATTAATCTGTACGGCTAGTTTCTAAGAGGTTTCCCTGTTTGCAACATATGCTCAATACGTGCTATAGTTCCTTTAGTTTTTACCAGTTCCATAAATCCAGCAAGCTCTAAATCAAGTATATTTTGCTCACTCAGACTGTCATGTATATCAGTATCTCCACCATTTAACACTTCCGCCAGAACACGTGATACCACCACGTCATGTTCTGTTGCTTTTCCGGATGCTGCGTAACCATCAATAGCCATAAATAGAGCGGTTTTCCCGCTCTCACCGGCGAGTCGCAAAGTGCCAAATTCTGGTGGGCTGTAGTCATCTACCATCTGTAAGCATTTATCTTTAGCGTCAGACAGTAAACGAGCACGGTTCATAGTTATTTTATCATCTTCCCTAAGAATTCTAATGTCCCGAGCTTCCAATGCGGAACCGGCAACTTTCGCTGTTGCTATAGCCTCAAATACCTTACTTACCGCAGGCATAACATTACCATCAGCATCTGAGCTTACGTGTCGCAGTAACATTTCCTTACACCCTCCCCATGCTGGAATTAAACCAACTCCAACCTCAACCAGTCCAGCGTACGACTCCATGTGAGCTTGCACCGCGTTTGAATGTAATATTATTTCACATCCTCCACCAAGCGCCATACCACCAAGCGCTGACACCACAGGGAAGGGAGCGTACTTAATCGCCATCATAGATTGTTGACCAGCCTTTATAACTTCCTCAATCTGTTTCCACGCCGCGATATTAGCGGCCATAAGCATAAAAGCTAGATTCGCTCCCACCGAAAAATTATCACTATCACCACCGATAATCATTCCACGAAAATCTTTTTTCGCCAACTCTATTGATTGGTTAATCATCGTGAGAATATCAGGATCAACCGAGTTCATTTTTGAGGTAAGCTCAAGGCAAGCTATACCGTCACCTATATCCCACAACCGTGCTGAGGAATTTTTAGTAACAGGTTTGCTACCGTAAGTTCTGTCCTTAAGTAGCCATGAACCTTCACTTATTTTAATTGGTAAATAAACAGGGGAGGTGCCGCTCTTTTCTAGTTCACTGACATTAATCCTCAAATGTTCTTTGTCGTTCTTTGTATAAAGTGAATAATCGCCCTCAAGTGACAATATGGTTGGAATATCTTTACCTTGTTCTCGCAATATTTTGTTCAGATTTTTTACGCCTATTTTGTCAATAAGCTCAAAAGGACCAAATTTCCAACTATATCCCCATTTCATAGCGTTATCCACCGCGAGTATGTCATCAGAGATTTCTGGAATTAACGACGCAGCGTAATGAAGGGTGCCAATTAACACGCTCGCCGCATATTTGCCACCTATATCATTGTGAGAGACTAGCTTGTCTATACCTTCTCTCGCGGCGTTAATACTATCAAGACTTATTTTGCTCTCTACAGGAGAATATTCTCCAGTGCTTAGGTTGATAACCTCTTTTATTTTCTTTCCACCATCTCTGTTTATACGGTAGAAACCACCTTTACCCTTACGTCCAGTATAGCCATCCGCTATCATCTTTTTTACTATTTCTGGCTCCTGATAAAGACTTCTGAACATATCATCTTTGGGAAGTGTCGCGAGCATAGCCTTCGCTATAAGCGGCATAAGATCAATACCTATAAGGTCAAATAGACCAAATATACCAGTTTTTGGCATACCAAGCGGTCTGCCCATAATCGCGTCAGCCTCTTGCGGTGATATACCAAGCCTTATCGCCTCCAGTAATCCGAGCATCATCCAGTACACACCAATACGATTGGCGATAAATCCTGGAGTGTCTTTACACTTAACCACACCTTTCCCAAGTTTTACATCCGCGAATCGCGATATTTTTGTTATTATCTCCTCATCGGTATCTTGGCTGCCTGCCACCTCCAGCAGACGCATAAATCTTGGTGGGTTAAAGAAATGGGTTATAATGAAGTTCTTTTTGAAACTATCAGGAAAACCATCGGTAAGGGCTGTAATAGGCAAGGTAGAAGTGTTTGATGAAACTATACTGCTTGGCTTTCTTACGGAATCTATCTTACGGTATACCTCCTGTTTTACTTCCAATTTTTCTAAAACCGCTTCTATTATCAGATCGCAATCAGCTAGTAATTCCAGATCATCTGTTAAGTTTCCACAGGTAATATATTTTTTAAGTTTAGGGTGAGCAAAACCAGAGGGCTTCGCTGATAGTTGTTTCTCTATCGCTTTTTCCGTCAGTATATTATGGGTTTCAGCCCCTTCAGGTATAATATCAAGTAGAACTACCGGTGTATTGCTAGCCGCTATATGTGCCGCTATGCCGCTGCCCATAACTCCAGAGCCAATAACCGCTACTTTTTTTATATCAGCCATATAATTCCTTTTAGTTAAATTTGAGATTTCCTATAATTACAAGATTAGTAGCATAAGATAGTTTTGAATTACTTAAGTTTATTTCTGTTTTTTCGTATTAGTTTTTTGTCGCTTGTCCCTTACCCATATCAGAAATTTTAATGCGCGCTGTATAATTTTTTACAAAATTATTAGTCTTGTTAGCGTACTCTATTATTTGATTAAAGTTTCGTGAATTAGGAACCACATCTTCTGTGGTTAAATATTCAAACATATTATAATTAGGGTTGTTTTTCATAAGTGGCAGAAAGTAATCACGCAAATACTTAATCTGTTCCTTGTTGTTGGTAAATATATAGGCGAGCGCTAATTTTAATAGATACTCACTTTCATCTATTGTTATGGCATCTGTTATGTTCTCACGTTTTTTCAGTATATTTTCTATTTCAGAAATCAGATATTCCCAGTTTTTTTCTTTCCAATATATGCTAACACGTATATCTTCCGCTTCCTTACTTTCATCTTGTCCTAGAGTTTGTATGGCAAGTCCTGTCTTGCCTATTTCCGCCATAGCTCTTGCTGCTATGCGATTACGTGATAGTCTAAGCAATACAGGATTTTCACCATAAAGCGAATTTTGCAAAGCTTGCAGAGCATTTTTAGGCTTATTACGCATTAAGTATATTTGCGCTAATCTCGCTCCTATTTCACTTCTTTTTTGCTTTTCGGTTTGGTTGGTCATCTGATACTCAAATATTTTTATAGCTTGTTCAAGCAAATCTAAATTAACCAGACGTTCCGCGAGTTTTTCCATCATTTCATTTCCCGCCGCTCCTATTGGCATGTAGTTACGATAATTGTAATAAAGAGCTAAAGCTTTAAGGGGAGGGAATTTATTAGCCGCCCCACCATCATTAAACATAGTTATGAAAACCTCTTCCATCTTTCGTTTCATATCTAGTGATATTGTGGTATTTCTAAATGACTGAACTCCATTATCCCAAACTCTCATGGCATTTACATAATCTTTTTTCTCATAGTAAAGATCACCTAATAATTTTAGAATCTGTAACTCAAGATTATCGCCATGCCAGCTCAATCTCAGCTTCTCCAATTTATCTATTGTCTTATCCTTATTTTCTCCAGCTTCCATATCGTGAGTTATAAGAGTAAATTTGGCTCTGGCTTGAACAAAAGGATATTTTACATTATCGGCTAATTTTCTTAGGCTTTTTAGTCCATCCTCCTTTTGTCCTGTGTTCATTGAGATTTTCGCCATAAGAAAATTTATGTACACATCTATAGATTTTAACAAGTTATCCTGATCTAGTGAATCAAAGATTCTAAGAGCTGCATTATATTTTTTAGCGGTTATAGCTCTATCCGCAGCTATAATAGCCAGATGTTGCCGAAAAATTGGTGGATATTTATCTATATAATCCTCATTCATTGATAGATAATCATAATGCTTGCTGGTGTCTCCAAGAAGATCGGCTAGCACAGCCCTCCAATACTCTATTTCTCTATTATTATTAAGTTCCGCTGACTTGAAATCTTTCGCCGCCTCTACATAACGTTCCATTATAAAATTAGCCGCGCCTCTCATCGCGTTAAGCTTGGTCGTGCGATAGAAGGCCGGATTAGAGCTTTCTATATTATCAAGTATGGCTATCGCTTCTGGTGCTAATCCCTCACTTAAATATAACTGCGCCATCCTAAGCCTAGCTTCATTCGCTTTTTGTGGTGTACTTGCTTTTGTGATTTCTTTTAGCAATTCATGTATTTGGGTTATGCGTGATATTTCGGCTTTTTTTTTCCAAATACCATATGGAAACAAAGTAGGCGCGGTATCAAAACGCTTGCTTGTGTCATTTATATCAAGCTTTGGTAAGCTATCTGATATTATAGCTCCTTTTGTGGTGGTTACCCTCAGACCGTTACGCACCTTCAAAACAGATAGATTATCAGATTTTTTTACCGCGACGATTCCCTGTGTTGTTCGTAATAAATCAAATTCAACGAAACTTCTGGTACTAGCGATTGCCTCGCCAGTTTTGAAGACAGGTATTATAACAAGCTCATCACCTATTATAGGGTCTTGAATAAGTATAGAATTGCTCGTTTCTAATGATTGAATCAGAGCGTGTGGAGGTGAAGGCGGTTTGGTGTTTACTTCCACCTGAATAGGGTTTTTCGGAAAAGCTTTTTCCTGAGTAATCAATATAGCTATATTATTTGAATTTACTTCTTTACTTATGCTGGCGTAAGCGTTGCCATCAATAGGCATATATAATATGGTGACCTTAGGATTGGCGATTATATTGGCGGTGCCTATAACCGTGTTTTTTACGTCAAGTAACTCCGAAAAATTTAATTTTTCATCAGTATCTAAAACTATCCATAAATATTTATTCCTTATGAATACAGCAACAGCGGTTCTTTTTTTAAGTGGAAAACGTAGAGTGGCGCTATCACTTGCCGCCGATAATGTAACCATATCCACAAAATTTGTATTATATGTTGGTTTTTCCTTTATATCTTCTTTTTTATCCGTAGCTTCCTCAGAATTTATATCACTCTTTGCAGATTCTTCCGCCAAAGTCTCCTTAGCGTTATCCGCTTTATTTTCATTATTTGTGTTATGGTCTGATGGGTTGTTATCATCAGTCGTTTTTTTATCTGTAGTCTCCGTCGTGCTATGTTGTTCACTACCTCCTGCTGCTGGCTCGAGCTTGGATAAAAATTGTGTGTTTATATTGCTTGCTATAGATATGTTATTGGTAGTTTTTAATTTTTTTGCTATTTCTTTATTCTGCTGTTTTATTCCAGCTATTTCAATTCCAGAAGTATTACCGCTCGTAAATTTGCTAATCTTGTAGTTTTTGTTTAATGCTAGAATTAGCGTTCTGCCATCAGATTTTCTTTTAGCGTGAGTTATATACGGATAAAGTTTTGATAATATATTTCCAACATCGGGTTCTGCTTTTCTACTAAATTTGATTATAAGCTTCTTACCTTTTTTATTTAGGGTAAAGTCTGTGGGTTTAGGCCATTCAAAATTTATCCTCGCCTTGTCCCTTATTATCTCACTATTAGTTACCGGCGGTAGGCTGTAATCATTAGCGAAAACAATCCCATCCCGCATAAGAAATACGCAAGAAAATATAAAAAAAATACGTATATATTTTTTTAGGTCACTAGCTAATATCATTTTGCGATACTATATCGCACGGAAATCATTCGCAATATTCAATATCATAAACATACGATAAATATAAAATAGGCAATAGGCATTATGGAACAAGAAGAAGCACAGCCAGTAGGCTGTGCGAGCCCTCAGCCAGCGAAGCTGTGTCCCATGTGAAAGTCAGTAGACTTTCACGGGGATGGGATATAAATAGTTTCCAGTAGGAAATACCGGAGGTGAAAGATAATCTACTTAACCTGAGCTATGGCTAAGATATTCCCAACCTACCGCTATTACTCTACTCCCCCCTTGCGGGGGAGTCAAAAATTGAAGAGAGTAATGATTCAATTTTTGGTGGGGGGTATATGATTATCTATACTCTACCCCCCTCCGCTCAATCAGCGCTATCACTTGATTTCGCGTGCTCCCCCGCAAGGGGAGAGCAGTTTTTTTGAGTATAATATTTTTACCCACATGAAAGTCTACTGTCTTTTACGGGGACGAGAATAAACAATTTCCAGCAGGTCAGATGAACCTTAATCCATATCTAAACTGAAGAAAAAGATTGCCCGTTACTTGTTTGTTGTAGTGATTGCGCGTTTATGACTGTTTGCCATTTACCGTTTTTATCAATTGGTCTAGCGGCGACATCAGAGCTTGGAAGTTCTGGTATAATATTTGGCATTTTACATTTTGCCCATGGATTATTGCGCGCGGCTTCGACCTGAGTTCTGAGCAAGTCTTTAACCTCACTATCTTTCATGGCGAGCACGTCATCACGCCCCAAAAATCCTGACATATAATCTATTAAATATTCATGCTTAGCGGGAGGTTGTTTAGCTATCATCTCACCAGCGAGCGAAATCGCGGTATCCTTAACACTTTTGTCACCCACAACCCCTTTACCATGACCTTTAGAGGAGATAGTGACAAGTACTTCAGCCAATATACTTGCGGCAACAAACAATCCTCGCCAAGCGATAGTTTTTTTTACATCGCTTCCACCTTTTTTCCATTCAGACATTGTACTTACGGCGTGGAACATAGTGCTTACCATAAGTCCAACACCAGTTATCGCAAGGGGTCTTTCTTTTACCCATTCCCATACGCCTTCTAATCCCTTCTTTCTTGGTACATCAGGGTCTCTAGCTTCTTCATCAACGGTTATTCCAAATATACCGGAGCTAAGAGTTGTAAGACCAAGTCCAACATCAAGTTTACCGGCGTATTTCAGATCTTTTTTAGCCTGTTCATATGCCATGTTACTATATTGTGCATCGGTAAGATTCGGTGAAGCTTTCATAAAATCACTTTTCTTCTTTTGCAGAACTTCGCTAACCGTGATTTTAGAGGGTTTTCCATAAACTTTATTTTTCATTGCCGCCGCTGCTATTGACGCACCAGCAAGCGCAAAAAATCCATTCATCATTTCAGAAGGATAGCGCCGAAAAAAATCATCAGCGGTTTTGATAAGACCTTTATGTTTATCTTCGGTAATCGCTGAGATAGAACAATTATCTGGTATTTCAATATTTTGTGACGCCATATAATTAGCCATCCTACCTGATAGCTCTTTTACATGTAAATCATCCATTCCTTTGCGAGCAAACAACAAGGATGACCAAGTTCCACCCGAATAAGCTGCCCCAGCTAAAACATCAAGAGGACTTTTACTTTTTTTACCATATTGTATAAAGGAAATATCACCGACAATATAAGCAAGACCACTCAAAAACAGACTTTGTTTTTTTATTTGGTCAATAAAGCTACTTGTTTCCTTTTTATCCTCTATTTTTTCTGGAGAGCCATTTATCCAATGATTTTTTCCCAGCTCTTTTTTTAATTGTCCCTCAAAATCAAAACCACGTATTTCCAGCGTATGTTTACCATCTTTGGTAAAGGGAACCGCTTGCCAACCACGTTTTATAATGGAGTGGGATATATCACTTAATATCTTTCCGCTTGTTCCGTCTTTGGCATGCAAATAAGCGCGATAATCACCTCCAGCTGTTTTCTGGAAGTCTATCTCGTCTATAACGCTGCCTTTTGAGTATTTATAACTGGTCACTAATAGCCCTAAACTACGAAAATATATTAATATAATTTGTTATATTTCGTAGATTATAACCTATAAAATCACCAAATTAAAGAATTATTAACTAACCATTATCATTTTGCGCAATTTTATGGAGCTTGCTGTGTTTATGGCTATACAAAAAGTATATGGAAATGCCAACCACCAGATATACAAGATAAAACTTAACTGTAATCGGGTTAGAAAGTAACCCAAACATTAAATATCCGCATAGCAATATGCCAATCATTGGGAAGAATGGAGAGAACGGCACCTTAAATGGACGTTCCAACTCAGGCTCCGCCTTACGCAGATAAAGTACGGTAAAGCATATGATAGAAAAAGCGGTCAGTGTGCCAAGTGACACTAAATCCCCTAATATGCCAATGGGAGTGGTGGCGGCAATAAGACCAATAATGCAGCCAACAGTTATGGTATTTACATATGGAGTATGGAATTTTTCATGAATTTTACTGAAAACTTCCGGCATGAGCCCATCTTTTGCCATCGTATAGAAAACTCTAGTTTGACCATACATCAATACCATCATCACCGAAGTAAGACCAGCCAAAGCTCCTATTTTTATTATAAATGATAGCCAGTTAAGACCAATATAGTCAACAGCTTTCGCCATAGGATCCGGCACGGCGAGTTCAGTATAAGGCACTATTCCGGTGAGTACGGAAGCGACCGCCATATATAATATGGTACATACCACAAGCGAGCCAAGAATCCCGATAGGAATGTCACGCTGTGGGTTTTTCGCTTCTTGCGCTGCGGTGGATACTGCCTCAAACCCAACATAAGCAAAGAAAACAATACCAGCGCCACGTAATATACCACTCATACCGTACTTTCCTGTCTCGGTCGCTTCAGGAATAAAAGGATGCCAGTTGTCAGGATTTATATAGAAAAATCCAGCTACTATGAATAACACGATTACCGCCAACTTTATTGCGACAATAATATTGTTAAGGGTCGCTGATTCCTTGACCCCTTTTACTAAAAATAAAGTTATGGCAAGCACACCAAGTAGTGCCGGTAAATTTATCCCATTATTTATAATAACACTATGCCCGCCTTTTGTGAGTTCCACTGTGGGTATTGTAAGATGCTCTGGTATTGACACGCCAAAATTGCCAAGAAAACTTACCAAATATCCTGACCAGCCAACCGCCACTGTGGAAGCAGCGACCCCGTATTCAAGTAGTAACAGCAGTCCCATAACCCAAGCGCATAACTCACCTATGCTAGCGTAAGCGTATGAATAGGCGCTACCAGAAACTGGCAGCATGGAGGAAAGCTCAGCGTAGCAAAGACCAGCGAAAGCGCAGCAAAGACCGGCTATGACAAATGATAGAATTATAGCTGGACCAGCGTACTCAGCGGCGGCTTGTCCGGTCATCACGAAAATACCGGCACCGATAATACAGCCTATGCCGAGACTTACAAGGTTGGTCGCTGATAAAGAGCGTTTTAATTTACTGGTTTGCGACTCTGCCTGAATGGTAGCGATTGACTTTTTAGTCATGAATTTACGTTTCCTAGAAGATGTCGCCACCGCTACTCTTGATGAGTTCATAATATATACTCCAACCTGTTCATAGTTTTAGTCAATTTGGTTTTACCAACTTAATGAATATTTGCAATTATTTTATTATCTTTTGTAAAGAATGATTGTTTATCAATGTGTTGGTTAAAGTGCTTGTAATGAGATAGTTAACTGTTATGGTCTGCTAGATATATATTCTTATTCTATAGAATTTGTAAATTCAGGGGAGGGGTTGATGAATTATAGAAAATTGGTGGCACCACTTTTTGTGTTACTGCTGACTATGGGTATAGTATTTACTATTCCATCCAAATTATGGGCAGCGGCGGAAGAGCAAGCTTCTACGGATTCCTTTTTATTCTCCAGCATTAAAAGAATTATCACCGCTATCACCAACCATATGAATGATGTGTTGTTTTATAAGGTACCATTCCTGTTTGATATGCCGTTATTAGTAATATGGCTGATATTTGGCGCGGTATTTTTTACTGTAAGGCTTGGTTTTATAAATATTTTCATGTTTGGGCACGCCGTAAAGGTTGTGTCAGGAAAATACGATAATAAGGATGACCCTGGAGAAGTAAGCCATTTTCAAGCGCTTACAGCGGCAGTATCAGCTACTGTTGGGCTTGGTAACATAGCTGGTGTGGCGGTGGCGGTTGCTATGGGCGGACCGGGAGCGGTTGTGTGGATGTCAATAGCCGGAATTTTCGGTATGTCCACCAAATTCGCTGAAGTGGTGATGGGACATAAGTATCGTGAGATAGATGAAAATGGCAAGGTCTCTGGTGGAGCGTTTCATTATTTAAGAAAAGGACTAGCTGAGAAGAATATGCCAAGACTAGGGCGTGTGCTGGCCGCTATATTCGCGGTTCTTTGTATTATTGGCTCAATTGGTAGCGTTAATATATTTCAGGCGAATCAGACGGTCGCTTTGCTGAAAGATAATTTTACTCTATTAGGGAAAATTGACTGGCTTGTTGCTTTAATATTAGCCGTAAGTGTTGGTTTTGTCCTAATTGGTGGAATTAAGCGCATAGCGAGCACGGCCGAGAAAATAGTACCACTTATGGCTATCGTGTATGTGAGCGCTTGTCTGATTGTTATTTTTGCAAATATTGAGCATCTTGGCGAGGCTATAAGAATTATGTTCGTGGACGCTTTCGGCTTAAGCGCCGTTGGTGGAGGGATTACAGGAGCTATAATTGCCGGTTTCCGTCGCGCTACTTTTTCTAATGAGGCAGGGGTTGGTTCCGCACCGATAGCTCACGCGGCGGCAAGAACTAAAGAGCCGGTACGTGAAGGATGTGTGGCTCTGCTTGAGCCATTTATTGATACAGTTGTTATTTGTTTTATGACTGGTCTAGTAATTACCATAACTGGTGTTTATACCGATCCGGCAGTAGCTAAAAAAGGTATCATAATGACTAGCATGGCCTTTGAGACGGTTATTTATTGGTTCCCTATGGTTCTTTCTTTCGCGGTGGCGTTGTTCGCCTTTTCCACTATGATAACTTGGAGTTATTATGGGGAGAGGGCATGGGAATATATTTTTGGCAAGAAAAATATACGTATATTCCATATCATTTTCTGCGTTTCAACCTTTATTGGTGGAATGATAGATTTAGAATTAATAGTAAATCTTGTTGACGCGCTTATGATTATTATGGCTGTACCTAACCTAATCGGGCTTTACATACTTAGTAATGATCTATCTAAGGATCTGGCTTCCTATAAAAAACGCCTCAAGCAAGGAGAGTTTGACACGGCGGGATAAAGTATAATAAATCGTCACTCTGTGAGCTGCAAGACTGCACATAATCTCTGGATTAAGAGATAAGATCCTGTGTTCTCGCTCCGTTCGCCGCAGGATGACAATGTCATTCCGATTGAGCGTAAGCGAATGGAGGAATCTTTGAAGGAATTGAAGAACTAAGAGACAAGAAACTCGGTAAGTCAGACCGAGTGAGCCTTCAGCTATGCCTCATGGGATTTCCAGTGGGAAATACCGGAGGCGAAATATAAACTACTTAACCTGAACTACGGCTAAGATATTCCCAACCTACTGCTATTACTCTACTCTCCCCTTGCGGGGGAGTCAAAAATTGAAGAGAGTAATGATTCAATTTTTGGTGGGGGGTATGTGATTATCTATACTCTACCCCCCTCCGCTCAATCAGCGCTATCACTTGATTTCGCGTGCTCCCCCGCAAGGGGAGAGCAGTTTTTTTAGTATAATATTTTTACCCCCATGAAAGTCTACTGTCTTTTACGGGGACGAGAATAGATTTCAGTGGGAAATACCGGAGACAAATATAGAGATTAAGGATGATTATCAGGATGTCTGTTTATGGTAGCGAGGATTTTTGCTATGTTAGCGCCGGTATCCTCATCTTCTTTTAGTGATTCTGCCGGAATATTATAAATTTCTGCTACTTTGTCAGTCACTTCTTGCGGTGGGGTTCTGCCTCTTCCCGATACTATAACTTCACCATAACCATCTTTAGCGAAGTTCTGAATATTATATTTATTATTTATCGCTTTTTGGAATTCTTTAGCTAACTCCGGCTTTACCGCGACATAGCACCAGTAAAATCCACCGCCATTCATCAGCCCGCGTACCAAAATTATCAGGCGATAGTCTTTTTTATTATCTATGCCTGTTTCGTTGCTCATCTGTATTAATATCTTTTAGAATCAGGCACCGACCGCCGCGCCTACTGTATTTTCTACTCGGTTCACCAGCTTACTAGTCATATTACCAGCGACACCACCGGCAAGGGCTGCCCCCATGATGGTAGCCCCAGCATGTTCTATGAGTGGTGATGCAGCTAAAATATTACCAGAACTCATTGCTACCGCCGCTAAAGTGGTAACAACCGCCGCACCAACAATTACCGCTCCCCAATTTACATCTCTTAAAGACATAACAACCTCTTTTTCCTTATAACATTACAATTTATCATATTGTATAGTAGCATAAAATGAAAACAAATTATATTACAATTGCATGAAACTGTTATTACATAAAAATATTGTTATTATTCAATGTATTGTATGTAGTTTTGACAATATTATCCAACAAGGCAATTAATTTTTATTAGTTATTTATCGCTTTCCTTAAACCATGTTTTTTCCATAGCCAGATAAGTAAATGAGACTGTCCAGCCGATCATCACCAGTCCGTTTAGTACTTCCGCGCTGGTTATCATTCTAAGTTCCTTTGTTGGTCTTATATCACCCAGTCCCAGAGATGTATAAGTTGACGCTGAGAAATAGACACGTTCAATAAAACTCTCATAGTTAAAAGCGGCAATATCTATATTGCCGGTAAGCGTACCAAAATCAGTAAAGCTTTCTATTAACAGGTAGACGATAGCGTATAGCCATATATTGATGATATGAGAGGAGAATATCGGGATTATAATCAAGAAAGACTTAAAGCGTGGCATTACATGCAGATGAGGAAGAAACTTCCACACCGCGCTTAAAATTTTGTAATTAATGAAGCTAGTGGTAAGTATTATAAGAACGCTAAGTAATGATATTAATATAAAACTCATTATTATAACTTATCTTCGGTAATTTGTGGATATAATTTATTCATATAACATATAAAAATATGCGAAAATTGAAACAGAAAATATATGATCTATACGAGGGTGACAGCACAATTTCCCACCATTTTCGCTATACACTTCTTGCCATAGATGTTGTTACCATAATTTTTCTGGTTGTCTCAAGTTTCTTTTATGGCGTTGATG
This sequence comes from Rickettsiales bacterium, assembly GCA_041396965.1. Taxonomy (NCBI): domain Bacteria; kingdom Pseudomonadati; phylum Pseudomonadota; class Alphaproteobacteria; order Rickettsiales; species Rickettsiales bacterium. Next base: position 201,920 of record JAWKXN010000001.1, read on the forward strand.
TAATAGAGATAATAGATATATTTTTTGGCTTATATCTAGCGGCTGATTATCTCGCTCGCCTGTGGATGGCGCCTAAAAAAACATCATTTATTATCAATGTTCTGAATATGGCGGACTTGATTGCTACCATATCATTCTTGTTGCCGCTGCTTGGCGAGAATTTAGCGTTCCTCAGAGCTCTGCGTATATTACGTTTGCTACGTTCATACCGCCTGCAAGATAGGCTCCGGCAGGATTTTGACTATTTCCGTAGAAATGAGGATATTATCCTAAGTGCTACCAACTTGTTCATTTTTATTTTTCTCATGACAGAATTGGTGTTCGTGACCCAAGTTGAGGTAAATAAGGAGGTTACAAACTTTGTTGACGCTATGTATTTTACCATAGCCGCGCTTACCACCACCGGATTTGGTGATATAACTCTTAGCGGTCAGAGCGGTAGGATAATTTCCATAGCCATAATGATACTTGGTGGCTCGTTGTTCCTGCGCCTAGTGCAGACAATTTTCCGTCCGTCAAAAGTCCGTCATACCTGTGAGAAATGCGGTCTGTTTCTGCATGAGAGTGACTCAGTATATTGCAAACATTGCGGCTCAATACTTGATATTCCATCAAGTGGAGGCAGTTAACTATAACGGAAACTCATATTCCAAGTTTATCTTAACAGCATAATCCTCCGCTGATTTGGATATACCGAACAATGTTCCTATCTCATATTTTAGCCCGCTACTAATAGTCCCATAAAATACAGGGCCTAGCCTATGCTTCTGTTCACTGTAACTACCCATATTGGTAAACTCACCAATCTCTCCATAATACTCAACACCGGGTTCAAACAAGCGATGATAATTATACTTAGCCATCCACTTAATATCACCTTCTGGATTTTTGTTGCCGTTACTTCCTATTTCTCTTTCAACCCCAAGATTTAACATTGTGGTAAACTGATCAAAGTTTTTAGCGGCAAGTAACGCCACATAGGTTTTATCGGCATCACCGCTCGGATGTTTGAATTCATAATCAACTTTAAGACCAAAATCCGCCCAGTATTCACCTACTTCGGTAAGTTGAAATATATTTTCAATTTCCGTAGCCTCATATTCATAACCTCTGCCACCACTCTTTTCTAACTCACCAACAAGCTCAACTGCCCAGAAATCTGCAACACCATAGCCAACACCAAACTTATGTTGACGAAATCTATCCTCACTGGAACGTGAGTCAAAATCAAAACGGTTCTCACTTTCAATTTCAAAAACACCTTTTTCCACATAAGGAGAATATACTTTAAGAGCGTAAGCGTTAGAGCTTATCATTAAAGAAAAACCTATCGCTGTTGTTATAATAAATTTCCTATTCACACTTTTTCCTTTCTTGTAATTTTTATAAGTGCCAAAGTTAAAATCATGGTAGCAGCGTAAAACATTAGCTGAATCCCACTTGGACGTTCACTATAGCCAAGCATAGCGTGCATTATTCCACCAATTGTGCTATCCTGTGACAACAGCCATCCACTATCCCATAATTGTCCAAACGCTGGAAGAATATCAGCGGCGTTGAGGTAAGATGCCATTTTCGCGCTCATACCGCAGGCAAGGAATATCAACAGCCACCCCGTAATAGAGAATAAATATTTTGTGGATAATTTTATAAGACCAAAATATATCATGAATCCTATAACAGCGGCCATAGCCGTTCCTACTACCGCTCCTGACATTATAGAGAAAATGGAGTCTTGTGATGTGTTTATTATCCCAGTCATAAATAACACTATCTCCGCTCCTTCACGCCACATTGCAAGGCTTACTACAATCGCCATTGAGTAAAGAGGGGTGTCACCACTAGCGACGGATTTGCCAATATTTTTCATTTTCTGCGCTATCTGTTTCCCATGTTTTTCCATCCAGATAACAGTCCAGATTATCATCAACACCGCGGCGCACAAAACTCCAGCGTTAAATATTTCCTGACCAAGACCATCCATAGCATTAGATATTTTTCCGGCGAACAAAGCGATAATCGCTGCCCCAGCCACTCCACCGCCAGCACCAATTAACACCCACATTCCACGCTTTGGCACACCACGTGTTGCCGCCATTATTATGGAGATGATAATAGCCATCTCCAGAACTTCCCGAAATAAGATTATAAAAGATTGTTCCATGTTTTTATTTTGTAGTTAAGAGTTATTGATGTTTTTTATTTAGCGATCAATTTTCCTTTAGCGCTATCCATATTAAATTCACCAAAGAATTTATATTCACCAGCTTTAAGTGGACCAACAAAAATAACGCCCTTTGAGTTTCCGCCAATAACTTTCTCACGGTTAAAGTCATTGCTCTCAAACTCCTCAGCGGTTGGGTCTTGATTATCAATTACTAACTTCACTTTTTTATCAGCAGGTATCTCTAATACATCAGGCTGGAATTTGTGATCTTTTATAATTATGTTAAATATCGGTGTATCCGCCAGTGCTGAAAATGAGAAAAATGTACTCAAAGCTACTGCGCTGATTAGAATTTTTTTCATGTTGTTATCCTTTTTGTTATATAAATAAAGTATGTTTTTCAGGTTGTTGATTGTTTGTTATATTTATTTTACCTTAATTGAGAATAATTATCAATCGCATCTTTATAGCAAATAATAATCATTTGCAACACATATTTGTAAGAAATAGAGAGCATGGTTTAGGCAATAGGGCTTAAAAATTAGAAAATTGAGTAACAAGAAGCACAGCCAGTAGGCTGTGCGAGTATTCAGCAATGTCCCATGTGAAAGTCAGTAGGCTTTCACGGGGATGAGATATAAATAATTTCCAGTAGGCTGTGTGAGCCCTGAGCAATGCCTCATGAGATTTTCAGTAGAGTTCTCAGAAACGAATATAAAAGATCCCTCGGCTACGCTCGGGATGACATTGTCATTCCGACTGAGCGTAAGCGAATAGAGGAATCTTAGAAATTGAGAAGATTCCTTATTTCCCCATCCTAATCACAGCTAAAGAGGTCACTATTAAGGCAGGTGAGCGAGGAGGGCAGGACGTAGCTATCATCATTTTCATATATATCATCAGCTATAGATGAGTAATCAACATCATCCCAGCTACTGCTAAAATCACATCCCGCTATAAACATCACGCACAATAGAATAATCCTAATAAAATTTTCCGTCATAAAATTTTTTATAGATATTATATCCTTTATTGGCACAGATTTTTTCCCAAATTTCTTATGTGGTTATAAATAGTTTGTTTATCACCAATTTATATGTATATATGAAGTCGCATTATAAACATATTATTGGAGTATCTACAATGTCTAACACACGGTCCACGGTCGCGAGTAATAATCAATCATCTTCAACTCGTACCGCTACCTTATCAGTAGATGGAAAAAATATAGATCTGCCGGTGTATGACGCGACAGAAGGTCAGAGCGTAATAGATATAACCAAGCTATATAATGAAACCGGATTCTTTACATATGATCCAGGATTTCTTTCCACCGCTTCCTGTGACTCAAAAATAACTTTTATTGACGGAGGGCAGGGGATACTACGCTATCGTGGCTATGATATAGATGTTTTAGCAGAAAAATCAGACTATCTGGAAGTGGCTTATTTGTTATTAAATGGTGAGTTGCCAAACGCTCAGGAGAAACAGTCTTTTGACCGTAAAATAACCTTACACACAATGATTCATGAGCAATTACAGTTCTTATATCGTGGCTTTCCTCGTGCGTCGCATCCGATGGCGGTTATGGCGGGTGCCGCTGCTTCGCTTTCCGCTTTTTATCATAATGAGCTAGATGTAAATGATCATGAACAGCGTGAGCTTGCCGCTCACCGTCTTATCGCTAAAATGCCAACCTTAGCAGCTATGGCGTATAAATACTCAATTGGTCAGCCATTCATCTATCCACGTAATGATATGGGTTTTGCCGAGAATTTCTTGCATATGATGTTCTCAACCCCGTGTGAGGAATATAAAGTAAGTCCAGTACTCGCTAGCGCAATGGATAAGATACTTATCTTACACGCTGACCATGAGCAAAACGCCTCAACCTCAACCGTAAGGATGGCAGGATCTTCAGGAGCGAATCCATTTGCTTGTATTGGGGCTGGTATCGCTTCGCTATGGGGACCAGCGCATGGTGGTGCTAATGAAGCGGTTATTAATATGCTGGAGGAAATTGGTGACGTAAGTAAGATTCCTGAGTTTATCAAACAAGTAAAAGATAAAAACAGCGGCATTAAGCTTATGGGATTTGGGCATCGTGTTTATAAAAATTATGATCCGCGCGCTACTGTTCTACGCCAAACCTGTAAAGAAGTGTTAGAAGAGCTTGGACAAGTGGATGAGCCGCTACTTAAGATCGCCGTTGAGCTTGAGCGTATCGCGCTTTCTGATGAATATTTCATTGAGCGTAAATTATATCCGAATGTTGATTTTTATTCCGGTATTATTTATCGCGCGATGGGGATTCCTTCCAAGCTGTTTACGGTGTTGTTCGCGGTAGCCCGTACTTCTGGCTGGATAGCGCAGTGGAAAGAAATGATGGAGGATCCAAAAAATAAAATTGGTCGTCCACGTCAACTATTCGTGGGTCCAGCTCCACGTGAGTTTGTAGAACTTGGTAAGCGTAACTAATTGATAAATAGGTAATTTTAAGTTATTTGTTGACTTGCAATTTGTTGCCATATATAATCATCGCACAAATGCCCTCGCTGACCGAATCGGCACCTTCAGGTGTACATGTCTGTTTGCAAGACTAGGCAGCGGGGCGACTCAGATTCATAGCAATCACCTTTGGATACAATGTCACCCCGCACGTGGTTAGCGGGGTCTGGTGGGTTGCAGAGCAATCCAGTGAAAAGCTCTGCTTTTCACAACCGGATGCCGTCATAAAGACGGCATGACAGTATCATGTTCAATGCCTGATACCCAAATGCAATCGCCATGGACTCAGATTGTAGTATAAATTCAGAAGAATTAGAATTACTTGAAATTCCAGACATTTTCTATTTTGTTTTCAAACATATTTCTCCACCTGAAACTGTCTTGTTTGTCAGCATTATTGAATGGTCTTGAATATGCGCTTACTATCATATCCGCTAATTGTATGAGCACGTCATTTTTAGAGTTGCGAAATTTTATATCTTTTATAATCCCAGAAGGAATCTCTTTTCTTAAGTAGCTGGCACATTCTTTTTTGAACACTTTGTTGCCAGTCCCATCAATTTTTACCACAGCATCTCTTAGTCGGTGTGAGCCGTCTTTCATTAAATTTTTTAGACAATAATTTATAAATAAAGTGTTATTTTGTCTCAAGTTGTGGCTATATATCAATTTTTTTTCTATTACGAATATTCTGATTTTGAATTTTGCTTTTCTTATATTATTAAAAAATACATCCCTTTTTCTATTGTCAGAGTGACTGAACTTGAATTCTCTCTTAAACCCTATTTCACGTTTTATCTTATTAATTATATTGGCAGTTCCCTCCGCATCATTAAAATTATCGAAGATTATCATCCCAATTACAAAATGAGAAGAAGACGCAGGCTTAAAGCCAGCGTCTCCACTCTCATCAATAACAACCAACATAGTCTATATTGGCATAATTAAAAAAGTGTGATGCTAGAATCTGCATAATTGCTTTATAAAACAATGCGATATACTGTATTTTTAAAAAAGGATTATAAAAGTGTCTAAAAACGCTGTGTAAAATGCGGTTTGAGCAGCATAAAAAGCAATGGCAAATTGCGTGGTCGTAAACGGTATCGTTGCAACTTGTGCTTACATCAATGGGTTGATAAGCGCGGCAAAAAAACCGACTATAAGCGTTACTATTTAGACTGGCTGCACAAACGCCGAACACTAGCAGAAATTGCTAGCATTCTTGATATTTCCATCCCCAAGCTCACCAAGGAATTTGATGCTCTTGAGTGGGCAGAAGGATTAATTTTTCCTGCCTCAAAAGAAGCGATTAACCTGCTCATGGATGCGTCTTTCTTCGGCAGAGAATATGGCTATTTCTGTGCGCATGATGGCAGCAGAATCATTTATTACCAAGAGATCAAAACCGAATCAGTGAAGCATTTGCGTGAAGCTTTGCATGAGCTTGTGCAGGCAGGATATTGCTTCAAATCAGTGACCATTGATGGGCGCAAAGGGTTTTATGAAAACATCAGAAAAACACTTGGTGGAGTACCAATTCAAATGTGTATTTTCCATCAAAAAGCGATTGTAAGGCGATATACTGGAAATAATCCAAAGCTCCGTCCTGCAAAGGATTTGAAGGAGTTGATGGAAAAATTATGCAATACCGAACCAGAAGATTTTGTGGCTCAATTTTACGCTCTGGCAGAGCAGCACAAAGGATTCCTGAATGCCAAAAAGGGTGGAAGATTTACGCACGGAAGGACGCGTTCTGCATATAATTCCGTGCAAGAAAATCTGCACAGGCTATTTACATACAAGGAATTTCCAGAACAGAATATTCCGCCAACAACCAACCATCTAGAAGGCTTCTTCTCTCACCTCAAGGAAAGAATAAATATCCACCGTGGGTTGAAACTCCATAGAAAGAAAAAAGCTATAAAAGCTTTCCTCAATTCTTTCTAAAAAGCATCACACTTTTTTAATTATGCCTCTATATTTCTAGCTACAGCCGCTAGTGCTACCGCAAGTATCGCATTTCAAGCAAGTTCCGTTGCGCACTAAGGTAAAGTTGTTGCATTCCATGCAAGCGTCACCCTCATAACCTTTAGCGCGTGCCTCACGGATTTTTTCACTTACTAAGTTCGCTTTTTTACTTTTAACACTAACACCAACTTTTACGTCAATATCCTCTTGCTCACTTTCAAGGTAGGCAACAGCTTCTTCATTAGCCAAAGCGAGGTTACCAGAAACTTGAGCGTGTCTTGCGGTGTTATTTCCATCATTATTGGATACTACATACAATTTCCCACGTACAAAACCATTGCTCGCTACCTTAGAGAACAGGTTAGGTAGTTCTGGCTCGTCGCTAGGGCGGGTGGAATCACCAGCTCCACGACCTATAGAATCAGATAATGTGTCATCCACGTCAACATGCGCTAAATCATTCCGCCCTAGATATGAAATTGCTAGCTCACGGAATATATAATCCAGTATTGAGGTTGACATTTTAATCGTCTCATTGCCCTCAACTATTCCTGACGGCTCAAAACGAGTAAAGGTGAAAGCGTCAACAAACTCCTCAAGCGGTACGCCATATTGTAAGCCGATGGAAACAGCGATAGCGAAATTATTCATTAGTGAGCGGAAAGCCGCTCCTTCCTTGTGCATATCAACAAAGATCTCTCCAATCTCACCATTTTCATATTCACCAGTACGCAGATAAACCTTATGTCCGCCAATACTTGCTTTCTGGGTATAACCTTTACGTCTTTCCGGTAGCTTACGCCTCTGTGACTCGTAAATAACCCTCTCAACAATACGTTCCGCTATAACTTGCGGTTGACGAGCGGCACGATATTGTTCTGGTGTTTGTTCCTCGTCCTCATCCTCATCCTCTAATTCGGTAGCGATCGCCGAATTAAGCGGTTGCGATAGTTTAGATCCATCACGATAAAGAGCGTTAGCTTTAAGACACAACTTCCATGACAGTAGGTACGCTTCTTTACATTCCTCCACAGTCGCTGAATTTGGCATATTAATGGTTTTAGAGATAGCTCCCGATATGTATGGCTGAACGGCTGCCATCATCCTTATGTGCGATTCAGCGGATAAGAATCTAGTTCCTTTCTTCCCGCAAGGATTGGCGCAGTCAAATACAGCAAGGTGAATATTTTTTAGATGTGGCGCACCCTCTAAGGTCATAGTACCACAGCAATATTCATTAGCTGCCTCAATCTCAGATTTTGAGAAACCAAGAGCGCTAAGCATATCAAATGAATAATCATTTAATTGCTCATCGTTAAAACCAAGTTTCTCTTTGCAGAATTTCTCACCAAGTGAATATTTATTAAAAGCGAATTTAAGCTCAAACGCCGAAGCAAGAGATTTCTCAATGGTTTCTATGGCGTTATCATCAAACCCTTTTTCTTTTAACGCCTCATGACTTATAGCGTTGCTGCCTTTAAGAGAGCCATGTCCAACAGCATAGGAAGTAATATCCTTTATTTGTTTTTTGGTGTAGCCAAGATATTCAAGGGCAGGGGGGACTTGATTATTGATTATTTTGAAATAACCGCCACCAGCTAGTTTTTTGAATTTTACTAGAGCGAAATCCGGCTCAATTCCAGTGGTATCGCAATCCATCACCAGCCCGATAGTACCGGTCGGAGCTATGCAAGTCGCTTGAGCGTTGCGGAAACCATATTTCTCGCCCCACATAATAGCGGTATCCCAAGCTTTCTTAGCTGCTTTTGCCAAAGATTTATCCTCAAGATTATCAATATCAAGTGGTACTGGATTAATTGATAGATCCTCATACCCATCTTTTTTACCAAGAGCTGCTATCCGGTGGTTATTCATCACCTTAAGCATTGATTTTTTATTTTCACTGTAACCATCAAAAGCACCGAGCTCTTTTGCCATCTCAGCGGAGGTCGCGTAAGATGTTCCAGTCATAATAGCTGAGATAGCGCCAGCTATAGCTCTTCCCTCATCACTATCGTAGGGAATACCACTTGCCATAAGTAAGCCGCCAATATTAGCGAATCCAAGACCAAGCGTGCGATATTCATAAGACAGTCTGGCGATTTCCTTTGATGGGAATTGTGCCATAGCCACCGATATTTCAAGCACGACAGTCCATAATCTACAAGCGTGCTCAAAGGATTTTATATCAAAAATATTATCAGAGCCTTTGGCAGTGTCTTTTTTGAATTTTAGCAAGTTTATTGACGCTAGGTTGCAAGCGGTATCATCTAAAAACATGTATTCAGAACAAGGGTTAGACGCTCTTATTCTGCCGGATTCTGGGCAGGTATGCCATTCATTGATGGTAGTGTCATACTGTAAGCCCGGATCAGCGCATGCCCACGCCGCGTACCCTATCTCATCCCATAATTCAGACGCCGGCATTTCTTTGCTTACCTTGCCATCTTTACGGTTTATCAGATGCCATGGCTTGTTTTTCTCTACGGCTTCCAAAAATTCATTCGTTACGCGTATGGAATTATTTGAGTTCTGGCCAGATACGGTAAGATAGGCTTCAGAATCCCAGTCAGTATCATACTCAGGGAATTCAATCTCAGTATATCCTTGCTTGGCGAATTGTATCACCCTTACAATATAATTTTCAGGGATAAGAGCTTTTTTCGCTTCTTTCATAGCGTTTTTAAGAGCTGGATTATCTGATGGGTTAAATCTTGATTCATTACTGCCGATATTGCAGGCATTCATAATGGCTTTTAGATGTTTAGCGCATATTTTAGAGCCAGTTACGATAGCGGCTACTTTCTGTTCCTCAATAACTTTCCAACGGATAAATTCCTCAATATCAGGATGGTCAATATCAACCACTACCATCTTAGCCGCTCTTCTGGTAGTACCGCCTGATTTAATAGCGCCTGCCGCCCTGTCACCAATTCTAAGGAAGCTCATAAGACCTGATGATTTGCCGCCGCCAGATAATTTTTCTCCTATTCCTCTAAGGTCAGAAAAATTGGAGCCAGTGCCGGAACCATATTTGAATAGACGGGCTTCACGTTCCCATAAATTCATTATGCCGCCTTCATTTACTAGGTCATCGGAAACGCTTTGAATAAAGCAAGCGTGCGGTTGTGGTCTTTCATAAGCGCTACGGGACTTAGTAAGTTGTTTGTTTTCCGCGTCAACATAGTAGTGCCCTTGACTAGGACCATCTATGCCATAAGCCCAGTGCAAGCCAGTATTAAACCATTGCGGAGAATTAGGGGCTGCCATTTGGCTGGCTAACATAAAGCGTATCTCGTCATAAAAGCTCTTCGCGTCATCTTCTGTGTCGAAATATCCGCCTTTCCAGCCCCAATATGTCCAAGCGCCCGCCAACCGGTCAAAAACTTGTTTAGATGATGTCTCACCACCAAAACGTTCATCTTCTGGTAAAGTAGATAGTTTTTCTTCATCAGGCACACTACGCCATAGCCAACTTGGTACGGTTTCTTCCTCAACTTTCTTAAGGAAAGCCGTCACCCCAGCCTTACGGAAATATTTTTGCGCGAGAACATCACTAGCGACTTGTGACCAGCCGGTTGGAACCTCAGTACCCAAAGACTCAAACACCACAGATCCATCAGGATTCTTCATGACAACATCAACTTTTTTGAAGTCTATATGGTCATAGATAGAAAAAGTATCAGTTTTCTTTGCGGATCTGGTAAAGTGTTTTTCTATGCGCATCCTTTATTCCTCTTAAATTTAAGTTATTTAGTGTTCTGACTTAGCTATTATAGCAACGGTTTATAATTCACGATTCAATTAGTTGATAATTACAAAAACAAGCATCATATCTCAAAATGATAATGGTGATTCTAACACCATATATTCGTAATGCAACTATATATTGTGCTTGACATGTATTTTGATACTATATGATGGGTTTTTTGTTAAAAAATGATTTTGTGAAAAATGTGGATAAAGTGATAACCGCTTACGACAAAACAATAAAATAATGAGCATGTATGTGCATAAGTTGGTGGGTATGTCCTATGCTAGGCATTAGGGAACAAGAGCATGACCAGCAGGTCGTGCCAGCCCTGCCTGTCCGCCTAAGCTCAAAGAGCGTAGGAGGAAGCTATGTCCCATGTGAAAATCAGTAGATTTTCACGGGGACGAAATATATAATAACCCCTCACCCTAACCCTCTCCCAAAGGGAGAGGGGATATTCGTAAAGATGAGGAACAAGAAACTCGGTCAGCAGACCGAGTGAGCCTTCAGCAATGCCTCATGGGATTTCCAGTGGGAAATACCGGAGGCGAATATAAAAAATACCCCTCACCCTAACCCTCTCCCAAAAGGAGAGGGGATATTCGTAAAAATGAGGAACAGTAATCCCACAGCGGGAGCGAAATAAAAATGATAGAGAGCATAGTAAACAAAAAACGATTTGCTACTCACACTAGTAAGTTAAGCATTGTCCCGCGATCCCAGAAAACCCCGCCACGCAACGCATCAACAGCGCTGCGAATCATCGTATTCATGGTTTCCGGCGCGGGTATATTATTAATCTCAGCTTTGTTTGGGATAACATATTTTTTAGAGCTTACTAAGGAGCGGTTACGGTCCCTTCTGCCTGAGCTGCCTGACTGTATATTAACTAAGCTAGGATTTACATTAATAACCACTTGTGATACTCCTGCGAAAAGTGCCAGTTCATACTAGCACGCAGAAATAACAGAAAATAAAATTGAAGGCAATAATTATGAAACGTATTATAAAATGGTCACTAATATTGTTTGTATTACTTGTAATAGCAATTGTTTCCGTTCCTTTTTTAATTCCAATTAATACGGTAAAAGAAATAGCGATAAGTAAGGTAAAAGAACTTACCGGACGTGACCTAGTTATAGCTGGAGAGATTAAAGCCAGCCTATGGCCTGACATTGGAGTTAAGCTGCAAAAAGTATCTCTCTCAAACCCAGAAAATTTTAGTAAAAAAAATATGGTGGAGATAGACTCGCTTACAGCGGAAGTAGCCCTCATGCCGTTATTTAGTGGTGATATAAGGATTAAGCAGTTCATACTTAGCAAGCCGACAATAAATCTTGAGATAGATAAAAATAACAAGAATAATTGGCAGTTTGGCAAGAAGCAGGCAAAACCAAGTGATAATAACAATCAGAATGATAAAATAGTAGCTAGCGAACAGGATAATAAAAAAATTCTACCGGTGCTTGGGATTATCAAAATAGAAAATGGTAATTTCTATTATAGCAATGCTAAAGATGGTAAAAAATATAATCTTAAAAATATAAATTTCGCTGTGGACATGCCTTCACTTTCATCACCACTCGGTGTGAAGGCTGATATGATGTTTAATAATGAAAAAATTAACGTTGATTTTGACACACAAAAACCTTTGTCTCTTAAAGATGGTGGCAGTAGTAAAACTAATCTTAATCTTATAGTAGGCTCTCTTGCCAAAATAAAATTTAATGGAGCAGCGAGTAAGGAAAAAATAAGTGGTGATGCTGATGTAAATATATTGTCCCTTAATAGTCTTGTTAAATGGGCAGACATGAAATTAGTTCTAAACAACGCTATGAAAAACTCACTTAATATAAAAGCTCATATTGACTGTAGCGATGTACGCTGTCTGTTAAAAGGGTCTTCTATATCACTTGATGACAACAAACTTACCGGAAACGCGGAAATAAATTTCGCGCAATCTCTACCGTATATTAAGGCTGATATGACATCGGATACCATAAATCTCAACCCATACTTAAAACAAGCTGAAAATAAGATAGGAAACATATCAATCATTAGTAGCGCTTACGCGGCGGAGAATGCGTCCAGTGATAAGATAGATTTATCAGGGCTTAATAAAGCTAACGCTGACATAAAACTTGATGTAAAAAAGCTAATATATCAACAAGCGGAATTAAGTGACTTAAAAGCGATAACAAAGCTTGCAAAAGGTGCTTTATCGGTAAATATACCAACAGCGTCACTGTATAGTGGAAGTGCCAAAATAGACGCGGTGGCGACTTCCGCCGGTAATTTCTCAGCAAATATCAACGCTAATAAAGTTCAACTAAAACCACTGCTTACAGATTTCGCTAAGTTTGATAAACTTAAAGGTATTGGTAGCTTTTCTACTTCGCTTAAAGCTTCCGGCAGCTCGCAGCAAGCTATAATATCCTCTCTCTTTGGAGATGGTAAAATTATGGTAAGTGATGGAAAAATAAAGGGAATAAACATAGCCAAGATAGTTTCCGGCGCAAAAGAGGTTGTCACTGGCGTTGATTCATACTCTGAAGAAACTAGCTTTTCTGAGCTAAGCGGCAGTTTTACAATAAATAAAGGTATATTAAATAATAATGACCTGATAATGAAAGCACCATTACTTCGCCTAAGTGGCGCGGGAAATATTGACTTGCCACGTAATTATGTTAATTACAGGCTGAGTCCGAGTTTCGTCGCTACCCTTGAAGGGCAGGGTGGGCAGGATAAAAGTGGAATCAATATCCCGATAATAGTTAGCGGTACCTTTAATAAGCTTAAATTTAAGCCTGATCTAAACGCCATAGCTCAGGACGCTATTAAAAACCCAACAAAAATAAGGGATACGGTAAGAGAAATAAAAAATTCCATAAAAAAACCGGATGATCTAAAAAATTTATTGCAGGGTTTTAGGTAAGATGACTGATAAAAATATAGCGAACAATATGTTCAAGGTAACCGCTTTCTATCATTTTTTTGATTTCCCTGATTTTGAGGAAAAGCGTTTTGTTCTGCTTAACTTTCTAAAAGAAAGAGGAATAAAAGGCTCGGTACTTATCGCCCATGAAGGCATAAACGGAACCGTAGCCGGTAACGCTCAATATATTGATGAGACGCTTGCTTTCTTAGAAAAGAAAATAATCGGTGAAAAATTTGAGCATAAGGATAGTTATAGCGAGCAACATCCTTTTATCCGTACTAAAGTTCGCTTGAAAAAAGAGCTTATCTCAATGGGAAGACCGTCCGACCCGCTTAATCCTGGTACCCATCTTGATTCAAAGCAGTGGAATGAATTGCTTGCTGATCCTGACACTATACTAATTGACTCACGCAATAGTTATGAGACCCATCTTGGCAAATTCAAGAACGCTATAGATCCTGATATACCAAACTTCAAACATCTTGCTGACTTTATAGATAGTCAGGATATTGATAAGAAAAAGGCAAAAATCGCTACCTATTGTACTGGTGGGATACGTTGTGAGAGATTTACCGCATGGCTTAAGGATGAGGGATTTGAAAATGTTTACCACCTAAAAGGTGGCATACTTAAATATTTGGAAGAAATACCAGAAGATGAAAGTTTATGGGAAGGGGAGTGCTACGTGTTTGATAAACGTATAGCCGTTGGACACGGGCTTGTGCCAAGTAGCACTGCCAGCATGTGTAACGCTTGCGGACACTCTCTGCTTCCAGAAGATAGAGAACACCCATCCTATGATGAGCATGTTATCTGCCCTTATTGTGTAAATGGTAAACTACAAACCCACCAAGCGCCTGAATCTACTAAAAGGTAATAACTTTACTGATAATGGCAGGGGCGACAGATTGACAAATGACCTACTGGTCATTTGCCCTATGGGCGGCTCGCTATTGTTCCGCCGTCCAATTTTGCTTGCTGCAAAATTGTCGAACCTAACGGTTCTCATTATGTCAAACAAATACTAACATTAGTAAAGTAGACTAAAGTCTACTTTACTAATGTTGGCAGGGGCGACAGGATTCGAACCTGCGACCTACGGTTTTGGAGACCGTCGCTCTACCAACTGAGCTACACCCCTATTTCAGGGAGTAGGTTCTAGGGGCTAGAAACTAGAAGACACTAGAACCTAGTTCCTAGAACCTAGCCCCAACGTGAATCACTCCACAATTTTGGCTACGACACCAGCGCCGATAGTTCTTCCACCCTCACGGATAGCGAAGCGCAAGCCTTCCTCCATCGCGATTGGTGAGATAAGCGAAGCCTCAATGCTCACATTATCACCCGGCATAATCATCTCAACACCATCTGGAAGCTTAATAGAACCAGTAACATCAGTAGTACGGAAGTAAAACTGTGGACGATAATTACTAAAGAACGGAGTATGACGACCACCTTCCTCTTTGGTAAGAACATATATCTCAGCGGTAAACTTAGTATGCGGAGTGATAGAACCAGGCTTAGCTAGAACCTGACCACGCTCAACCTCATCACGCTTGGTACCACGTAACAACACACCAACATTATCACCAGCGCGACCCTCATCAAGAAGCTTACGGAACATCTCAACGCCGGTACAGGTGGTTTTCTGAGTATCACGCAGACCAACTATCTCTATCTCCTCTCCAACCTTAACAATACCACGCTCAACGCGACCAGTTACCACAGTTCCACGACCAGATATAGAGAACACATCCTCAATCGGCATGATGAAAGGCTTGTCAATCGGACGCTCAGGTTGCGGTATATAGCTATCAACAGCGTCCATAAGTTTAGAAACAGCCTCACGACCAAGCTCAGGATTCTTATCCTCAAGAGCGCATAAAGCCGAACCACGAATGATTGGTATATCATCACCAGGAAATTTATACTTGCTAAGCAATTCACGAACTTCCATCTCAACTAACTCTAAAAGCTCAGGATCGTCAACCATGTCACATTTGTTAAGGAACACGACAAGCGCTGGAACACCAACTTGGCGAGCGAGAAGTATATGCTCACGAGTTTGCGGCATCGGACCATCAGCGGCGGATACAACAAGTATCGCACCATCCATCTGCGCCGCGCCAGTAATCATGTTCTTTACATAGTCAGCGTGACCAGGACAATCAACGTGAGCATAGTGACGACCCTCAGTCTCATACTCAACGTGAGCGGTGTTAATGGTTATACCACGCGCCTTCTCCTCAGGAGCGGCGTCAATGCTGTCATATGCCGAATATTTAGCCCGACCAGCCTCAGCCAATACCTTCGTAATCGCAGCAGTCAAACTCGTCTTGCCATGATCTACGTGACCTATAGTCCCGATGTTACAGTGAGGCTTGCTCCTATCAAATTTCTCTTTAGACATTGTTTATGTTCCTTACTAATTAGTGTTAAATGATTCTGTTATATTATTTTCTCAAATACCGGTTATAAAAAAAGCACATGCCTTAATGGAGCGGGTGAAGGGAATCGAACCCTCGTGTTCAGCTTGGAAGGCTGACGTTCTACCATTGAACTACACCCGCGAATTTGAAAAAATAGTAGGCGAACCTGCTATAGATAAAGCGTATGCCAAATATATTAGCGGTTTCTAATCCAGCTGTTAGAAAAAATCAACATCAGAATCATTAATAAGTAAATAAATAATGCAAAACCCTAAAAATAGCTATATATTCTCTGACTTCACCTGCGATTGGGTGATTTGGTTATGTTAAAAGTATAAATCAATTTCAATTAAAGAGAGTAGTTATGAAAAAGACATTTATTACTATAAGCACGGTTCTAGCGATGACTTCTACGGTAGCTATGGCGAGTGAAAAAGCTTCTGATAAAAAGCCACAGATGGATGGGCATAAGCAAGGCAAAATGTGTAAAAAAGGCTGGCACGCCAAAAAATGGGAAAAAATAGATACTAACAAAGATGGTGTGATCACAAAGGAAGAAGCCCAAGCGTTTCATGATAAGAAATTCAAAATGAAGGACGCTAATGGTGATGGAAAAATCACTAAAGATGAGTGGCAAGCTCACCATGAGGCTAAAAGAGAAAAAATGAAAGAAATGAAAAAGAAAATGGAAGAAAAAGCAGGTGCCGCTAAAAAATAAAATACTTTTCTAATTATATTCAAAAAAGGGGGCGTTGATTACGCCCTCTTTTTTAATCAACCTCTTTTTATTGCCATTTAATACCCCGTCAAAATCCTATCCACCAACTCTTTGATAGTTGGGATAAATCCATCAGCGTAAAAAGGATCATTCTTAAACTTGTAAGCATTATGACCAGAGAACATAAGCTGTGAATCAACTGGTTTGCCTAGAATAATATCTTGTAGGGTTTTTTGTATACAGAAACTACGAGGATCGGCGCGTTTCCCAGTCATAAAATCATCATGATCCTTCCAGTTGGAAAAGCGGCAATGGCTAAGACAGCCCATACAATCAACCTGATCTTTATGGATTTCCTGAGCTTTCTCAGTGGTTACAAAAATTAAGGTAGAGTCCGGCGTTTTCATCGCCTCAACAAACCCTAGTTTCTTCCAATCTTCCGCTCTTTCCTTATCATCAGGCTGTACAAAAACTGGACGTCCACGCGCGCCAACAGGAAGCGGTTCGGAGAATAGTCCTTCCTGTTCCATCCTATACTCAATTTGCCGTTCTTCACGACCACGCAATTCTTTAATGAAATCATTATTTACTCCAGAGGAATAAAAACCGGTCGGACTAAACCTGTTTAGGAATACGTCTCCTTCCTCTAAGGTCATTAGCTTTACTTTCCAATCGCTAGATACCGGACTTTCTTTGGTAAGTAGCGGGCGAGTACCAAACTGGAAAGCTATTTTACCAATTTCAGGATTATCTAGCCAATGCTCCCAATCTTTCAAATGCCAAGCTCCACCTGCCATAATTATTGGGGTTTCCTCAAGACCAAAACTATTCATCGCTTTCCTAAGAGCAGCTACTCTTGGGTAAGGATCTTGCGGCGCGTCTGGATCTTCCGCATTTGAAAGCCCATTATGACCACCAGCAAGCCATGGATCCTCATAAACCACACTGCCAAGCCATTTTGATGTTTTATTGTAAGAGCGTTTCCACAAAGCATTAAACGCGCGCGCTGAAGAAATTATCGGGTGATAGTAAACGCCGTAGCTTGCGGCTAAATCACCAAGCCGGTAAGGCATGCCAGCACCACAGGTAATTCCATGAATGAGTCCCTTAGCTCCTTCTAAAATTCCAGTAAGGACTCTTTCTGCTCCGCCCATTTCCCATAAAATATTTACGTGGATACGACCATTATCGCCCGCTATATCATGAGCTATTTTCGCTTGGGTAACGCCGCCACGGATACTTTGCTCAATAAGTTCCTCATGGCGCGCGCGGCGGGTTTTCTCTTCATAATGGTATGGTATTATGTTGCCTTTATCATCATAATACTGAGCATTTACGCCAGACAAAGTACCAACAGCGCCAGCGGCAGCGAAAGCTCCCGCGCTATTACCATTACTCGCTCCTATACCCTTGCCACCCTCTATTATAGGATGGACTTCTTTTCCTGATATTACCACAGGCTTCAATTTCTGACGAAAATCAGCCATAATTAATTCCAAAATCTCATGATTATACTTATCAACCCAAACACGTAAATTTAACCATAATCACTTAAGATAACTATTCTTCTAAATGACTATGAAATGATGACTATAAAGCTATATAGCAGTTAACACAATCATGAAACAAGGAAAAATCTAATAACTATAAAAATACTAGGAAGAGTATTTTTGTCCTAATCAGCCTTGAATGCCTGTATGCCAGTTATTGCCTTGCCAATAATCAGGGCGTGTATATCATGAGTTCCCTCATAAGTATTGACACTTTCAAGATTCATAACATGCCTGATGACATGGTATTCATCGGAAATACCATTTCCTCCATGAATATCACGTGACATACGGGCAATATCAATAGCCTTTCCGGCAGAGTTACGTTTTATCATGGAAATCATTTCCGGCTCTACTTTTCCCTCATCCATAAGTCTGCCAACCCTAAGGCAGGCTTGCAAACCTAAACTTATCTCAACCAGCATGTCAGCGAGTTTTTTCTGGATAAGTTGGTTGGCGGCAAGTGGTTTTGAGAATTGTATCCTCTCAAGGCTATATTTCCTAGCTGCCTCAAAACAGAATTCCGCCGCGCCAAGCGCTCCCCAGCCAATACCATAGCGGGCTTTATTCAGGCAAGAGAATGGGGATTTAATGCCACCGCTAAGCGGCAATATGTTGTCTTTAGGCACAAAAACATCTTCCATTACTATCTCACCGGTCGCTGAGGCTCTAAGCGAGAATTTTCCTTCTATTTTAGGTGCTGAAAGTCCGCCCATGCCTTTTTCAAGAATAAATCCCTTAATAGTGCCATCAGGTATTTCTTTATCACCAAAAACTTTTGCCCATACTACAAAAATATCAGCTATCGGTGAATTAGTTATCCAATTTTTAGCGCCACTTAATATATATCCACCATCTGTTGTCTTTGCTCTGGTTTCCATGCCTGAGGGATTGGAGCCATGATTAGGCTCGGTAAGTCCAAAGCAACCAATAAGCTCACCGGTCGCTAGTTTTGGCAGGTATTTTTCTTTTTGTTCTTCGCTGCCAAAACTATATATAGGATGCATAACCAAACTTGATTGTACTGAAAGCGCGC
This sequence comes from Rickettsiales bacterium, assembly GCA_041396965.1. Taxonomy (NCBI): domain Bacteria; kingdom Pseudomonadati; phylum Pseudomonadota; class Alphaproteobacteria; order Rickettsiales; species Rickettsiales bacterium. The sequence goes on from JAWKXN010000001.1 coordinate 220,988, forward strand.
TACGATAACCGGAATCTACCCATTCTATCTCCCGACATATCAAACCCGAAGCCACATTATTTACTCCAGCGCAGCCATAACCTTCTATCGTCGCGCCAAGTAGGCCAATCTCTCCCATCTCACGCATGATGGCTGTATCAAATTTTTCATTGCGATTTGCTTGCAAGATACGCGGAAAAAGCCTTTCCCTCGCGTAAGAACGTGAGCTATCACGCACCATTCTTTCTTCGTCATTTAATTGCTCATCAAGCAAAAACGGATCTTCACAGGAAAATGGCATATCTTAACCTATTGATTTATGTATGAACACCACAATCATTTTAGCATGAAATTTCTATAATTGGCAGATAAATATTGGATGATTGTGTGTCGCCTTCCTTTTACTTCATTGTTAAATGTATACAAAACAATATATTAATTATATGGATGTTAAATATTGTTTTTGTTGTCTTGCAAATATCTATGTAATTAAGGGAAGGGTATTTATGAGCAGCTATGCTCATCCCAGAGGTGAAGCTTTGGGTGTTATATGCAAAATTTCGGTGAATCTCCGCCAGCCCACGCAGGTGGCCTTAGGATATGTATAAATACAGGAGCTATTTTATCTTATTAAAAGCAAAATTATCAGAATAAGCCTTATGCTGCTGATTGCGAGCGTTAGGCACAAAAATCTCACAATCAATATTTTGCTTTTTAGCGTATTCCACAGCCGCTTCCATGCTTGGAAAACGTAGGTTAAGCTCTCTTTTGGTGTCGCTCATACCGTTCCAGCCCATAAACCCATCAGTAAAATAGGGAGTTTGTGGAATAAATTCTAAAATCCAGCTATGGGCTTTAGCCTTACCGGACTGCATCGGGTTTTTATCTGGACAATATATGATAGCTTTACTCATAAGCGATAAATACTATAGTTAATACACAAAGCAAGAAACTTATTATTTTTTACTGGATTTTTTGGAGTTCTTAGCGGATTCTTTGGTAGACACGCTAATTATCTCATTAATTTCTTTCCTCACCTCTTTAGAGCGGTTCTTCCTCTCTTCTTTTAGAAATTCATTTATCTTTTTATGGATCATAGCGTTTTTACTTAAAGACCATTTAGCTACTTTACGTACAACTTTATCAAAATTCTCATCGCCAAGTATCTTTGTTTTTGGGTCAAGCAAATCCACAACCCGCTTTATATAATCAGTATTACCGGTCGCGTAAAAAGCTCCCCACATAGTGTCAATGTCAGCTGGTTTTATTATCCTGATATCAATTATCTCAATAGTATCATGGCTTAAATATTCCGGCTGGCTTATATCATTTTTATATAGCCTATCTATTATATCGTTACGCTTAGCGAGCCATAGGGCGATTTTTACAGTTTTCCTTTGGTTGCTCGTAAACACCACTGACTTCATCCACCCATCTACCATATCAGGATTATTGATAAATATAGAACCTATGAAAGTAGAAAACTCAGTCATATTATCAGGGTTACGGTCAAGGAATTGTGAATTTTGCAGCCATTGCAGAAAATTTTTAACCTCATCTGTATTTTTATTCACATAATAAAAATGCTCCCATATGGAAAATTTAGTATCTGACTCATCATATTGATTTTTACTGAACGGATTAACTGCTGTTCCGGCGTTTTTGCTATCAGTAGATTTTTGTTCTGTCTTTGCATCAATAATTTCTTTCGCGTGAGCAGAATATGGGAGTGCGGCGGAAAAAAGCGCTAGCGCAACTATAGTAAATTTCAGACTATATTTTCTCATATTACTATCCTTTGCTATTTTTCGTTTTACTTTTCTTGGTGGTTTTTTTACTAGATACCGCTTTTTTAGGTTTTCCCTTAGAGCCAGAAGCGGTCTTTTCCGCTATTGCCTCTAGCGCTTGCTCAAGAGTAAAATCATCTATATTAACATTTTTAGGCATAGGAACATTGATTTTATCATATTTTATATAAGGTCCATACCTTCCTTCAAGTATATTTATCTCCTTATCGTCATCTGGATGCTTACCCAGCTTTTTCACCACAGTATTTGCCGCCTTACCTTTTTGCGGGGCTTTAGCGAGTACCTCAACCGCCCGATTTATCCCGATTGTAAGCAAATCCTCACTAGCTGGCAGGGTGGTAAACTTGCCATCATGCAGTATATAAGGACCGAACCTGCCATTATTTACACTTATAGTTTTTCCGGTATCTGGATGCTTACCAAGCTCTCTTGGCAGAGATAGCAGAGCTATAGCGGTTTCAAGAGTTATATCCTCCGCTTTCATAGATTTTAATAAACTAGCTCTTTTTGGTGATTTACCTTCACCAAGCTGAACATAAATACCGTAAGGACCTTTACGCATGGAGATGGTTTCACCATCTTCTGGATTAATACCAAGATCTTTTGGTAATTTTAATATATCACCATTTTCATCTGTTATTGGAGGTTCACTACTCTCACCAAGCTGCGCTTTATAATCACATTCTGGATAGTTGGAGCATGATATATAAGGACCATATCTGCCAATTTTAAGACCAAGAGTGCCACCCTCACAGGATGGACATTTCCTTGCCTTATCAAGATCTTTATCGTTTTCGCCACTACCAAAAGCATACGTTGCAAGTAGACGGTTTAACGCTTCTAGCACATCATTTATGGAAAGATTTTTGCTTTCATCTATCTTAACAATAAAATCATTCCAGAAATCCCTTAGAACTACTTTCCAATCAATATCACCCGCTGAAATATCATCAAGACGGTTTTCCAGATCAGCGGTAAACCCATATTCAACATAGCGCTCAAAGAAGCTTACCAAGAAAGCGTTAACCAGCCTTCCAAGTGATTCCGCCACAAAGCGTTTTTTCTCAAGGCGAACATATTTTCTATCTTGTAATACAGAAATTATGGAGGCATATGTAGAAGGTCTACCAATACCAAGCTCTTCTAGTTTTTTCACCAAACTAGCTTCCGAATAGCGAGGCGGCGGCTCAGTAAAATGTTGTTGTGGTATTATGTCATTTACACTTAATTTTTCGTTTTTCTCAAGAGGCGGAAGCTTTGAGTTATTCTCATCGTCATTTTCATCATCTTTACCTTCTTGATATAGTTTTAAGAAGCCGTCAAAACGCATCACCGAGCCGTTAGCCCGTAGTGCCACTTCTTTGCCATCATCATATATATTTACCACAAGCTGATCAAAAATGGCTGATTCCATCTGGCTTGCTACTGTCCGCTTATATATCAGCTCATAAAGTTTTTTCTGTTCCTCACTGATCTTCGCTTTTTGCGGGGTAAGCGAAATATCGGTAGGTCGGATTGCCTCATGCGCTTCCTGCGCGTTTTTCGCTTTTGTTTTATAAGAACGTGGCGAGGAGGGTACATATTTATCGCCATGTGTCGCGCCAATATGACCACGAACCGCCTGCACAGCGTCACTAGCGATACTCACGCTATCGGTACGCATATAGGTTATAAGACCTTCCTCATAAAGTTTTTGGGCAATGGTCATGGTTTTCTTAGCGCCAAATCCGCATTTGCGGGCGGCTTCTTGTTGCAGGGTAGAGGTGGTAAAAGGTGGCGCTGGATGACGGCGCGCTTGTTTTTCCTCCATGCTTACCACATGGTATTTTCTATCCTTCAAATCGGAGGCTATAGACTTTGCCGATTTTTCATCAGTAATAGAGAATTTCTCCATTTTCTCATTTTTATATTCTACAAGACGCGCGGAAAATTCCTCGTTTTTCTGGGTTTTAAGCAGGGCTTTTATGTCCCAATATTCTTGTGAGATGAATTGCTCAATCTCCTCGTCACGTGTACAGATAAGACGTAGAGCTACTGACTGTACTCTTCCCGCCGAGCGACTTCCCGGAAGTTTCCGCCATAACACTGGTGATAAAGTAAAACCAACCAGATAGTCAAGAGCACGCCTTGCTTGCTGAGCGTTTACCATGTTCATATCAATGGAGCGTGGATGCTTAAAAGACTCAAGTACGGATTTTTTAGTTATCTCATTAAAAGTTACACGCTGGACGTTCAGATTTTTCTTAATAGCCTTAGAGTGTTTAAGAGCCTCAAGAACATGCCACGATATAGCTTCTCCTTCACGGTCAGGGTCAGTCGCGAGAAAAAGATTGTCAGCATCTTTAACCGCTTTAGTTATAGCCGATAGATGCTTCTTAGAAGTGCTATCAACTTCGTACACCATAGAAAAATCATCATCCGGCTTTACCGAGCCTTCTTTGCTTGGCAGATCCCGTACATGACCGAATGAGGCGAGGACGGTATAATCATTTCCCAAATATTTATTTATGGTTTTCGCTTTAGATGGGGACTCAACTACTACTACATTATTCACTGTTATACCAATACTGCTTCTTCTGTTGTGTTAATCAGATAAACCCTGCCTCCAGCGCTACGCTTTGCCACTCCAGCAAGCTCCAGCTCTAACAATACTGTCTGCATAGCAGAGGCAGAGGTATGGCACTGTTCTATCAATTCGTCAATAGATACGGCGTAACTGCTTAATTTATCAATAATTTTTTTGCGTAATTCAATAATTTCGTCTTCAGCGACTGGCGCGGAATCAACCATATTGGTAAAATTCACGGATGGCGTTTCCAGCAAGTTTGACTGTCTTAGATGTTTTATCGCCTCCAATATATCATCTGGTGATTGTGCCATTATCGCCCCTTGTTTTATAAGTTGGTTGCAGCCTTTGGAACGAGGATCAAGGGGGGTGCCCGGAACAGCGAAAACCTCACGATTGTTTTCCAGAGCGAGATTAGCGGTAATTAACGAACCAGATTTTGGTGAAGCCTCTACTATAAGAGTACCAACACTCATGCCAGCTATTATCCGGTTGCGTCCAGGAAAGCTTCCGGCAAATGGCAGTCCACCAAATGGCTGCTCACTAATTACCGCGCCTTTTTCAAAAATTTCCTGATAGAGGTTTTTATTCTCCGGTGGATATGTATTATCAATCCCACCAGCTATTACCGCTATCGTTCCACTATCAAGTGAGCCTTTATGGGCAAAACTATCAATTCCACGAGCGAGTCCTGATATTATTATAATATCATTTTGTCCAAGCTCATACGCCCAGTCACGTGCCAGTTTACAGCCTCCAGCAGAGGCATTACGCGCGCCAACCACAGCGATTATGGTTTTGTTGTTCCACAAATTTTTATTGCCACGTACCGTGATTACTGGTGGTGGATCTGGTGTGTTAAGCAGTAAGGCAGGGTATGACGGATCATTATAGGCTATCATTTGCGCGCCAAATTTTCTGGATTTTTCTATTTCCAATTCAGCAAGCTCTCTTGAGAATGGAATGACCGGTTTTTTCCTACCACCCAGCCGAGAAAGCTCAGGAAGTGCTTTTAGCGCTTTTTCACTATTTCCATATTTCCTTATTAGATTGAAAAAGGTTATTGGTCCCACATTCTGGGTACGAATAAGCCTCAATGCGTCAACAAGGCTATCATAAGCGCTGATTTCTGTAATCATTGCTATCCTCGCCTGCTTCTAAAAGACATTTCCGTGCCATTTAGCAATCTTGATATATTATGACGGTGGCTATAAATAACTATGAGGAACAGGAAGAAGCATATAACCGCCATGCTATAACCGTCAAACATATAGGATATTATCGGTGAGTAAGCAATGCTAAGTAGGGCGGAAACTGAGGAAATGCGGGTTATTAAGAAAGTGGCTAGCCACAGAGCGCATATTACAAGCGCGAATATCCAGTTAACAGCGAAAAATACACCAAGTATGGTGGCTACTCCTTTGCCGCCCTTAAATTTAAGCCATATTGGGAATATGTGTCCAATTACCACGAATACAGCCGCTAACAATGCAAGCTCGTTATTATATAAATAGCTAGTAAGTTTAACAGCGAGTACACCTTTTAGAGCATCAAGAAGTAAAGTTATGATAGCAAGACTTTTTCTTCCTGTACGCATTACGTTGGTAGCGCCTATATTTCCTGAACCTATAGAGCGTATATCGCCAAGCCCTAGCAGGCGGGTCAAAATAAAGCCGAATGGGATAGAGCCTATAATGTAGGAGATAAGAAAGACCTCAAATATCCAGCTCAGATTCATAAAGTTCCTTTTTGGAAAACAGACATCATGCTTTTGATTAGATGCTAAATGTTAATTCTATGTTAAATTTACGGCTAGTCCGCTAAAAATATATTAATATTATATCTTTATCATCTTGTCCAGATAACCCTGTAATATATAGCTTGCGGCTAGTTTGTCCACCAATTCACCTCTGCGTTTTCTTGACATATCCGCCTGAATCATCATTTTTTCCACCGCCATTGTTGACATTCTTTCGTCCCAAAGCGTCATGGGCAGCTTTATTTGTTTGCTAATATTGGATATGAAAGTGTTAACTGACTGAGTGCGTGAGTTGCTCCCACCGTCCATATTTAGCGGATTACCGATTATAAGACCGCATATATCCTGTTTGCTTATTACGTCTTTTAATATTTCAATATCCTTACTAAATTTTTTACGTTCTATCGTAAGAAGAGGGCTGGCGATTACTCGTCTCAAGTCACTTATCGCTATCCCAATAGTTTTTTCGCCAACATCAAGCCCTAATAATCTAGCCTCTTTTGGTAAAGCTTTGTTAAATTCATCTTGGTTTTTTACGAGCATGGCTATATAGGTTGGTTATTAGAAATATAGTATAAGACTTTACTAGCCGTAAATCACTGGCTATTACAAACTACTAGATACTAACTACTCTTAAAAGGAAAATATTAATGTCTATAGACACAAAAACGGTAGCGAAAATAGCCAGACTTGCCAGAATCGCCGTGAGTGAGGAGGAAAAAGAGCATTTCGCCGGAGAGATTTCTGACATACTAAGGTGGATAGAGCAGCTATCGGAAGTCGATACGGATGGTGTTCCGCTTATGACCTCCGTATGTGAGGCAACACTGCCATTAAGGAAGGATGCTGTAACTGATGGTAATCAACAGGTGGCAGTTCTTAAAAACTCCCCAGAAAGTGATTATGGCTGTTTTGTGGTTCCTAAGGTGATGGAATGACGAGATTGTAATGGATGATAAAAATTTTATAGCCGAATACGCGGCAAACGAGATAATTCGTATTAACGAGCGTATCAGAGAAATGATAGAATCTGAGAACACGCCTTCTGATGAATTCAGAAATGAAGTGATAACCGATATAGAAAATACACTTGAGAGGTTGCGTAAGGCGGTTTCTTATGTGATAGAGACTACAGATGAGGATAATGATAATGCTGATAACAAATATAATTGAATGATTTTGGTGAGTAATTAAATGACAGATAATTTACGCGAATTAACATTAGCGCAAATGCGTGATGGGCTTAGAAAAAAAGAATTTTCAGCGGTGGAGCTAACACAAGCGCATCTTGATGAGATAGAAAAAACTAATTCTTATTATAACGCTTTTATAACTATCACCAAAGACAAAGCTCTTGAGATGGCGTATGCTTCTGATACGCGCATTGCAAAAGGTGAGGGCGGAGCGGTTGAGGGTATTCCGGTTGGAGTAAAGGATTTATTTTGTACTAAAGGGGTGCTTACTACCGCCGCCTCTCATATACTTGATGGTTTCGTACCACAATATGAATCGGCGATTACTGAAAATATCTGGAATGCTGGTGGGGTAATGCTGGGTAAGGTGAATCTGGATGAGTTCGCTATGGGTTCGGCTAATATCACCAGCTATTATGGCAATGTGGTAAATCCATGGCAAAGAAAAGGTGATGACGCTAAGTTAGTACCAGGTGGCTCTTCCGGTGGCTCGGCGGCTTTGGTTGCGGCGAACCTCGCTCCAATGGCGCTGGGTACAGATACCGGAGGGTCAATTCGGCAGCCCGCCGCTTTTTGTGGTGTGGTTGGGATGAAACCAACTTATGGTCGCTGCTCACGCTGGGGGACTATTGCTTTTGCTAGTTCGCTTGATCAAGCGGGACCTATTACCAGAGATGTTCGTGATAGCGCTATAATGCTTTCGGTTATGTGTGGTCACGACAAAAGGGATTCAACCTCCGCTAATCTGGAAGTTCCGGATTTTGAAGGACTACTTAATTCTGACGTAAAAGGTAAAAAAATTGGTGTTCCAACAGAGTATCGTCCAGAAGGAATTAATGAGGATATAAGCAAGGTTTGGGATAATGGTATAAAACTGCTTAAAGAAGCGGGCGCGCAAATAATAGAGATAAGCTTGCCACACACTAAATATGCTTTGCCAACTTACTATATCGTAGCTCCCGCTGAATGCTCATCTAATCTCGCTCGCTATGATGGTGTACGCTTTGGCCTGCGGGTTGGTGGAGATGGTAGTCTTACTGATATGTATGAGCAAACCCGTGCCGCTGGCTTTGGTAGAGAAGTAAAACGGCGGGTTATGATCGGAACTTATGTACTGTCCGCTGGTTATTATGACGCTTACTACAAAAAGGCGCAAAAACTACGTTGGCTTATCGCTGAGGATTTTAGGAAAGCTTTTGAGATGGTAGATGTGATACTTACTCCAACCACCCCATCAGCGGCGTTTGATTTTAACCATAAACCGAAAGATCCAGTGGAGATGTATCTAAATGATGTGTTTACCGTGCCTTCTTCGCTGGCTGGACTGCCAGCTATTTCTATTCCCGCCGGATTAAATAAAGATGGTTTGCCGCTGGGCTTACAAATTATCGGCAAAGCGTTTGATGAGCAGGAAGTTCTGAATGTGGCTTATGGCTTGGAGAAAATACTCCCCGCGCGTATTCATTTCACTGATGCAGTGGATAATTAATAGGAGATTGCTATGTTAGACAAAGACTCATCATCTGATTTCGCTATTACCAGCGCATTGCGTGATGCGGTAAATGCGGCTCTTAATGATCCTGAGTTTATTCATAATCTAGCTGAGAAACTGGCAGATATAATGGAAAATCGCTTGTCACAGCAGCGTAATGTTAAACTTGCGGAAATTAAAAATATGCTAAGTGAAGGGATTAATAGCGGTAGAGCTGGTTCGGCTGAGTCTGTTTTCAATCGTTTGGCAGAAAAATATAGAACAATGATAGCGGAGGCAGGTAAGTGATAAATAAGGTAACAACGCCACGAGGGGAATATGTTAATAAAAGGTAATACAGGCGATTGGGAAATTATTATCGGGCTGGAGGTACACGCTCAGATAAATACCAAATCTAAACTTTTTTCAGGAGCGTCTACTGAATTTGGTAATGAACCGAATGAAAATGTGGCGTTTTTAGATGCTGGAATGCCGGGAATGTTGCCCGTGCTAAATGAGGAAGCAGTAACGCAAACTATAAAAACCGGACTTGCTCTGGGCGCGCAGATTAATCTTAAAAGTGTGTTTGACCGCAAAAATTATTTTTATCCTGACTTACCGCAGGGTTATCAGATTTCACAATATCTAGATCCTATAGTTGGCAAGGGTGAGATAGTTTTGGATATGCCAGAAGGTGATAAGAAAGTCGGAGTTACCCGTATTCACATTGAGCAGGATGCTGGTAAATCCTTACATGAATATAAGCCTAAAAATACTTGTATTGACTTAAACCGTGCCGGTGTGCCGCTTATGGAAATTGTCTCCGAGCCGGACATACGCAGCGCTGATGAGGCGGTGTCTTATATGAAAAAACTGCGCTCAATCTTGCGTTATATCGGCAGTTGTGACGGTGATATGGAAAAAGGTAATCTACGCTGTGACGCGAATGTTTCAGTGCGCAAACTGGGTGAGGAGTTTGGTACACGTTGTGAGATTAAAAATCTTAACTCAATGCGTTTTATGAATAAGGCAATTGAGTTTGAGGCGATGCGTCAGGTAGATATTTTAGAAAGTGGTGGGGTTATAGATCAGGAAACTCGGCTGTTTGATTCAGCAAAGGGCGAGACCCGCACCATGCGCAGCAAAGAGGACGCTCACGATTACCGCTATTTCCCTGATCCTGACTTGCTGCCTTTGGAGTTTTCACAGGAATATGTTGACTCACTAAAATCCAACCTGCCGGAATTACCGGACGCTAAAAAACAGCGTTACATGGAAAAATTCGGTTTATCCGCTTATGACGCTGGAGTAATTGTCGCTGAGAAATCTATAAGTGAGTATTACGAGGAGTTGGTAGTTAAAATAGATCCTAAACTTGCCGCGAGCTGGATGACGGTTGAACTGTTCGCCCGTCTTAACAAAATGGGCTTAGATATTGAGAATTCACCAATTGCGGCGGAAAAATTCAGTGGTTTGCTTGCTCTTATTTCCGATGACACCATATCTGGTAAAATAGCGAAGGATGTGCTGGACATAATGTTTGAAAGCGGCAAGGAAGCCGCCGTCATAGTTGAGGAAAAAGGCTTAAAACAGGTAAGTGACAGCGGTGCTATTGAAAAAATAATAGATGAAGTGCTTGCCGCGAATCCTGACAAGGTAGCCGAGTATAAGGGCGGTAAGGATAAGTTATTTGGCTTTTTTGTCGGACAAACTATGAAAGCCAGCGGCGGCAAGGTAAATCCGCAGGTGGTAAACGAGTTGCTGAAGAAGAAATTATCTTGATAATCTATGGTTAAGCTGAACTATGGCTAAGATGCTTCTAACATATTGTTATTGCTTGTATTTATAAGGGAGTAAGAAGCACGACCAGCAGGCTGTGCCAGCCATCAGCTATGTCCCATGTGAAAGACAGTAGTCTTTCACGGGGACAATATACAAAAGCTCGTCATTCCGTGTGCCGCGAAGCGGCAGCGCGGAATCTTATGCTCCAGCAACTATTATAACTTACAAAATCACTATTCTTCAAATGCTTAAATGAGTAAATATACTCATTATGAATAAAAACATTACATGATTTTATTCAATTTTACGCTTGCTTCGCAGCGGAAAGCCTTATCTTTCGTAAGGATTTCATACTTGTTTTGTATAAAAATTATCCAAAACAAGTATAGTTTTTTAATTGTCATACAGTCTTAACAGTCAAAGATATATTAATATGCTAGCATAAGATATTAATTATGGTGTTTGTGTTCTGGGTAAGTAGCTATGGATTTTGGCGATATTTTTGATATTTTTGGCTCTGGTGGTGGTAATTGGGAATTTCCACACGGCATGTCCTCCGCTTCTATTGATGGAGCCGAAGGCATATTCTCACGCATGTTTTCCGGTAATAGTTCAGCTTTTGAGGAGTTAGCCGCTATTTTGCGTAAAGCCGGATCAGGCACAGCTAGTGAAATGCTAGATAATTATCTTTGGTATCAGTTTGGTAAGGATACCGCTGGTGGTCACGGCGGAAAAAGCTGAGGAAACTGGCAGGAGTTCTCTAAAGATACCAGCCATGAGGCAGTGCTGATGAAAAATGCTGGTGAGGTAATAACCAGCCATTCCCTGCTTTTAGAGCAATTGAAAAAACACGCTGCCGGAAAAGATGTATTGCGGGAATATGAGGCATTAGGAATTAACCTGCCAAGTGATGATTTGCTTAAAAAGGTGAAGAAATCTCTCTCAGGACATTTACATCCTGATAGAGCGGGAGGTAATAATGAACTTATGGGGAAAGTTAACGGGGCTTTGGAGGTATTGGGAAATACTGAAAAAACCGCTGGCTACCGTGAAATTCTCCAAAATGCTGATTCCGCTATGAGACAAAATATTGAGAAATTATTTAGGGATATTGCCGGAAAACAGACCGAATTTTATGAAAGAACCGCTCAGCGCGCGGCGGACGCGGCGAGGTTGAAACTACCTTTTAAGGGTAAAGCGACAGAACAGATGAATGCTTCCGAGCTTTTTTCCAAAAAGATTCATGATGGCTTTAAGAATTCCAGCCGGTTCAAACGAGGAGCTATAGCGTTCGCCCTAGTTACGGGAACTTCGCTACTTGCTTATGGTCTCGCCTCAATGCGTGAGAAGAAGCTGGATAAGAATAAACCAGTATCTTATGTGGATATGGTGAGTAGTAAAAATGACGAACAACAGAAATCAATGATGGTATAATGGAGGTAGAAAATGGTTGGTGTTAACCACAGAGTGCCACAACAACAGTCTGGCGGCGTATTTGTTGACGGTAGCGGTGGCGCGCACGTTATGGGTGAGCAATTGCGTGAGGTAGATGCTCCTGTAGAAGGACTTGTCGGCGCGGCAAAAGGTCTGGTAAATGGTCTTGTATTAGGTGGTGCTGGCTCAGCCGTTATAACAGCGGTTGATACGCCAGAAGGACAAAAGGCTGGAAGAGCTATTATCCAGAACATGAAAAGCAGCCATCTAGGAGCGATTCTTGGTGTAGCGCTGGCGACATCCGCCCTTAGCGGTTTTATCCGTTATTCACGAGCCGCCAAGCAGAATGAATGGAGCAGGAAACATTATGGTTTTCTTGAATCGCAGATTGATTCTAGGCGGTTAGGGCAAGCACAAAGCTTTGCCCAGCGTGAGGATGAGCGTAAGAACGATACGCAGGATAGAGGAATATCTTGATTTTAGGCGCTTATTCTGTTAATCTAGCTAGATAATTAGCTAGAAAGTTATTTATGCAAGTAGGTATGTTTGAGGCAAAAACACAGCTTTCCAAACTGGTGGCGTTTGCTCAGGATGGGGAAGAGGTCTTTATAACTAATCGTGGCATAGTAGTCGCCAAGATAACGGCGGTCAGCAGTTGGCAGCCTAATAAGGCAAAAAAACTGGTGGATAAAATGCGGAAAATGACCAAAAAAAATCCTATTGGCAGTTTTGAAGAAATCATGGAATGGAGAAAAGAAGGGCGTAAATGATCGTTATTGATGCCAGCATTTTTATAGCGGCGATTATAGACGATGAATCCGATGAGTTCTCCGATAGTATTTATGAGCTTATTACAAATGAAGAGATCACCGTTGTAGTTCCGCCGATTTTTTATTATGAAGTAGCTAATGTATTTTTGCAGGTATTGCGTCGCAAAAGAATTACAAAAGAAAAATATCACAACTATCTAGAAATTTTGTCTGACTTTCCCCTATTTGTAGATGGTGGTCAGCTATTTTTGGAAGTAGCTAATTTGGCGGAGGTGCATAGTTTAACTGTTTATGACGCTTCTTATTTAGAAGTGGCTAGGCGCAATGGTTGTCTGCTTGCGACTCTTGATAAGCAGCTTAGTAAAGCAGCATCTAATATTGGTGTTAAATTTGAGTTAAATGGATAATTCATAGATAATGACGGAAAAATCACTTTTTATTTTTGGCGCTGGTTATAGCGCGCTCGCTATCGCTGGTAGGGCTATTGATAGTGGATTTTCGGTGTCAGCCAGTTGTCGTGGTGCTGAAAAAAAAGATCTGCTAAAAGAGCGGGGAATAACCCCAATTTCTTTCGAGGAAATAACTGAAACTCTACTAAAAAACTTTACTCATATATTATCCAGCATACCGCCACAGAAAAATATTGGAGATATAGCTATACCATATTTACCAGAAGATATAGGTGAGGGCAGGTGGCTTGGCTACCTGTCAACTACGGGTGTTTATGGTAATCACGATGGAGCGTGGGTGGATGAGAATAGTCCGTTATATCCCGATAATGATCGCCTTAAAAGACGAGTGGAAGCTGAGAAACAGTGGCTCGCGCGTGGTGGGCATATATTCCGACTGTCAGGGATTTACGGTAAGGGTAGGAGCGCCATTGATGATGTAATATCTGGAAAGGCGAGAAGGATATATAAGGAAGGGCAGCTATTTTCACGAATTCATGTTGATGATATTGCGTCTGTGGTGCTTACCTCTATGTTAAATCCGTCACCAGCTACTATCTATAATGTTTGCGATGATTTGCCCGCCGCCGCTCATGAGGTGGTTGAGTATGCTTGCGAGTTGCTTGGAAAAGATCCGCCACTGCTTATTCCATTTGAGCAAGCGGAAATGTCGCAGATGGCAAGAGAGTTTTACAGTGCGAACCGACGGGTGAAAAATGATAAGATAAAGCGAGATTTGCAGGTTGGTTTGCTCTATCCTGATTATAGAGAGGGACTTTCCGCAATATTACAACAAATGAATGCTTGAAAAATAAAAAAAATACCTTAAGAATACACCTCCTTCCTTGTAAGGCGCTTGAGTGGTAAGGCAGCAGTCTTGACACCGACCCGAAAGGGGGGTGGACGGCGAAGCCGCCAGTAGGGTGAGGTGAGTTAAAACGAACCGAATCAAAACTGCCGTAGGCAGGAAGTTTTATAGTCCTTTATGGGGCTTGTGTATGGAGGAGTGGCCGAGTGGTTTAAGGCAGCAGTCTTGAAAACTGATGAGGTAAGTAGTTTTTAGCCCCCTAAAAAAGGGCGTTTTGATGTGGAAGAGTGGCCGAGTGGTTTAAGGCAGCAGTCTTGAAAACTGCCGAGGTGGCAACGCCTCCGTGAGTTCGAATCTCACCTCTTCCGCCACTACCCCAAAAATTGATTTGGGACAAATTTGGGACAGTAAACCACAACAGCTATCCACAAAATTATAGAAACTCCTACAGGGGCTTGCAAAAGTCTAGGGGGGCGTTTTCCTCAGGGGAAATTTAGAAATCATATTTCACGATAAAAAATCAGCAAAAAATTTTGTTTTGTCCTGCTCACTGTCCAATTATTGTCCATTATCTTGATCCGAGGGCGGAACACGCCTTGAAATTTACCCCAGGCAGCAATATTTTTTGCGCCAATGCATGGAGTGCAAAATCCTGTATAGCTAAACAAGATGTTTGGCTGTGGGAGCATCCAGAAATGCAGCAAGAAATTCTGGAGCTGTCACGCGCAGTAAATCATGAAGGTTTTAATCATCTTGATAAAGCTCGGAAATGCCAAATCCTAACTAATCGTGCGAATGCTCTAAATACCGCAGGGCGATTTATAGACGCCATTGAAGCATGGGATCATGCACTGCGTGTAATACCAAGATTTGCCATGGCTCACGGCACAGAGGGCATGGGCTGAAATATTATGCTATGGCGCTATATGACCCCAGACATTGCGGTATTCTTTTTGTTACATGCAATGATGCATTTCAAGCAGCAGCAGGTGGATTGTATGACTCGGAATACCCGTCTGAGACTAAGCAGGCCTTTGTATCATCGGCAGAGCGTATAGCGCTTGCTGTTCCGCTCAATGACATAAGAGCCAACCAAAATCTTGATAATTTCACCGGTAAAAGTAAGCACGAACAATCATAGGCGCTGGTGTTTGGAAGAACGACTGTTCCTGAATCCGCTCAATGATCTAGGGATACACCCATTGCAGCACATGATGTTTTAACTCTTCCAGGCATTACAGAACATATCAACGCACGAAACAGCTCATATCATATGCCGCCGATCATTGGATTTTATAACCAAATGAAACAAGAATTTGCCTGGCGCGTTACATGCTTTTGAAGGGTTACATAAGTCCGGTCCACATTTTCGGATCGCGATGTCCTGCCGTATAATACGCTGGATTATCCTTCCTATTCACTGGCTACAGAGCAAGTACGATTAAGCTATCGAGCCATTTATTCCATACTGATAAAATCGCGTTCTTTATCAATCGCTATTGGGAATTGGGGATGCGCCTTTAAAGACGTTAATTTCAAAAAGTATGGTACAGTAAAAATGAAATTTTGCATCTCGCTTTTAACGCTTATGAAAATTGGCCGTTGTGCGGTTTATTTTGGCTGTCGAAAGAAATTTTTGATGAACAATTAAAGCAGAGTACAAATCCTATGCACGGGAGTTGCATGAAATTCAAATCACTTAGAGCATAAATATCTTCAGGTTCATCAGGGATGGCTTCCGGATAGATCAGACAATGCCGATGGACGAATTTAGGAAAAGCAATTTCAATAGATCAATTGGAAGCAAAAGCACTCCGCATAGCGAAAAATTGTAAGCTCCGCTCTTATTTATCTGTCTCTAGGAAAGAAAAACAGACTGTAGCAGGTGATGCAAGAATCAAAGTAGGAAGAAATGAACAATGCCCTTGTAGATCAGGCAAGAAATTCAAAAAATGCTGTGGACGTTAAATGTCATATATTACCGTAAGTAAGATTTTACCATAGTAATCTGGAATAGAAAAATCTTATTTCAAATGACCATATATTTACTGCTCTCATCCTTCTGAAACATAAAACACTAGATTTCTCTCAGCGGATTTTTTTTATTTTGTTTGTAACTAATAATGTTGTATATACGAATTCGTAGTTATAACATTTTTATTACAGATGTTATTTTATCAACGATCTTAATTTAGGAGATAATTATGAAAAGCAACAAGAAACTTGCTATATCCGCGCTTGCCGGTCTTATGGCTATGGGTGCTATGGCTGTAAGTCCAGCGGTGGCTAATGATGGCGGTAAAGCATCTTGTAAAAATAAAAGTGGGTGTAAAGGTAAAGCCGCTGTAGAAAAAGCTAACTGCAAAACAGCGGATGGCAAAGAAAAGAATTCCTGCAAAGGTCAGGATACCGATGATAAGAACAAATGTAAGGGACATGACGCGTCTCATAAGGATGGCAAGTAATAGCCAGTCAATCATTTGATTATGATATATAGTGGCGGGGGCGGTTTTTGTCTCCGCCATTTGTTTATACTCATTTTGTATGATTTTTATTCATAATGAATATAGAAATTATAGTAATGAAAACAGATATAGAAAGATTGCCTAATCTCGGTTTTGGGCTTGGTCTTAGAGCCAAGCACTATCCATATATTCTTGAGCACAAGCCAAAAATTGACTGGTTTGAGATTATTTCCGAGAATTTTATGGATACTGACGGCAGACCAAAACGGAATTTATCACGTATCAAAGAGCATTATCCTATTGTGATGCATGGCGTGGCGATGTCCATAGGTACGGTTGATCCGCTTAATTCAGAATATTTGCGAAAATTAAAAGCTTTAATGGAGTGGGTAAAACCAGCTTGGATATCCGATCATTTATGTTGGACGGGAGTGGCTCACAAAAACACACATGACCTTTTGCCGGTACCCTACACTGAAGAGGCGTTAAAGCACATAGTTCAGCGTATCAAAGAAGTTCAGGATTATTTGGAATGTAAGATCGCTCTTGAAAATCCCTCAACCTATCTTGAGTTCAAAACATCCCATATTCCTGAAGCGGAATTCATTGCCCGTATGGCGGAGGAATCCGACTGTAATCTTTTGCTAGATGTAAATAACGTCTATGTGACTTGCTATAATCATAGGCTTGATCCAAAAAAATATTTGGATAGCGTTCCTATAGATAAGGTTATTCAAATACATCTTTCAGGTCACACCAATAAGAATACACATATTATAGACACGCATGATGATCATGTAATAGATGAGGTGTGGAATCTATATAAATACGTGGTATCCAAAGCCGGACGTGTGCCTAATACGATGGTAGAGTGGGATGATAATATACCGGAGTTTCCGGTATTAAACGCTGAGTTGGAAAAGGCGAGGGGGGCAGCCGAGAATTTCGCTGATTATACGCTTCCAGATTTAGCGCGAGAGAATATCCCACAGCTTGCGAATCGTAAAACATCTCTTATTGAGGAACAGAAACACATGCAGCGCGCGGTCATGGAAGGTGGTAGTTTTGATAGCGATCCGACAAGCTGGATCCGTAGTAAGGAATCATTCGCGCCACACGAGCAATTATCAGTGTATATTAACGCTTATCGTTATCGTCTGAATGACGTGGTCGTAGAGGACTATCCAGTATTAAAATATTATCTTGGTGAGAAACTATTTGAGGATACGGTGTGGGATTTTGTAAATACAGCACGACCTGATAATTTTAATATCGCGCGCTACGCGGCGAAGTTTCCAGAGTTTGTGGGTAAAAATATTTCAGATGATATATTCGCTTATGAGTTATGTCAGTTGGAGACTGCCATAACGCAACTTGCTGATTGTGCTGAGACCGAAGTTTTAGAACAGAAACATCTTACGGGTATGACACCGGAAAAATTAATGGAATCAGTTTTATATCCAAGAAAAGCTTTGCGACTTTTCGCTTTTGCTCATCAGGTAAATGCCTATTATCAGGCGGTAATGGATGATGAAGAGCCTGAGTCTTTCATTTTAGGAAATAGCCATGTCGCCGTTTTTCGCCATGAGGATTCTATGTGGCGTATGGATTTGGAAGAGCAAGAATATAACCTGTTAAAAAAATTGTTTAGCGGCGCAAAAGTCGGAGAGGCGTTAGATAACGTGGATGAATCCGCTGGCGATAAACTTGCGGAATGGTTTTCACGGTGGATAAATAATGGGTTGCTCGCAAGTCATGAATCTATGAATGATCAAGAAAAACATATACATGAAACAGCGTAATGTGCTTAATTAGAGGCGGTATATACTAATAAGACGGACGATTTGTATATGGGACATGGTCACGATCATGGAGAAAAAGACATGGCTGATGGGCGGCTTATTGCCGCTGTTGGCATAAATCTTCTGCTCACGATAGCGCAGGTGATTGGCGGTATAATTTCTGGCAGCCTCTCACTTGTCGCCGACGCTCTTCATAATTTTAGTGACGCGGCTTCTTTGGTAATAGCGCTTTTCGCGCGTAAAATAGGACGCAAGCCACCTGATGAGCTTAGAACATTCGGGTATAAAAGAGCGGAAATTATAGCTGCTCTTATCAATCTGGTGACTTTAGTTATTGTTGGTGTTTATCTTATATATGAAGCTCTGTGGCGTTTTTTTAAGCCAGAGATGGTAGAGGGATGGTTGGTTATAATAGTCGCTTCCATCGCTTTGATTATAGATGTGGTAACCGCCATTCTTACTTATAATATGTCAAAGAATAGCGTAAATATGAAAGCGGCGTTTTTGCATAATCTTTCGGACGCTTTATCATCGATATGTGTTATAATAGCCGGAAGTTTAATTATACTTTACGACTGGTACTGGGTAGATAGCTTCTTAACCTTGCTGATCGCTGGATATGTGTTGTATCAAGGTTTTAGCATGTTGCCATCTACCATTCATTTGCTTATGGAAGGTACTCCAGCTCATCTATCAATAAGTAAGGTAATATCAGCTATGGAAGAAATAGAGGGGGTTGATAGCGTACATCACGTACATGTTTGGCAGTTGGATGAACATCATAACGCGCTGGAAGCTCACATTGTAAGTGGCGTTACTCAGATAAGCGAGATAGAGAAAATAAAAACAAGTCTTAAATCCATGCTTAAAGATAATTTTTCAGTTGGGCACTCAACATTAGAGTTTGAGCATGCTAATAACACTGATTGTCAGTATAGTAACTTACGGTAAAGTTAACGCGAATAACTATAACATGGTTGTTTATGGAAAAAACTAAAGAGAAGACAAAAGCTGGGCATAGAGAGTTTGTCATGCTTATGGCGGTACTTATGTCGGTAGTGGCGATTTCTATAGACGCTATGCTGCCAGCGCTTGGCTTTATCAGAGACGATCTAGGTGTATCCCATCCTAATCATGGGCAATATATAGTTGGGATTATTTTTGCTGGAATGGCAATCGGACAGCTTATTAATGGAGTACTTTCTGACGCTTTTGGACGGAAAAAAATTCTTTATGTAAGCCTCACTATGTATTTTATCGGAAGTATAATCTGTGTTTTCGCGAATAGCCTTAGTATAATGCTCGTCGGGCGCTTCATACAAGGTATAGGTGTTTCTGGGCCTTATATATCGGTCATGTCCATAATCCGTGATCGTTATAGTGGGCGTGAGATGGCACGTATTATGTCGCTGGTTCTTACCATATTTATCATGATACCTGTGATCGCTCCCGCTGTTGGACAGTTGATATTATTTTTTGCCTCATGGCGGTATATTTTTGTCATGTATGTAATTTACTCTATATCAGTTGGGCTGTGGGTATATTTTAGGCTAGAGGAAACTCTAATACCAGAAAATCGTGTGCCGTGTCGTATTGCTAACATTACTCATGGAGTGAAGACCGTATTGTCAAACCGCGTAACACTATGTTATACGCTCGCTCTTGGTTGTATATTTGGCGCGCTTAACGGTGAGCTTAATTCAGTTCAGCAGATTTTTCAGGTGCAGTACAAGGTGGGCGATATGTTTGCTGTGTATTTTGGACTACAGGCTTTAGCCTTTGGCGCGGCTTCCTTTGTGAATTACCGGTTAGTTGATCGTTTTGGTATGCGTTACCTATGTATTTTCGCCACCAGCTTTATTGTTTTTATATCTTTATCTTTTCTAATATTAATAGCTATAACAGATGCTACGTTCATTATGTACTTTTTATATGGCATGTTTTTGTTGTTTAGCATTGGTATTTTGTTCGGCAATCTCAACGCTATCGCTATGGAACCAATGGGTCATATAGCTGGTATGGCATCCGCTATTATTGGGTGTATATCAACAATTATCGGCATATTATTTGGAACAGTGATAGGTCAGATGTACGACGGAAGTCTTACTCCTATTATCGCTGGGTTTTTTGTTATGGGAAATATTGCTTTAATTATTATGCTGTATGAGAATAGAAAAGAGAAAATTCTTATAAGGTAGAAAGTATTATATGAATAAAAGCTTTATAACTAATTTTATAGCGCTCCTAATTACAGTCGGTGGTTATTTTTCTCCAGTGTATTCTGAGATAATCATGATGACTGGCCTGTTCGCTCTGTCTGGCGGTATCACAAACTGGATCGCTATTTATATGCTATTTGAAAAAGTACCGTTTCTTTATGGCTCAGGAGTCATACCAAAGCGTTTCGATGAATTTAAGGCTGGTATTAAACAGCTTATAATACAGGAGTTTTTCGCTCGTGAGCATATTGAGCGTTTTTTCCAACAGGTAAGTGGTAACTCAGCGGAGATAATATCTGATAAGATAGATTTTGAACGTGTGTTTTCTTCTATCGTGGAGGCGATTGAGGAGTCTCCCCTTGGTGGCATGCTTGGTATGCTTGGTGGAAAATCCGCTTTAGAACCTCTTAAAGAACCAGTCATAAAAAAACTAAAAGAAATAGTCACTGAACTGGCTGCTGGTGGTAATAAAAAAGATAGTGGTGACCAAGCCGGAAATGATTTTACCTCATCGCTTATCTCTCAAGTTGAGAAGATTATTGATAATCGTCTAAGTGAGCTAACACCGCAAAAAGTAAAAGAGATAATTCAAAACATGATCCGCAAACATCTTGGCTGGTTGGTAGTATGGGGAGGCGTGTTTGGAGGACTTATCGGTTTCGTGGTAAGTATCAGCGAGATGGGTGTTTTTCAATAATATACTACTGTGTTTCATGTCTAAATATACTGGTGAGGGCTAGTAGGCAAATTCAGAACCTCGGTGGATGATAAATTTCTGATTTATAGTGTAAAGAAAAAATTTCTACGGCCAAAATTACCTAACTAAAGAAGTGTTAGTAGGTTCGGACAACGCTAGATAGAATGCCTTTGAACCTTACCGCCCGCATATTGACCGATTTGATTTGACTGAGGAGCAGAAGATCGAATTGGTGAAGCTATACACCATATTGCACATTTGGTTTTGACAAGAAGTTTGGCATGTTACAAAATTAGGATAAGTAGGACAACTTCCTAGAAATCCATATTTGTTGAGCGGTCGAATTGGACCACATAAATAATCAAGAAAATCTTCCATATCTTTAGTGGATTGCATAGCCTTTTCATAAGTTCCATCTGAGGCCATGGGCAGTATCAAAGGCAAATCGCTTTCTTTGAATATACAGTTTTGCAGGCTCTCTACAATTGCCCCATGAAATGGAGATGAAGTCCTGAATTGATTTAATTGCATTTGATTCATCAAATGCAACTTCACCACTTAGAGTAAAAATACTTCTCTTTTTGATGCTCCAATAAAACTGGTACGGCTCCAGGAATGGAAGCTAAAAGCCTCGCCTTGCTTCCCAAATGAACCATGTGCCATAAAATTTCTAAGCTGGCGTCTAATAGAAATCAGAATATCGAAATGTTTTTTTGTAACTTTGTCATTTACATCAAATGCTGTTTTGAATTTCTCTCCCCAATCTTTACCCGCCAATGCAGCAACTTCAGAGCCAGTCGACAGCTTTCCCTCAAGAATAGCGATATGTATGAAAATATGCTCAGTCCAACTGAAGAATGCATCAATAGCAGCTTGGGCCAACCACTTGGATTTTTTTCGAAGTTCCCATGCAGGATAAGTGTAGGATTTAGCATTTTTAGATAGCTCTGTGATTATACATTCATCACGCCTATCAATGGCTTCTTGATGCATTTCTTCATATGCATTAACGAAATATTCGTAACGGCTAAATAGTTCACGGCTATGGTCTACAACATTTAAGTTTGAATCTTGTATAGCCTGTTCGGCTTTCCACTTAAAAAAACGGTTTTGCAGCTTTTACGGATTTATGGGGATTAATTTTACAATTTCTTTTGCTTGAACCTCTTGGTTTTTTGCATCATGCGCAAAAACACCTAACCCAAACTTCCGATGCTCTATCAAAAAGCAGTACCTCGTAATCTATTGAATAGACCATGCAATTTTCTGAATTTTCCAATATTTTTAAAGCCTAGCAACTCAACTAACAAAAAAATATACAAGATAGTATGGAGGCAAGGAGCGGCCTGCGTCTGTCCTTTGAGCATTAAACAAGAATTGTTTATCTGCCTTGGTATTATCATCTGCGGGTTTAATACTACCAATGGCCTTTAATGCCTTTTTCTCTTATTGGCACTAATTCCAAGGGGAGGTTGTTTTTATCATCTTTAGCCATAGGCGAGTCGAACCATCAAATTCTTGATTATATTAGAGAATAGCAGGTAGAGATAAAATGTAAGCTAAAAACTTAAGAAAACAAGCGAGCTTTCAAACCGCATCAAGTTCTTATCTATCAATTGTCTTGGAGAAATGATAGAAAGTTATGGTGGAGCATCGGCGATCTTATGCAAACCAAATGCTTTTGTGATGTGATTGGTGGATGATTTTTGAACAGCACACCAGCCAGGAAATAACTTGCTAGTTCTCGGAAAGGAAGGTGTTAGCTCAAAAAGGAGCTGACTTATGAAAATCACCGACCTCGAACCTTATCGTCCGCACATTGACAACTTCGACCTAACCGAAGAGCAGAAGCTGGAGTTATTGAATACACTGGCTGAAATAGCGGACAAGATTATAGAGAGGAGATTTAAATCTTTTGAGCAAAAAGAAAAATAGCTAGATATTTTTACGTAAGTCATAAAATTTGGATGGTTCTCCACTATCTAACTCTGCATCAATAAAATATCTTGTTTCTTTTTCGGTTTCAAAAACTTGATTTCTGCATTCGTCAAAATAATCACGCTCTGTTGAAAGTTCTTCTTCTTGATCGACCTTCCAACTATGATCAAAGTAGCTGGCAATCATATACAGGCAGAATAGTGCTGTAATAGTTCCAGCAACTCCATAACTATCATAGACCGGATGGTAGATTAGAATAGCCAATACAGCTGCTGCCAATCGAGCTTTTGGTCCTTTGTATTTCGCCTTATTCAGCTCTTTTCGCGCATCATGCAAATTTAACTTCGCATTATCGATAAAGGCCTTTGAGAGAGCTATTCGTAAGCTTCAATTAACTTTTTACGCTCTTCAACATTGGGGTAAGAAGTAAGTCTCTCTGATTTGTTCAATTTCGCTCGCATAAGGGTACTCAGTTTTCAGGCCATCAATACCAGCGGCAGCTTCTGTCTTTTGTATTTCAGAGGCGATTTCTTCGAGGTGTTTTTCAAGTTGTGATCTACGCATTTTCATCTACCTTAAACCGAGTTATAAAGAAATCATGTTTTTATCATGAATATTAATTGGAAAATGCTGTTCAGCAGACATCCAACTTTCTCCACGAAACTCACTCATATTACTTCCTAAATATAGGATAACCTTTTGGATATCAACGGATTATAATGCTGCTATCTGTATATGTACCATTATAACAGGGAATATACTGCGTATGGTCTGGGATTATCGCCAGCAAAGCAGCGCAAAACTGACAGATGCAATGAAGCAGGAACTTGTGACGCTTGATCGGGGTATTGAACAACTTCTGGATCGCATTGTAGATGCATCCAGTCCAACGGTCATCGGTGCCTATGAGAAACGTATTGAGGGTATGGAAAAACGAAAGCTGGTTTTACAGGAGAAACTGATACAAAAAGCTAGCCCCGTTCACAGTTTTGAAGATACGTTTAGAACCGCTCTGATGATTCTCTCAAATCCGCTGAAAATATGGCGTTCTGGAGAGTTCGAACAGAAGAGAATGCTGCTCAGGATGGCATTTACCGATAAGCTGGTATATGCCAGAAATAAGGGGTTTAGAACCGCCGAAAAGGCGCTCTCATTCTCGCTTATAGGGCAAATTGCTAACGATAATGAAGGAATGGTGGGCCCGGGAGGAGTTGAACCTCCGACCTCACGCTTATCAGGCGTGCGCTCTAACCACCTGAGCTACGAGCCCGTTCACTGTCATTTACAGCAATAATACAAACCACACTAATTATGTGCGTAGCGTAT
This sequence comes from Rickettsiales bacterium, assembly GCA_041396965.1. Taxonomy (NCBI): domain Bacteria; kingdom Pseudomonadati; phylum Pseudomonadota; class Alphaproteobacteria; order Rickettsiales; species Rickettsiales bacterium. The sequence continues at coordinate 245,454 of JAWKXN010000001.1, forward strand.
AAACAATGAAGGAAATGAGTTTTTAAGGCTCATTATGTTAAAAGTCAATGTTTTTAAGGATTTATAGTGATTTAAGAGAATTATCATCTGAATGACTATGACGTTATTATCCAAAAGACAAGGTTTTCCGCAGCGAAGCAAGCATAAAACTGAACAAAGTACGACCAGCAGTTCGCGCGAGCCTTCAGCCTTTCCATATACCTCATGTGCCGCCAGTAGGCGGCACGAGCCCTCAGCAATGCCTAATGAGATTTTCAGTAGAAAATCTCGGAAGGCAAATATCATAAACTACCACTAGAGGGAGAGGGGATATTCATGAAAAATGAGGAACAAGAAGCACAGCCAGTAGGCAGCATGAACCTTCAGCTATGTCGCATCCGCCTTTGCGCTTGCGCGCTACGGCGAGACAAGTGTGAAAGACAGTAGGCTTTCACGGGGACGGGGGAAAATCTGTATCAAACAGAGGCGCTAATGGATAACACTCTGCTGTGTGGGAAGATTATCTGTACTGTTGTGCCTTCATTCTGTCTGCTACTTAATATAAGCTTTCCTCCGTGTAGCTCAGCGTGCATTTTACATAACGGCAGACCAAGACCGGTTCCCTCATGATTTTTGGTACGGTGAACCTGCCCAAAAACAGACAGCGCTTTTGGAATTTCATTTTCTGGTATCCCAATACCGCTATCAGCTACTGATAGAACCATATTACGCTCACTGTCAATATTTGCCGAAACCGTTATATTACCGTTCTGTGGTGTAAATTTGAATGCGTTTGAAAGGAGGTTTATTAATATTTGTCGTATTTTACGACCATCGCCCAATAAGATAGGTAGACCTTGTTCTACCCTTACCAAAAGCTCAATATTTTTGGTTTTTATTTTGCCTTTCATAATACGAGTTGACTCATTTATAAGCTCGCTAATATTTACTTTTTCCTCAACAAGCTCTAATTTTCCAGCATCACCTTTAGAAAATTCCAGTATATCGCTTATCAGTTGGAGGAGGTGACTGCCGCATAAGTTAATATCATATATACGCTCTTTTTGTTTAGTGGTAAGTGGTCCAAAATAACCAGAATTTATCATTTCAGAAAAACCAATAATAGCGTTTAACGGTGTTCTCAACTCATGGCTCATATTCGCTAGAAATTCCGATTTTGCTTGGCTTGCGAGAATAGCCGCGCTTTCTGATTCCTGTACACGTATAACTTGGCGCGCCATAATTAGAGCGAATATGGAGAGAATAGTTCCAAATATCGTAAATAACGCTAATATCCCAATATCACGTATTCTGGATTGATACCACTCCGTGAGATATTCGTCTTCGTCAAGAACTATATGAACCGCTATTGGCAAATTCTGCAGTATTTTAAGTGCCATTATCAGATCAGAATCGTTTGAATGTACGTTGCGCCTATATATAGCTCCTTGCTTTTTTTCCTGTTCCGCCAGAAAATTTCTTCCCAACAACTCATTTAATTTAGCTTTGTATGTACTGGCGGCGAGTATAGTTTTATCAAACAACATTATAGACATGAATTGTTTGTCATTATAGTTGATTGAGTTATAAAAATTAATAAAATACTCAGGATCAATAGCTGCGATTACTATACCGTTAAAGCTTCCATCTTCATTACTGCGTCTTTTACTCATTATTATGAGCGGTTTATTGTTTTTTGATTCATATTTGCCAATAAAAATATCTCCGCTACTGGTATTCTTAATATGATCAAAAAGTTTATCTCCTAGAATTTTATAATTAAAATCCGCCCAATTTTTATAATCTGGTTTATATGACAATATTTTTATAGAGCCATTAGTGTCAAGCAACGCAATGCCAGCTATTTGTGGTGTTGTTTTAAGCCAGCTATCAAACTCAGTTCTTATCTGCTCAATATTTTGTTTTATCTTAGATGCTTGCTCCAGATATAAGCTTGCTCCAAGAAAGCTGAGTTCTATATGTTCACCTAGAATACTTACGAGTCGTATAGAATTTTCTTCACCTTTTTCTATGGCTTGTTTATATTCCTTCGTTCCTTGATAGATTATAATAAATATAAAGGTCAGCATGATAAGAACTGAGAACGCTATTAGGTAGCGTATTCTCGGTGATTTAAGTCGTTCTATCTGCTTTTTCGTCATTAATTTTTTCTTGTTTTTATTGGTATTTTTATCATTTTTCTTAATTGGTTAAAATAATAAATTTTTTACAACATCATAGATTTAACCTAATATAATTAATTTAGAGTGATAATATAAAGAATATTTAGTTAACACGCAGGCTTTTATTAAAAAATATTATTTAATTTGCTTTAGTGGTATAATATAATAAAAATTAATAAATAGTTAAAATGCTAGGTGAATAGTCAATTTTACTATAATTTTTATTAATATAAATTAATTATTGTTGGTGTTTTGATTTGTTCACTGGCTTTAGAGAAATGATGGTAAGGTCATCACTAAATATATGTTTTTTGATATTTATCGTTTTTAATATATTCTCCAATATGTTCCCACAGGGGTTTTTTGATAACTCTTCAATTTCTGATAGAATAGATTTTTCAGTAAATAATTTCTTGTTGTCATTATTTATTTCTACCAACGCGTCACTATATATCAATAACTCATCATCATTGGTAAATTCTAATAAATTATCATTGTAGTTTGCGTTTTGATAAGCTCCTATCGGGATTCCTGTGCAATCTAAGAAGGTTGCCTTGCGATTATTTATTGCTATTATTGGTGGCATGCCAGCTCCACAATAGCTTAATGTTTGTGTTTTGTAATTAATAATACCGGCAAAACACGTAAGATATTGACCATCTTGTAACTTACTATGAAAATCACGATTCATATTAGTAAATATTTGTGACAGATCTCCTAACGGCAGAGTAAGTCTTTTTATATATTCATGCAGCCATAATATATCAATTAAAACAGCAGCACCATGATAGGAGAAATCAGCGACAAAAATAAAGAAGCTATCTTTATCCATTTCTCTAAGAGTCCAATAATCTCCACCCATAGTTTGTGGTGTTTGATATACGTAATTAATTTCCACTTCGTATTTTTTCTTGTAAGTATTTAACTCTTTTTTTGAAGGTAATAAAGAACGCTGTATTCCCGCTGCCGTTTCTAGGTCACTACTACTTATATTTTGATTATTTTTTATTTTTTTAAGTAGGTAGTCTTTAGCTAAAACTATATTTCTACACTCATATATCTCATCTGATTGTTCGGTTCTATTTATCATTTCTTTTGCGCCGCGCAATTACAATATTATCTATAATGAATTAGTTTGTTTGCTAATCAACAATATTAAATTTATCATATGACTTGGTCATCTGTAACAGCGTTTTCACATCTCCAGATGGGTTGTACAAGGTGAGGGGGATGTTGATTTTTTTACATTCATTTCGTGCTATAATAAGCATCCCAAGACCAGCTGAATCCATAAAATATAATTCATCCATATATATATTAAGAGAATCTATATCCGCTACAAGGCATTCATTAAGAGAGTTGCGAAATCCCCTATCATCAAGAAAAATAAGCTTTTCTTTTAGATGAATTTCGGCACTTTTCTCATTTATAATTTTTGTAATAGTCATGATAAGGAAATGTTAATTCTTTGCAATAAGAATACCGATATTGTACATTAATTTTATATTTTTAACAAATATTTTTAGCATAGTCATGATGTTTATAATTGATTTATGCTTTTAGCATAGTTCTCTAAGGCAAAGACGGAGGCCGGTGCAATAAGGTAAATGGTGCAATCTAGTAGAAAATTAATAATTTCTTATATGGTAATTTTTGATGGAAAATACAATTAAGATACTGGCTGTTGATGATGAGGAGTTCAATCTTGATATTATAAGTGAGTATCTGGAGAGCGATGGATTTGAAGTTATTACCGCTGGTGATGGCGCGGCTGCTTTAGAAAAGTTAAGAGAGCATCCAGACGTTGGAGTTATAGTTCTGGATCGCATGATGCCGAATATGGATGGTATAGAAGTGCTAAAGAAATTACGCGAAAAAGAATTGCTGCGTGATATTCCAGTAGTAATGCAAACAGCCGCCACCAGCAGTGAGCAAATTAGGGAAGGAATTGAGGCTGGAGTTTATTACTATCTAGCAAAACCCTATAATGAATCTTTGTTTTTATCCATTATCAGAGCTGCGTTAAAAGACAGTATCGGTCGTTTGGAAATGCGCAAACAGGTGAAAAGACAACGATACAGTTTGGGGCTAATGGAAGAGGGAAGGTTTCGTTTTCGTACCTTGGAGGAAGTTGATAATTTATCATATTTTATAGCCAATTGTTTCCCTGAGCCAGAGCAAGTGGTTTATGGTCTTAATGAGTTAATGGTAAACGCTGTTGAACATGGAAATCTAGGAATTAGTTATCATGAAAAAATGGGTCTAGTTCTTGATGGCAGATGGAAAGAGGATGTAGAACGTAGACTCTCTTTGCCTGAAAACGACAATAAATACGCTATTTTAGAATATTATGCTGATAAAGATAATATTACAGTAATTATTAGTGATGAGGGACAAGGTTTTGAGTGGGAAGACTACATTAAATTATCAGCGCGTAGGGCGATGGATCCTAACGGTAGGGGAATAGCGGTAGCTAAAATGAAGTCATTTCCATCACTTGAATATAAAGGGTGCGGGAATAAGGTTGTCTGTACCATAGCTCGTACCAAGCAATAACATAGCTAAACAATCACAATATCTTTTTCGTGGTCATTTAGGGTGATAATTATCCTGAATAGTTAGTCGTGTTTTGTAGGATTTCTATCCTAACAATTTGTCTTGACTTCTGCTCTATATATAGTATTCAAAAATAATATTAACTACTATATATAGTAATAATTAATTATTTGCCTTTTCGCGGAGATTTATACAGATGAATAAAAAAATGATAACCCTTTGTCCTTTACTACTATCATATCCAGAGATTTCTTTCGCTGGTGAAAGCACCGAACCACTATCGGCGGAATTAGTGGTGGAATGGCAGAATGAAAACCGCCTGTCGTCTGATGACTCCACAGTTGATGAAACGAATAACTCATTTTTTAGAGCTGAGTTAGCTCCTGTATTAAGGCTTTCATCTAATATATTTATAGATGGAGTTCTCGTATTTGAGCCATTCGCGCAAGCCGCCGCTAAAAATATTGGTGATGACATTTGGTTTGAGAGCAATGGTCTATTCGCTGAGGAAATAAAAATAAATTTTGAATATGGAAACTACACATTTTGGGGTGGTAAGTTTAATCCATCATTTGGAACTGCTTGGGATTATGGGCGGGGTATATGGAGTGAGGATTTTGCGGAAGATTATGAGATTACTGAAAAATTAGGGGTAGGTGGCTCTTATGATTTCGTAACAAAGAATTTTGGTAATCATACTTTCTCCGCAAGTAGTTTTTTCGCGGACACTACTTTTTTAAGCGGCTCAACCGTAACTAAAAGAGCACGCACTAGTCTTAAAGATGGTGGGGCTAGTAATACGGAGGATTTTTCATCATTTACGATTTCACTTGATGGTGAGAATTTAATGGGAATTGAAGATTTGAAATACCATATGGCTTATCGCTTTTTAGGCGAGCAGGATAAAAACCGTAGCGGTACGGCTGATGACGAAACTGGTTTTGCCGCTATGCTTAATTATGGTATGGCGCTGGATGAGGATTTATCTGTTGATATATTGGGAGAATATGCTTCACTTTATAATTTTGAGGGAGTTAAGAATTCAGATCGTAATTATTACTCGGCAAGTATCGTTACTACCATATATGATAATTGGAATATAACCGCTGGTTATACACTGCGAGATATAAAGAATGATGGTAGTGGTGGTAAGTTTGACGATTATTTATTTCAGTTATCGGCTGGCTACGATTTTCAAAACGGTCTTACCGCTGAGACAGGATGGCGTGTTACTGAGGAATCTAATGTGGATACGGATGTAATTGGCTTCTTGATTCGTTATACAAAGGAATTTTAGAAGAATAGCGATAAAAAACTACTTAATTTGCTGTGTTAGCTCTTTATCTGATAAGTTTAGGCAGTGTATTATCGTGAGTTCAGGAGCTGACGATTTTATTTCTTCTATCTCGCTTTCTTTTCCAAACCACATTAGCTGGTCACATTTTTTGATGAATGGCATATCTTCCAAATGGTCAGTGAAAAATATTTTTTTTCTATCTTGCCAGTTTTTTTCTGTAAGGAACTCACTTATCCTTCTTGCTTTTTCCTCACCACGATTTTCCGGTTTTCCAGCTTGTGTGGCAAGTACGTGAGAAAATCCAGCGTACCCAGCGAATGGTTCGGCATATACAGAGGCTGCGGCACTGGCTAGCACCGCGTCTATCTCATTTTCTTTTATCATTTTATGGATAGATAACATATTCGGGCGGATTTTTTCCGCAAGAGTCACACAAACATTTCTGGTCGCGGTTTTATCATCTATATTTTGCCATAACTTATGCAACTCATCACGTATATATATATGGTCGCGCCCAAATATTTTTCTCTCAGCGAATAGTTTTAGAGTTTTTATTCGTAGCGCATTGCGCCGGATAAAATTCAGCGAGTCAAACTTACCAAATAGAAAATATTTCGCCCATAAAGGAAAGCTGTTGACGCTAAGGAACGTCTCATCCAGATCAATGATAAATACAGGACTATTTTTTGAAGTCAAAGGACCAAGGTAATCGGCAGAGGACATTTTGGTATAATGTGTAATCAGTTTTAATTAATGGATTTTCAGTGGTAACAGTAATAGCGGCGGTCTTAACAGAGCATTCTTCACCAGCTTCGGCGTATATTAACTCATAAACCGCGAGCATCGTCGCTCCGCTATCCACTGCGTCATCAACTATTAGTATATTTTTTATTTTATTATTTTTAAGAAAATTACGCAACTCTTCCAATTCTTTATGGTTTGGCACAAAATTCCTGTCAGGAATAGGTGGTTTTGAGTTGAGTTTTTTATGCTCAACTATTCTAAGCTGGTCGGTAATACAATAAGGCAGGCTACCAAGTAAATTTTTAAGCCCTTTTACTTTGCTTTTGGTCTTGGTGCTTGCTCGTTGTTTGGAAATGGCAAGTAATGGTATGTCTCCGGCTTCCTTACTCATAATTTCCGCCAAAATATAACCGCCAGTCCTGATACCAACGATAACATCTGGCTTGAATCCAACAAACACAGCATCGTTAAGCCCGCGTGCCGCTTGCGTGAACTCTTTTTGGTCTAGCGTAATTACTTTTAGTTTTTTACTCATTCCGAGATTCATATAGAAAACAGAAGATCAATACAATAATATTTCTCTCCTTATTAATTAATTGTTATTGATATGGTTGATTAATCTGTAAAGTATAGTATTATCATGTCAATTATACTAATATTATACGATCTTTTAGGAGAGGTTTTATGCGTTATTCATTACTGACATTTACCGCTTTATGCACTTTGTCACTGTCAACAAATTCAGCTTTCGCTGAGGATAAGGTTATGGATCTTCCAGCCGCTGAGGAAGTGCTGCAAGCGCAGCAAAGCCTTATGGCGGATAGTGGACAAGTTTCTGATCCGGTATATATGCCCGTAGCCAGAGATGGCGAGATAATAGACTCAGCCGGTGGTGGGGCTATTGATGCAATTCTTCCGGTAGTGAAAACTGAAAGTGGCATGAGTTATATAACCGGTGGTATCGGTGAGGAGGAAATGACAGCTCTTAAGGAAGCGGCTCCCAATTTTAATGTTCGTGTATTGCTAGCCTCCGCTGATGGCGCGTATATGGGCGACGCTATTATCCGTTTTCTTGATAAAAATGACGCTGAGATATTAAGGGTGCATGATGTTGGTCCTTATTTCTATATCAATTTGCCAGCGGGTAAATATAGAGTTGAGGCGGCTTCCGCTGGTGGAGAGGTGCAAGGTAAAAACATAAATGCTCCCGCTAAAGCCTCAAAAACCGGCAAAATAGTGCTGAGATTTAAGTAGGCTCGCTTGTTTTTGTAAGTTTTGTACAAAATATATTGCTGAACTGTACCAATTATGTTAGCATCTTACTTGTTAGTAAGGTAGGTTTTTATGCAGATAGTATCTTCCAGTGATGTACGCAATAATTTTGCCGCGATGCTTGATAAAGCCCAGCATGAGCCTGTTACTATCCAAAAACAGGGTAGAAATGCGGCTGTACTGATTTCGTATGAGGAATTTGAGCGTTTGACTGACGCGCATAAACAAGCATTTCAGGTAATATGCGATGATGTAGGCGCGAGAGCTGCCGCAAGAGGGCTTACTGAAGCAAAACTCATAGAGATATTAAGTGGTAATGACTAACCCAAAGTACCGTGTCGTTATTGATACTAATTTTCTAATCAGCCGAGTTTTGACTCCAGATTCTTTAATTTCCAGCGCATTGCGGTTTATTATCCAGCGCTGCGACATATTAGTTTCACAAGCTACTATGGATGAGTTTATAGATGTCTTGAATAGGTTTGAACGTAGGGGCTATATTAATCAAGAAGAGATCATAAATCTAGTTAACTCCTATAAAAATACGGCGCAATGGATACCGATAATTAGGAAAATACAAGCTTGCCGTGATCCAAAGGATAATAAATTCTTAGAGCTTGCCGTAGCTGGTGCGGCGGATTATATAATAACCGGCGACAAAGATCTGCTAACACTCCACCCATTTGAAGGGGTAAGTATTGTGAAGGCAAAGGATTTTATTGCTGGTTTCGTATCGTAGCTATTTGATTCAGCCATCAACTTCAATTATACTCATCAATTCCCGCCATTCACCTTTGCTCATGCCGCTCTCTTCCTGTGATACTTTCTCTCCGGCGATCATTTTTTTAACTACGGCTAGCCCTTTGGCGGACAAGCTCGCTCCTCCCACCCGATAATCCATGAAGGCGTTATAAGTTATCGGCAGCCACGCTTTAAGTATGGCAAGCATCACCTCAGCGTAAGCTCGGATTTCATATTGCGCGTGACCATCAGCGCGTAGCGATAGGAAGTGCAGCAGGTTGTGCAGGTCAATTTTCCAGTACCACTGCGTATAGAAATTAAGCGATAGATTCATTCTCGCCAACTCCCGAGCCAACCCGCTTTTATTCTCATCTAGCACATTCTCATCAATATCCTCATTGAGCATTTCCTCATAATGAGTATAGGCGGTTCGCGCGTCCTGTTTCAACAGTTCCAACACTCTGTTCGCCTCATCACCACTAAGAACATTACCACGTCCTTGTCGGTTAGATTTTGACTGTGCCGCTAGATGCTCAGGAGCAGGAATATAGAACTCTTTATCCATAATAGAGTAACGGCCGGAATATTCATTAACATTAGCGGTGCGGTGACGAATCCATTGTCTAGCGATAAAAATTGGTAGTTTGATATGAAATTTTATCTCACACATCTCAAATGGTGTGGTGTGGCGGTGGCGTAGTAGATAATTAATAAGCCCAGCGTCCTCATTTACCTTTTTAGTTCCTTTCCCATAAGAAACCCGCGCGGCTTGTACTATCGCCGAGTCAGTTCCCATATAATCAATAACCCGTACAAACCCATGATCCAAAACGGGCAGGGGGGTGTAAAGCATTTCCTCAAGCCCCGTCGACACCTCACGCAATGTTGGCTGTTTTTCACTACGTAATCTGCTTATTTCATTTTCTTGTTCTTTGGTAAGTTGCATAATTCCCGCTCAAGTTAAGTTTGTTTTTTATGAGTTTTATAAAAATTAAACTATGGAATCTGTTTGGTCTATTAATTTTTTAATGTTTTTTGTATGCTAGCTTTACCAAACATTTTAATACGCAGCCATTAGGTTGCATGAGCCAGTGGAAATTTAAAAGGATAAAAAATAACCACAACAATTATAATTAAGATTTCATTTTACGATAGAAGGTGGATTTGGCGATAGAAAGAGCTGCGGAGGCGCGGGTTATATTATCATCAAAATGTTTAAGAGCCATGTGCATCGCTTCGGCTTCAATATCGTTCATGCTTTTGAAGTTTCCTTCAGCGTTTATTATACTGATATGCATATTCGGTATAGCTCTCCTATCAACTAAAGGAGGTGTGTCGCTGAATTTGAGGATTCTCTCCAATATATTATCATCTATAATATCTGAGTCGCTGAGTACCAATATACGGTGTATCAGATTTTCCAGCTCACGTACATTACCCTTCCAGTCATTTTCGGTAAGCATCTTTTTCGCGCTATCACTTAATTGTTTCGCGGAAATATTTTCTGATTTCGTGATTTGGTTTATAAAATATTCGGCAAGCGGTATAATATCTTCCTTTCTATCGCGAAGGGGTGGTATTGTAATTGGCAGAACATTAAGCCTAAAATAGAGATCCTCACGGAATTTACCATCAGCGACTTCTTTAGCTAAATTACGGTTGGTTGCCGATATTATTCGCACATTGATTTTTACCGGTTTTACCCCTCCCACCGGCTCTATCTCTTTTTGCTGCAACGCTCTTAGCAGTTTTACCTGTGACTCATGAGGTAACTCTCCTATTTCATCAAGAAATATGGTTCCTCCTTCTGCTTCACGGAATTTCCCGATAGTGCGGATTACCGCTCCGGTAAAAGAGCCTTTTTCGTGACCGAATAATATACTTTCTACAAGATTGCTCGGTATAGCACCGCAGTTTATAGCGATAAATGGAAAAGAAGAACGCTTGCTTTCGCCGTGAATAGCTCGTGCTAAAAGTTCTTTTCCCGAGCCAGTCTCCCCCATTATTAATACGGGAACATCACTTTTTGCCGCTTTGCTCGCGTATGACACGGTTTCCTTAAGACCTGTGTCATGACCGATTATATCGGAGAATTTAGCGGTAATTTCTTTTTCTTGCTTCAGTTTAGACAGTTCTTTTGAGACATTTGAGTATTTGATCGCGTTTTTTATAGCGACATCTAGTTGTAGAGGATTAGGTAGCTTAACCACAAAATCATTCGCGCCTTCCTTAATGGCTCTCACTGCGGTTTCTATATTATCGTCACCCGTAAGCATCAATACCGGTAAGTTGTTGTTATATTGACGAATTATTTTAAGCGCCTCAAACCCATCCATAATCGGCATTTTTATATCCATCAATACAGCATCTATACTATCCCCGTTAGGGCTTTTTATATAATCAACAGCTTCTTTACCATTGGTTACGTCTATTACCTCATATTGTAATTTTTTAGACAGAACTATTGACACCATCCGCCTTTGCACAGGGTCATCTTCCGCTACCAATATCTTGCCATTCATGTTTAATCTACCTATTCCATGGGTTATTTTTAACTTTCGTTAGTATGTGCTTGTTTTAGATAATTTTTATGCAAAACAAGTATGAAAGCCTTATCCGAAAGATAAGGTTTTCCGCTGCGAAGCAAGCGTAAAATTGAATAAAACCATGTAATGTTTTTATTCATAATAAGTATAAATTATAAAAGTAAATAGTTTTATAATGAGAATTCAAAATGAAAAATTTTCTCAAAATAAAACTAAACGATAATTTTATATCACTGCTTATAATTTAATATATTGATATATATAAATTTTATTTTTTGGCATAATAATTGCCTTAATATAAATTAATATTCTTATTCATAATGGGTATAAGTAATTAAAGAAGTTATAAGTATGATTATTATAGATGAATACGCTAATGAAAAGTTAAACGACGAATTGGAGCGCTTAAGGGATTCTGATGATAGTTCACCACGTGACCTCACTAGATACGTTTATTTTAATCTTTTAGATAATCCTAACATTGGTGATATAGGAGACATTGTTACTGAAGCTGCTAATAAACATATATTTTCTTTGAGTACAAAAATATATCTTTGTGATGATCGTGACATATTTATACTAACCCCATCACTTCCGGTTAAAGATCTGAGGAACTTTATAATGGAAGTAGCGAATAGCATAAATATACCAGTAGAAAATAGCTGGGTAGAGATTATGGATATATCTACCCATATAAATCATTTGCTAGTTGTAATGGAATCAAAGTTAGAGAAGAGACGTAAGATTATAGAAGATGAAAAAAAGATTAAGGAAGAGCGAAAACAGGAACGTATTAAAAAATTTAAGCACGATAATATATTAAATGTTGAAATTTCTCAGAGCAGTGATGACATTAGAAAATGCCGGCGGCAGCGTGATAACATAGAAATTATGATTATAGAGGATGATGTATTCTCTCGCCGTTTAGTAGAGAATGTTCTGCAAAAAAAATATTCACTTACCGGTCTTGGAGAAGCCAGCCATGCCCTTTCTACTTACGCGAAGTTAGCTCCAGATTTATTGTTTCTTGATATAAACTTACCAGATGTAACTGGACATGAGTTGTTGGAAAAAATCATGCGGATGGATCCCCATGCTTATACAATAATGCTTAGTGGTAACTGTGATAAAGAGAATGTTACTCAAGCGATGAAACTTGGCGCGAAAGGATTTATCGCCAAGCCTTTCACCAGAGATAAGCTTATGCATTACATAGATATTTGTGTTGAAAATAAAAACAAGGAGAAATCTCGTGAGAATTCATAAAAATAGTCAGATATATCTAAAAGCATTTGTTAATTCTCTTGAGAAAGATCCGGTCAGTTTTGAGAGTTGGAACTGCCTACATTTTGAGTTTTCTGGAGATGATAGCAGTTATGATTTTTGTAGCGATCTTATATACGAAATCAAGAACAAAAATAGTGGAGTTGATTGTGATATAATACATTGTGAGGATAATGACATATTGTTTATCAGCAAAGAATTAAACAAGGATGATTTATACGATATTGAGGAACATGTGACCTATAGTTGTATATCTAATGATATTAAGACCAAGTCATTATGTTATGATTTATTCATGGATTGGCGCATAGTTAAGGACATATTATTGTTAAAAATAGATGACCTATCGGTAATGGTATTTAAGTCCGATAATGAAAAACAAAATATTTTCGGTGAAATATCGTCATTACAGGAAATATTTGATGACGCCAGAAAATTAAGAAAAGTAAGAAATCCTATACATATTATGATAGTAGATGATGATCCGATTACAAGACGTGTAGTAAGTAATAGCTTTAAGGAAAATTATGCGCTTGTTACTGCTGAAAACGCGCGGGAAGCAATCGCCAATTATTTGACTTATGCTCCTGATATAGTTTTTCTTGATATAGGACTTCCTGACGTAAATGGATTTGAAGTGCTTTATCAAATTATGAAAAGTGATCCTGATGCCTATGTTGTGATGTTTAGCGCTAACAGTCATATGGATAATATAACATCTTCGCTCTTATCCGGTGCTTCTGGTTTTGTATCTAAGCCGTTTAGCAAAGAAAAAATGCGTCATTATATTGAGGAAAGTGCTGATTATTATAAGAAAACATTGTCCTAGATAGTAGGTAAAATTCTAAAAAAATAAACATTATATTCGTTACTAAGAGAGCCATTTATGCATGAAATTAAAAAAATAGTAAGCATATTCTTTGTGACAGTATCTGTAGTGCTTATATTTGTTCTACTAACATATTCTTGGTTCGCCCATTTTATTTACAAGCAAGAAAATATAAGGGCAATTATCGGCATTAATAATGAACAGACCTCTTTGATTAGAGATATAGAATATAATATTAATGGATTGGCTGCGGCTGAGACTAAAGAGAAAAAACAAAAATTAAACAAGTTACTTGCTGATAACTATTCGCGGCTTAGTAAAATGCACGATCAGATAGTAAATCCTAGTGAGAGCATATGGAGTATTGTATATAGTGATGTAAGGTTGAAAAAAATATATTTTGGTGGTTCTAGCAACATCAATAAAAATATAGAATCTTTAATTTCTGAGCTTGCTAAAATACTAAATACCTCTGGCGATACATCAGATCATGATAGTAGGCGATATAGTTCCATAACTAACATTACTATACCGGAATTACTTTCTAGTCTTAAGAAAGCCTCAGATATTTATCACGATATTCAAAAATATGATTTATTAGTTTTATATAATATCGCAGCCGTATTTTTGATTTTCATTCTTATTGTTATATCCAGCCTTTGGTGGTTGGTATTTAAGCCTATCTTGTCAAAATTCAAGAAGATTATTGGAATGATGAGGTTGCAGCAGAAAATAGCTATCGCTACCAATGAATCAATAAATATGGAGGAGGGACTGCAAGCAGCCATTGATGGGATATGTGATTTTATGGATTGGTCAGTGGGACATATTTATAGTTTCTCTGAAGAAGAGCATCGCCTCGTAAGTATGAGCATATGGCACTTAAAATATGGAAATCGCTATTCTGACTTTAGGAAAAAATCAGATACTTTAAGTTTTACCCCAAATTTTGGTTTTATCGGTGAGGTTTACGCGAACGCTTCAGCTATGTGGGTGGTTGATTTTGAGAACTCAGAAATTTTTCGGCGCAAGGAAGAAGCAAAAGGCGCTGGACTTAAATCCGCGTTCGCTTTCCCAATTTTTATTAGTCGCAAAGTAGTCGCCGTTATGGAATTTTATTCCTCAGATACTAGTATACCAGACGAGTTTATCCTTCAGGTCGTTGGTAATATAGGCAAACAGCTAGGCCAAACTTTTGAGCGTTCACAATTTAATGAGAAGGCAGAGTTGTTAGATACCGTGATTAAAAGCGCTAATGATGGAATAGTTATAACTAAAGCGAATCTTGATAATGATGGACCAAAAATAGTTTATGTAAATGAGGCGTTCAGTAAAATTACAGGTTATCGCGCGAATGAGGTTATTGGCAAGACCCCAAGAATCTTACAAGGTGAGCAGACAAATAGGGAAACTTTACTTGCTATAAAAAATTGTTTGCTTGAGGGTAAACCGTTCAAAGGAGAGCTTCTTAATTATAGAAAAGATGGCGAACCGTACTGGCTAGATATAGGCATCGTTCCCGTTCGTGATATGGAGGGCAAGATAACACATTTCGCCGCTATTGAACGTGATATTACCGACAGGAAAAATTCAGAAAATGAATTGAAGCAGGCTATGATACAGCTTAAGCTTACATCTATGAAGGCGGAAGCGGCAGCGAAAGATTTACAAATAAGTCTAAATAAAGCAGAAGAAGCGAATAAGGCAAAAAGTGACTTCTTAGCTAATATGAGTCACGAATTGCGTACCCCTATGAACGGTGTTTTGGGCATGGCACATCTTCTAGCTGATACTAATTTGGATAGTGAACAGAAAAATCTTGTAAATACTATAAACGGATCAGCAGAGAACTTGCTATTTTTACTAAACGATATTCTTGATTTTTCTAAAATAGAGGCTGGTGCGTTGGTGCTTGAGGACATAGCCTTTCCATTTACGGAAACCATACGTCAGGTAGTAAATTTGATGCAGACTCAGGCAGAAAGAAAAAATATATCACTTATAGTAGATTGTGAATCTGATGTTCCTGAATATATAAGAGGGGATTCAGGGCGCATTCGCCAGATCCTAACCAATTTTCTTGGTAATGCTATCAAATTTACTGACAAGGGATATGTGCATCTAGTCGCTAGTATAATTGAGGAAGGAAAAAATAAGAGTATCCACATTAGTGTTCAAGATACCGGAGTTGGCATATCAGCGGATAAACTAGGTGAGATCTTTGATAAGTTTACTCAAGGAGACGCATCTGTCACTCGTAAATACGGTGGAACTGGTCTTGGACTTGCCATAACCAAGCAACTCGTAACCCTGATGGGAGGAGAGATAGGGGTTGATAGCGTTGAAGGAAAAGGATCAACTTTCTGGTTCTCAATACCATGTAAGATAGCTCACAAGGAGGATATAGTTATGTCTAAGTCTGAAACTCATATAAATTCTAAAAAATCAGAAGATCTTATTCCTGTAGAAAACGCGAAAGCCCTACTCGTGGAAGACTATCCCGTAAATCAGATATTCGCTGAGAAGCTGTTACGCAAATTTGGTTTCAATAATATTGATTTGGCTGAAAACGGTGTTGAGGCACTACAGAAATACCGTAGTACAACCTATGACATTATTTTTATGGATTGTCAGATGCCAGAGCTTGATGGATATAAAGCTACTGAAAAATTACGTGCTTTGGAAGATGGAACTTCTATGCACACATATATCGTGGCGATGACCGCGAACGCCATGATGGGAGATAGAGAGAAATGTTTGAAATCAGGTATGGATGAGTATTTGAGTAAACCTTTACGCGCTGAACATTTGAAAAAGGTTTTAGAAAATTGGTTTAATCTTGATGGCAATAAATCCTTAATCGTAAAGAAACCTAAGATTGAGCAAGAAAATAACATAAGCAAGATAGTAGGCAGCGTTGATGATGATGAGGAAGTGCCGGTTGATATAGAGCAGTTAACATTATTTACTGATGGTGATAAGGAAGAGGAAAAAGTTCTAACAGAACTGTTTTTAGAGCAATCCAGAGAGCTTGTTGAGCTTCTTGAAAAAAGCGTCAGTGATCAAGAAAAAGAGGTTTGGAAATCAGCGGCTCATAGATTCAAAGGATCGTCAGGAAATTTTGGCGCGATGAAATTGCATAATATATGTAAGCGTGCGGAAGCGAATTCTTCCGGTGATAGAAATGATAAGATAGAACTCATGATAGAAATTAAAAGCGAGATAGAAAGAGTAAAAAACTTTATGGAAAACCACTCAAACGCCGCCTAATCCCTCTTTCCTTTGAGGGGAGAAGAGGGTGGCATCGTGGAAGAATCTACTAAAATACTCGGTATCTATTATTTAATTCATCAACTACCTCATTCATCCTATTATCAGTATGCACCGTATCGTAAAATAGATGAGATAGTACCGCTCCTTGTAGTGGTTGTGCCGTGTGAGGCGTGTTGTTGTTAAGTAATCCACCTATAGCATATTTAGAAGTAACATCTTTCATACTCGTTCTGTCAAGAGCGGAATTTGTCTGGCTGTTATCGTTAAGTCTAAGCGTTGGTACCCCATTGTTAAACCTAAAAGCGAATATATAAGGAATTTCAGTAGAGGTTGGCTTGAATATTGTGTTGCTGTCGGTTAGAACTTCTGACGAATTAATATAGTACAGGAAGAAATTGTCGTTAACATCCAAATTAATTCGCCACGACGCTCCGATGGCTGAATCATAAAAACCACATATACATTGAGCCACTCCCAGATTATGAAAACTAGCCACCACATAAACGGTAAAGCCATCTCTGTTATAGCTGAAATTATCTACAGTCATTAATTTTCTGTCGCTAGAATTATAAAAATCAGGAACATACAAACTGCCATGCCGGTAAGTGTTTATAAGCGGTTGGTCGCCACTGGTTGCCTGTAACGCGTGATTGCCATTACCACTTATATCATCCCACTGGCTTATATTACTGCCTGATAAAGTATAATTAGCGAAATCAAGCGATGATAGATGAACAAGTAAATTTCCACTGTCTGGTGTGGGATTAATAGCCGGAATTAAGGAGTTGTTTCTTATATATGAAATACCGACACCTCTACTAAAATGGATGCCATCTTTAGTGGTTGGGATATTACCACCATATAGATCTGTCCGCCATTTATAATTATTGGTTAAATCATTTACGCAGTCCGCTAAATCAATATAACCGTCTCTGCTAATACTGCCTGTGTTTTTACGAAGTCGCTCATTAAAACTAACCACTTCACCCCCAGAATCATAAGGAGTAGAAAAAGCTGTTTGATTGGTTGTAGTAAGATAGGAGTCCGTAGATGTGGTATGTGGCGGTATAGTAGTTCCCCAAAGATTACCTATTCCTTTGTTAGAAAATTCGGTAAATATACTCTGAATTCTACCTTCCATAGTACTTGCTGTAAGCGCTGAGTCCTCACTAAAATCATTAGTGCCTAGCGCTCCTACGAGAATAGCTTTGCTGATATTTAGACCATCGGCTATCACTTTATCAATAAAGGCAAGTAGTTTGTCATGGTTTGTTACCCATCCGCTAGCGCTATCGCCAAACCTTCCGATTTTCCAAAAGGCGTAGCCATGAACACTTACGATTAATTGTTCCAATGCTCCTGAACTGCCAACTAAGTCACCAGTTCCGCCTGCTGAGCCAATACCAGCTCCATTGGAATCAACAATGGATATAAAGAAAGGAGTGTTATCTGATGATTCTCCGAGTATTAGGCACGGACCATAATTTGTTTGATCGCCAGAGCCCCAGCCACCACCGCCGCCAAGCTCAACCAGTGGTGGATTAGCGTCATCATGTCCTGAACCACCTGTCTGCACAGTGATGCTAGTAACACTTCCGCCTTCCTGAGAGGCAAACCCAGTAACTCCGCTAGGCAAGAATTCGCCACCTTGTGTATAAGTACCAAATCCTGTTCCATCAACTCCCGAAAGTTCAAAAGTAGTAGAGGTAACATTAACTAAAGTGTAAGTTCCACTGTTAAGTTCGGTCATCCCGCCAACATCGCTAAATGTTCCTGTCTGTCCACTACTATAGCCATGTGCCTTACTGGTGGTAATCACTATCGGATTAGCGCCCGTTGCTCCTGTTACAAAAGCCACTGGTGTTGATTGATAATCAGCAGCTGGTTGCCCTCTGCCAGCGTCACCATAATAAGCTCCAAGTGAGAGACCAGAGGAATAATCTTGCCCGCCGCCGGTTACCGTAGCTGGTGTTTGTATCACCCCACCAGATGAGCTGAAAGTACCAGCCGAACCCTGTCCATAACCACCACCAGTATAATCTATAGTATCATTAGTACCAGAGACTATACCATCTTGCCTTGCTCTACGCCCCATGTGAGATGTAAGTACATTATAGCTTCCCGCTACTCCACCATCGCTAGCGACACGGCGGTTAATTACATGGAAAACAGTATTAGCTGGAATAGTAAGCCCAAACACACTCCAAACGCCGCTACCCCATTCTTTTACGAGTGTTTTAGTGGTGACTCCATTATCAGCGATAGCCGAATAGAATGTCCCATTATATTCAATGCCAACATTCAAATCAAAATCATAGTAAGCGTCACTATTTCCGTTTTGGATAACTATGCCATTAACAAAATATATACGTGGATTAACTAACGGTACATTACCGGTTTTGTGGGTAGTGCGGCTATTATGTACCCAGTTAGAGCTGCTATTGAATGTATAAGGGAATAATAAATTACCTGTAGCTATTACTAGGTTTTTATTATTTGTGTTCGCCAGTAATTTGAGTAATTGTCCCATTATACTAACCGTAAAGCTAATGTTAGTATGGTGTCATCAGTGGATTGAACTGTATCAGCTTCTAGTTTGATAAATTGCCAAGCGGCGGTTATCGCTAGATTAGAGATAGCCACAGGTTTACCCGCCGTAGCGCTCAAGGAAAAGTCCACTCCATCCACTTGTATTCTGTTGTAGCTTCCACCTAAAGAACTAGATGCTTGAATATAGATCTTCGTGCCATCAAAATTGCTTGGAATAAAAACTCCCGCCAGATCCATACCATGTAGATCTATCGCCGAACTTAAAATCTGACCACTTGCTACGGTAGTTGTAAGACTATAAACTTTATTTGACGCGTATGATTTTTCATTTGTCATATCATTACCCTTTTTGTTGTTCTAGGGTAACAATATTTATCTACCTTATTTTGTTCAGGAAGTGGATAATTTAGCTACACACTCGCGCTAAGCATCCATCCCGCTTTTTCATGAACAGTCAGCCTGTCTACCGCCAGTCCGATAGTTACCTCATCACCGGCTTTTTGCGCTGTTTTAATGAGTTGGTTGAGAGTGGAACTGATTATTTTTTGATCTTCCGCCAGCTCTTTTACCATAGATTTAGCGTCTTTATCCTCATCGCCATCTTTTATGTTAGAAACTTCCGCGTAAGATTTCCAACTACCCGGTGCTTTATGACCAAGAGCTCTTATTCTTTCGGCTATCTCATCAATAGCCGCAGCCAAGTCAGTATATTGCTCCTCAAACATAAGATGTAACGCTTTGAAATTCTCGCCTTCTACATTCCAGTGATAGTTCTGGGTTTTAAGGTATAAGGCATAGCTATCCGCTAGTAATATTTTTAGTTCTTCTGCTACAGGATTATTACTCATAAAAATTTCCTTCCAGTTACAATATTCAACACGATGACCATTGTGATGTTATCAACGGAAAAATCAAGACTATTTTTGTATTGTGTATAGAACTACAAGTTTTAGATTGGAACAGTCAGCTTAATAAGCGTGAGTAAGTGGAAATTTAAGCGTATTTTTTTACCAGTTTTTTTAGTTCATCCGCTATTTGCGCTCCGGATTCACCAGCGTTTCCTTTAAGTTGATGTCCTAATATAACTTGTAGAACTTCTATGTGTTTTTTAACTACCAAAAGATGCTTTTTGTTTTCTGGATTTAGAACATTTTTACTAAACATATAAAGCTCGTATGCTATTTCCTTTGCTCTGTTATAACCGAACGTTCCGGATCTTGATTTAATTATCAGAGCGGTATCCGATATATTTTTAATTGTTTTTTCTGCATTTGGTATTGATGTAAGATCGTTGTAAAATATTTTAAGCTCATCAATATTCTCACGAATCCATAACAAAGAATCATCCGTTATCGCGTCAATAGCTTTTTGAGCGTTACTTAGAACACCTTTCGTAATAAGATTACCAAGAGTAACATTCTTGCCAAGTTTTACTTTTAGTGAAAAGTCAGGAGGCCATATTTTAGGTTCTTTATTTTCCGCTGATAAAGCTTTCTTTATTTCTTTAGGATTAATTTTTTTATTAAAATCACGCTTATTTAATTTCCTTCTTTCTTTAGTGGGCTTATTATCATTTTCTATTGTACGCCTGTCTGGTCCTACAAAATTTTCACTAACCACGAAATCTCTCGGTGACTCAAATATTTTTTCCAACCTTTTATAAATGGACTGAGCGGTAAATGGTTTTATCATATACTCATTTACCCCATAATTACGAGCGAGTAGGACATCCGCCACCTCAGTTCTACCAGTTAACATTATTACTGGAATAGTGGGGTTAGGAGATTGTGGATTGCGGCGGATGAATTTAAGCATTTCCAAGCCATTCATCTGCTTGGTGTCCCATTCAGTTATCACGAAATCAAAATTTATGGTCTGCAATAGATTAATAGCGTCCTTTCCATCTTTAGTAAGATGAATATCCGAGAAACCCATTTTTCTGAGAGTCTGTTTTAACACTCGTGCCATTTTCTCATCAGCGTCCACTATGAGGACACGGTAATCTATTAGTCTGCTAATCAATATTCCCTCCAGCCCTACGAATATTAATGTTTATAAATATTTGACCATTTTTTGGTTAAAATATAGTTATGTATTGAGGCTATTTTGAGATATTTTTTATTTTTTCAATGGTTCTAAGCCCGCTAAGCCCCAACATTCCCATCAAAACAGTGGATAAAGCCTCCATATTAAATGATGGTAATTCAATTTTGCCACCACTACCGGCTATTATAAATACCAAAACCGGTTGTATTATAAAATGATAGGCAAAAGCAATTCCACATACCCAGCCGATAAAAGGTCGCCAACCTGATATGAATATGTTGGAATTCGTGGCCTCTATTTTATTTATCTCCGATTGGTTGAGATCAGCGGATAGAGCCATTTTTAGCTTTTCTAGTTCGGCGGCTCGTTCATATTTGAGTAACTCACTTTGAGCTTTTTCTCTTTCCAGCGGATCGGGGATTATCTTATCAAGCAATTCTGATATTGCTGGTATTAATGCTAACCATGCTCCCATATAATTTCTTTATCTCTTAGTTGATTTTACTAAAGTAATATTAAAAATATCATGTCTAGGTAATAGTAATTTAATTTTTTCTGGAAGATGGAAAATATATTCTATGGATTAAAAATTTGTAATGTTGCTTATAATAAGCTGAATTATATATAAAAAATTACTAATTTATCTCTCTTGCAACAAAACGTAACAAACAGTGATTTGAAATACATAATACAAAATCGTAACTTACGATTACATATTATGAATAACTTTATAAAGTAGGATGTTACGTGATTAAACAATCGGTTTCTTTTCAGACAACAATTGCGAATAAAGTATCATGCAGTGGTGTCGGTCTTCATAGCGGCAAGGATATAACGATGACTATAAAGCCAGCGGTAGCTGATAGCGGTATAGTTTTCAAAAGGTTGGATGTTGAGGAAAAAAAATCATACGTTCCGGCGGTTTTTGACGCGGTATGTGAGACTAATCTTGGAACAAAAATTCGTAATGAATATGGAGTGACTGTTGCTACCGTAGAGCATCTTATGGCCGCCCTTTGGGGGTTTGGTATTGATAACGCTATTATTGAGATTGATGGTATAGAAGTGCCTATTATGGATGGTAGCTCGGATCCTTTCATGTTTATGCTTGAATGCGCTGGAATATCCTCTCTCAAAAAACCACGTAAAATTTTGCGTATTGTTAAAAATGTAGAAATTCGTGATGGCGGAAGTTTCGCTCATATCTCTCCTAATCAAGAGGGGGATTGCGGTATGTTACTCGACGTTGAGATTGATTTTGACAACTCAGCTATAGGTAAACAAAAAGCTGTTTATGATTTCCGTGATATAAATTTCAAACAAACCGTAAGCCGTGCTCGTACTTTTGGGTTTGAGCATGAGATAGAAGGTTTGCGTTCTATGGGGCTCGCTCTTGGTGGTTCACTTGATAACGCTATAGTTGTTGGTAAAGAAGGTGTGATAAACAGCGATGGTCTTCGCTATAGTGATGAGTTCGTAAGGCATAAGGCTCTTGATTGTGTAGGAGATCTATTTCTTGCCGGTTACCGTATTGATGGAAAATTTGAGTTCATACGCCCAGGTCATTCAATAAATAACAAGCTGCTTCGCGCGCTATTTGCTGATGACACCGCTTACGTTATTGAGGATGAAGGCTCCATTTCTGATATGCTTCCAATTAATGGTGCGTTGGAAAATATATACGCCTAATCAAGCAGAATCTATATTTGTTTGTATTTCTAGTATTTCCTACCAAAAATACTGTGGAGCATAGTTTAGGCTCGCTATATCTAATGACCTATGGTAACTTGTAGGAGGAATTACTCAAATTACTATTAGAGCCAGCTCCGGAAGAGTTGATTTTACAACGCTTAGCGAGCGAGATAATTTTATTTTTGTAGGGAAAAATAAAGGTAATTTACTATAATTCTCCATTTCTCCAGTTCCTCAATTCCCTCATCTCTTACTCCTATAAAATTAGCTTGTGCCGGAACTATTTTGCCTGATATAGTCGCCCCATTCACAACAGTATAAAATCGGCTATGCTTAATAACAAAACCATATTCTATATCTTATCATCTTTTATCGTTGTCTCTTGTTCAAATGGTGATGATGATTTGATAACTCATAAAAAAGTGGAATCCCCTGAATCTATATATAATCGGGCACGTGATAATATTGACGAGGGAAATTATAATTCCGCTATTACTGATTTTGAGGAAGTTGAACGCCAGCATCCATATTCTCCGCTTTCCACAGACGCTCAAATTATGGCGGCTTACGCTAGTTATCGTATTGAGAAATATGATGAGGCAATAGCCATGCTTGAACGTTTTGTAAAGCTATATCCAAGTAGTGATTCCACTCCCTACGCTTATTATTTGATAGCCATATGTTATTACGACCAAATTTCAGATGTCGGACGTGATCAAATGATTACCCAGCAAGCTCTTCAGGCGCTAAACGAGGTGGCAAGACGTTTCCCTAATTCTGATTATGCTCGTGACGCTAAAATAAAGGCCGATCTTACCAGAGACCATCTTGCCGGCAAAGAAATGGAAATAGGTCGCTATTACCTTAAGCAAGATGACACTATCGCTGCGATCAATCGTTTTCGCTATGTGGTTGATAATTATCAAACCACCAGTCATGTACCAGAAGCTTTACATCGCCTTGTAGAGTCTTACTTAACGCTTGGGGTTGTTGATGAGGCGAAACGCTACGCCGCTGTGCTTGGTTATAATTTCCCAAATAGCTCATGGTATCGTGATAGTTACCGTTTGATGGAAGAGTATGGTTCTGATACTAGTTCTGGATTGAAGAAGCCAGAGAAAGAATCATCATGGTGGGATAGTATTATTCCGTAACTGATGGTAACATTATGCTGATAAGGCTTTCCATTCGTGATATAGTTTTAATTGAAAGCTGTGATATAGAGCTGAAGTCGGGCTTATGTGTGCTTTCCGGTGAGACGGGCGCTGGTAAATCTATATTACTTGATTCTCTTGGCTTGGTACTAGGGGCGCGTGCGGATATTTCACTTATCCGTAATCAAAAAGAGCAAGGTACGGTTAGCGCCGAATTTGATATTTCAGGAAATAATCGGGTGAAAGAAATACTAGCTGAGCTAGGGCTGGAAGAATCCGATAATATGATAATAAGACGGATAATAAATTCTGACGGTAAAAGTAGAGCGTTACTTAATGACCAGCCGATAGCCCTTACTTCTTTGAAAAAAATTACGGAAAATATTATTGAGCTTAACGGGCAACATGATCAAAAAATCCTTATGGATAATTCTTTGCACAAGAAAATGCTGGATGATTATGGAAAACTCGCGGAGACCCAAAAGAGTGTGGCTGAAAAATATACGGCTTGGAGTAAAAGTAAAAAGGCGGTAAGCGATCTTAAAGAAGAGATAGAGCTTGCCACCCGTGAACAGGAATATTTACGGCATATGCGTAGTGAGTTAAAGCAGCTTAATCCGCAAATAGGTGAGGAGGAAAGCCTATCGGAAACTCGTGCTGAAATGATGAAAAGTGAAAAAATGTTTGGTGTGTTAGATGAGGCGATAGCTGAGCTTAATTCCGGTAGTGGTGTGCTTGCCGCTTTACGTAATGCCCAGCGCACTCTCAGTCGCTCACCGCTTACTAATGACTTGGCGGAGTTCTCTGCTATAATAGAGGGATTAGAAAAAGCCGCGATTGAGGCGGAGGAGGCTTTATATTCTTTGGAAAAGATTGGTCAGGAATCACAGTTTGATCCAGTAAAGCTTGAGGAAACAGAAGAAAGATTATTCGCGCTGAAAGCGGCGGGACGTAAATATAATTTACCGCTTGATGAGCTTGCCACTCTTAAGGAGCAAGTAGAGGAAAAACTTGATATAATAGATTCACAGGAAGAAAAATTGCGTAAGCTTAACGCTCTTTCGACAAAGGCAAAAGAAGAGTTTTTAAGTGAGGCTTTTACGCTATCAGATAAACGTAGAAAAATTGCCACTAGCTTGGAGAAAGCCGTAGAAAAGGAATTAAAGCCACTAAAAATGGAATCCACTCGTTTCAGGGTTCTAATTGAGCGGACGGATGAACAAAGCTGGAATTCATCGGGCATTGATAATATCCAGTTTGAGTGCGCTACCAATGTACCAAAAGACGCTACGGAAATTCACTATGCCTCACTTAACAAGATTGCCTCTGGCGGTGAGATTTCCCGCTTTATGCTTGCTCTTAAAGTAGTTCTTAGTGGAAATAATAACACCCCAACCATTATTTTTGATGAGATAGATACCGGAACCGGCGGCGCTGTCGCTGATGCTATCGGCAAGCGGCTTGCTGCTCTTTCCGCTGACTCACAAATATTGGTGGTAACTCACCTACCGCAAGTCGCTGTGCGTGGTAATCATCATTTATTTATCAGCAAACAGGAAAAGAATGGTAAAATCGTAACTGAGGTAAAAGAACTTTCCACTAAGGAAAGAGAAGAGGAGCTAGCCCGCATGCTTGCCGGAGCCATAATAACTAAAGAAGCCCGCACCGCTGCCCGCAAACTGTTGGAGCAAGCGGCGTAGAGGTTTAATCTCTCTGATTTTTATTCATCTCCTCTTGCATTGTATTAAAAAGCGGTAGAAACTTGGATGAGCGAGGTGACGACTAACACCATTGAGGTGCGCGGCCTGAGTGGCGCATGAACACAATAGCTTCAATTCAGCTTTTTTGTAAGCGTAGCTATTTCCTGCTTAGACATTTGTCCTAGTTCTTTCAGCCGGTTAGGCATGTCCATGCTATGGTGAAAAATACCAGCTATTACGAATATATTGCCTTCAATAATCTTATAAACTACATAATAATGCTGTATATGCTGTAGTTCAAAACCGGTGGAATCCTTCCAATTAAGATGTTTGTTCGCCTCATTGCGGTGATTAATCGCTATTTCGTTAAACCCTTTTTTCAGCAAGGCTGAATATTCAAGCATTTGCTTGCTGCCGTATTTTTTCTTCGTGTATCTAAGAATATTGCTAAAATGCTCAAGTGCGGTTGGTGTCAGAACGATATTACCAGCCATTATCTAATTTTCTTCTGAGGAGACTCTTGCTTCCACCTCATCCAGCGCTGATATAGGTAGCAATATATTATTTGTAATTTCATCATCAGATTTTAGTAATTCTCTGAATATATACAATTTTGTAGCGTCTTTTTCCATATCCGAGCGGATTAGGGCACGCACATATTCACTGGGTGTAGAATAATCTCTACTACCACCGGTACGCATATCAACATAAGCTCGCATCTCATCAGGCAAACTAACATGTAGGCTGCTGGTCATATTTATAGTTCCTTTTTTACATTAAGTTGCTATCTTACAATGTCATAAATATCATAAAATGTCAATATATGACATTAATTGCGACAGTGAATTTTTATTATTAATATTAGTAAAAACAATATGTTAAATGGGTTTAATAGTGTTATCTAATCCAAACTTTGAAGACGCAAACAGGCGGTGGCAGAAGCTAGCAGAGGAAATCCGCCATCACGACCTTCTATATTACCAGCATGACCGACCGAAAATATCTGACGTTGAATATGATCGGCTGCGTAGAGAGCTGGAAGAGCTGGAAGAGCAATTTCCTGAGCTTATAACTTCTGACAGCCCTACGCAAAAAGTCGGCGCGCCGGTAATCTCAAAATTCGCCAAAGTTGAGCACAAAATCCCGATGCTCTCGCTTGCCAATGCTTTTAGCAAAGAAGATTTGATAGAGTGGGAAGCTCGTAACCGCCGCTTCTTAGGGATTTCTGAAGAAGAGAAAATATCTTATGTCTGCGAACAGAAAATAGATGGGCTTTCTTTTTCCGCTCACTACGAAAATGGTAAATTCACACTGGGACTTACTCGTGGTGATGGCAATGTCGGAGAGAACATCACCGATAATCTGGCGACCATATTACCGACGAATCTAGTCGGAGATTTTCCAGAAATATTAGAAGTGCGTGGCGAAGTGTACATGTCGCATACACATTTTGCCGCACTCAATGCCTCGCTTCCAGAAGATAAGAAATTCGCCAATCCCCGTAACGCCGCCGCTGGTAGCTTGCGTCAATTGGACTCTAAGATCACGGCAAGCAGAAAACTTGACTATTTTATTTATTCTTTGGGTGAGTATTCACCTGACTTTATACCGCTAGATAGTTCACACACACTTATGTCAGTGATAAAATCATATGGGCTTAACGTTATTAACCAGCATTCAGCTTCCGATATAGCAGAACTTATCTCATACTATGATGAAGTCCAGAAATTACGGGTGGAACTTGATTATGATATAGATGGTATTGTCTATAAAATAGATGATTTGAATCTGCGTAAACGCTTGGGTGAGGTAGCCCGTGCGCCACGTTGGGCGATAGCGCATAAATTCCCAGCGGAAAAAGCCACAACCATCATAGAGGCAATAGATATACAGGTCGGGCGAACGGGAACGCTCACGCCGGTCGCTCGCTTAAAGCCAGTAACGGTGGGTGGTGTGGTGGTAAGCAACGCCACGCTGCATAATGAGGATGAGATAAGACGTAAGGATATAAGAATTGGTGATACAGTAACGATTCAGCGGGCGGGTGACGTGATTCCGCAAGTCGTTTCGGTGGATATTAGTAAGCGCTGTGAAGGCTCTGCCGAGTATATATTTCCGACTAATTGTCCGGTGTGCGGCAGCCATACTGTTCGTGAGGAAGGGGAGGTGGCGATACGTTGCGCTGGTGGTCTGCTTTGTAACGCTCAACTTGTTGAAAGGCTCCGCCATTTTGTCGCTCGTGGCGCGCTAGACATTGAGGGGCTTGGAGAAAAACAGATACAAGCATTCTGGAGCGATGGGTTGATTGTCAATGTAGCGGATATTTTTTCCTTAAAAGAAAAAGCGGATGAGATAGAAAAACGTGAGGGCTGGGGCAAAAAATCTCTGGATAATCTACTTGCGGCGATTGAGAAGGCAAAGAATGTTCCGCTGGAGAAATTTGTTTACGCGCTTGGCATCCGTCATGTGGGGGAAGTGACGGCAAAGCTGATGGCGCGCTATTATGGTAGTGCGCAAAACTGGTTTACCGCGATGCGGCAATTAGCAGAGAAAGATGAGACCGTTCAGGAGGACATTCAAAATATTGACGGTATTGGTGGAACGGTGGTTGCCTCATTAGAAGAGTTTTTCTTGGAAAAACATAATCGGCTGATAGTAGAGGAATTACTCGCCGAGTTGCGTGTGCGCGACGCTAAAACCGCTGGTGCGACTTCTGCCGTATCAGGAAAAACAGTAGTGTTTACGGGAACACTCACCAAGATGAGCCGTGCGGAAGCCAAAGAAAGAGCTGAGCATCTGGGCGCAAAGGTGGCAAGCAGTGTCTCGGCAAAAACTGATTTTGTGGTAGCGGGTGCGGATGCTGGCTCAAAACTCAAAAAAGCAAATGAGTTAGGCGTAAAGGTCTTAAGTGAGGATGAATGGTTAGGGATGGTAGGGTGAAACACAACACCAACAAAAACCCATTCGCGCAGGCAGTATCTTACTGGCAGGTTTTGTTTATGATTCCGGCGGCAGCGGTGGCGACCGCAGAGGAATCATTTTCTGACATCGCCATCTCGGTAGCGAATTTTGAGACCGATGAGCAGAACCATATATGGAGCTTTGAGCTTATATTTTCCGACAAGCCGGATGCGGAGGAACTAAAGAGGCGATTGTTCTTAATCGCTTCGTTACATAATATAGATACTCCAGAAATAAAAATAGAAAAGCTAGAGCAGACGGATTGGCTATCACAGGTAGCGCAAGATTTTCCACCGCTTTCTATTGGGCGGTTTTTTGTTCATGGAGCGCATGTTTCTGAAACCCCTAAAATGAATAAAATAGCGATTCAAATAGACGCAGGAGCGGCTTTCGGCTCTGGTGAGCATGCCACGACCAGTTGTTGCTTAGCCGCTATGGAATATCTGGCGAGAAAACATACATACACCAATATTTTGGATATGGGGACAGGATCGGGAATCCTCGCGATCGCCGCCGCTAAATTATGGAAGTCCGCCATTCTAGCGGTAGATCTTGATCCGGTATCGGTGCGGGTGACAAAGGAAAACGCTGCAATAAATAAAACAGACAAATATATCAAAACCGCTATCTCCGATGGCTATATCAGTGGGGAGGTCAAAAATAACTCTCCGTATGATTTGATAATCGCCAATATCCTCGCCCGTCCTCTAGTGTCATTCGCGCCCTATCTTAAGAAAAACCTCGCTATGGGTGGAGTGGCGATATTGTCGGGGTTACTTGCCTCGCAGGAAAAATATGTGCTTGCCGCCCACCGGACGCATGGCTTGCGCTTAAAGAAAAGATTTATAAGGGATGGTTGGTCTACGCTGGTGATTGGCTAGATTTTATCTGTACTTTTGTGTGGTCAATGATTCTGTAGCACTTCTGGTAATGGTTGCTAGTTTTCCCAAAGAGTTGGTTATGCTATTGATATGAAGTTGAGGATTGTCACCAATTTTATCCATATCCTCGTTTAAGATACCTGCCTCTAAAAGGATAGAACCTGATATTTTGCTTATTATTTCCTCAGCGTTCGGAGAATTGGATTTTTTTGCGGTTTTTATAAATTCATGTATGGCTAATTTTGTGCCTGCGATTTGCTTTTTTAGTATATCTATTGTCTCGGCCATATTGTCAGCGTTTTTTAGGTCATCACTATCAAGCAATCCAGCTAATTTTTCTAATATATTATTAAAATTGTCATTGTTCTTAATGATTGATTCTACACGCTTATTTTGCTCTTTTCTACGTTCGGTAAGAGAGACAACGTTATCTGTTTTTTCTGCCATTATTATCTTCCAATTATTTTAGTACAGTTCCAAATTGTTTTATCGCCATATTGACGAGCCTAATCTGTTTATATTGTTGGCGGTCTCATTAAGCTTCTCCCATAATCTGGATATTTCCTTTGATGTTATATCAATATTGGGTAGATAGCCTATTTCCAATTTACCGGTTGTTTCTTCTATTACTTTGATTGAGTCGCCCACCAATCTTTTTATTTTATTAGCATTATTATTAGTTATATATTTAAAATTTTCTGACACTACAATTGAGAGTGAACTAGCTGTACCAGATAAGCAACCTATGGTTTTTCTTAACTTATTAGTGCTATCACAGTGTGTTTTGCCATATTTTTGACTAAACAGATTATCAAGCACCAATATTTTGTTTTTTAGCTTTTCTATTTCTTTGGTTAAAGGGTCTTGATTACTAACAATCATTGTCATATACGCTCTTAAATTCGTTACATGACTACTGCTAGTATATGGTTTAGCATGAATTTGAGTGTTGACCCGATTTCTAATCCTATCGGTAAAATTAACAGCTACAACATTGCTGGTAGGTTTTTCTTCACTCATGATAAGTAATTATGTCATTATTAATATAATTAGATTAAAATATTATAATAATAATTAATTTTTATCAATAATAAGTTGGCGGTTGGTTTATGTCTAATAAATTGTTATTAGTCAGAAAGTTATTAGAAAAATATGGTATAAACGCCTATTTGCAACCCGTGCATGATGAGTGGATGAGCGAATATCCACCGTTATGTAATAGGCGAGTGGAGTGGCTCACTGGTTTTACGGGGTCAGCTGGTCTTGCGGTGGTCACAGACGATAAAGCAGTAATATTCGTTGATGGGCGTTACACTCTACAAGCGAAAGAGCAGGCGGGTGCGGATTATGAAATACATAATATAGCTGATTACCCACCAGAAAAATGGCTTGCCGGTAATATCCCAGCTGGAAAAAAAATTGGTTATGATCCGAAATTATATACCAGAACCATGCTGAAAAGATTTGAGAAATTATCATTAATTCCTGTTGAGAATCTGATTGATGCGCTCTGGGAAAATCGTCCGCCTCCACCAGCGACACCACTATTTATCCATGAGACTAAATATAGTGGTGAGTCATCCACTTCCAAACGTAGCCGTGTAGTTTCTGAAATAAAAAAAGCAAACGCTGATTTATTATTTTTAAGTGCGCCAGAAAATGTGAATTGGCTGTTTAACATCAGAGCACGTGATGCTGAAAATACTCCGCTATGCCTCGCGTCAGCGATTCTTGATAAGAATGGTAAAGCATATATCTATCTTGACGAGGATAGAGTCAGTAATAAGGTTAGTGACCATCTGGGAAATGATACCGAAATAATTTCTCCTGAAAATATTAAAGAAAATCTTTCCGTATTTACTGGTAAAAAGATTCTGTGTGATAGCGGTACCACGCCACTTTTTATAGAGAATTTATGTGTTGATAGTGGTCTTAAGGTAATAAATTCTACAGATCCTTGCGAGCTACTTAAGGCGATTAAAAATCCGGTAGAATTAGCAGGAATGCGCGCTGCTCACATCCGTGATGGGCTAGCGGTCACCAAGCTGTTATATTGGTTAAGCAGGCAAAGTAAGGTAAGTGAACTTGACGTAGTGGGTAAGATTTTAGAATTACGTACTCAAAATGAATTATTCGTTGAGCCAAGTTTTGATACTATAGCCGGAAGTGGCGAGCATGGAGCGATAGTACACTATCGTGCTACAAAAGAAAGTAATCGCAATTTAGGTGATGGCGAGCTTTTTCTGCTGGATTCTGGGGGGCAGTACTATGATGGCACAACCGACATAACCAGAACAGTGATCATAGGAAACCCAACAGATGAGCATAAGAGAAATTTTACTTTAGTGCTCAAAGGTCATATCGCGCTTGCCTGTGCTATTTTTCCTGAGGGTACAACCGGAACGCAACTTGATGTTCTGGCACGGCAATATCTATGGCAGGCAGGGCTTGATTACGATCATGGAACTGGACATGGTGTTGGTTGCTTCTTAGGTGTTCATGAGGGACCGCAGCGAGTATCTAAGCGGGCAGGGGATGTGCTCCTTAAATCCGGTATGATATTATCAAACGAACCGGGTTATTATAAAACTGGTGAGTACGGTATACGTATTGAGAATTTAGTTGCGGTAGTAGAAAAAATCACCGGTGATAATAATAAAAAATATTTGGGATTTGAGACGATTACTTGCACACCGATGGATGTTGCGCTTATAAATATTTCCATGCTTACATCTGAGGAAAAAATTTGGATAAATAATTACCATAATTGGGTAAGGGAAGAATTATCACCATATCTTGACGCTGATGAGACAGTATGGCTTATAAAAGCCTGTGCTTCTCTGTAAATTATATCAGATTTTATGGTGGTTTTACTTAATTTTTCTGGTTGAGTAAAGTGACAAGGATGCGACCGCGTCCCGCCATCAATTTAAGTGGCACTACCGCTTCGCTATTTGAGCGCGGTGCGGCGTAAGTCATGTGGCTATTCTTATCAATTAGTCGCTAAAGAACTTCTTTTAAGAAAAATCTTTCCTAAGAACATACCAGCCACAGTTACAATAAATACAGGAATGAAGTGCCAAATCATAAGCACCATAGGATCATCGTGTATATCTATGAGGCGCAGCATTATATAGCTAAAGCTAGCGATTGAAAGCGCTGCCATGCTCCCCGCCCAGCAACAAAGAGTTGGCGCGGCTTTGCGTATTGCCGCAAATATAAATACTCCCATTATGGAGCTGAAAATTAGTATGCTTGCCATGCATTCATATTCTTTCTTTTTTAGGCAGTCCATCATACTCATAGAATTTTCATGCGTAACTCCTTTAATTAAAAAAAATGCTATTATCAGCGTAGGAATTAATGGGATAAACCTTACCCATCCTTTTTGTCCACTATCAGGTAGTGCAAGAAAACTAGCGGCTATCATCGCACTAGTCGCGGCGATAAACATTACTGATACATCGAAGATATAGTCACTTTCCCTTATTTTTATGGCAATATCAGAACGCAGTCCAAAAAATACAGTAATAAATGCAAAATATGTAATAGTAACAAATATCCATTTGCTTGCCATGATAATGGGATCTGGCAATGGTGGTTCCAGCTTCTCTACAGATAATTTATCTATTAAACTATCCGTATCCATTATAATTCTCCTTTCTTATTTTTTTCTATCAATATATTATACGCTCTATGTGCCGATACCTTAACCGCTGAAACGCTCATATCCATTTCCGCCGCTACTTCCTTCGCCGAATATCCTTCAATTTTCATCATGCTTACTATCTTTTGCTGCTTTTCTGGTAATATTGATAAAGCGTCATTTAGTAGTTCGCTTGATTCTTGGGATTTGGTTACATTATCAGCGAGACTATGTTCAATCTCATTAAAATCTATTTTAATGAGAGCAGATTTCCTATAGTAGGCTCTTAAATAATCTTTTACCTTATAGTCGGCTATAGCGAACATCCATGCTTTGAAACTTCTGTCAGTATTATAGGTATGGCTTGATTTATGTATAGCCAGCAGAATTTCTTGTAATATTTCTTCGTTATCTACCCCGTTTCCAATCTTATTATATAAGAAGCCCTTAATAATTGGGGTAATGCTTCTAAGGAGCTTGTTGTAAGCTTTACTATCACCAGATTGAGCCTTTTTCATCAGCTCTTCCAATGATTGAGTATTTGATTGTTTTTCAGTCATTTATATATTTTTTGTATATATTTACACACAGAATTGTTATATAATAACCGTACTAACACAGCCATTTTATTTGCTTTTTATATAAACTTTGTTAGTGTACCGACCGCTTGTAGATTGTCTATTGTTTTTATTAGGAGGGTTTTGTGCTATTATGGATACTAATAGGAGCTTTGTTGCTAATCCTAGTTTATATAAAAGGGATAAGGTAAGCTTTGTCTAGTTAATGGTGCAAGTTACAGCTCAGCAGTTTCCTTAGAATAGCTCGGTTGCCATATTGCGATGACCGTTAGCTCTACATTTTAGTGTCGCTTTCCCCTACTTGATGCAGTTGCCTTACGACCAGAATTAACTTATTAATAAAGTTTGCTGTATTTAATGACATATGTATAATGCTGTCATGGGACGCAAACTTACATTCTGTAAAAATAAAGCTTTGGAAGAGACAATGTTCCTTTTTTGGGAGAGGGGATATGAGTCTACCTCTGTGCGCGATATAGCTAGCAGACTTAACATCCCTATAGCCTCAGTATATCATAGTTTCGGTGATAAAGATTCTATTTTTGCCTCAACCATTGATGTTTATTTCAACAAATATATGGTTCCACTCTTTTCTGATTTAAGTAATTATGAAGATGCTAAGCAGGCAATCATAGATCTTTTTGAGATCATTATAAAAAACTCTAGTAATAGCACACCATCTGGCTGTTACTTGGTGCAAACAGCATCCGATATAATGTCACGTAATCCTGATATAAAATCAAAGTTAGATGATTATTTTAATTATATAAAATCATCTCTTTACGATTTAATCAAAAAAGCGAAGAACGATAAGCAAATCATAACACAAGAAACTAACAGTAATCTGTCTAACTATCTATTTATTCTTATGTTATCAATTAAGAGCTGTTCACGCGTAGGAGCCGACAATAGACAGATCCGTCAATATATAAAAACAGCCCTGCAGCCCGTATTTTCTTGACTATAATTTAGCCAGATTACCGAATTTTCTCTTGATAAAATAATCCGCTGATATTCTACCAGAGCCAAAACACAATATCGTACCAAGCAAGAACGACCAGTAATAATGCTGTTCATGTTGCAAATAGGTAATTTGGATAACTGCTGTTATCACTAAAAGAGGGAGGGTGGCAAAGCGTGAGCCAAGACCAACTGTAAGTAATATCGGGCATAATAGCTCAAATGTAGTGCCAGAAAGAGCCGCGAACTCAGAGTTTACATAAGGAACCGGATGCTCATCAGTAAATAGCATGACGGTTGTTTCCCAGTCATTAAACTTTAATATTCCAGATTTCCAGAAAATATTCGCTATCCATAGTCTCATCCCAAGTAATAGAAAATCTTGTAGGAAAGAAGTTGTCTTAAAAAAGATAGAAAATAGCCTAATAATTTGTTTTTTCATAGTTTATTCCTTTAGCGTAGTCATCAGTATAGCTATTCGCTATATAATCAAAAAAGGTTACCTAAAGCATAATTTCATATTATACGTAAAACCAAATCATTAGCTTATTTAGTTATACGCAATACATAGAAATTTAATGTAACCTTTTATCAGGGTTTACGAATATAAAATAATAGTATAAATGTTCTATTTATATATTTTTCTTAAATATTGCGTGAAAGGGAGTTGTTAATGACAGCCTTAAAAAAGGAAATTATTAAAGATAACAGTTCTATTGCTTATAATTTGGGGTGGACAGGAGCTCCTATCGCTCATGGTGTATGCGCTGGTGTAAGAAGTGATGGAACTATGATATCACTCCCTTTGGTAAATCTGAACGCTAGTCGTGGGCGGATTCTTGATTATTTCAATAATAGTTGGGCGTTAAACGATGTATTGTTCAGCTCTCTTGCGTGTGAGGAAGCGTTTTATAAATGCCCCTATCATAAGCTTCGTCACCCGATGATTTTTTACTATGGTCATACCGCTTCGGTATATGTCAATAAATTGCGTGTCGCCGGTCTTATAGAAAAACCGATTAATCCTGAGTTTGAGAAGATTTTTGAGGTTGGTGTTGATGAGATGCGTTGGGACGACATGCACGAAAATGATCAAGATATTTGGCCTTCTGTCGCTGAAGTAAAAGAGTATCGTAAAGTGGTTTACAATACAATACGTGACATAATAGAAAATCATCCACTGCTTAACGAGGAAAATTTACCCGTAACCCAAAAAAGTCCAATGTGGGCGCTGGTTATGGGTTTTGAGCATGAGCGTATCCATCTGGAAACTTCCAGTGTTCTTATCCGTGAATTACCTATAGAATATGTACGTAAACCTAAAGAATGGCCGGATTTTTACTCAATTAAGTCAGATAGTCATTATCCGCAAAATGAGATGATAGAGCTTAGCAAAAGCAGAGTGTTCTTAGGTAAACCCGAAGACTTTCCTTCATTTGGTTGGGATAACGAATATGGCGCGGAAACTCTTGAAGTTCGTCCATTCGCTGCCAGTAAGTTTCTAATAAGTAATGGTGAGTTTTTAGAGTTTGTAAAAGATGGTGGATACAGGCAAGAAAAATACTGGTCACGTGATGGTTGGCAATGGCGGCGTTTCCGTAATATTAAATGGCCAACTTTCTGGATTCAGGATGGTCCGGCTGGCTCACATCTTTACAAATTGCGGACTATTTTTGAAGTGATTGATATGCAATATGATTGGCCGGTATGCGTTAATTTCCACGAGGCGAAAGCTTATTGCGCGTGGAAGAGCGAAAAAGAAGGTACGGATACTCCTTACCGGCTACTTACGGAAGCCGAGCATAACGCTATTCGTAGCAATAATATTCTGGATAATATTCCGAGCATGGAAAGTGACATGGTAATGAGTGGCGAGCTGCTTGCGAAAGGCTATAACCTAAATCTGGAAAGTGGAGCGGAAAGCCCAGTTAATGCTTTTGCCGCTAATGACAAAGGTTTTTACGATACGTTCGGTAATGTCTGGCAGTGGTGTGAGGATCATTTTCATCCACTTGCTGGAAGTAAGCCTCATCCTTATTACGATGATTTCAGCGCGCCTTGCTATGATGGCGAGCATCAGATGATGTTGGGCGGATCATTTATCAGCACTGGTGATGAGGCGAGTATCTGGGCACGCTTTCACTTCCGCCCGCATTTCTATCAGCATAGTGGATTTCGTATCGCCCGTAATATAGATGATAATCCAGCAAGTGAGGCGAAACTATTATTCGCTGGTGGGACTTCTTCTTACGAATCACGGGAAATGCTAGATAAATATCTGCTTATGCACTGGGGTAGCAACAATGACATATGGGGTAACGTGCCGCAAAGCACTATGGCAAGGCCGGAATCATTTAATCTCCCACTTAAATGCGCTGAGCTGGTAAATAGGTATGCCACAGGTTTTGATAGGGTGTTAGATATTGGTTGCGCGGTTGGTCGTTCCAGTTTTGAATTGGCTCGTAACTTCTCTGAAGTTACCGGAATTGATTACAGTAAGGAGTTTATAGAAGCCGCGAGCAGGCTTAAGAAAAATGGTACTATATCCTGCCGCCGTAAGGAATCAGGTGATGAATTTACCGACATGCTAATCTATGTTGATAACTCCATAGATAGAAGTAAAGTTCGCTTTGAACAGGGTGATGCTTGTAACCTACCTTTATATATAAGAAATTATGACGCTGTACTACTTGCCAATACATTGTGTCGGTTGCCAGAACCGGTATCCTTTCTTGAGAGGACGCAGGGGCAGAGCGCGTTGGTAAAGAAAGGCGGTGTGTTAGTTATGACTACACCATTTAGCTGGCTTGAGGAATATACGCCAAAATCTAACTGGCTTGCTGGCATTGCTGCGGTGCAAGATATTCTAAGTGAGTTTGAACTTATACATCAGGAAGAGCTTCCGTTTATGATTCGTGAGCATAGCAGAAAATTTGAGTATGTTATAACTCTTGCCAGTGTATGGAAAAGGAAATGACATTCCATATAACGTATTGGAGATAAAAAATGAGTCATAAAAGTACTAATCTAAAATTCACTAATGATAGAGGAATTACTCTGGAGGCGGTTTTAGAAGAGCCGGTTTCCGGCATAAAGGCTTATGCTTTATACGCTCACTGTTTTACCTGTTCTAAAGAGATTAATGCCGCTGTTAGAGTGTCGCGGGCTTTGGCTGATAAGAATATCGCGACTTTACGTTTTGATTTTTCCGGTATAGGTGATAGTGGAGGGAAATTTTCAGAAACCACATTCTCCACTAACGTAGAAGATATAAAGTACGCTGCTGAGTTTTTGCGTAATAACTATAATTCGCCGCGATTATTGGTTGGTCATAGTTTAGGAGGAGCCGCTGTTCTTGCCGCCGCCGGTGATATTGCTGAGGTAGTGGCGGTGGCTACCATTGGCGCACCAAGTAAACCATCACACCTTGAGCATTTATTCAAGCAAGAGCTTGAGCGAATTATGGCAGACGGTAAATCATGCGTATCTCTTGGAGGAAAGAAGCTAGAGATAAGTAGAGATTTTGTAGAGGATATACAAAGTTATGATTTAGCAAAAAAAGTAGCGAAATTAAAAAAAGCATTGTTGATTTTACATTCTCCAATGGATGAGATAGTGGGTATAAAAAATGCTCAGGAGTTATATGAAGTAGCTTACCATCCCAAAAGTTTTATTTCACTAGATGGAGCGGATCATCTATTGAGCAAAAAGAAAGATTCTGATTACGCGGCTTTCATTATATCCACATGGGCTGAGCGTTATGTAAAAACAGAAAATAATTCCGCTAAAGTAACAAATATTCCAGAGTCTCTTAATGGCGAGGTTATAATTGATGAGGCGGGAGGGGGACGACTCGCGCGCGTAATTAACGCTAATGGTCATATATTACACGCTGATGAACCGCTAGAACAGGGTGGCGCTAATAGCGGAGCTACGCCATACGAATTATTACTAGCGGCTCTGGGTAGTTGTGTGTCAATGACGGTAAGAATGTACGCTGATCACAAAAAATGGCCTCTTGAGAAAATAAGTGTCCGTTTGAAACACCAGAAGATTCACGCCAAAGATTGTGATGATTGCGAATCAAAAGATGGCAAGATAGATATTATAGAAAAGAAGCTAAGTTTTTATGGTGACTTATCAGAAGAGCAAAAACGACGTTTGCTAGAAATATCAGAAAAATGCCCAGTAAATAAAACACTTAAATCAGATATTAAGATAATAACTAGCGAAGTATAATAATCGGTTGCCTTAGCTATTATTCTCTAAGTAAAGCCATTATTTCCGCGCCGAGCAATATGTCTGGAGTATGACCAAACTGCTTTTTTCTGAGCATTCCCTTCTTGTCAATCAGCATAGTGGTTGGTGTGCCTTGCAAGGCGTATTCACGCATGGTAAGCGGAATATTGTCTATATCAGAAGGTGTATCTATTCCTACCGGAAATTTTATGCGATACTCATAAAGAAACGCTTTAAGGCTTTCTTCCCGCATCGCCGCATGATGCTCAAATACAGTATGTAGACCAAGTACGGCTACATCAGATTCAGAAAATATCTCATACACTTTTTTCGCCTGTGGCAAACCAACCTCTACACATCCAGGACATAGCATCTGGAAAGCACAGATCATAACCACCTTATCTTTTAATTTTTCTAACGATATATTCTCTTCGCTATTTAACCATTTTAATATTTGTAATTCTGGTGCTGGATATAGTTTTGTCATAATATTTTTTTTATTTTCAATAATTAAATTAATAGGAAATACAGGTCATTTGTAGTTAATCATAGATTACGAGGAAAGTCTTTTTATTGTTCTAACCATATTTCGCAAAATAATCTGTGTAAGTAATGGACTTTCAGCAAATTGCGATTGTAATAATTTTTCATCTATTATGGAGCATTCTGTGTTTTCTATGGCAATGGCGGTGACCAATCTGTGTTTGTTATCGAAAAGAGCCATTTCTCCAAAAATAGAATTTTTTTCTAAAATTCCGAAAGGAGTGGATTTATCTTGTAACTCTCTATAAAGACCTACTTTACCAGACATTATGATATAGGCGTGAAAACCTTCATCGCCTTGCGAAAATATAGTATCTCCTTTTTTGTACGACTTTATCTGTTTATTATCAAAACACTGCGCAGGATCAGAATCAATAGTTTTATTAATGTTTTTATCAATAGCCACAACTTTCTGAATCTCTTTTTTTAATGCCTCCGATGATATAGGCTTTTTAAGTATTTTAGTAGCTCCTACCTGTAAAACAACATCCTCAATTAGTTTATCATTATTCCCTGTAAGCATTAGTATAGGAATATCTTTATTAGACAATATATTCCCGTTTCGTATCTCACGGATAAAAGATATTCCATCCATTTTATCCATATATAAATCGCAAATTATAATATCTATATTATCATATGAAATTTTATTATTTGTAAGTTCCTCTATCGCGTCAGCCCCATTTTTAGCTTCTTTAATCTTTTTTATTCCTATTGTGTTTAGGATTTGTCTTATTATGGAGCGCATTGTGGATTGATCATCTATAACCATAACATTAAGATTTTTTAAGCTTAATTCCATATAATATCCAATAAAGTTAAAATATTTATCATATATGTTAATATATTATAGTATGGTTAACATATTGTTTAATATTTAAGAATATAGTTTTAATATTTTTGACTGTTTGTCAGGATATTATTAAAATAATCAATAGGCTATTGGTTTGATTAATAGAAAAAAATTGATACAATCACGTAAGTTGCAATTATTATTTATCAATAAATCATTTGTTTACCAATGAAAAACTCTTGGCTACATCCTTCATTATCACGTGACTTTGCTTTGCTCTCAATGGCGGTTCTGCTAGTTCTCGCTTTGGTTTCGGGATGGGTAACCTATAAAACGTATGAACGCCACTATGATGAGATAACCATAAAAATAGGTAAAGACGCCGCTCTTATAGAAAGTATTCTATCAAATGAGATAGGTAGAGCCAATTACATGCTGGCCTCACTTGGTCGCCAGATTATTATTGAGCCAGACCGCAACTATACAAAGCTTGCTCAATCACTTAAGTCATTTGATAGTAAAAACAATATATACAGCATATTTTCATGGGTGGATATTAATAAATACCTAGTTGTAAGTAGCAATAAGGGCGTCCTAGAGGAACCTGTTGATATATCCGATCGTGATTTTATGCAATATTCCTACTCTGATTCATGGAAAATGCATATTGGTCGTCCAATAGAGGGAAGAGTTTCTAATCGCTGGGTAATTCCTATGGCTATGGGGGTTACCGATTATACCGGTAAATTCATCGGAACATTATCACTTAGTATGGACATTGATGTTCTAACCAAACATATATCAAGTATGGTGCAAAGAGAAGGTATAAGCTTCGCCATAATCAATAAAAACTTATCACCTCTTAGTGAGGTTTCTGAGCATAAAAATTTTATCGCGAATAATTTTCCGCCATCAGTTTTTGAAAATATTGATTTTGAGAAAAATATTAGCGGTTTGCTTTCTAAAGGCAATCTAATGTTCGGAATAGGTACGTATACCTACTACAGATCGGTTGAGAATTATCCGTATGTTATATTGATGGGATATGATGCCAGCTACAGTGACTCCGCTGTACGCACTATATTATGGTCACGGTTACTACAAATTTTTGTAATTGCCATATTTTTTGTGTTCTTTCTTTGGATAGTAAGGGTAAGGGTAATAAGTCCAGTCCTTGATATGACATCACTTATAGCGTCTATCATACGAGGAGAGAGATTTAATCCTCTTCCTAAGAGGAGCTCAATTGAGATGGAGAGCCTTCTCGCTCAAGTTCAGCAGGTTAGTAAATATATAGATGAGACTGTCCGAATTGAGAATGAATTACGTGGAAAAATGTTTCAGATGAAGAAAGATAAGGAAAATGCTGAATTTAATACTCGGAGCAAGTCAGAATTCCTCGCTTATATAGCTCAGGATTTACGTATGCCTATAAATAACATTATTGGATTTTCTCAAGTGCTTAAAGATCAGGTGTATGGTTCTTTGGAAAATCGTAAATATAAACAATATGCTTCTGATATTTATAATATAGCCAATCAAATAATGGATAAAATACAGAATATTCTTCTATATTCAAAGATAGAGAATGGTTATTTAAGCATAAAAGAAGAATCATTTGATATTAAGGCAGCTATAAATACCTCATTACGTCAATTGTCAGATAAGCTGGAGTTCCATAAGACAAGTGTGAAATTAGCTTCTAATGATCTATCTTTCGCTCTTAAGGCAGACGAATTTAGGTTTCAACAGATTGTTATTAATATACTTTTGTTCATGCTTGATGATATTGCTGAAAACAGCGTAATTAACATTGAGATAAGAGCGGTAACTGAATATCGTAACCAGCAGTTTTTATCTATTGTTATAAGTAATGGAGAAGATAAACAGTTCTCTGCAAAAGAGTTAACGGATATTGCCGAAAAGCGATTTTCTACACTTGAAAAGGAGAAAAAGCTTATAAGCAGTTTTTCTTATATCCAAAATCAAAACAATGAAGAACATATTATTTTGAACAATGACTTAAGAATAGAATTAGTCAAATTATTGGTAGCTATACATGATAGTGCTTTCTATATGCACCAAGATAATGATAGAAGGTATTGTATTATATTGTTTTTCCCATTTTCTAAAATTGATACAGAATATTGATTTTTTTATTTATAGAACTTATTTTAATGAAATTTTAACCTAAAAATTATACTATATGTAACCTTCCTTGTATTCTCTGTTTTAGCGTGTTTGACACAGTTTAGGCAGCCTTATATCTATAAGCGAGTAATCTTATGAAATCTTTATTCAAACTTAAAATATCTCAAAAAATTCCTTTTGTTGTGGCAATGACATCTGTTTTTACAGGCCTTGTTGTTGGAACTATAGGGTATATTCAAGCAAGTGACGCGAATAACGTTGCTATTGAGGAAAAGATGAGCGCTTTGCTTACAGCTCGTAGTAGTGCTCTTAAATCCTATCTGGACTCAATTAAAGAGGACATAGAAATAGTAAGTGGAAATGAAAACACCATTAACGCTGTCTATGAGTTTTCTCAGGCTTGGGATAGTATAGAACATGGTCAGACTAATATTTTGCAAGATCTGTATATAACAAAAAACCCTCACCCTGTAGGTCAGAAGGAAAAGCTAGATTACGCTAATGATGGATCATTTTATTCGGAAATACACGCTAAGTATCATCCGTGGTTCAGGGATTTCTTAAATAAAAGAGGTTATTACGATGTATTCTTGTTCAATAAAAAAGGAGATTTGGTCTATACCGTGTTTAAGGAAGCTGATTACGCTACTAACCTTAACAGTGGAAAATGGAAAGATAGTGATTTAGGGCATGCTTTCAGAGCGGCTATAAAAAATAAAAACCAAACCCAGTTTTTTGATTTTAAGGAATATGCTCCAAGTAATGGCGCGCCGGCTAGTTTTATTTCCAGAACTGTATTAAACAAACAAGGCGAAGTTATTGGGGTAATGGTCATACAGATGCCAATAGGTCGTATAAATTCTACTATGGCTGTGTATGATGGTTTAGGTAAGACAGGCGAGACTTATATTGTTGGTGCTGATATGCTGATGCGCAGTGATTCCCGTTTTTCTGAGGAGTCTGTAATACTCAAGAATGAAGTAGATTCTGTTACTGCTAAAAAGGGTCTAAAAGGAGAAAGTGGTATAGAAGTTGTAGAGGATTATAGAGGTATTAAAGTATTCTCCGCTTATAATCCTTTTGAATTCATGGGCGCGCGCTGGGTTATTATAGCTGAGCAGGATCAGCAAGGGGCGTTGGCGGTAATATACTCAATGCGTAATAAAATAATACTTTCTACCCTTATTGTAATAGGAGTTGTGTCTATTATGGGTCTATGGATAGCAAGAGGTATCTCTCGTCCTATTAACGTTCTTGTCGGGCAAATGGGTATGTTGGAAAACGGAAACAGGGAGTTTTCTGTGGAATTCAGAGGGCGTAGTGATGAAATTGGTGGGATGGCAAGAGCTCTACAATCTTTTAAGGAAACTGCTATCCGACAAGACCAGATAGTAGAAGAGCAAAAAGCTGAGCAGTTCGCTAAGCAGAGACGTGTAGAGAAAGTTGACTCACTAATAAAGCTGTTTGAGGAAAAAGCTTCACTTGCTGTGAATTCTGTAGCGTCGGCCGCCACTGAGCTTTATAAGACAGCGGAATCAATGGGTGAGCAAATAGGTCAGGCTAATCAGAAATCAGCGGACGCTTCTGGAGCCTCCAGCAAAACATCATTTAACGTTCAGTCGGTGGCTTCGGCCGCTGAGGAAATGAGCGCTTCTGTAAGTGAAATATCAAAACAAATTACTTCTGCTAATAACTCTGTATCATATTCAGCAGAAAAAGCTAAGGATGCTGGAAGATCTGCGGAAATGTTACAGCAGGCATCCGTGTCAATTGGTCAAATTGTTCAATTGATTGAGGATATAGCTGGTCAGATTAATCTTCTTGCTCTAAACGCTACTATTGAATCAGCGCGTGCTGGCGAGGCTGGTAAGGGATTCGCGGTTGTGGCGGGAGAAGTTAAAAATCTTGCTTCTCAAACCTCAAAAGCTACTGATGAGATTAGTAAAGAAATCAGTAGTATACAGTCTGTAGCAAA
Source organism: Rickettsiales bacterium (assembly GCA_041396965.1). Taxonomy (NCBI): domain Bacteria; kingdom Pseudomonadati; phylum Pseudomonadota; class Alphaproteobacteria; order Rickettsiales; species Rickettsiales bacterium. The sequence continues at coordinate 290,027 of JAWKXN010000001.1, forward strand.
AGATGTTGTGGAAGTTCTTGGCTCAATTCAGGAATCGATATCAGCTGTAACTGAATCATCTTCAGCTGTTGCGACCGCCGTGGAGGAACAAACCGCGGTGACAAATGAGATTTCATCTAATATGCAGATTGCGTCTTCCGGTGTTGAGACTATCGCTGGCAATATTAGTGAAATAGCGGATCTTACAAAACTCGCTAATGAGGCGACTAAAAGTGTACAAGATGCCGCGAGAATGCTTTCTGGACAATCAGAAGATCTAAACAGGGAAGTGCAAGAGTTCCTAAATGGTATAAGAGCGGCGTAGTTTTCGCCACGCAAAGAGAAAGGCGATTCGCAACTCAATGGAATGAGGTATAGCTGGAAATTGTACTTAACCAAAAAAGTAATTCTGTTTTCTAATCCATTCTTTGGCGTTATACTTTAGTTTCTCTATTTTCATCACATCATCTATGCGTCTTTCTAGGAAATCCCAGCTATTTTGATAGCCTATGCTATTATCATTAACCCATATAGAAAAGGTGGATGAGTACACAGCGGCCAGTGTTAGTCTTTTAGTATAGAAATTAAAATCAGTAGAGGTGTCACCAATGCCATACCATATTTTATCTACTGTTTTATACAGGGTGGAGACTCCTCTGTGAAAGTAAAAAGGTAATGAGTATATAGCAGCCATTTTTTTTGCGGCTTCTCGGTGAGGATGATGAAGCTCAAGGCGTAACTTCACAGCATTCTCTATGCGCTTGCGTATTTTTACGCCATCAACCATATAATGCTGTAAAGATTCTAGCATTTGTTCATCAAGCATTTCTGAATAATAATCAATAGCATCAATAGCACCACCACTAAAAGCTCTTATGGCGTCAGTAGCACTATAACCAGCTTCCAAAGCAGCCTTACCAAGAGTGCGTTGATTCCACCCCTCAAAATCTATTATCGGAATAGCTTTTTCTATTATCTGTCTACGCAGATTTGACTTATCCATCTTCAAGTTGTCTTATATCTTTTTGTTTTGCATCTTTTTTTATTGATATATTTTTTGCCGATGGAGTCATCCTTATACATTCTCTCGGCAAATTAATAGAAACGGTAGTTCCCACTCCCGCGCTACTTACGATTTCAACCTCACCGCCATGCATAGATACAAACTCTCTAGTTAGAGCAAGTCCAATCCCTATATGCTGGTTATTATTGTCAGTCCAACAACTTTCTTGCCTCAACGCCTCTTTTATATCGTAGCATTTCAGTATACTCATCCCATCACCATTATCATGGACCGATATAGATATACCATTATTACTGCCACGTTTCACCTCTATTGTGACCTCACCGCCAGAGCGATTAAATTTTATAGAATTGGTAATTAGATGTCCCAATATATGCTGTATTTTTATGCGGTCAACAAATAGTAAAACATTCCCTTTAGGCACATATGATATAGATATATCAGAATTTTCCGCATGATGTATCTGCTTCTTAATTGCCTGTTTTATTAACTCATTAACATAAACTTCTTCTTTATCCAGCACTACACGTCCAGCGTCAATATTAGCAATCTCAAGTAAATCTTCAATTTTTGCGAGTAAATCATGCCCGCTTTCCTGTATATGTCTAATATAACCACTATATTGAGGGTTATCTATCTCACCAAAAATACCTTTCTCCATTATTTGAGAAAACCCTATTACAGCATTCAATGGTGTGCGTAACTCATGACTCATATTGGCTAAGAATTCTGATCTGGATCTAAGAGCCAATTCAGCCTCAAGCTTAGCTTTTTGTAGGGTGTTTTGCGTTTGTATGTTCTCATGTATGTTGTCAATCATACATATATATTGATCATTTTGTGAATATATCGTGAACTTATACCAATAGTAATTACCATCACTATGGCGCATTTTAAGATTTATATTGCGTTGGCTGCTACCGTCCACATAAAGATCTTTAGAGAAATTTTTGATGAATTTCTCCCGATAATCATCAGAAAATAGTTCAAGAAAATTATCGCCTATCATAATAGATGATTTATGACCAGTTATTGAATCAAAGTTTTGCGACAAATATACACATTCCCCGTTTTTATTAAATATAGACAATATTTGTGTTCCATAGCGAGCAAAATAATCATTTTCAGAGTTAGTATATACTTTGTTCTCTAGCTGAGGAGGTTTATCAGAAACACTCCCATCCTTTGTGCTAGCGGCTTCTTCTTTAATTAAAGCCGTACATTCATCCAATATAACTTCCAGTTTTTTCACGAGTATAGAATCGGTTATTGATAATATTTTCTCCGCCTTTTCTATTATTTTACTGGTATTAGTAGTCCTCTTAGCAGAAGCTGTGACATTTATTTTAGAGTTGCTAACTTTGTTTGCTGTGGATTTTCTAGTTTTTACTAATTTAGGGGGAGATTCTTTCTTAGCGGTTTTACCGCTAGCTGTTTTTGCTGTTTTTTCAGAGCGTTTGCGTGTTGTTTCAGCCTGCGTGTTCAGCACTATATATTGCTCCCCTAGATTACTCTTTGAATTTTATAATAAAAAGAGCGGTTAAAAGATATTAGCTTAACAATTTATATAAAATTTTATGTATTATTTACAAAAAATTTATCTTTATGCTACTACTATATGTAGTGTTGTACCTAAAATAAGCAACAAAAGATAAAACTGTTGCCTCAAAGCAACAAAGGGTAAATTATAGGTTAACTTTATCAGGCCGCAACATACTGCTAATTCAAAAGTTCTGACAGTTTTCCAGCTTTTTCTAATGCCTGTAAATCGTCATTACCGCCAACATGAGTATCGCCGATAAATATTTGTGGCACTGTTTTGCGACCACCAGATTTTGTGATCATCTCCTGAAGCATATTTTCATCTCTGGTTACATCTATTTCTGTGAATTCCACACCTTTACGTTTCAGTAGGTTTTTTGCTTGAACGCAGTGCGGACAATAATCTTTAGTATATATAATTGTATTTGTTGTCATAAATCCTCCTTTATCATTTGTATGCTAGTATTGTGCGTTTATAAATTATATGGCTGCTTGAAACAAGAATTTCTTACTTCAAATGGCTGTAAGTTCATCATAAGCCCATCTTGCGGTTTCAGATATAATAGATGAGGGATTTGATAACATTTTCTCTATTATTTCTAGAAGAGATTTATCTTCGCTATTTCCAGCGGCAATTAAAATATTCCGTATAAAGCTCTCATGACCAATTCTTTTTACCGGAGACTTCCTAAACATCTTCCTGAATCTTTCATCATTTAGTGTAAGTAAATCTTTTAATAGTGGAGATTTGAGTTCTTCTCTAGGGTGGTATGCCTCCTCATTTGATTTTTTGGCGAATTTATTCCATGGGCAAATAGCGAGGCAGTCATCGCAGCCATAAATACGATTGCCGATCGCTTTTCTGTATTCTATCGGAATTAACCCCTTATATTCTATAGTTAGGTAAGATATACATTTGCGCGCGTCAATCTTATGCGCGTCTATAAAAGCTCCGGTCGGACATATATCAAGGCATTTTGTACAGCTTCCACAATGTGTGCTCTCTTTTTTATCAGGTTCAAGTTTTATTGTGGTAAATATCGCTCCTAGAAACAGCCATGAGCCGAACTCACGACTTACTAAGCAGGTATGCTTTCCCTGCCAGCCAATACCAGATTGTTCTGCTAGTGGCTTTTCCATTACCGCCGCTGTATCAACAAATACTTTAACGTCTCCACCGTGCTCTTTTACCAGCCAGCGCGCTAGTTCTTTGAGTTTTTTCTTAACTACATCGTGATAATCATTATTTTGCGCGTAGCAGGAAATATTACCTATGCTCTTATTATTTAATTTTTTTAAGGGATTTTCTTCAGGAGCGTAATTATGTCCGAGCATAATTACAGATCGTGCCTCTTCCCATAAATTGTTAGGTGACTCTCTCCATTTTGACTTTTCTTTAAGCCAATTCATCTCTCCGTAGTAATTTTTTTGTAAAAAAATGTTAAGATTATCTTTTGCACTGGTGGGTAAATTTGTCTCGCAAAAGCCTATAGCGTCAAAACCTATGGATTTAGCTTTATCAATAATTGTTTTTTTTGTTGCTTCTGACATGAAAAAGCTGTTATTTGTTGGCAAGTTACAGTTAATAAATATGGTTTGATGATTAGTGGCTAGCTATAATAGCCTCGTTATAATATAGCTGGTAATCGGTAATTGTCAGACATTAGTATAGTTTTTGCTGATTGCTAACCACTATTTTTACGAATTTACGAAAGTTATTATGGATCAAGTTGTCGCTGGATATTTTCCGATTCTTGTTTTTATGGGGATTGCTGTTGGTCTCTCAGTTATCATGCTGTTAGCTCCTATGGTTATAGGTAGGCAAAAACCGGATGTAGAGAAAAATTCACCTTACGAGTGTGGTTTTGATGTTTTTGGTGACGCTCGTGGTAGGTTTGATGTGCGTTTCTATCTGGTCGCTATCCTATTTATAATTTTTGACCTTGAGGTCGCTTTCTTATTTCCTTGGGCGATCTCTCTTGGAGAGATAGGAGTGGCTGGTTTCTGGTCAATGATGGCGTTTTTGACCGTGCTTACCATAGGATTCATATATGAATGGAAGAAGGGGGCGCTGGAATGGGAGTAGTAGCGCGAAATAATTTGAATAATAAGCTGTCATCAGCCGATCAGGACGCTCTGCTCAAGGATGTGTTCACTGACTTCAATGATAAGGGTTTTGTAGTCACTAATTTTGATAAGTTGGTAAACTGGGCTCGTTCTAGCAGCTTATGGCCAATGACCTTTGGTCTTGCTTGTTGCGCGGTGGAGATGATGCAAGCGGCGGCATCACGTTATGATATGGATCATCTCGGTGTGGTGTTTCGTCCTAGTCCACGTCAGGCGGATGTTATGATTGTCGCCGGAACTCTGTGTAATAAAATGGCCCCAGCCCTGCGTAAGGTCTACGATCAAATGGCTGAGCCGCGTTACGTCATCTCGATGGGGAGTTGCGCTAATGGTGGTGGTTATTACCATTACTCATACTCAGTGGTGCGTGGATGTGATCGCATTGTGCCTGTGGATGTTTATGTTCCGGGTTGTCCGCCAACCGCTGAGGCTCTTATGTATGGGATTCTACAATTACAGAAAAAAATTCGTAGGACTGGGAGTATTATTAGGTGACGGATGATTTTCCCTACGGAAAAACCTTTTATGTCATGCGCCACGCGAAAACTAACGATAATGAAAAGGGGATGGCAAGTGGCGGTAAAAGTCAGGCGTATCTTGTTGAGGAAGGTAAAAAGCAGGCAAAACAAGCCGGAGATATAATAGAAAAGCTAAGAGATAAGATTGATCTAGTCGTAACCAGCGAAATGCAGAGAACTAAGGATACAGCTAAAATATCCTTTGATAGGGATTCATTGCGTAATATAAAACATATTGCAGACGCTGGAATTAATGAGCGCGACTATGGTCTGGGCGAGGGGCTTTCAGAAAAGAGAAGGCGAGAATTTAAGGAACTTGGCGGCTTTGTTGATGGTGAGGAAAGTAAGGATGAGTTGCGAGCTAGGGTGTCATATGTGGTAAAACGGTATTTGGGTGAGAGCAAATCTCCCTTGTTTGTTACTCACGGTGGAGTGGTGCTGCGTCTCATAGGAATCGCTATTGGTGGTGAGAAAGCTGTTGATGAGTTAAAAAAGCGTGGTAGATTGGTAAATAATTGTGATATATATGAATTTAAGACTCCTGAGAAAAAAAATGGCAAGTGGCAGGTTAACCTGATTACACTTGATAAAGATAGAAATATACTCCGCCTCCCGTTAGTTTGAAAAGTAAGTGTGTGGCAAAAGAAAGTGGAATAAATAATGATACGAGAGGTATTACATAATGTTTGATAATAGTATTTTAGAAAAATTCTCCGCTTCTGTGGGAAGCAAAAATGGTGAGCAGGTTATAAATGTCCCAGCGGATAATCTCGTTGAGCTTCTTACCTTCCTGCGTGACGATGAATCTACACAATTCGTGCAACTGGTTGATATAGCTGGTGTTGATTATCTTGAGCGTACTCAGCGCTTTGAGGTTGTCTATATGCTGTTAAGCCTAAAAAAGAATAAGCGGCTCCGCGTGTGTGTGGTAACTGATGAGGAAACCCCTATACCATCGGTAGTATCTATTTATTCATCAGCCTCTTGGTTCGAAAGAGAGGTATGGGATATGTATGGTGTTATATTCTCTGGTCATGATGATTTGCGAAGAATCCTTACCGATTATGGCTTTGAAGGGCATCCGCAGCGTAAGGATTTTCCACTTACCGGTTACGTTGAAATGCGTTATGACGCTGAGCGTAAACAGGTGGTCTATGAGCCAGTAAAGCTAAATCAGGCCTATCGTAATTTTGACTATCTCAGCCCATGGGAAGGTATGGATTACGTACTCCCTGGTGATGAAAAAGCCAGCTAACTTAGTCTTCACCTAACACATGAGTAAAAAAACAAAAAATTTTGTAATCAGGGAAGCTCGTCTTGAGGATTTTGAGGAGATATACGATATTTTCTGTGAAATACTTACTGAGGGTAAGACTTATTCCTATACTCTTGAGGAAATGACACCAGAGAGGTCGCTTGCTTATTGGATGTCAGCCGCTGGCACTAATTGTATCGTCGCTGATATTGATGGCAGGGTGGCGGGAGTCGCCGCGATTCGTCCTAATAGAACAGGAAGAGGTGGGCATGTCGCTAATGCTTCTTTTATAGTGTGTCCTGATTGTCGTGGTATAGGAATCGCCAGTGCGCTTGGTGATGAAATTATCGCTCTTGCTCGCAAGCAAGGCTATAAATCACTACAATTCAATTTTGTGGTAAGCGTAAATGATATAGCGGTAAAACTATGGAAATCATTTGGTTTTGAGATAGTTGGTACTCTACCTAAGGGCTTTGAGCATGCAGATAAAGGTCTAGTAGATGTTTACATTATGCATAAGTTTTTGTAAGCTGATCGTTGATGATTAGTGTTTGGTAAGTAGCGTGAATCAGTAGAAAATAGTGGTAATATCCAATCTGCTAGTATAAAATTCATTAGTTGCGAGTTTATAGCATTAATCATTGAGGGTGTTGTTTTGAAAAGAGATACATAATTCAAATTTTATTAAATCACTAATTACTAATTACAACTACTAGCCACTAACACTATGACACAAAACACAAAAACTACAACAACCACGATAAATTTTGGTCCTCAACATCCGGCGGCGCACGGCGTTTTACGTCTTGTTCTGGAGATGGATGGTGAGGTAGTTGAGCGCGCTGATCCGCATATAGGGCTTCTGCATCGCGGTACCGAAAAGCTTATTGAGCACAAAACTTATTTACAGGCTTTGCCGTATTTTGACCGTCTTGATTATGTTTCGCCCATGGCGCAGGAACATTGCTACTCGCTGGCTGTTGAGAAGCTTCTTGGCTGTGAGGTTCCTTTAAGGGCGCAATATATCAGGGTTATGTTCTGCGAGCTTACCCGTATTCTTAATCATATTCTAAATATTACGACTCAGGCATTAGATGTTGGGGCGATGACCCCTCTTTTATGGTTGTTTGAGGAGCGTGAGAAAATGCTTGAGTTTTATGAGAGAGCGTCCGGCGCGCGTTTCCACTCCGCTTATATCCGTCCGGGAGGAATTCATCAGGATATTCCGGTCGGTCTTACCGATGATATATACAAATTCTGTGAAAACTATGTGCGATATATTGATGATGTTGATGATCTACTTACTGAGAATCGCATTTTCAAACAGCGCCTAGTTGATATAGGTGCTGTCTCAAAAGAACAGGCGTTTGATCTTGGTTTTTCTGGTGTTATGTTGCGTGGAAGTGGCGTGGCGTGGGATTTACGCAAGTCTCAGCCTTATGATGTTTATGATAAGCTGGAGTTTGATATTCCAATTGGTAAAAATGGTGATTGTTATGATCGTTATTTAGTGCGTATGGAAGAAATGCGGCAGTCTCTCAGCTTGATTAAACAGTGTATTGAGCAAATGCCAGAAGGCAGGGTGGTAACGGAAGATCCAAAAGTGGCTCCGCCGAAACGGGCGTTAATGAAGCAGTCTATGGAAGCGCTTATCCATCATTTCAAATTATATAGTGAAGGGTATCATGTCCCATCTGGCAGTACTTATACAGCAGTTGAGGCTCCTAAAGGAGAGTTTGGTGTTTACTTGGTCGCCGACGGTACAAACAAGCCATACCGCTGTAAAATAAAGGCTCCGGGTTTTGCGCATCTTCAGGCTCTTGAGGCTATGGGCAAGGGGCATATGCTTGCGGATATAGTCGCGATTATCGGTACTATGGACATAGTGTTTGGCGAGATAGATAGATGAGTTGCAGGAATATAATGGCGGATTTTATAAAAAAAGCGCTGCTTGCTTTTATACTTTTCGCTATCAGTAATTCCATTTCGTACGCTCAGTCTGATCCATATAATCAGCAAGAAAATAGACAAGAAAGCCAAAATCTGCCAACCAGCAGTCTCGCTTTGTTCCCAGAGCTTCCTCCTTCTGAGCTTTGTGAAACTTGGAAATTATATGGTACATGGCGTTTACTTATGGTTTATGAGGTGCCACCGGGTGTAGAGTTGAAGAGGTATCAGGAAGCTCCCATTCAGTATTATGTATTTAGTGGTGATAGCCGGTATGGTGAGTATCTTGGTGGTCTTAGGGATGTAAGCCTTAAGGAGATTAAAGAGATAGCGATGACTAGGCAGAAGAATATTCAGCAATTTGTGGTGAGTAAGGAAGGATTGCTGTTTTTATATAAAGACAGTATTCCGATTGATAGCCTTGCTTGTTTTATTGTCGCTAAAGATAAAAAACCTTTTACACGTGGACAAATGTTACTTATGTTACCGGAGCATGTGGCTGTACGTGGCAGCCGTATGGTTAAGGTATACAATAAGGTTATACCGTAATTTTGATTACCTAATATAAATGATAGATTGAAGATTTTGATTTATGACCGCTAAATATTATTATAACCCAGATATAGAGCCAGAAAATTTTATCTTTACCGATGAGAATTTAGAAAAGGCTAGATATATAATAGCGAAATATCCAGAAGGTAGACAGCAAAGCGCGGTGATGCCGTTACTTGCTCTGGCACAAAAACAAAACAACAACTGGCTACCAAAAATAGCAATGGATTATATAGCTGGTATTCTAGGAATGCCACCGGTTAGGGTGTATGAGGTGGCAAGTTTTTATACTATGTATAATCTTGAGCCGGTGGGTAAGCACTGTGTTCAGGTCTGTACCACTACTCCCTGTTGGTTGCGTGGATCGGAAGAAATTGTCTCTATGTGCAAAAGTCGCTTAGGCATAGAAATAGGAGAGACAACAGCTGATGGACAATTTACCCTGCGTGAGGTTGAGTGTCTTGGCGCTTGCGTTAACGCTCCGGTTTGTCAGGTGTCTAGCTATGGTGAGGAAGATAATTATTATGAGGATCTAACTCCTGAGTCAGTTAGTAAGCTTATAGATTCGTTAGAACGGGGAAGACCACTCAAAACCGGTTCTCAGATAGGTCGTAACTCTAGTGAGCCGTTTGGGGATTAAACTATATAGAGTATCTAACATGTTAAGATTCATAATCTTTTCTATTTTTTTCATGTCATTGCCATATTCTGTTTGCGCCGCTGATATTTTTCAGCTTAAAACCTATCAGGAAGGGTATTTCCTCAAAACTAATAATACAAAGAAATGTATTGCTGAATCATTGGCGGAAAAATCAAATACGGTCTGGGAATTTTGTGGATGTGAGTCGTCTATCAAATACCCTGTTTTTACCAAGATTAAAGATAAATCAGGGCAGGAATCGTTGAATAAATTTTTTCTGGATAATGTTGTAGCTCGTAAATGTGAAGGAATAAAAGCGGATAAATTGCCAGAACTGCATGATAGAATGGGTGATAATAGAGACATATCTTTTGACGCTAATTTTAAGAAGAAAAACTTTTTAAGCATTGTAAAATTATTCAGGGGGCTTAATGCTGGTGCTGCCCATGATATGTACGCTAAAGATGGATTTATCATCAATCTTGATAGTGGTGAAATTCTTGGTGTTGCCGATATTTTTGGCAGTGATAAAGAGAGATATAAAAAACTGAATGAATATATAATAGGTAAATTAACAAAAGAAGAGGGAACTAATTATTTTAACGGTAGCAGCATAAAAGATAGTTTCGTTTCAGAAAACGGCTGTGACAAATGCAGTTTTTATGTAGATTCCAGCGGTAATCTTAAAATTGTCTTTAACCCTTATATAGTTGCCTCCTTTGCCAAAGGAATAGTTGAGGTTGTTGTGCCAAAAGAATTTTTGGCCAATAAAGAATTAGCGGATGTTTTGCGAGAGTAGTTTGGTCTGGGTGGAGTAGAATAATGCGACTGTTTCCAAGTTTTATTATCGTCTTTATATATTTTATATCTTTTTCATGGGCTAGTGAAGTCACTATAAAGCGTGTTCCTGTGCAGGTAGGAACCTACAAATATAGTGACTGTATTCCAAGTGAAAATAAAGTTCCTTTCGGCAATTGCCTATGTGAGGCAAAAATATATAAACCGGTAGTAAGCGGTATTAACCCTGTAGCCATGAAGAAAATAAACGGTTTTTTTGATAAAGAGGTCGCTCCCAGATATTTTGAAGGCAGGTCTTATAATTCATGTGAAGGGGTTTCGGTTGAGAGTAAAGATTCAGCAAAAAATAGCAGAAATTATGATTTTCAGGTGGATATGAATGATTGTTCTTTGTTGGCTATTAGCACTTCAGGTTATTATTATGATTATGGGTTGCCCCATCCTAACGGCTATAGTAACAGCCATATATTTAATGTTGAGACAGGTGAGGAATATACTTACCAACAGCTATTCGGCGATAATCTTAAGAAGATTAATTTGTTTATTGCAAAGGAGGTTGAAGCTCAAAAAGAGCTTATGTATGAGGATTTGGTCTCGAGAATAAAAGAAAAACCCGATAGTCTATGGATTCCTGCGGAAGGTATTGATAAAGGGATCAATAATTTATTTCTCACTAAAGATGGGCTGGATATGCGTTTTGATGTGCTTCCTTATGTTATGAGGCGTACTATAAGCGTTTCATTGCCTTTACGTTATATTGAAAATGCTCATGTTCGCGAATGTTTGGAGAAAAAATACGCTAAGACAAAAAATTAAAATTTCGATTAGCCTATCTTGGGACATAAAGTATAATCACTGATAATGCGAAAAACATCAAATAAGTATAAATATCTTTTATGCGCTGAATTAGCGTTTTCTTTCGCTGTGCTGCCTTCTTTGCTTTCTATATACAAGGTTCGTAGCTTGATTTATTCTGTTCTTGTGGCGCTGAGCATCATTTGTTTTATAATTCTCAAAAAATACTATAATTATAGCTTTACGAAAGATCTTAATCTAAGAGCGGTAAATAGGAGATTTATAAAAGAGCTTTTTCCAAGAATTCTTACAGTGTATTTAACGTTATTTTTCTTCACCTATCTTGTAATTCCAGCAAAATTATTTTCTTTTCCAACTGAGCGTCCATCAGTCTGGTTTATTGTTATGATATGGTATCCGCTATTTTCTGTGCTACCACAGGAATTTCTTTATCGTTCCTATTTCTATCATCGTTTTAAGGTTTTGTTTTCAAAAAGATATTTGTGGATTGTAAGCGGGGTGTTGTTTGGTTGGGCGCATATTATTCTACAAAATTGGGTCGCTATATCTTTTACTGTAATTGGCGGATTATTTTTTGCCAGAACCTATGAAAGAACGCAGTCGCTAGCGGCAGCGATATTTGAACACGCATTATATGGTTGTTGGGTTTTTACTCTAGGGCTTGGAGTGTATTTTTATCATGGGTTGGCGGTGAAATAATAACGCAATATTATTGACCAAAATTATTAAGTAGTGCAAAGTGCCGCGATAATATGTGGATAACGTGGTAACTAAGCTTTATTTTTACCCATATAATAAGGCTATAATACCCGCCGCGTAGCAGGCGTAAATGCATAAATAATGTGTAACGTTATTTATGCAAATAGCTATAAGTGTTGGATTTTATAATTATTTAGGGTAATAATTGCTCCAAATGACTATAGCGTAATCAGAAAGAATATATAGATGCTGGAAGATAGAGATAGAATTTTTACTAATTTATATGGCTTTGAGGATTGGACATTGGCTGGCGCGCGCGCTCGTGGTGATTGGGATAATACAGCGGCGATACTTGCTAAGGGGCAGGATGCTATTATAGATGAGGTCAAGGCATCAGGGCTGCGTGGGCGTGGGGGAGCTGGTTTTCCAACTGGTGTTAAATGGTCATTTATGCCCAAGAAGTCAGATGGTCGTCCATCATATCTGGTTGTAAACGCCGATGAGGGGGAACCGGGAACTTGTAAAGATCGGGACATGATGCGTCATGATCCACATAAATTGATAGAAGGTTGCTTGATAGCCTGCTTTGCCATGCGGGCAGTTGCCGCTTACATATATATTCGTGGCGAGTTTCGTGAAGAAGCCGGCCGTCTTGAATATGCGATAGGCGAGGCGTATGAGGCGGGGTTGCTTGGTAAAAACGCTTGCGGTAGTGGTTATGATTGTGATGTTTTTGTCCATCGTGGTGCGGGCGCTTATATTTGCGGTGAGGAAATGGCTCTTATTGAGTCTTTAGAGGGGAAAAAAGGACAGCCACGTCTTAAGCCACCATTTCCAGCTGGTGTTGGTTTGTGGGGATGTCCAACTACTGTTAACAATGTTGAGTCAATAGCAGTGGTACCAACTATATTGCGGCGTGGAGCGTCTTGGTTCGCCGGAATTGGTCGCCCTAATAACGTTGGAACAAAAGTATTTTGTATTTCTGGACATGTAAATAAACCATGTAATGTTGAGGAAGAAATGGGAATTCCGCTTAAGGAACTCATAGAAAAGTATGCTGGTGGAGTGCGTGGTGGTTGGGATAATCTGCTTGCGGTAATTCCCGGCGGTTCATCCGTTCCACTTCTGCCAAAGTCAATATGTGAGACAGTGCTTATGGATTTTGATAGTCTTAAGGCTGAACGCTCTGGTCTTGGAACAGCCGCCGTCATAGTTATGGATAAATCAACCGATATAGTAAAGGCGATTGCTCGTCTTTCAAAATTCTATACCCATGAATCATGTGGTCAGTGTACGCCATGTCGTGAGGGAACTGGTTGGTTATGGCGGATGATGGAGCGCATGGTAGAGGGTAACGCTTCGGTTTCTGATATAGATTTAATGCTTGATGTGGCTGGTCGGATAGAAGGGCATACTATATGCGCTTTAGGGGATGCCGCCGCTTGGCCGGTACAAGGGCTCGTTCGTCATTTCCGTCCAGAGATTGAACGACGCATTAAAGAATTTTCAAGAAAGGTCGCTTAATTAAATGAAGAGATATATAGTAATTTTCTTTTATATTATATTTTGTCCTAAACTGGCATTGGCTAGCAACTATGATTGGGAGAGCTTGGGTAGGCTTAAATGTGATTTTGACTACGGTACTTTCTATGATGGTACTAACGTGAGAACTAATAAAAAGCCTCTTGGTGGTGACATAATCATAATAGATGCTATAAATCTCACCACTAAATCAGTTCGTATGACTGGCAAGATAGGTAGAAATGGCGTAAAAATTCTTGATGATAGAGAATTATTGGTTCTTGGCGAAAAAACGGTTTCAGGTAGCTGGATTTTTACTAGTATATCGCCAAGAGTTGGAAAATGGTTTGATATTGCAGTCTCGCAGCATTCTCTAGTATCTGGCAAACCGCTTTTTTCTCAAAGTTATGGTAATTGCTCTAAATATTAATATAAAGGATCAGGGGTTTTTATGGGTAATATTATAATGAAGGTTGAGGGGAATGATGGTCAAATAGAGCTGATGAGTGACAGGGTTATAATTAACCGTGCTGGTGTTTTTAATATAGTTAAGTTTGGTCTTAACGCGAAAAGAGAGATACCAGTTGGCGCAATATCAGAAGTAGCTTATAAAAAGCCTTCTCTTCTTGGAATGGGAGAAATAGAATTCGTGGTAAGTGGTCGGAATAATTCACGAGATAAAAAACAAGTGAATCACAATCTGGTTAAATTCGGGAATAAGAAGAAAGAGGAGTTTGAAGCACTAAAGGAAAAGGTTTTTGATCTTATTAATGAACAGAGAGTAAGCAAGTAAGTAAGTTTATGCCAAAATTGGTATAAAGGTTAGATTAATTGTAGAGGTAGAATGTAGAAAGAGTTTAAATCTTTGATGGAAGAAGAAGTTGAAAACGCTATCGCCGGAGATCCGGACTTACAGACTCCTGATGATGGTAACGGTGTATGGCTTGGTGAATGGCAGGTTCGTAGTAATAGTGGGGAAATAATACTACCACTTTCTATAGATATTAAGTGTAGCTAAATATTTAACCGAAAATAATGGAGACAAAATGCATAATGTAAAATATGTAATTTATAAAGAAGGAAACTATTTTGTTACTAAATGCCTTAATTTTGAACTTTCAACTTTTGGTAAGACTTTGGATGAGGCTCAGAAAAACATGAAAGAGGCATTGGAGCTATATTTTGAGGATGATGATATTGGGGATACGAATTATGTTCCAGTAGAGTTGGTTATGGTTGCTGAGCAGGACATAAAAACGTAAATGGTTAGTTCACGCAATATTATAAAAGTTCTGGAACGAAATGGTTTTGTTGTTAAATCACAAAATGGTAGTCATGTGAAATTGCATAACGGAAAAAATAAGGTTATTGTCCCGCATCCTAGAAAAGATATGCCTATTGGGACTTTCGGATCAATTGTAAGACAATCCGGTTTAACTAAACAGGAATTTGAGAATTAAAAATGCCAAAATTAACGATAGATGATCAGGAAATTGAAGTAGAGGACGGAACAGTAATAATACAGGCGGCGGAACGTCTTGGTATAGAGATACCACGTTTTTGTTACCATGAAAGGCTAGCCATAGCCGGAAATTGCCGCATGTGTTTGGTTGAGGTTTCGCCGGGGCCTCCCAAGCCACAAGCATCATGTGCTTTGCCGTGTTCTGAGGGTATGGTGGTAAAAACCAATTCGCCGATGGTAAAAAAAGCTCGTGAAGGGGTAATGGAATTCTTGCTTATCAATCATCCACTGGATTGTCCTATATGCGATCAGGGTGGTGAGTGCGACCTTCAGGACCAAGCTATGTTTTATGGAACTGGTGTAAGCCGCTACAAAGAGCGTAAGCGGGCGGTTGAGAATAAATATATGGGGCCAATAGTCAAAACCGAGATGACCCGTTGTATACACTGCACCCGCTGTGTACGTTTCGCTACAGAAGTGGCTGGGGTGCCAGAGCTTGGAGCTTTCGGGCGTGGTGAGCATATGGAAATAGGGACTTATGTCGAAAAAACCATATCTTCAGAACTTTCCGGCAATCTTGTGGATTTGTGTCCGGTTGGCGCGCTTACCAGCAAACCATACGCTTTTAACGCTCGTCCTTGGGAGCTTAAAAAAACCGAGACTATAGATGTGCTGGACGCGGTCGGTTCAAACATTCGTGTTGATTCTCGTGGAGAGTCGGTTCTTCGTGTATTGCCTAGAGTTAATGAAGAGATAAATGAGGAATGGATTTCCGATAAAACTCGTCACGCTTGCGATGGCTTGCGTGCGCAGCGTCTTGATAGACCATATATACGTGGTAAAGATGGTAAGCTTAAAGAGGCAAGTTGGGAGGCGGCTCTTGGGCTCGTAGCTGAGAAAATGAAAGGGTTGAAACCTGAGGAAATGGCAGCGCTTTCCGGTAATCTCGCCTGCGCTGAGAGCGTTATGGCGCTTCGTGATTTGCTAGATAGCTTGGAAATAACAAATCGTGATTGCCGTCAGGATGGCGCTATGTTTGATACTAGTAGCCGTTCTAACTATTTATTCAATACAACAATATCTGGTCTTGAGCAGGCGGATGTTATATTAATGATCGGCGCTAATCCAAGAAAAGAAGCGTCTTTAGTTAACGCTAGGATCCGTAAAGCCTATCTTAAAGGTGGGGTTAGCGTCTATAGTATTGGAAGCGCTGATAATTTCAATTATCCTGTACAGTCATTCGGAAATAATCCAAGAAGCTTGTCTGATATATCTTATGGAACCCATCCTTTATGTGACATATTAGAGCAGGCGAAAAATCCAGTTATTATTCTTGGTGCGTCAGCGATAGCTCGTGAGGACGGAATGGCTATCTTTTCCGCCATAAAGTCAATATCTAAAAAATATGGTGTGATTAGGGATGATTGGAATGGTCTTAATATGCTCCACCATGCTGCTGGTCGGGTCGGCGCGCTTGATCTTGGCTTTGTTCCTGAAAAAGGTGGTCGTAATATAGCGGAGATTTTTTCGGGATGTGTCGCTGATAATGAAGAGGAAAGAGTAAAATTTGTTTACCTGCTGGGAGCTGATGAGTTTGATATGGCTCTTCTTGGTAACGCTTTTATTGTGTATCAGGGACATCATGGTGATGATGGAGCGCATCGTGCTGATGTTATTTTACCGTCTGCCGCTTATACTGAGAAAGAAGCGACATATGTCAATCTGGAAGGGCGTGTGCAGCGTACCAAACGGGCGGTCTTCCCAGTGGGGCAGGCAAAAGAGGATTGGACAATTATCCGCGCCTTGTCTGATTATGTAGGGAAACCACTACCTTATGATAATATTCACCAGCTTCGCGTGCGGATGGAAGAAATAGCGCCGCACTTCGCAAAGATAGGAGAGATCGTACCAGCTCCGTGTTCTACTTTGCATATCTCACACTCAACTCACATTTCCTCAGAGCCATTCGCGGAATTTATAACTAATTTCTACATGACTGACCCAATTTCTAGGGCCAGTAAAACTATGGCGGAATGCTCGCGTAATTATATAGCTATGAACCAGGTTGGAAAGGCCGCCTAATGAGGGAATGCTGTAGAGTATATACTCATAAAGAGCTGTCTATCTATTTTTTGTTTTTCCTAGTTATAACTATAACGGCAGATTTTTTGTTGCTTTATAGCTGGGGTGTTAGTATTCCTTTGCTTGTTTTTCAATATATATTGGTAGGATCATGAGCGAACTCTTTGAATTGGTGGTCTGGTTTTTTGATACACCTCTAGGAAAGATACTTTTAGTCGTTTTTCCTTTGCTTATTTGTGTCGCTATGCTGACTTTGGTAGAGCGTAAAGTAATTGCCGCTATGCAGTTGCGCAAAGGACCAAACGTAGTTGGTTTCTGGGGGTTGTTGCAACCATTTGCCGATGGTCTTAAACTGTTTCTTAAAGAAACAATAATTCCCTCGCAATCAAGCCGGTTTATTTTTCTACTCGCGCCGATGATAACCTTTATGCTTGCTATGCTTGGCTGGGCAGTTATTCCGATTACACCTAATTTTGTGATAGCTGACATTAATGTTGGTATATTATATTTATTCGCTATTTCCTCACTCGGTGTTTATGGAATTATAATGGCAGGTTGGGCTAGTAACTCAAAATACGCTTTTTTAGGCGCGATACGCTCTAGCGCACAGATGGTTTCTTATGAAGTATCAATAGGTTTTGTTATAGTTACAGTCCTTTTGTTAGTTGGCTCACTAAATCTTGGTGATATAGTTCAATCACAAGCTGGAGGCTTTTGGAATTGGCATTTTTGTGGAATGCTTTTTCCTATGTTTATAGTATTTTTTATATCAGCTTTGGCAGAGACTAACCGTCATCCATTTGACTTGCCAGAAGCTGAGGCGGAGTTAGTCGCCGGTTATAACGTTGAATATTCCTCTATGTCGTTCGCGTTATTCTTTCTTGGTGAATACGCTAACATGATCTTAATGTCTGGTATGACCACCATATTATTTCTTGGTGGCTGGCAGCCTTTGGCGGATGTCGCTATATTTACGTGGATTCCGCCTGTATTGTGGTTCGCCGCTAAAGTAGCTTTCTGTTTGTTTGTATTTATCTGGGCAAGAGCGACACTGCCACGCTATCGTTACGATCAATTGATGCGGCTTGGTTGGAAGGTGTTTTTGCCTCTTTCGTTAATCTGGGTGGTTATTACTTCCGCTTATGTAGTGTATTTTGCGAGTTAATTTATGGAAATAGCGGGATTTGATATAACTACTCTTGAGGGAATAGGGGAATTACTGGTTTGGGTTGTCCACCATTTTGGCTATCTGGGGATTTTTGTCGCCTCTTTTTTAGAAAGTACATTTATTCCCATACCAAGCGAGGTAACGATGATACCAGCCGGTGTTCTTGTCCAGCAAGGACATATGAATTTCTGGTTGGTTATTATTTCCTCTACTCTTGGCGCGCTTGGCGGTTCTCTATTTAATTATTATTTGGCTTATCATTTTGGGCGTAAGTTTTTTTACGCTTATGGGAAATATTTTTTCTTCACTCATGAGAAAATTGATAAACTTGATAAATTTTTTGCAAGTCACGGAGATGTATCTACCTTTACCGGTAGGCTTATACCGGGTCTTCGGCATTTTATTGCTTTTCCCGCTGGTCTTGCTCATATGGACTTGAAAAAATTCTGCTTTTATACGGCGCTTGGTAGTTGTATATGGATGACTACTCTTACGGTTGTTGGTTATCTTATCGGTGATAATAAGGCTCTCTTGAAACGTTATATGCCGTATATCGTGGGATTTTTTGTTGTATCAACGATATCTGGTCTTGGATTTTATATGTGGCGTAAATATAGGAAAAATAAATGCTCAAAAAAAGAGGTTGGCAGTGAGACTATATAAAACAGCGAAGGCTTTTTTACTTGTAGAGCTTGCTAGGGGCTTCATTCTTACTTTGCGCTATATGTTCAAGAAGCCCGTTACTATTAATTATCCATATGAAAAAGGACCTCTAAGTCCTCGATTTCGTGGCGAGCATGCTTTACGGCGTTATCCTAATGGTGAGGAACGCTGTATCGCCTGTAAATTATGTGAGGCGATTTGTCCAGCGCAGGCTATTACTATCGAGGCGCGCGAGCGTGAGGATGGTTCACGTCGTACCACCCGTTATGACATAGACATGACCAAGTGTATATATTGTGGTTTTTGTCAGGAAGCTTGTCCGGTAGACGCTATTGTTGAAACTCCTAATTTTGAGTTCGCCACTGAAACTCACGAAGAGTTATTTTATGATAAGGAAAAATTACTTGCCAATGGTGAGCGTTGGGAGCTAGTAATAGCAGCGAATATGGTAGCGGACTCGGAGTATAGGTAGATGGAACTTGCGTTATTGCTTTTCATATGCTTTGCCTCTGGTGTTATTGTAATGCGTGGAATACGTGGTAAGAATTTGAGTGATGGTAGAGACGGTGATTCTTCTCCTAGCAGTGATAATAGCGCGGGTTATTTTGGTGATAGTTTTAATAACTGTTTTGGAGGTGATTCTGGAGGAGGAGATTGTGGTGGTGATTAATCAAGCAAAGGTGAAAAATGGCTGATATTGTAGCTACAACGATGTTTTATGTTTTTTCGGCGGTTACGTTATTTTCCGCTATAATGGTTATATCAGCCAAAAATCCGGTACATAGCGTTTTATTTCTGATACTCGCTTTTTTTAATACCGCTGGGCTTTTTGTCCTACTAGGAGCGGAGTATATAGCGATGACGCTGGTGATAGTATATGTCGGTGCGGTCGCTGTTTTATTCTTATTTGTAGTAATGATGCTTAATGTAAATTTCTCAGAAATGCGTGAAGGCTTTCTGCGTTATTTGCCGGTTGGTAGTCTAGTTGCCTTGATAATGTTACTTGAATTACTATTGGTATTTTATCATTCACTAGCCGTAGACAGATCAGTTGCCGTTTCCGAAGTTCCTATAGTATCCAGTCAAAATACTAGTAATACCAGCGCTATAGGTATGGTTTTATATACTGATTATGTGTATCCGTTCCAAATGGCAGGTATCATATTGCTTATAGCGATGATCGGCGCGATAGTGCTTACTAAAAGACAACGTACCGGCGTACGCAAACAGAATATAGCTAAGCAGCTCGCAAGGACAAAAGAATCTGGTGTTGAGATTGTTTCGGTAAAATCAGGTGAGGGGATTTCATAGTTTATGGGACATGTGTTTTTCGGCAATATAACTATAATGCATTATCTTATCCTTTCGTCCATATTATTTACCACAGGTGTTTGTGGTATTTTCCTTAATCGTAAGAATATTATAACTATATTAATGTCTATAGAGTTGATTTTGCTTTCAGTGAACATTAACTTTGTGGCGTTCTCAGTAAAGCTCGGTGATTTGGTAGGGCAGATCTTTGCTATGTTCATACTTACGGTTGCCGCCGCTGAAGCAGCGATTGGGCTTGCCATCTTGGTAATTCACTTCCGTAACCGTTCTTCCATAGCGGTAGAAGAAGTAAGCACGATGAAGGGGTAGTGTAAATGATTTCTCTTCTAGTTTTTCTTCCACTTCTTGCCTCTCTTGCCGTTGGTCTTACCGTAAGGGTAATAACTCCACGTCTTTCCCATATAATAACCTGTGGTGGTATGGTGCTTTCAGCTATTTTCGCTGGAATAATCTTTTGTGATTTTGCCTTCGGTAGTGGTGGTGTTTATAAGGCTAATGTTCTGCCATGGATAATGTCTGGTGATTTTATCGCTAACTGGACGCTCAGGGTCGACGCTCTTACCTCTGTTATGTTGTTGGTGGTTACGTGGGTTTCTACGGTGGTACATATTTATTCAGTTGGCTATATGAGTCATGATGAGCATCAGCCGCGTTTCATGGCTTACCTATCGCTATTTACCTTTTTCATGTTGATGTTAGTTACTTCCGACAATCTTGTTCAGTTATTTCTTGGCTGGGAAGGAGTTGGACTTTGCTCATATCTGCTAATTGGTTTTTGGTTTAAGAAGCAATCCGCCTGTAACGCGGCGATGAAAGCTTTTATAGTTAACCGTGTAGGCGACTTTGGTTTCGCTCTTGGAATATTCGCTGTGTTTGTTTTATTTGGCAGTGTTCAATTTGACGAGATTTTTGCTGCCGCTTCATCACATTCAGCAGATAGTTTTTCTTTTCTTGGTTATCAGTTTCACGCTCTTACTCTAATAAGTATTTTACTATTCATTGGCGCTATGGGTAAGTCAGCTCAGCTCGGTCTACATACTTGGTTGCCGGACGCTATGGAAGGACCAACACCAGTTTCCGCGCTTATCCACGCGGCGACTATGGTTACCGCTGGTGTATTCATGGTAGTGCGTTGCTCGCCACTTTTTGAACAATCTCCTCAGGCTCTTGAGATTGTTTGTATAGTTGGTGCTTGCACTGCCTTTTTCGCGGCAACCATTGGTCTGGTTCAAAATGATATTAAACGAGTTATCGCCTACTCTACTTGCTCGCAGCTTGGTTATATGTTTTTTGCTTGCGGTGTTGGTGCGTATTCGGCGGCGATGTTCCATCTCATGACCCACGCTTTTTTCAAGGCTTTGTTATTTCTTGGTGCTGGCTCGGTTATACATGGTTTTTCTGATGAGCAGGATATGCGTAATATGGGTGGTATTTGGAAAAAAATGCCGATAACTTATACCTATATGTGGATTGGCTCACTAGCTCTTGCCGGAATCCCACTTTTCGCCGGATATTACTCTAAGGACATAATATTAGAAGCAGCTTATGCCAGTGAAAGTGGAAAATTCGCTTTTTGGATGGGTGTAGCCGCCGCTTTCATGACCGCTTTTTATTCATGGCGGTTATTATTTATGACCTTTCATGGCAAATGTCGTGCTTCCAAAGAAGTGTTTCGTAATGTTCATGAGTCTTCGGCGATTATGTTAAGACCGCTGCTACTTCTCGCTATTGGCGCTGTTCTTTCTGGTTGGCTTGGTTATCACGTTATTGGTATGGTATCAGCTGAGGGAAAATTTTGGGGAGACACTATAGCCTCACACCTTGCTATAGAGCACGCTCACCACGTTCCAATGTGGGTCGCTGTTCTTCCGCTTTTAGTCGCGGTATCAGGTATCGCTCTTGCATGGCTGTTCTACATAGTATTCCCTCATATGCCGGCGCTAATGGCAAGAAAATTTCCTTTGATCTATCGCTTCTTACTGAATAAATGGTATTTTGACGAGCTATATGATTTCTTATTCGTAAAACCGACAAAGAAGCTAGGAAGTTATTTGTGGAGAGTATGGGATGAGAAAATTATAGACGGTCTTGGTCCAAATGGAGCGGCTTTATTCTCGCATTTAATGTCGGGTAGAGTGAGTCGTCTGCAAAGTGGTTTTGTCTATCATTATTCGTTTGTAATGCTGCTTGGATTTTTATTTATTATTAGCTGGGTACTGTTTGGTAACGGTTTTAATTTCTGGTAGATGTAGGTTCTATTGTTAGGTTATATAGGTTTTAGAAATGGTTTTTTACGGAAATTCTGGAATATTGTGTAGGGTGAGGAGCGGTAATATATAATGCTTACTACTCTCATATTAATGCCACTTGTTGGCGCGCTGGTTATAATGCTTTCTTCTTTCTTCAATGGTGGTGAAGAGCAGAAGGCAGGTGAGGCTCGTTATATAGCGTTATTTACCACCATAGTTACTTTTTTATACTCCATTCTTTTATGGACGAGTTTTGATAGTAGTACCGCTGATTTCCAATTTGTGGAGAAAGCTGATTGGTTCAGAGATTTAGGGATAAGTTGTCATCTGGGGATTGACGGTATTTCCTTGTTTATGGTGCTTCTTACCACTTTGCTTACTCCATTTTGTATTTTATGTAGTTGGAATTCGGTGAGCAGCCGTGTCCGTGCTTTCATGGTCAATTTCTTATTGTTAGAAGCGTTTGTTATCGGGGTTTTCAGCGTTCTTGATACTGTAATGTTTTATATTTTCTTTGAGGGAATGTTAATCCCGATGTATCTTATAATTGGGATATGGGGAGGTAACCGCCGTATTTACGCTTCTTATAAATTTTTCTTATATACGCTTGCTGGCTCGGTGTTATTTCTAGTCGCTATTATATATATGTATATGAGCTTTGGTACTACCGACATACCGACCCTTATGGAAAAATCACCATCACTTGCTCTTGATGTTCAGAAATATCTGTGGCTTGCGATGTTCGCTTCTTTTGCGGTAAAAGTTCCAATGTGGCCAGTGCATACTTGGTTGCCAGACGCGCACGTACAAGCGCCAACCGCTGGTTCGGTTATTCTTGCCGGTATATTGCTGAAGATGGGAGCTTATGGTTTTTTAAGATTTTCGTTGCCAATGTTGCCAGCCGCTTCGCATTATTTTGCGCCGTTTATTTTTACTCTTAGTATTATTGCTGTTATTTACGCCTCATTGGTAGCTCTTGTTCAGAGTGACATGAAGAAGCTAATAGCTTATTCTTCAATTGCTCATATGGGGTTTGTCACTATCGGTATTTTTACCTTTAACGTTCAGGGAGTAGAGGGTGCTATAATTCAAATGATAAGTCATGGTCTAGTTTCCGGTGCTTTATTCCTTTGTGTTGGTGTGGTTTATGACCGTTTGCATACCAGAGAAATAAACAGATATGGCGGTCTTGCCACTATTATGCCTAAATACGCCTTGTTTTTTATGTTCTTTACTATGGCTTCGGTCGGTCTTCCCACCACTTCCGGTTTTGTTGGTGAGTTTCTTGTATTGCTAGGAGCGTTTAAGACCAGTACCTATGTTGCGTTTGGCGCGGCGACTGGCGTTGTCTTAGGCGCGACTTACGCTCTGTGGTTATATAAACGGGTTGTGTTTACTGAGATAGTTCATGAGGACGTAAAACAGATGAAAGACTTGTTCGCTCGTGAGGTGTTTGTATTTGTTCCATTAGTACTGATAGTGTTGTGGATTGGCTTATATCCGAAGCCTTATTTGAAGGTGATAGAACCATCGGTGGGCAAGTTAGTAAATCAGCTAGACAAATCTACCGACGCGGATACTAATAAAGATAAGAACGTAGGAAAAGATAAATGATATATGAAATGGCAAAATTAGGTATAGAAGCTATAAAGCCAGAATTGTTCCTGCTTTTCTCTGCTGTTTTTTTATTATTATACGGATTATATCGCAAGCGTACGATCCATGATGTTTTTGTCTCATTATCTTTGATGGTACTGGTACTTACCGGTTACATGGCATTATGTTCTAATGTGACAAGTGGAACTTTTATTAATGGTATGTTTACTCATAACGGATTTACCCAGTTTTCTAAGGCGCTGGTGCTTCTTGCCGGTGGTCTTTCCTTGATGCTCTCATCAGATTTCTTAAAGGAAGATGGCGGTAGACCATTTGAGTTTGTTATATTAATATTACTTTCTCTACTTGGCATGATGCTTATGGTATCAGCCGCTAATTTGTTGGCGTTATATATGGCTCTTGAGATGTCCAGCCTGTCTTTATATGTGCTTGCCTCATTCCTGCGTGATGATGACCGGTCAAGTGAGGCTGGTCTTAAATATTTTATTCTTGGCTCGCTCGCCTCCGGCATGATGTTATTTGGAATTTCCTTAGTTTATGGATTCGCTGGAACAATAAGTTTCTCCGCTCTTGCCGAATTATTCGCGTCCCAGCAGGGTATTACTCCAGCAATTATAGTTGGTCTTATTTTGCTTATTGTTGGGTTTTGCTTTAAGCTTTCGGCGGTTCCTTTCCATATGTGGACACCAGATGTATACGAAGGAGCGCCAACACCAGTTACTGCTTTTTTCGCTACAGCTCCTAAGATAGCTGCTTTTATTTTATTTATACGTTTGCTTTTTGAACCGTTCGCTTCTTCTGTGGATAGCTGGCGGCAGGTGATTATTTTCATTTCCATATCGTCTATGCTGGTCGGTGCGTTTGGTGGTATCGCTCAAAATAATATAAAGCGCATGCTTGCCTATAGCTCTATCGGTCATGTTGGGTTTATGTTCATGGCGATTGCCGCCGGTGGGCAGGATGGAGTTCAGTCAGTCCTTATATATCTTTGTATATATGTGTTTATGAGTATCGGCATGTTTGCCGGTGTTATGCTCATGAAGCGTGGAGGTAAGGCACTGGAAAATATTTCCGACTTAGGTGGTCTTGCGCAAACCAGTCCGACTCTTGCCATCGCTATATCCATATTTATTTTTTCTATGGCTGGTATCCCACCACTAGCTGGCTTTTTTGGTAAGTGGTACGTTATACTAGCGGCGGTTAAGGGAGGTCTTTCTTATCTGGCGATTATAGGGGTAATAACAAGCGTTATTTCCTGTTACTATTATCTGAGAATTGTAAAAATCATGTATTTTGACAAAGCTGAGGATTCTTTTGATAAAAGTAGAGACTTCCTTCTTAAATTGGCCATTCTTATTAGTAGCATGTTCATACTTCTATTCTTCCTTATGCCAACAAAGTTGATAGTTGTAACGGAGAGCGCGGCAGTCGCTTTACTAAAATAATGATAAGTATTCGTAAGAAAAAAATAATTTCTAACCTGCTTGACGATTATCATCTATTGTCCTTTGATTCTTTAGACTCAACTAACGAAGAAGCAAAAAGAATGGCGCGCTCTGGGGGGAGTCATGGCGCGGTTATCTGGGCAAAAAGCCAAGATGGTGGCAAAGGAAGAATGGGGCGTAGTTGGGTTTCTGATGATGGTAATCTTTTCGTATCTATATTACTACGACCGCAGAAAGATATAAAAGAGCTATCCCAGCTTTCATTTGTAGCATCGGTCGCTATTTGTGACGCTATATCTCCGATGCTTGCTGGTGATAACATTTTGCAAACCAAATGGCCTAATGACATATTGCTAAATGGTAAAAAACTTGGCGGTATATTATTGGAATCATTCATGACTGAAGGAAACTCTAAGAACTGGGTGGTTGTGGGGCTTGGAGTAAATATTGATAGTTATCCAAGTAAGACTGATTTTCCAGCGACTTGTCTTAAGGATGCCGGTGTTGAGCTAGTATCGGCGAAAATAATATTATCACGTTTTATCCATCATTTTATTGAGCGCTATGATGAGTGGGAAAGCAAGGGGTTTACCTCTATTCGTGCCTCTTGGCTTAAAAATGTCTGGAATCTTAAAAAAAATATGGTTGCCTGCCTTCCCAACGAGCAACTTGAGGGAGTATTTGATGGGGTTGATAAAGACGGTAGCCTTATTATGGTTCTAGGTGGTGGAAAAAAACGTTCCATACTCGCGGCGGATATATATGCTTCTTGTAATTGATGTTGGTAATACAAATGTTGTATTTGCCGTTTTTGACGGTGATATAATCATAGGACAGTGGCGTATTTCAACCAACGATCGTCGTACAGCTGATGAATATGGTGTATGGATAACGCAGGTTTTAGAACATTCCGGCATTGATATTAAAAGCCTCAGTGGGGCGGTTGCCGCCTCAGTAGTTCCTCAAGTGTTATTTGATCTACGCAAACTTACCAAAAATTACTTTAACACCGAACTTATGGTAATAGGCGATCCTCGCCTTAATCTTAAAACAGGAGTAGGAGTAAAAGTTGATAATCCACTAGAAGTTGGCGCGGACAGGTTAGTCAACGCTTTTTCCGCTTGGTCAGTTTATAAAAAGCCTCTTATTGTGGTTGATTTTGGAACGGCGACCACCTTTGATATAGTTGATAAAAATGGTGATTACATAGGAGGTGTGATAGCAACCGGCGTTAATCTGTCAGTTGACGCTTTGCATAAGGCTGCGGCAAAACTACCTAATGTCGCGATCGCAAGACCAGAAAAAGTTGTTGGCACTAACACTATATCAGCTATGCAGTCTGGTATATATTACGGTTACGCTGGCATGGTGGATGGCATTGTCGGTCGTATAAAAGACGAACTACAGCAGCCAATGTTTACAATAGCAACCGGTGGTCTTGCTTCTTTATATGACAAGGCTTGTTCTTCTATAGAATGCGTTGATCCAGATCTTACCATTAATGGTTTAAGGAAACTATACGAACTTAATAATAAGATATAAGAAATATAATAATCTAATAATATAAATAGCGAGAATAAATATGGTGTTTGATTTTAAGAAACATAGCGATGAATTACTATTTGTGCCTCTTGGTGGTTCTAATGAAATAGGCATGAATCTCAATCTTTACACGATAGATGGTAAATGGCTGATGGTTGATTGTGGTATCGGTTTTGCCGGTGATTATTTGCCGGGTGTTGATATTGTTGTACCAGATATTTCGTTTATCGCTGAGCATAAGGATAATTTACTTGGTCTGGTAATTACTCATGCTCATGAGGATCATTTAGGAGCGGTACCATATCTTTGGCGGGAGCTGGAGTGTCCTATCTATACGACTAAATTTACCGCTGCTTTTCTTAAAAACAAAATTTCTGAAATGGGCGAAGGTAAAAAGCCAAAAATTACAGAGATAGAATGTGGTGGTTCTATAGATTTGGATCCGTTTAAGATAGAATTTATTGAACTAACTCATTCCATAGCCGAAATGCAGGCTCTTGCTATTACCACAAAAAAAGGAGTGGTATTACATACAGGAGATTGGAAATTTGATGATAAACCAATGATCGGTTCAATCTCAGATACTCAAGCACTAAAAAAATATGGTGATAGCAAAGTGCTAGCGATGGTCTGTGATTCCACTAATGTTTATGAAGATGGGTATTCTGGTTCAGAAGGTGATGTTCGTGAGCATTTAGTATCGCTGATAAAACAATGTAAGAATAGAGTGGTGGTATCAACCTTCGCCTCTAACATAGCGCGGCTTACTACCTTGATTCACGCTGCTGAGGAAACTGGCAGGTTGGTGGCTCTTGCCGGTCGTTCATTATACCGGATAGTGGATGCTGCCAAGCACGCTGGTTATATCAGGGAGGATATGGAGTTCGTAAATGAGCGTGATGTAATGGGGTTGCCACGTGGCGATGTCTTGCTTATATGCACCGGATGTCAGGGAGAGCCACGCGCGGCTCTCACCCGTATCGCTAGGGGCGACCACCAGTCAATAAGGCTACAACCGGAAGACACAGTTATTTTTTCATCACGTAAAATTCCAGGAAATGAAACCAAGATAAATACTATTTGTAATAGATTAGTAAGCAAGAGAATTGAGGTCATTACCGATCATCATAAACATGATATTCATGTATCTGGTCATCCAGCGCGTGGTGAGTTAGAGAATATGTATAAATTGGTACGTCCAACAATAGCTGTTCCCACACATGGCGAACCAAGACATTTGCATGAGCATGCTAAATTAGCTAGGAAGCTAGGAGTTAAAGAAACAGTAGAAGCCCATAATGGAGCGGTAATCTGGTTGGAAGAAGGAGAAGCTAGTATTATCGGTGAGGTGCAATCAGGATATATGGCGGTGGATGGCTCATCTCTTATCTCCACAGACAGTGATGTTATCCGTACAAGACGTAAGCTTCGTGATGATGGCGCGGTGTTTATCAGTGTGGTGCTTGACGACAATATGGAGTTAATAGAGCTTTATATGAGTTTTCCTGGTGTCCTTGACGCAAAAGAAGACGATGAGTTAATAGAGGAATATAACGCTGAACTAAGTGATGTTATAAGCGGTATAAAAGCAAAAGCCAGCGATGAGAAAATAATAGAGACAATACGAACCTTTATCCGCCGTAGAATAAAGAGGGATATTGATAAAAAGCCAGTTATAGAAATAGCTTTAAGCAGGATATAGGAGTAAAAGTAAGGCTCCACAATTTCCATTTTGTGGAGCCTTCTAAATCTTAACTAAAATAATCTTTAAGATTATCAACTAAATCTGTCTTTTCCCATGAGAAGCCACCATCAGCTTCTGGTGTGCGACCAAAATGACCATAAGCGGCGGTACGGGCATAGATAGGACGGTTAAGCTGAAGGTGATTTCTTATGCCACGTGGTGAAAGATCAACTAAATCTTGCAACACTCTTTCCAGTTTTGCCTCATCAATTTCACCAGTACCGCCGGTGCTTACATAAAATGATAGTGGTTTTGACACGCCAATAGCATAGGAAATCTGGATAGTACAGCGATCAGCAAGTTTCGCCGCTACAACATTTTTAGCAAGGTAACGAGCCATATAAGCCGCGCTACGGTCTACTTTAGTTGGATCTTTTCCAGAAAACGCGCCTCCACCATGCGGAGCCGCCCCACCATAAGTATCAACAATTATTTTACGTCCGGTAAGACCACAATCGCCATCAGGACCACCGATTATGAACTGACCAGTAGGATTGACATAAAATTCTTTATCATCACACATCCAGCCATCTGGCAGGGCGGCGATAACTTGTGGACGCACAATCTCTATAACGTCTTTTTGTGACATACCCTCAGCATGTTGTGTGGAAACAACTATAGAAGTTGTTTTTACTGGTTTTCCATTTTCATAAAGTAAAGAAACCTGACTTTTCGCATCAGGACCTAAACCCTTTACCTTACCACTATGACGAACTTCCGCCAGATTCTGTAAAATACGATGGGAAAAATTTATAGGAGCTGGCATTAAACTTTCAGTTTCATTACAAGCGAATCCAAACATAATACCTTGATCACCAGCACCTTCATCTTTATTTTCAGCGGAGTCAACACCAGCGGCAATATCTACAGACTGGTTATGAAGATGCACATAAACATCCATGTTGTCAGCGTGGAATCCGTCTTGCAGATAACCAATCTCACGTACTTTATCACGAGCGATTTTCTCAATAGCCGCTTTGGTAAGGCTTTCCGCTCCTCTTGTCTCACCAGCGATTACTATAGTGTTAGTGGTAGCTAAAGTTTCACAAGCCACTCTTGCCTCTGGATTGATTGTAAGCATAGCGTCAAGCACAGCGTCAGAAATTTGATCACATACCTTATCAGGGTGACCTTCCGCTACCGATTCACTGGTGAAAATATAACTACTTCTATTGGAGAACTGACCAGACATAAATATCCCTTCAACTATGTAAACTAATAATGAGGGATTTGAGAAACATCGCTTACATTATAACGATAGCTTAGTCCATTTTTTTTATGGCTAATAACAAGCCAAACAAGGTGGAGGCAAGCCAACCCAAATCCCCACCAGAAATATATATTCGCTACAATAATCTGTATGCGATATATGTCAAGCCCTGAGCTGCGATAAAATTAATCTTCTAATATAGTCTTGTTATCCGCTATAGCGCGCAGTAAGTCAGCAAGACGCTTGCGTATAACTGGTTCTTTTATACGTTTGAATGATTTCATTACCTCAAGAGATTCCCTATCAGACGCTATATTATTATATTCAAATTTTGTTTTCTCTGATTCAGAAAGAGATGCTACTTTATTCTTTCCTTTACCACTATCATTGCTAGAGATCTCTGCCTCAACACCATCAAAAAAATAGGCGACGGGAACATTCATAAAGCGAGAAAATTCAAACAATCGCATCGCGTTCATGGCATTGCTACCTTTTTCATATTTTTGCACTTGCTGAAATGTCACGCCAATAGCTTTAGCGACAGACTCTTGACTTAAACCCATTATAGTACGGCGTTGTTTAAGTTTTCTTCCTACGTAACTATCTATATCTTGTTTTAACATCTTACTTTACCGGATAAAAAATAATAAAAATAACCAAAAGCAGTACATAACTAGACAAAAAGTAATTTGTTTGCAAGTTAAAAAGTTAATATTTAATTAATTTTCTAAAAAAACTTCCTAAAACGACGCATGCTATGATGCATAATGATACAGTTAAGTTATTTATACGACTATAGATTGAAAAATATACTGTATTATATGATTCTGATGTATTAATATTTATATCAACAATTCCCTTATCTGACAAACCGATCTGTTTTTGTACTATACCATACCGATTTACGTAGGCGGTAATGCCAGTATTAGCTACCCTTACCATTGGCACTCCATGTTCCACCGCGCGCATTCTAGCCATCTGAAAATGCTGATAGGGGCCGGTACTATTACCAAACCAAGCGTCATTAGTGATATTAAGTAGCCATTTAGGGCGGTTTGTAATATCAACCGCAGCGTCGGGGAAAATACTCTCGTAACATATAAGAGGGCTGAATTCTGGGAGTTTATCTAATTTTATAGTTCGTACTCCACTTCCTTTAGAAAAATCTTTATCACCCACCGGTAATTTCCACGATTTCGGTATTAGAGAGCGAAATGGTAAAAATTCCCCAAAAGGTACCAAAATATGTTTATCATAAATATCTATTATGCTGCCTTTATTGTTCAGTATTATTAGGCTGTTATAGAAATTAAAGTCATCTCCACTCTGTTCTATCCTAAGACCACCAGCCATGAGTTTTGTGTGTTGCGGTAGATATTTTCCTATATAGCGCGCTAGACCACTATCAGATCTTATAGGGAAGGGTATAGATGTCTCTGACCATATAACATAATCAATATTTTCTATTCCCTTGCTTAAAGTAAGTTTTATATGTTCATCCAGATGCTGTTTCTGTAGATCTTTGTTCCATTTATGGTGTTGTTGTATGTTAGCTTGTACCAGCCTGATAGCTGTATTTGTTTCTACCGCTTTTGATTCTACGGTGGTATGATCTATTCTTAAATACCCCCATATAGTAAGGCAAAAAAACATACCCCATATAATGGCGGCTGGGAGTTTTACATTTTTTATGATAGCAGCAGTGACTGCAAGCAGTAATGTAAAAAAAGTAAGACCATATATTCCAAAAATGGATGCCGCTTGCATAGACGCGTCACTAAATGCAAAGCTATATCCGGCAAGATTCCAAGGGAATCCCGAAAATAAATGACCTCTTGCGTATTCAAGTAATAACCAGATAAGAGAAAACCCAAAACAATCAACAACAGGTACTATTTTATAGTTGTTTCTATATTCCTGATTTTTAATAAATAGATGAAAAAATAATAAACACGCTATAGCTGGGTATAAGGCTATGATCGCGTTAAGACCAAAAATAGTCGGTGGTATCGCCCAAGCGAATTTTTCAGGATCGGTAAGAAGAGCAATACAAAACCAGTATAGACCGCTTATGTAAAATCCCCATCCCCACCACCAGCCATCGGCAAAAGCTCTTTTACCTTTTTTTGAGTTCCTTATAAGTAAAAATAGACCGCCATAAGCAGGTATTATAAGAGGAAAAATATAAAATGGCGCTAGAGTCAGAGTAGCGCATACTCCTAACAAGAAAAGAAGAACGTTACGCCGCCATCCAGAAAGATTTATTATAGAGGTCATGCCTCATCATTTTCTTTGCTAGGAGATATTTTTATACGAACTTTTTTAATCCTGCGCGGATCCGCGTCCATAATATCAAAATCAATTCCTGATTCATGGTTTATAGTCTCTCCTTTTACTGGAACCCTTCCCAGATTAAAGAAAATAAGACCTCCTAGAGTATCAAATTCATCTTCATGTTCTTTGACGGTAAGGTCAATGCCAAGCTCTTTTTCCAGCTTCTCTATTCTTATACGTGAATTAACTTCAAAAATATTATCGGCTATTTTTATAAGCCTATCTTCTTGTTCTTCATCCTCATCATGTTCGTCTTGAATATCGCCCACTATTTCCTCAAACAAGTCTTCCATAGTGACCAGCCCGTCAGTTCCACCATATTCATCAACCACTATTACCATATGGCTGCCTTCTTGCCGCATTTTTACCAGCAGATCTATTATTTTCATTGAAGGCGGAACAAATAGCAGGTTGCGTATAACTTTGCGTAGATCAAATTCCTCTTTTCCACCAACTATCATCAGAAAATCTTTTACATGCAAAAAGCCAAGCATATTATCCATAGTATCTTCATAAACTGGGATACGAGTGTTTTTCTGTTCAATTATATGCTTTTTCAGGTCATCAAATGATATATCAACAGACACTGCGGAAATATCGGTACGTGGGACCATTATATCACTTACTTTAGTCTCTCCAAAACTTAGCACATTATGTAGGATTATCCTTTCTTCAGGTTCCATCCTATCATCGGTCTGTGATTCGTGCTCATCTATTATTTCCTCAAGGGTCTCTTTAAGTGAGGTGTCGTTTTTTATGCCAAACAAGCTTTTAAGCATATTCTTGAAAGAATATGACTGAAAAAATGGCAGGGTACGGGGACTATCAAATTTATTTAATTTTTTATTTTCAACTGCCGCAGATATTCTCTGCGGAGGCTTACTAGAGTCAGGATCATCCATTTCAGACAAAATACCGGAGTTATGTATATTCAAATTGTTCTTCATACTTATGAACTCATTATTACATAATTATCAGATAAATTACAAGTAGGGATTGCTAATATCCAGTTTTTTAAGTATTTTTATTTCCATATTTTCCATTATTTTAGCGTCTTTCTCATTCATATGGTCGTATCCCAGTAAGTGCAGAAAACCATGTACCAGTAGGTGAGCACTATGATTACGAAAGGTTTTTTTCTGCTCTTTCGCTTCTTTTTCTATTGTTTCTAGGGCAAGTATTATATCGCCCAGATTTAAGTTAATATTGGACGATTTTAATGAAAAATCACCATTAGGGAATGAAAGTACGTTGGTTGGTTTGTTTTTGCCTCTATATTGGTGATTGATGTTTCTTATGAATTTATCGTCAACAAACACCACCGCTATCTCAAAATTATCGCCTGTATTATTTTTTTTGTGTAGACCGCTAAAGGCTAATGCTTCGTTAAGTATAAAACCAACAGTCTTGGTATATGGACGCAACCTGCTCTTCCATAAATCATTTGTTATGTGGAAAGAAATATCAAGTTCTGTGCTCATATTTTATCCGCCTAAAAACCTATTTTATAATACAGAGATAAAATCCATTTTTTCATGTAATATCGCTAAAAAAATAGGTTCTTTCTCTGATAAGAAGAAAATATAATGATGTTCACAGCGAACATAGCGAACATATTGTATTTTCGTGGAGTCATAAAAAATTTGCTTATAAAGGCAATCACCAGCTACTATATTGTCAAAGCATCTGAAAATATTCGTGACATAACTATCCGCTTGTTTCTTGCCCCATCTATCAAATGTATAGTTCCAGATTCCTTTTATATCTGTCCTGGCGTCTGACGACAATCTATAACGTCGCATTAAATACCGCGCGCAGAGTATATTTCAGAAAGTATCTCATTTAACGATATATCCAAGAACTCACCTCTTTTAGCGGCTTTAATACGTGGCGCGAGAAACTCTTTTAACCGCTCTAAAGCTTCTATTTCCTCCTTGTTATATGCCTCATCTTGTGTAGGGAGAGTTTTTTCTAGGATATAATCCTTTATGCTCAAGCCACTAATCGCCGCCATAGCTTTGATTTTCTGGTGTTGATGATCTGAAATCTCTATTGAAAGTCTACTCATATACAATACATAATAAAGCTGCCACACGAGCCTAAGTGCAGCTTTCACATTACTCATTAATTCAAATCACTCCGTAAAATATAGCATAAATGTTCAATCTTGTCAAAATTGAACATCACTAAATTAGTACTCATGACTTTTTCTTGTTTTTTTCCCAATCATCATAGGCTTTGATGATTTTTGCTGCTAGTGGATGGCGTACCACGTCTCTATCGGTAAAGCGCACACAGCCAATACCATCTATCTTCTCTACTTTTCTGATAACATCGGCAAGTCCTGATTTTATATCTTTTGGCAGGTCGGTTTGAGTAAGGTCGCCAGTAATTACCATTCTTGAATTCTCACCTAGTCTGGTTAGGAACATTTTCATTTGAGTTGGAGTAGTGTTTTGTGCCTCATCAAGTATTACGAAAGCGTTTGACAAAGTTCGCCCACGCATGAAAGCTAGAGGCGCTACCTCAATCTCACCAGTTTCCATATAGCGGGTGAGTTTTTCTATCGGTATCATATCATGTAGCGCGTCATATAATGGACGCAGATAAGGATCTATTTTTTCCTTCAGGTCGCCAGGTAAAAAGCCAAGTTTCTCACCAGCCTCTACCGCTGGGCGTGACAATATTATTTTCTCAACTTTTTTATCCGCGAACATAGCCACCGCCTGAGCTACCGCTATATATGTTTTGCCAGTACCAGCAGGACCGGTAACAAACACCACGTCGTTTTTCGCCAAAGATTTCATATATCCCGTCTGCGCTGGCGAATAAGGACGTACTGATTTACGTAGGGTTTTTATTCTTATTTCAGGCAGACTATCTTCATCATCATGGTTATAATTGCCATTTTCAACCATACGGATAGCGGCATCAACTTCCTGAGAACCAATATCAATACCTTTTTTTAAGTCCGAGTGTAGCGATTCAAGTACCGCTCTAAAAGCTTCCACATCATTGCCGCTGCCGCTTACAGCAAGCATATTGCCACGAGTTACGGTCTTTACGTTAAATTGTTTTTCTAATCTGGTGAGATTCTCGTCATTATTTCCAAACAACATTGGTAGCAGGGAGTTATCCTGAAATGATATGCTTATAGATTCACTGTCGCTACCGGCGTTTATCTTTTTCTCTCTCATCAGTAATACGTGGTTGTTGTGAATATATCCATTCTACACGATATAAGGCGAATTTGCTACGCAATTTTGTAAAATATTGACTATATTTGTAGTTTATAAGCGCAAGATATTGGCTTAAGTCTTGATGGTCATAGAGAAGCGCAGTAAGTCAGGCTGTGTGATTCTTCAGACAGCCAAGCTATAGGCATATATGAAAGATCCCTCGTCTACGCTCGGGATGACAATGTCATTCCGACTGAGCGTGAGCGAATGGAGGAATCTTTGAAGGAATTGAAGAACTGAGGAGTAAGAAGCATAGTAAGCCAGACCGAGTGAGCCTTCGGTTATGTCCCATGTGAGGGACAGTAGTCACTTAGTGGGAACGAAAGATTTATTTAATGACAGCTAGCGCTAGTATGATCCATCGCCTCCAAAGCTTGCACGGCGTTATCTATTATTTTGTCATGTTGCACTGTCTCAGAAATAGGGAGGTCAGTACCGTAATCAGGGTAGACCAACGTATTTATTAGAGGATGGTTTTTACTAGCGCTTATCATCTGTTGTTTTGTTTTACCATCGTCATTTTTGTAATGTAAATCATAAATATCAAGCCGTACATGACTATTTTTGTGCTGTCGCAGTTTCATAGTGGTTCCAAAAATGCCGTATATAACAGACGTTGTTAGAACAGTAATAAGTGGGTATTTCAGCATTATAGGCTCAGGAGCGGTGGTTACATTGCCAATTGTCATAGACACAACCACTAGCAACAAACCAAAGCTAGCGCCAATAGCTATGCTGGAAAAAGCTGACTTTACAAAATTAAAATGTTTATTCTCTAGTGTATCTCCATTTTGAATACATATTTCATATTTTTTAGCGTAATTATCTTCTGTTTCTTTGCAATCAATATCAATATATTGATTTTTCTGAAGCTTTCTGCTGTTCATAAAATATATGCCTATTTCTGCGTGTGAAAATGACGTTGCGTAAATGATGTAATCATAATACCCTAACCCAAGCTCATTAAAAGTGAAACTTTTATTACAGTAGGGATTACCAGTATTGTAACAAAAGTTTTTCAATATATTAATTTAACAGGTTAATTTAATAAGTTAATTAGGAGGCAAGTAAATGATTGGCAGACTTAATCATGTAGCGATAGTGGTTCCTGATTTGGAGAAAGCGTCAGCCACCTATCGCGGTACATTAGGGGCTAAAGTCTCAGAACCACAGGATGTTACCGAGCATGGCGTAACGGTGGTTTTTGTGGATTT
The DNA here is from genome assembly GCA_041396965.1 of Rickettsiales bacterium. Taxonomy (NCBI): domain Bacteria; kingdom Pseudomonadati; phylum Pseudomonadota; class Alphaproteobacteria; order Rickettsiales; species Rickettsiales bacterium. The sequence goes on from JAWKXN010000001.1 coordinate 326,746, forward strand.
ACCTAATACCAAGATAGAATTATTATATCCTCTTGGCGAAAATTCGCCAATCACTGGGTTTTTAGCTAAAAATCCGTCAGGTGGTATTCACCATATATGTTATGAGGTTGAGGATATTATAGCGTCTCGTGATAAGTTGCTTGCGGATGGCGCGCGAGTGCTTGGCGATGGCAACCATAAGATAGGAGCGCATGGCAAACCAGTTTTGTTTCTGCATCCAAAAGATTTTTTTGGAACTCTTGTTGAATTAGAGCAAGTATAAGTGTTAGCTTCTAGGGACTAAAGAATAGGTAGTAAGAATATGGAACAAGAAACGAGGTCAGTAGACCGAGTCAGCCTTGAGCAATGCCTCATGGGATTTCCAGTAGGAAATACCGGAGGCGAACATAAAACACGACCAGTAGACCGAGTCAGCCCATATTTTTTCTGTATATCCTCTGTGAAAGACAGCAATCTTTCACATGGATGAGATAAATAATAAAACTATAAAGATAAATAGGTTATTTTATGTCTGTCCCATTTTTCTTTTTTACTTTTGTAAATTCGTGGTGGATATTGTTATTCGTCAGTATTCCTTTTGCTGTACGTTACGAAAGTGACGGTATTGAAACAGAGAATAATGACTCATATAGAGCCGCTCCAAGAAAAATATATTGGAAAAAATTGCTGTTAATAGTTACTAGTCTTGCTTTGCTAATAAGCTTTATTTTAATGATTATTATTAATGAGAAGATTATAACCATACCAAAATTATGATAACCATAGTAATTCGGATTTTTAATTATGCGCCTTTCTCGATATTTTTTGCCACTTCTTAAAGAAACACCAGCCGATGCCCAGATAGCTTCCCACCGTCTTATGTTGCGTAGCGGCATGATTCGTCAGCAAGCGTCTGGTCTTTACACATGGCTTCCGCTAGGACAAAAGGTTCTCGCTAAAATAGAATCCATAGTAGCTGAAGAGTTAAACAGGGCTGGTTGTATACGTGTTATGATGCCAACTCTGCAATCTGCTGATTTATGGCGGGAGTCCGGCAGATATGACGCTTATGGTAAGGAATTGCTACGGATGAAGGATCGTCATGACCGAGACCTTTTATATAGCCCTACCTGTGAGGAGATGATCGTTGATAATTTTAGGAGTCTGGTTCGCAGCTATAAATCACTACCGATGAATTTATATCAGATTAACTGGAAATTCCGTGATGAGTTACGTCCACGTTTTGGAGTAATGCGAGGTCGTGAGTTTTACATGAAAGATGGTTACTCGTTCCATATGGATATTGAGGACGCGAAACGAGAATATAACCTAATGTATGATACTTATCACCGTATTTTTAATCGTCTCGGTCTTACCGCGATAGCGGTTAACGCCGTTACTGGCCAGATTGGCGGTAATATGAGCCATGAATTTCAGGTTCTTGCTGAAACTGGCGAGAGTGACGTTTACTATGATTGTGTATTTGATGATATACGCAGTGGTAAAGTCCAGATGAGTGGTGAGGAGGCAAGAAAGTTATACGCTGCCGCAGACGAGCTGCATATTCCAGAAAAATGTCCGATAAGCTCTGATAAATTACGACAAGCAAAGGGTATAGAGGTTGGTCAAATATTTTTACTTGGCAGTAAATATACCGATGCTCTTGGTGTTGATATAGCTGGAGAGGATGGCAAGCCAGTGCGTGTTCAAATGGGAACTTATGGTATTGGGGTTTCCCGTTTGGTCGGAGCGATTATTGAGGCGAGCCATGACGATAACGGAATTATTTGGCCAAAATCAGTTTCACCTTTTGATGTTGGTCTGATTAATCTGAAGGTAGGTGACGAGCGTTGTGATGATTTTTGTGAATCACTATATTCAATTCTTACCTCACACGGTAAAGATGTGCTGTACTATGATACGGATGAGCGTGCTGGCGTTAAATTCGCTAGCTGTGATCTTATAGGGCTTACTTGGCAGATCGTAGTTGGACCAAAGGGAATAAAAGAAGAAATGGTTGAGCTTAAAAATCGCTCTACCGGTGAGAAGTACGAGTTATCAACTCATCAGGCTATAGAAAGGTTACTCGCTGTATGATAGATGATAATAGTTTTATAAATAATGTGCTAGACCAGTTGGCGGATGTTGATGGTATCACCACTCGGCGGATGTTTGGCGGTGTTGGAATTTTCCGCTTAGGGTATATGTTCGCTATAGTAGCGGATGACCGTTTATATTTTAAGGTTGATGAGGAAAATAAACCAGATTATCAGGCGGCTGGTAGCGCGCCCTTTATATATGATCGTCACGATGTAAAAGGAGAGAAAAAGCTTGTCGCTATGAGTTATTGGGAGGTTCCCCCTGATATATTTGAGGATAGGGACGCGTTGTTTCGTTGGATGGTAAAAGCTCATGAGGCGGCGATAAAGTCAAAACATAAAGAAATAGGCTGATATGTTTTCACGGTTTGAGCGTATTGTCGCCATTCGTTACCTCCGCGCTCGTAGGGAGGAAGGGTTTATCTCTGTTATCGCTTTTTTCTCACTTATTGGTATCGCGCTTGGCGTTGCTACTCTTATTGTGGTGCTTGCTGTAATGAATGGGGTAAGAGGTGAGTTGATAAATAGTATAATTGGTATTGACGGTCATATTACCGTATATCCTAACAATTCACTACCAACGAAAGAAAATGGCATCGCGAATTACGATGATTTAGTCGGTGGAATATCTTCAGTAAACCATGTGAAATACGCTATTCCTAAAATTGAGGGGCAGGTTATGGCGAACAACAAGAATATTTCGCTTGGAGCGTTGGTTGTAGGGTTCAAGGCGGATGATATATTAAAGAAAGAACTACTCAAAAAAAAGATAAGTCATGAATCTATAGAGCCCTTCAAAGTTGGTAACGGTATTTTGATTGGTAGCCGTATGGCGGAAAAGATGGGTGTTAAACGTGGTGATGAGATAACTCTTATTTCGCCAAACGGCAGGGCTACCATAGCCGGAATGGTGCCAAGAGTTAAGTCATATCAGGTGATTGGTATTTTTGAGCTCGGTATGTTCGCTTATGATAATAGCTTAATAATAATGCCGTTTTCGCAGGCACAGCTTTATTTTAAGTTGCTTGAGAATGGTCAGGATATGGCATCCGCTATAGAGGTAAGAACAGATAATCCTGATAATGCCCGCTTGGTTGCCATAGATATAGCTAAGAAATTAGGAAGAAACTTCCGACTGTATGATTGGAAGTCATCAAACAATAATATTTTTGAGGCGGTGATAGTACAACGTAATGTTATGTTCTTAATACTTACACTAATAATTCTGGTAGCCTCATTTAACGTAATTTCTAGCCTTATTATGTTAGTTCGGGAGAAGGGTAGGGATATAGCGATACTTAGGACAATGGGCGCTTCACGTGCGTCCATTACACGAATATTTTTTATGTGTGGCTCTAGTGTTGGCGTGATTGGAACTTTTATCGGGCTGTTGCTCGGATTGCTTATCGCGTTTAATACCGAAAATATACAATTATGGCTGGAATCAATGATAGGACATAAATTATTTTCCGCCGAGCTTTATTTCCTTTCGCACTTACCATCACGAGTTGATTTTTCTGAAGTTTCTGGAGTTATTATATTTTCTCTATTGTTATCGTTCTTATCCACTATATACCCAGCCTACAGAGCGGCGAAAATGAATCCGGCGGAGGCTTTGCGCTATGAGTAATGTTGATATTGACTATTTTGACTAAATGTATATACTAATAGTATATACATTTTGGTGTCATTCCTATAAAATTGAGTTAAATAGGTGATAGATTTATAGTATATATTGTGCGTAAGGTTGCGTGAAAATAAGGTAAGCAATTTATGGAAGATAGTAAAGATATTATAACCGCGAAATTATTTAAGAATGGAAATTCGCAGGCGGTGCGTCTTCCTAAGCAGTTTCGCTTTGAGGGAAGTGAGGTGTTTATTTACCGTGATGGCAAAAAAGTGATAATTGAGCAGAAAGATAGCTCAGCTCCATCTGTCAGAAAAAAAATATGGGAGGATTTTTTCTACAATACTCCGTTAGTAGACGCGGATTTTTTATCCGAACGTGGCGATGAGCCACCGCAGAAACGTAAATTATTCTAATCATATAACTGATGTATATTCTTGATACTGATATTTGTAGCTATATATTAAAGCAACGCCCTGTTAATGTGCTAGATAAATTCGCTGAGATTGAGTTTTCTCACATGGCTATCTCAATCATTACTGTAGCGGAATTATTATATGGTGTGCGTAAAAAATCTGGGAATAAAATAAATATTTCAGTAGTAAATAAATTTATCTCAAATCTTCAAATTATCAAATGGGATGTGGCAGCGGCGGAGGAATACGCGAAAATACGTTCATATCTTGAGAAAAAAGGCAAAACAATCGGAAATATGGACATGATGATAGCCGCTTGCGCGGTTAGTATTGGTGCGGTTTTAGTCAGTAATAACACCCGTCATTTTATTAATATACCAAATCTTAAGGTTGAAAATTGGGTATGAATAGCAAAGTACTTGAGCTTAATAATATTACTAAAAACTACCGGCAAGGTGATTCTTCTATAGAGGTTCTTCGTGGTCTTGACCTTAGCGTAAAATCTGGTGAGGTGGTAGCGCTCGTTGGGCAGAGTGGCAGCGGTAAAACCACCTTGCTACAAATAGCCGGTCTTCTTGATAACCCAACATCAGGAGAAATAAAAATACAAGGTGAGGATTTAAGCGCGGCAAGTGATAGGAGACGCACAGCGGCACGTGGTAAACATCTTGGATTTATTTATCAGTTTCATCATTTATTACCGGAATTTTCCGCTGCCGAGAATGTCATGATGCCGCAGATTATAAGCGGGATAAGTTATAAAGAGGCTGAGGAAAAAGCTATCAATCTTCTGACGGAATTGGGTCTTGGTGATCGTGCCTCCCACCGTCCGGCTAAGCTTTCCGGTGGACAAAGGCAGAGAGTAGCGGTCGCCCGTGCTTTTGCCTTAAATCCAGAATTAATCTTAGCTGATGAGCCAACCGGAAACCTAGATCCAAAAACAGCCGATGAGGTGTTTTCCGTTTTTATGAAAGCGGCTAAAGAAAAAGGACGGTCGGCACTTGTCGCTACCCATAACTTGGAGATCGCTAAAAAAATGGATAGAATAGTCCATCTTGAAAACGGTATTTTGATATAGCATCAACAATTGTGTGGTGATTGTTAGATATTTCACAAGTAGTAATGTGAATGTTTTGGTTCCATAGCACATTCTTTTATACATTGCTGTTTTCGTTTCAGCTGTTAGAATATAGGATAAATTATATTAATTCCTTGTAACCTTATGAATAATCCTAATTTTATACATCTTCGTGCTCGCAGTGCCTACTCATTGCTTGAGGGGGCTATTCATGTAAAAAATCTGGTTGGGTGGTGCGTTAAGGAAAAAATGCCAGCGGTTGGTCTTACCGATTCGGCTAATTTATTTGCCTCACTTGAGTTTTCACTCGCCACCGCCGCGCAAGGTGTACAGCCAATAATAGGTTGTACATTTCATATAAAATCATTAAATGAACAGGATTCACGATCTCATAATAGCGCGCCTGATCAGTTGGTAATATTTGCGCGAAATGAGATCGGCTGGAAAAATATGCTGGCTCTTTCCAGCAAGTCATATCTAAAGCCGGAAGATGGAATAGTACCATTGCTCTCAATGGACGATTTTGTTGGGCATAGTGATGGTCTCATAGCTCTTACTGGCGGTGTGCATGGCTCGGTCGGAAAAAGTCTGATCGCCACACGTGATAATCTGGCGGAGGAAAATCTTCTAAGACTTAAAGAGCTTTTTCCTGAACGTTTATATATAGAACTTACCAGACACGGCATTGCTGAAGAAGAGAAGATAGAAAAACCGCTCATAGAGCTTGCTTATAAACACGATATACCTTTAGTCGCGACCAATGAGGCATATTTTATTGATGAGGGAATGTTTGAAGCGCATGACGCGTTTTTATGTATTGCTGATGGAAGATATGTAAGTGAGGATAATAGGCGGCACCTAACCAAAAATCACCGTCTCAAAACCGCGAAGGAAATGTGTGAGTTATTCGCTGATATACCGGAAGCTTTGGCAAATAGTGTAGCGATAGCGAAACGCTGTTCATTTATTGCTCAGTCACATAGCCCAATTCTTCCCAGCTTTTCTATAGAAGGGATGAGCGAGGCGGATAGCCTTAAAGCGCAGGCGGCAAAAGGTCTTAATGAGCGGCTTGTTGGTTACATTGAGGATGAGGAAAGGCGGAAGATATATTTTGAGCGTTTGGAGTTTGAGCTGGACGTAATTATTCGTATGAAATTTCCTGGTTATTTTTTGATAGTATCCGATTTTATAAAATGGAGTAAATCTCATAATATTCCAGTAGGACCGGGTCGTGGTTCGGGAGCTGGCTCTCTTGTCGCTTGGTCTTTGTCAATTACCGATCTTGATCCTTTGCGTTATGGTTTGCTATTTGAGCGTTTCTTAAATCCACAGCGTGTCTCTATGCCAGATTTTGATATAGATTTCTGTCAGGAAAGACGTGAGGAAGTAATAAATTATGTCCAAGAAAAATATGGCGGTGATCATGTAGCCCAGATTATAACTTTCGGAAAATTGCAAGCACGGGCGGTGCTGCGTGATGTCGGACGTGTTTTGCAAATGCCTTATAATCAGGTAGATAGAATATGTAAGTTAGTACCGAATAATCCAGCTTCTCCGGTAACTCTTGGTCAAGCGATAGAAATAGAGCCGCTGCTTAAATCGGCGATTGATGATGATGAGAGCGTAGCGCATCTGGTAAGTATGTGCTTGAAATTAGAGGGTCTTTATCGCCATGCCTCAACTCATGCCGCTGGTGTGGTAATTGGTGATAGACCACTACATGAATTGGTTCCCTTGTATCGTGATCCTAAATCAGATATGCCAGTAGTACAGTATTCCATGAAATACGCTGAAAGTGCTGGGCTTGTTAAGTTTGATTTTCTTGGGCTTAAAACCCTTACCGTAATATCACGAGCGGTAAGTCTGATTAAGCAGCGAGGAATTGAAATTGACATAAAGAATGCTCCAGATGGTGACAAGAAGACTTATGAGATGCTTGGGCGTGGCGATACGGTCGGTGTGTTCCAACTGGAGTCGGCTGGTATGCGTGATACTCTGAAAAAGTTAAAACCTGACTGTCTTGAGGATATTATCGCTCTGGTATCCTTATACCGTCCGGGTCCTATGGATAACATACCAACTTATATTTCCCGCAAACATGGTGAGGAAAAACCAGTCTATCAACATCCGCTTCTTGAGCAGGTTCTAAAGGAGACTTTTGGAGTTATCATTTATCAGGAACAGGTGATGCAAATAGCCCAGCTTCTTGCTGGATATAGTCTTGGTGAGGCGGATCTGTTACGGCGGGCTATGGGTAAGAAAATTCGTTCGGAAATGGAAGCGCAGCGTGATATTTTTGTTGACCGCTCTGTTGAAAGAGGGATTCCTAAGAGCGATGCCGCTAGTATTTTTGATTTAATAGCGAAATTCGCTGAATACGGGTTTAATAAATCACACGCCGCCGCTTACGCGGTAATCGCCTATCAAACAGCCTATCTTAAAGCTAATTTTCCGGTTGAGTTCATCGCCGCTTCCATGACTTATGATATGGGCAATACCGACAAGTTAAGTATCTTTCGTGAAGACGCTGAGCATTTTGATATAGAGGTTCTATCACCAGATATTAACAAGTCAGAAGTTTTATTTTCTACTCAGAGAGTTACAGAAAAAAATACCTCTAGTAATATACGAGATTTGGTTGAGGGTAGTCTTGCTATACGTTATGCGCTTGCCGCTATTCGTAATGTTGGCGCGGCGGCTATGGAAGGGGTAATAAAGGAGCGTGAGGAAAAAGGAGAATATAAAGACATTTTTGATTTTGCTGAACGAGTTCCTTCTGATGCCTTAAACCGTCGCTCGCTAGAATATCTCATTAAAGCCGGAGCTTTTGATAATCTACATAAAAATCGTGGTCAGTTATTTGAAAATATAGATCTTATAATAGCACATGGTATGGCAGCGCATAGAGATAGGGAAAGTCAGCAAGTAAATTTATTTGGTGGCGATAGTTCCAGCCATAAACATATACCAAAAATGATAGAGAGAAAAGATTGGTCATCTTTGGAGAAACTAGAAAATGAATTCTCAGCCATCGGGTTTTATCTATCAGCGCATCCGCTTTCTGGTTACCAAACAGCGCTTAAATTACTTAAAGTTACCCAGTCAAATTTACTTACAGATAAGCTCACGTCTAATTATAGTCATGTGAAGCTTGCTGGCATAGTGATGGGACGTAAATTTAAGACATCAGATCGTGGACGCTTTGCTTTTCTACAACTTTCTGACATGGGTGGAGGTTTTGAGGTATCAATATTTAACGAGGAAATTTTATCAAGTCAGCGAGATAACTTAGAGAATGGTAAGATTTTATATATCAAGGCAGATGGTAAAAATGACGAATCTGGCACACGTCTTATAGCGCAAAGTATATCACTTATTGATGAGGAGATAAAACGTGTTCAGAAAAATAACGGAAATTCAGGCTTTAGTATAACTTTAGATAGAGTTGACGCTGTAAAGTCTTTAAGTGAATTACTTGGTAATCCAGTTGGTAGCGGAGCCACAGTAAGGATTATGGCATGTATTGATAGCAGGAAAGCTGAGATAGAACTTACTGGTAAATATAGCTTATCACCATCTCTTTTAGATAAAATTAAGGTTTTAGACGGAGTGATTGAAGCGAAAGAGGAAGAATATGTCTAAAAAATAGACTGTATAACATAATAAATTTTAACGTTTTTTTTGCTTTTCATAGTTAATCTTAGCTGTAATTAAATTTATTCAGTTTGGATTTTTATGGTTCCTGCGATTGGTCTTGTAATAATTTTTGCCTGTGTATTCGGTATATATATAGAATCGGGTGGAAAGATAGATATTATCCTGCACGCGCTTCCACATGAGCTTGGAACTATTCTAGGAGCGTCTATAGGCGCTTATATGATAACCAATCCGGGTTCTATCCTAAAAAAAACTTTCAAAGAGCTTATTGTCTCCTTCAAAGGAGTTAAATGGAAGAAGCAGGATTACAAAGATTTACTATGCCTTATGTTTTCTCTTTGTAAATTAATGAAGTCAAAAGGTTTGATAGCTGTTGAACAGCATATAGAGAATCCAAAGGAAAGCTCAATTTTTTCCCAATATCCAAAAGTAGCCCATGATCATTTCGCTATAGATATTATCTGCGATACATTAAGAACCCTTACTATGGGGCTAGAAGATCCTATGCAGATAGAAGATCTAATAGAAAAGCAAATAGAAAAACATCACCATGAGGCTGGTGGGGTAGGACATGCGTTGCAAGGTATGGCAGACGGTCTTCCAGCTATTGGGATTGTCGCGGCGGTGCTTGGTGTGGTAAAAACTATGGCTAGTATTACCGAACCACCGGAAGTTCTGGGCGCGATGATTGGTGGTGCATTGGTTGGAACATTTCTTGGTGTATTTATGGCTTATTGTATAGTAGCACCTCTTGCTGGAAAGAACGCTGCGATTCATAATGAAGAGCAACAATTTTATTTTATTATTCGTGATATACTTATTGCTCATCTTAAAGGAATGGCTCCACAAGTATCTGTTGAAATAGGGCGCGCGCAGGTGCCGTCGCACTTGCAACCATCTTTCTCTGAGATGGAAGAAGCTACTAGCAACGTTAAAACCGAGTAGTTATTGAGTTCTAAATGGGAAGCTTTGTACGCTTTTTCGCTTTAAGCCAACCTACAACCATCATCCTTGTTACCATGATTGATGTAAATAATGAGCATAAAATACCAATAGTAAGAGTGACCGCAAAGCCTTTTACCGTTCCAGTTCCAAAATAATAAAGCAACATGGCGGCAAGTAAAGTGGTTATATTACTATCAAATATAGTTCCAAAAGCTATCTTGAAACCATCAGATACCGCCCTATGTATCGGCTTTCCATTTCTCGCTTCCTCACGGATACGCTCATATATAAGTACGTTAGCGTCAACCGCCATCCCGATAGTAAGTATTATACCAGCGATTCCTGGTAATGTAAGGGTAGCGCCAAACATAGCAAGAAAAGTGATTATCATAAAAGCGTTTATAATCATTGCCACATCGGCGAATAATCCAAACAAACCATAAAACATAACCATAAATACTATAACCAGTATAAGGGCTATTATAGAAGCAATAGCACCGGATTTTATAGAATCAGCTCCAAGACTTGGTCCAACAGACCTCTCCTCAATTATTTTAAGTGGTGCGGGCAGCGCGCCAGCTCTAAGCAAAATTGCTAGATCCTTCGCTGATTGTGCCGTAAAGTTACCACTTATTACGCCATTACCGTTGAGAATAGCTGATCTTATAACCGGAGCGGTAATTACTTTTTTATCAAGTATCACAGCAAATGGTTTTCCTATATTCTCACTAGTAATAGTGGCGAATTTGCGTGCTCCAGCATGGTTAAAACGAAAAGCTACTACCGGCTCACCAGTTTGGTTGTCAAACGTGGTATGAGCGTCAACCAACATATCACCAGACAGCATAACTCTGCTATCTATAGCGTATTTTGGAGAGTTTCCATTGTTATCCACTTCATCACCGCTTAATATTTTAGTGCCAACAGGAACATTACCTAAAGCTATATCATCAGCGCTTACTGAGTCATTGACCATGTGAAAAGTCATTTTCGCTGTTCGTCCCAGTATTTCTTTAAGGCGCTCTGGATCTTTAAGACCTGGAACCTGAAGAACTATACGATTATCTCCTTGCCTTTGAATAATAGGTTCCTTTGTACCGGTTTCATTTACCCGTCTATTTACTATCTCAAGTGATTGTTCAATCACCCGCACACGCTCGGCTTTAATAAATTTATCCTTAAACCCTACGGTGTAAGAAAGCGCGTCTTTACCTATTATCTCAATATCAGGATTTATCTCTTCAAGTATTTTTTCAATATTCGCTGAATCAGTTTCGTTTCTTAGCTTGAAAATAATATTTCTTTGCCCATCATTTTTACTGATTCTTAAATCACGATAGCCGATCTGCTTCGCGCGCAATTTAATACGTATATCACTTTTAAGGTTTTCAAATTGCTCTTTTATATAGTGATTGAAATCAACTTCTAATAACAGGTGGGAGCCGCCTTGCAAATCAAGACCAAGAGTTACGGCATGTACTGGAAACCAATCAGGAAGCGAATTACGACGTGCCTCACTAATAAGGCTAGGTATGGCCATAATCACAAATAACAAGCAAGCGCTTGTTATGGTGATTATCTTCCATTTAGGAAATTCCAGCATCTAGTTATCATTCGCGTTTTTATTATCAGAAATTTTATCGTCAGCTATCTCAGCTATTGAGGCTTTCGCCATGCGGATACGGACATTTTGTGCTATTTCCAAAGCTATAACATCGTCACCCTCAAGCTTAATTATGGTGCCTATTATTCCGCCACTCGTTATAACCTTATCACCTTTTTTAAGAGAGCCTATAAGATCTTGATGCTTTTTTATCCGGTTCTTCTGCGGCTTTATAAGCATAAAATAGAATATGAAGAACAATACCCCAAGAATGAGGAAATTATCAAACATAACCTTCTCGGCAGATAGATTCTGCGCCATCTGGTTATTCAAAGGCGGATAATTATTAGCGGTACCCGTAGTAGCGCTACTAGCGGTTTCCTCAGCGGCATATAAATCGCCAATAATAAAACTCATACTAAAAACTACTTAATTTTCGCTTCGTTAAATATAACATGCTTACGAGCCACCGGATCGTATTTCTTAAGAGCCAGCTTTTCAGTTTTTGTCTTAGGGTTCTTTCTGGTAACATAGTAAAAACCAGTCCCAGCGGAACTCACCAATTTTATAAGATTAACCGTTTTCTTTGCCATAATATTCCCACTAAGAAATTGATATAGAAAAATTTCTTCTTCAAACCGTACTAAACATAAAAATACCGAAGATTAAAGGCTGGAGCATATACATGCTGCTCATACTGTCAAGTACAAAAAATAACATTACAAGATTGTAATAACAAAGTTTTTGACTTTTTAGCCACTATTTGGGTAGTGTGCGCCCTAAATTAGGATAGCTGGTGTAAGTTTTTCAGCTTTGTTCTGTGTTTGATTGTTTTTATGGAGAGTTAGTTTATGGCGTATAAAAAGGTTAAAAAGGTCGTTTTTCCGGTTGGTGGTCTTGGTACCCGCTTTTTACCCGCTACTAAATCAATGCCTAAAGAGATGTTGCCAGTAGTGGATAAGCCTTTGATTCATTATGCTTTTGAGGAAGCAAAAGATGCTGGAATAGAAGAATTCATATTTGTAACCGGTAGGAATAAGGTGGCAATAGCCGATTATTTTGACCATTCATACGAATTACAGGATACTCTTAACTCTCGTAATAAAATGAAAGAGTTAGGTATTACAAGCGATTGGATACCTGAGGCCGGTAATGTTATATTTACCCGTCAGCGTCAGCCGCTTGGTTTAGGGCACGCTGTATGGTGCGCCCGTAATCTTGTTGGTGATGAGCCATTTGCCGTAATTCTTGCTGACGATCTGGTTCTTTCGCAGAAGGGTTGTCTGAAACAGATGGTTGAACAATATAACGATTGTGGTGGAAATATACTTGGGGTTATGGATGTGCCAAGAAAGGAAACTGCTAGATACGGTATAGTTGACATTGATAATAGCGCGACAAGTGAGGACGGTAAGTTAGTCAAAGCGCTTGGTCTTGTTGAAAAACCAACTCCTGAGGAAGCGCCTTCTACTCTATCGGTCATTGGTAGATATATACTGCAACCAGAGGTAATTAACGTACTATCAGATCAGAAAATAGGAGCGGGTGGCGAAATACAGCTTACCGACGCTATCGCTAGTATGATCGGCAAGCAGGATGTTTTTGGCTATCGTTTTGACGGTGTTCGTTACGATTGCGGTAGACTTATGGGATTTGTCGCCGCGAATGTGGCTTTCGCTTTGGAAAGAGGTGATGTTCGTGATAATTTAATTACCGAGCTTGCGGAAGTTTACAAAAGAGCTGGTATTAATAACTAATAGCCTATATTAAGCAATTCATAGATTCATTTATACTAACTTTGGATAATTTTTATCCAAAGTTAGTATGAAAACCTTATCTGAAAGATAAGGTTTTCCGCTGCGAAGCAAGCGTAAAAATGAATAAAGTACGACCAGCAGGTCGTACGAGCCTTCAGCTATGCCTCATGAGATTTTCAGTAGAAAATTTCGGAGGCGATAAAAATATGTAATATTTTTATTCATAATAAGTATATAGAAAATATGGAGAGAAATAATGCGAATTGCCGTAATTGGAACCGGATATGTTGGTCTAGTCTCCGGTGTATGTTTTTCTGAGTTTGGCTTTCACGTTACTTGTGTTGATAAAGATCCAGATAAAATCGCCGGATTGCAGCAGCACGTAATGCCAATTTATGAGCCGGGTCTTGAACAGCTAGTTGAGAGTAATCGTAAGGCTGGTCGCTTATTTTTTACTACGGATTTAGGGCAGGCGGTAGAGCAAGCTGATATAGTGTTTATCGCTGTTGGTACTCCGTCTAATGATAGCGACGGCATGCCGGATTTAAGCGCGCTTAACTCAGCGGCAAGAGATGTCGCTAAACACATAAAAGATTACACTTTAGTTGTTAATAAATCTACCGTCCCAATTGGAACTAACCGTGAAATATCTCGTCTTATATCACAGGAAAATCCGAACGCTGATTTTGATGTGGCTTCCAATCCTGAATTCTTGCGTGAAGGGGTGGCGATAGAGGATTTTATGTCACCGGACAGGATTGTGGTTGGTGTTGACTCTAAGCGGGCGCGTAATCTTATGAACAGGATTTATGAACCGATATGCTTAAATGGCGCGAAGATATTATTTACCACCTTTGAAAGCGCTGAGATGATAAAATACGCTTCAAATAGTCTGCTTGCCACTCGTATCGCTTTTATTAACGAAATGGCTGATTTATGTGAGAAAACCGGAGCTAATATTCGTGATGTTGCGCGTGGTGTCGGGCTTGATAGCAGAATAGGAGATAAATTCTTACAAGCTGGTCCGGGTTATGGCGGTTCGTGTTTCCCTAAGGATACGCTGGCTCTTAGGCAGATGGCTGTAAATAATGGAGTTCCCAGTCGTTTGGTAGAAGCGACTATAGAAAGTAATGAAAGCCGTAAGAAACAAATGGCGGAGAAGATTATATCAGCGGCTGTGGAGGTAAAAGACAAAACTATCGCCATACTTGGTCTGACCTTTAAGCCAAATACTGATGATATGCGAGAGAGCGCCAGTCTTTCAATAATACCAGCTTTAATCGGTAGTGGCGCTAAAATAAAAGCTTATGACCCGCAAGGTATGAAAGAGGCAAAACATCATCTTAAAGAATATAGTAATAGCATAACATGGTGTAATAGCTCGTATGAAGCGATGGAAGATGCCGATATGTTGGTTATTCTTACCGAGTGGAACGAGTTTCGTAGTCTTGAGTTAAAGCAGGTAAAGGAATTACTCAAAACACCTTTAGTGGTTGATTTACGCAATATCTACAAACGGCAGGATATGATGGCGCATGGCTTTAACTATATATCAGTGGGTAGACAAAAAGTGGTAACAGGTGAGCCGTGGATAGCTGACCTTAATATGGATGATGAGTTAGCTGTCTGACTGCTATTTATAAGCTTTATAAAGATTACGTTAATATATATACGGAGGAAAATATGAGCAATGATCCACTACCAAATCTTTCAAGGCTTGGGATAAAAATCCTTAATTTCTTAGGAAAAACGCCTACTCAAGAAAAATCCACTATGGAAATTAGGAGTGGCATGGAGGGGGGAAGGGGTCACTATTCCTTGTTTGCATTTAGAAATAGAGAAACTAGAGCAAATGGATTTAATAACCACACGGCAGGAGCACTCTAACAAACCAGAAAGAGGCAGAAGAGCTGAGTTAATGGTAAAAATGTCAGAACGTGGACAAAAAGTAGGTTACGAAATGGAAGTTAGGCAAGGCAATACAGATTTCGGTGATTTACAGACTGATGGGGCTAATAGATTCCAATCTAGCATAATAAGCAACAGGAGTAGTTTGCGCCAACGGTAAAATCATCTTACAGATTTAACCCATCAATTTGCCGCATTATCTGTTCAAGTTCCTCCTCAAACCTGTGGTCTGCTCCATATTCTTCCTTCATTTCTTGTATAATGTTTTCAGGAGGTATTTTACCGACCCCGTGCTTTAATATGCTCCCATAGTCGGCGAGGTCATAATTGCCCTTTTTCTCTGCTTCTTTGAAGTTTTGGTATTTGCTAAAAGGTATAGAGGCGTAAGCCCAGTGTTCGCTACCATCCTCCAAAGTTCCTGTTATCAGAGTAAGTATGCGTACGTTCTTATCAATCTCCTCAAATATATTCTGTTCCATAACTATACCGCTAGCACACTACCAGAGTTTCTACGTAACGTCTCTTTGTAAGCAAAAGATTGTGGCTCTGGTCTTTGTGTGCTGCCCTTAATATCTTTATCTTCAGCCCCTTCCACGTTAAAGCCTTTTTTAGTAACGGTAGCCGCCATAAGCAGGCTAGCTGCTAAGAACAAAGCTCCACCAGTCACATATACAGGTATGGCTTCTATAAGACCGCCTATTATCATACCAGCGCTTACGGCTGATTGCATCAGTGAGGAAGCGAATACCGGTTCATCTTTCATCCTTTGTATGAATTTCCCAGTAAAACCTTGCGCTTTACTTTGAGATTTCGCGAAATGTAGTGATTCCTCATTTTCTTTTTTGTTAGCTTTCTCTGGTTTTTTATCCTTTTCTTTGCCAAATAGCATATTCGCATATGAGATTATAGCGACAAGCCCTAATAATAAAGGGGTGTACCCAGTTCTGCCATCTTCCATGAAGAGGCTAGCTCCGTAAAGTGTTCCAAATGTTTCCGCAATTACCGAAAATCCCGCGCTTGACTCAATAGGATAAGATTTTGGATGAGCCATTTTTTTTATATTTCCGGCTATGGAGTCGTCTTTTTTTAAATTTCCCTTATTCTGATTTGCGGTTTTTTCCTGATTTTCTTTAGTGCCGTAAGCAATCATTATCAGCCTGCCGATTATGGCGAAAGCTGAATAAGCCATAAGTAATGGTTCTCCACTAAAGCCAAAAATGACATCGCCTGCAAGCTTCATTGCTCCAGATATCCGTGGGGCGTTGTCACGGATTTTATCACCAAGCTCACCGCTAATACCAACAGTTTTGCTTGTGCCGTTAGCAAATACAAGGCTAGCATCATCATCCAGTAGATGTTTTGCCACGTGCATATTATCTGTAGTAGGCACAAAACCACCAGCTTCCCTTATATCACTTAAGGGAAGGTGTAGGCGCACTTTTTGTTCTAAAACCGGATTCAGACCTTCCATTATCCTATAATAATGTAACCAACTAAAAAAATATAGTTACAAAATAATGACAAATATCAGCCATTTACCGCAATAAATATACAGCTATCACAGTATGTTATATGTTAGGCTAAATTCTTAGCGGCGAAATCCCAGTTAACTAGCTTATCAAGGAAAGTCGCCAAATAGTCAGGGCGGCGGTTTTGATAATCAAGATAATAAGCATGTTCCCACACGTCACAGGTAAGCAGTGCCTTCTGACCGTGCGCCATTGGTAGGTCAGCGTTTGCGGTTTTAGTTACTTTAAGTGTATCGCCGTCTAGCACCAGCCATGCCCAGCCGCTACCGAATTGAGTAGCTCCCGCTTGTTTGAAAGCTTCTTTGAAAGCGTCAAAACTACCAAAATCTTTATTAATTCTTGCCGCTAAATCTCCACTTGGCTCACTACCACCATTTGGTTTCATTGAATTCCAGTAGAATGTGTGGTTCCACACCTGAGCGGCGTTATTAAAGATACCGGCTTTGCCAGCGTCACCAGCGGTTTGTTTTATTACATCCTCAAGGCTAGCTGAGGCAAGAGGAGTATCCTTTACCAGATTATTCAGGTTAGTAACATAGGCTTGATGGTGCTTATTATAGTGATAGGAAAAAGTATTAGCTGAGATGTGAGGTTCAAGGGCGTTAGGTGTGTATGGTAGTTCCGGTAATGTAAAAGTCATAAAATCCTCTTTTATCTTTATTGTTAAGTAGTTATATAAATCTTACTATTCATGTAGGTTATTTAGATGATTTTTGCAAGTAAAGAAGAATATTCTCATTATTGCGTGCAGGTGAAAAATCAAAGGTATGATTTTTTTGTGTCACTAATGTTTATTCCATCTCATCTGCGAGAGGTGGCGGTAGCTATATGCGCGCTAGATATTGAGCTTATGAGTATCCACTCTAACGTAAAAGAGGAGATGATGGGGCATATACGCTACGCTTGGTGGCAGGAGGCGATAGAGTCTATAAAAAATGGGGAAATTCGTGCGCAACCGCTAATTCAGGCTTTGGCAAGAGCGGAAATAAATGAGGATATAGTAATTCCGATTATCAACTCTTATCGGGAGAATTTTCCTGATAAACCAAGTAACTCTGATAATATATTGCGTGATACTATAAAAAAATATTTACTTAGTAAGGCAGATAAAAAAGAAATAAAGAAATGGGAAAAATCCGTAAGCATTATAAATAAACACAACGCCAAACACGGAAATAAAAAAAACTGGCTGTTGTTGAGCAGATTGTTGTTTGTTTTTTGATTTTATTGTCTGCTAACAAGCGCGTGGCGGAACTGTTTAAGGCGCAAAAGGAAGGCATCAAGTATCTTCTCAACCTGTTTATATTGCGCGGAGATACTTTCCGTATCCTCATCAGGAGGTAGCAGGGCAGGGGTGGTAAAATCAGCAAAACCGGTTCCGGCATATTTGGCAAAAGATATTCCAGTGTTTTTTTCCGCTTCCATAACAGTGGTAATTAGGCAGGAAGCGACAATGCGTGGGAATAATCTAGTATACGCTATTACCTCATCAGCTTTGCTTTCCTCGCTTTTGGGAGCAGTCTGTAATTCACGCTGGACATAAGCGATAGCGTCAATATAGCGATCTAGTCCTTTTAGTAGATTCTCACTATTCTGCGCGAAAATATCAGCCCATAATTCTGAGTCGGAGGAGGTGATTCTAAGAAAAGTTTTATATATGTTATTCTGTTGAGGGTCTTCCAGTTCCCGCTTGTAAAACTCACCAAGCGGTTCTGTTACGCAAAACGCTATAAGTTGTGGCAGATGCGACATATAAGCGTAAATAAGGTCATGCGTGTCCGCTGGCATCCCCTCTAGCCTAGCGCCCATCGCGCCCCAAAAATTGGTAAGCTTGTTAAGTAATTCATCTTCTGGAGGTTGCTCTGGGGTTATTATTATTCTCCGTTGCTTAAAAAGGTCATCACGTCCACTACGTACACCAGTTCTCTCACTACCAGCTATTGGGTGAGTTGGCATAAATATCACATTCTGTGGTAGGTTATCTTCAATAGCCGAAATAGCCGGTCTTTTTACCGATGCTACGTCTATTACTATAGTTCTGTCGCTGAGGCTTGTCGCTATTTCTTTGCTTATATCAGCGAGTGTCGCTGGTGGGGTGGCGATTATTACCAATTCACTGTCACTTACGGATTCCCCAATATTATTTGCCGCTTCGTCAATAAATTTTTCTTTAATAGCGTAGGTTAAAGACAATTCATCTTGATCATAAGCGATTATTCTTTCAGCAAGATTGTTTTTACGAACTCCACGCGCGATAGAGCTGCCGATCAAACCGAGCCCTATTATAGTTATCTGTTTGAATATTGGATTAGTCATTTATATCTTCTATGTTAACTTTTAAGTCAGATACTTATAATCGTTCTGCTTTCTAAAAAATAGAAAGACTATGAAATTAGTCACCAAAAGCGACTGATTTCCGCCGCGATAGCGAGCACAATCAATTTTTAATATATCATTAAAAATTTGAAGCCACATAGCTAACATGTATCATTTATATATGGAAGAGAAAAACGTTATCTTATCATTTCTGTCCCAGTTTTTATACCTATTTCCCTATTATTGCCTTCTAAAATATCACGAATTTTTTTTGGAACATTTTTTTGTTTATACAAACTATCTGTGTCTTTAAGTGTCATTTTCTCTGTTATTGTTTGTCTAATAGAACCATTCGTGTATTTAGTCCCTAAATCAAAAATATACGCTGGTTGATTGCTAAGTATTTCATTAAATTTTTCTATTATTGGTTCTAGAACTTGATAATTATCACTCTTTTTTGAGCCAGTTTTTACAGTTCTAAAATTACGTCTGTTTATCCGCGTTCTAAGACCGCCTGCGTGAGCTGGCGGATGTAGCGCAGCTACAATCTTCCTGCTACAAATAATATATGAGTTACAGGAAACAAAATAACTGCATCTATCTATGTCACTATCACCTTGTTTTTGCGACTAAATACCGTCGTAAGATTATCAACGAAGGTGTTAGCGAATTTTTGAGGAATAGACTCTATGAAATAACGGAACATTATCCAGAAATAGATATTATGGAATATAATGATGATAAAGATCATATACATATTCTTGTGTCTATTCCTCCAAAGATGAGCGTAGGAGATGTTGTACGAATAATTAAGACGAATACAGCACGCAAAATCAAGGTAAAGTTTCCGTTTCTCAAAAAGGTGTATTGGGGTACAGATAGTATATGGTCGGGCAGTTATTTTGTTTCTACGGTGGGGATAAATGAAAAGATTATACAGCGTTATATAGAAAAACAAGGGCAGGAAGATTGTGGCCAAGCGAAGCTTGAACTAGAGTGAAACCGCCTGCGTAAGCTGGCGGAGATTCACAGGTTTTTCGAAACAAGATATAGACTTTTCTGGTACACCCTCCATTCTTAGCTCTTTTAGCGCTCTTTCACAATTTTTTCCGTTTGCCGCGTCATTTAGACGCCAGTTTACATGTGTCAACGCTTCCTCAAAATTTTTCCGTGTGTACCCATTTAATTTCCTTATTGCTTCCTTTATTATTGGGTCTAAATCTTTTTTTAGAGACGTAACAATGTTTTTATCCACTTGGGAAATTATGTCCTTTCTCGGCATATCAATAAAATATATAGCAAAATCAGTGGTTTTATCAGAGCTATTTCTAGTCTTTTTAATTGTTATATTTTCACCTTTTATTTTATTCAATACACCATTGATATAATCAATATTATGATCTGTGCTTATGGCGAATGTGTCAGTGCCAACACCTTCATTGTTTGTATTGTGGGAATGATATATATATCTCGTACTTTCAATTAGCAGTAAACTTCCTAGTAATTCTTTTACTGCTTGTATATGACTCTTTTGTTCTTCAGTGTTTGAAGCCATAATTCACTTCCTGCATTTTATTAAAAATTGGTTAATTATACAGGTTAAAAATTATTAAATCAAATTGAATAATAGGCTATATTAAAAACCAAGAATTGAAAAAAATGTTGTTTTTCAAATATATATTTATAATATATATTATTAGAAAATAGTTAATTATTTGTTTAGGAATTTTCTTAAAACATCAATGACTGCCTCATTATCCTCGCAAAGACCGACGCTTATTCTCAGGCAGTTGGGAAACCCATAATTTGTTACCTCACGAACTATTAACCCTCTTTCCATGAGATAGGCGTTAGCGGCGGTGGCGGTGTGCCCCTTTTCAGGAAATTTCACCAATAAGAAATTACCAGCGCTTGGATATGGCTTAAGACCAAGTTCTGATATTTTCGCAAATAATTTCTCCAACTCTTGTTTGTTAAAGTCTTTGGCTTTAGCGGTAAATTCAGTATCACGCACGGCGGCGATCCCAGCCTCTATAGCAGGAGTTGAAATGTTAAAAGGACCTCTTATTCGGTTTATAACATCTATTATATGTTCTGGCGCGAACATCCAGCCAAGACGTAGTGCGCTAAGTCCATAAATTTTTGAGAATGTTCTAAGCATTACCACATTTTCATTGTTTTTTACTAGTGTGCTGCCATCACTATAGTCATCCGCTTCCACATATTCGCAGTAAGCGTCATCAATAGCTAGAATTACATTTTTGGGAATACCAGCATGTAGACGTTTTAGTTCGGAAGTAGTTATATATGATCCAGTTGGATTGTTAGGATTAGCGATGAATATAATCTTAGTTTTTGGACTTATAGTGGCTAGTATAGCGTCAACATCGGTTCTTAGCTCTTTTTCTGTTGCCGCTATTACCTTAGCTCCAACGCTCTGCGCGTATATCTTATACATCAAAAAACCATGCTTGCTTATTATTACCTCATCACCTTTATTCACATAAGCGTGAACTAATAATCCGATAAGTTCATCAGATCCAGCGCCACAGACAATTTTTTTCAGTGGAAGTTCATAAATATCACTGATTGCTTCTCTTAATTTATATGCGCTACCATCAGGATAGCGGTGTAAATTAGTGACGACTTCTTTATAAGCCTCTATAGCTTTAGGGCTTGCTCCAAGTGGAGTTTCGTTGGAAGATAGTTTAATGGTTTTTATCGCGGAATTAGATGTTGATTTTCCACCAACATAAGGTGCTATCTCTAAAATTCCATGATTTGGGGTAGGACGCATAATTATTTATTCTAAATTTTATATTATTAGATTAATTAGTAAAATCTATTGGGGTGGCATAAGCTCCAAGAAAATAACATCTAAATAAAGCGCGACCCAAAGCGGAAAGAGCTTGCTTTAACTCTTCATGATTTTCATCAACAAAGCATCTAACTTCAATCAGATGATGACGGCTTGCTGGGTTAATAGTCGTAGTGGTAAGCCAGCGGGCGTTCAGACCTATACTACTAAATATTGTCTGCAAGCGATTTTGGCTTACATTATGCTCAGCCTCTATAACTATTATGGATATATCATCACCAGACGGTTCAGGGATGAGTTTAGCTATGGCAAGAGCTGATGGATTATTCCTGTCTGTAGGCTGGTTATTTACAAATGGTATATGAGCGAATATTTTGGGAGAGTTTTCTCCTTGTTGTAGCAGTAATACCCACCAGTTATCATCATCACTTATATTATCCATATTTGGAACTATACCAACCGACGCTTTATCCTCAATCACATCACTTATAACACGTTTTACATATGGCTGTTTTATAATTGGTATATTGGGACCAAAATATTCTCTTGCCAGCCAGTATAGCTTACTTTCTTTTTCATCAGAGAATATAGAAGTGGTAAGTTTAGACTCAACGTTAGTGGAAGCGCCAATAATTATACGCCATATAGCGGCCGCTGAAGCCGCTGGAAAATCACTTTCGGCGAATCTTTCCGTTATATCTCTTATCATTTCAGCTTCCCTACCGGGACGGATAGGGCAGGGTATATTGGTCTTACTATATTTTAGGCTTCCAACCTGCTTTACTATACCTATACGCTTTTTAAGCTGGCTTATTATGACATTATCAATTTCATCTATTTGCTTGCGAAATATCGCTAATTCTTTTTCAATGTTATCTACTTCAACATTGGTATCCTCTACTGTAGAGGCTTCTGATATATCATCCATAGCCATTCATATTATTAAAATTGTTAGACAAACTAAGCTATAAGAGATAATTCAGCTAAGTCAACCTGTAAAAGTAACATATTTTACCATATGGGTAAGCTATTTGCTGATTCTGAGATTAGCCAGCGAATCACCAATCTGGCTGAAGGCAAGCGATAAATCATCGGTGGTCGGGCTATCAAAGTAGTACTCTGCCTTGCTCGCACAATTTTTTAACACATTTTTCGCTGTTGTGCCTATATTCGTACCAAGTGCTATGGTATAAATTATTACATTACTGCTATTTGCCTTGATGTTATCACATACACTGCCTGTTCTTATGTTTAACTCAGATTCTCCATTATTGCAATCGCTTCCCCACCACGAGGAAGTGCAGGCGCTTGGTCCAAGCTGTCCATCATCAGGATAACCATAAGCGGTATATCTGTTATCGGATATTGTGTTGTCTCCATCACTCATCAGGATTATCGCTTTGTTCATCAGCGGGGTGTTGTAATCAAGCGGAAGTGCGTTAGTGTCCATCTCTCCACCCCATAAATTACGCCATTTAGGGGATATTAACCTCCAACCCCAAGCCATTCCTAGGTTAATATGGGTAAGACCACCTGTAGTCATCGATGAAATAGCATTCAATATGGTAGTTTTGCTGGATGTAAGTGGAGTAATTGCTTGCGGACAGTAAACATTAGGACCTTTGGTGCTGGTTATGTAGTAATTACCATATGATATCCAGTTATTGGTGCTGTCATTATCCTCCGCGTAATATTTAGGAAACAGCCTTACGGACGGTATGTCATCAGTTATATCATATTGCGGAGTTAAGGTGCTGTTACTGCGTGATTCCACACAACCTTCCCAGCTTGATGGTCCCCAGTTGAAACTATCTGTCTCAACCCAGCTGGTTCTGCTAGAGCCGATATTTACCGTTTGTGAGAAAGGAACAAGACCAATCCAGAGATTATCTATGGTTTCATTGCTGCCATATAATATATTTACCATTGTCGTTGCCGCGTTTTTAGCGGCGGTTATTTTGCTTACTGAACCACCTGCAGAACCGGTCATTGAACCTGTCGTATCCATTACTAGCACTATTTCCAGACCTTTGCTCTCACGGGTAATTTCTGATGAAGCGGAAATAGCAAGACTCTCAATACCAGCTATTCTCATAAAAGTCGTTGGCACAGATCCTGATATAGAAAGAGATATCACTTTATTGTCACTGCTTGGCGTAACCAACAATGTGCCAATAGTAGTTCCCATATAATTGGCAGGGAAATTAGCATTGAAATATTTGTTGGCTTCGCTGTTTATATCATTGGTGCTTATGGTGGCCGCTGCCGCAAGACCGGCGTTATCTAATGCGCTCCCCATTCTTGCCTGTACAAGCTGCGCACGTGCCATATCAATTGACACACCGATTATTGAGACAATGGCAAGTAATCCAACACCTACCACAAGCATTGCTGATCCCGATTGTTCGCAAGTAAACCTGTTAAATGCTCTACGTGTATTACTGGTATATAGAGAAAGTTTTTCCATGCTAGGCATATATTTCTCTCCATATCTCTCCCCACAAGTTTTTTGGAGAGTATATGTTATATCCAAGTACCTTCAGATCCCCCAGCCTTGGTTTATGTATGCTGTAGCGATACATCGTGCTGCTATTATATATGGTGCCCGATAGTATAGGTTCGTAGCTGAAAAATACTTCAGCTATTATAACAGTCTCCTTGTCAGTTATGGCAAAACCTCCAGGCATGGTGGCGTTTCCTCCCGATGTTCCGACAAGACTCGTCTGCACTGTCCCTCCGCTTGTATATTGCCAGTTGATTACTGGGGGATCTTCACCGGTTTTGGTTACGGATGATATTATGGCATAGCCGTTTGTATCAAAATCATAAGGAAGCATCAGCTGGCTGGCTGCGAGTATTATCTGGCTTAAATCACCGGAGTTAACATTCTTTGACTGTGCTACAAGGTCAGAAAGAGATATTGAGACACGTTCCATTTTTTGCGTGATCAATACGTAGCGCGTTACCTCAATAGCACCGAATGTAAGAATTATGAAAAGCGGGAGAAACAGAGCAAACTCAACAGCCGCAAGACCATCCCGCGAAAGTAGCATTTTTTTATATGTGTACAACAATCTGTTTTTCATTTTATTTATACACTTTTACTAAAATAGTTTCGATTAATATGGCTCGTTCTTTACAACAGTACGGCTTGATATTATTAATGGATTATCAAAAAAGGAGTTTATTATTGGTGTCGTAATGGTCCATGGATAACTTACCGTATATACTACTACGTCATTCGCATTGCCCAGTCCTTCAACACCAGCACTGTCCCATTGCCCGTTCCCGTTTACATCCGTGTAGGTTTCCCCGACATTATAGACACCATTGTGATTTGAATCTATGTAAGGTTCTTCTTGGCTTATTGATTCGAATGATGGATAAACCGTAGTGTTGACGGTAATATTTTCAGGATCCAGCAATCCGGTTGTTCTTAACGCCACGGTATTTACTATTTGTTGCTGGCGGGTTATTCCTTCTATGGTATATCCGGTTTTTCCATAACGGCTGCCTGCTGCGGTAGCTCCTTCCATTACGCTGCTTACAAACATGACAAGAGAGAACTCAACAAGACCAGTAAGCATTAGCAGAAATACCGGAGCGATCAAAGCAAATTCAACCGCAGTCGTACCACTGCGATCGGAATAAAATTTTCTTGTTTTGTTGTTTGTGGACATTGTCTTATATCAAGCATTATGTAGATTTATTGTACTATCGCACTAAAACACCACTTAGCGCATCTTATCATAACAATATTAACCCGTAGTTAATTATGTTAATTAATTTATTGAAAATTATAAAAAATATATAATTAATTTGTTTCAAATATGTAAATGCTTTATATTATATTTATATTATAACTGATGTATAATTAATTAGCTGTCCAGCATATTCAATTTTATTTTTTCATTATGAAAAAAAAGTCAATATTTGGTGATAGATATAGAGAGATAGAAATCGGCAATGTTGTTAATATAGCGGTCGATGAACCTCTTGTCCTAGAATGTGGCGTTAAGGTTGCTAATATACCTATAGCCTATCAGGCATATGGAAAAATTAATAAAGATAAAAGCAATGTAGTTTTGGTTTGTCATGCCTTAACCGGTGATCAATATCTTTGTGGAGAGCATCCGGTTACAGGTAGAATAGGTTGGTGGGATAGAATGGTAGGGGTTGGAAAACCTATTGATACAGACAGGTTTTTTGTTATTTGCTCTAATATAATTGGCGGTTGTATGGGGTCATTTGGACCTAAGGAAATCAATAAAGAAACTGGCAAACAATATGGGCTTGACTTCCCATTTATTACAATAGGCGATATGGTAAAAGCCCAGTCGTTATTGTTGGACGCGATCGGGATAAAAAAAATATTCTGTATAGTTGGCGGTTCAATGGGAGGTATGCAGGCTCTTGAGTGGGCTAGATGTTTCCCTGAGCGGGTTTTCGCGGTCATGCCAATCGCGACTGCTGTCCGCCAGTCAGCACAGAATATAGCTTTTCATGAAATAGGTAGGCAAGCTATAATGGCGGATCCCAATTGGTGCGATGGTAATTATCTGCAAATACGTAATTACCCGTCTAAAGGACTTGCGGTAGCGCGCATGGCCGCTCATGTTACCTATCTTTCGCAAAAGACATTACAAGAAAAATTCGGTCGTAATCTTCAAAATAGGCAGAGCGTTACCTATGGTCTGGACGCTGATTTCAGAGTAGAAAGCTATCTTCGTCATCAGGGGACTAGTTTTGTCGAACGATTTGATGCCAACTCTTATCTATATTTGACCAGAGCCGCCAGCTATTTTGATTTAACTGAAGGTAATGACAGCAAGCTTACAGATATATTTAAGGGAACAAAAACCCGTTTTTGTGTTGTTTCATTTAGTAGTGACTGGTTATATCCAACCTCTGAGAGTCGTTATCTGGTAAGAGCCTTAAACGCCGCCGCCGCTGATGTCAGTTTTACCGAGATAGAAAGCGACAATGGGCATGATTCCTTTCTGCTGGATATACCGGAATTTGATGATGTGGTGCGTGGGTTTATAGAGGGGAGCGCGGAGATGTATGGAGTATAATAAAACTAATAATATCAATATATTGTTAGCTATAATTAAAGTTGTTGATTAAGTAGGCATTGTAAAAGTCAAATAATTCGGTGTCAGATTTTGTAAAGTCACTAATTGAGTCAAACTTTATAAATGAGGCAACGCATGAGCAAACAAGAATTACGCAGTGGCAAGGACAGAGTTCTTGAGTCAAGCACAATAAAGCGGATGGAGTTTTTATGTTCGGAATATGAATTAATTAAGGCAAAGCGACACACAAGATTTTGTTTTGTCAGTGAATTTTATAAATTTCATAATCTAACCCGTCAGAATTTCATAAAATACTATAATCGTTACAAAAGTAGTGGTTCTAAATTAGAATTATTGCCTCAAAAACGCGGTGCTAAATATAAAACTAGGAGAATTTTACCTCATATAGAACAACAGATTATAGGCTTACGGCAAAAAGGTTTGAATCGTTTTGAGATACATGCTGATTTACAGATTTCTGAACATGAAACTCGTCCTTGTCCTAGCACTATTTATAATATAAGCAAAAAACATGGATTTAACAGATTGCAGCCAAGAATGATGGAAGAAAAACGCAAGATTATCAAAGAAAAAGCCGGTGAGCTAGGGCATATAGATTGCCATTACCTACCCAAAGGCATGATTTCCGGTGATAATAAACGTTATTATCTGGTGGGGCTGATTGACCATAAAACTTCTCTAGCGTGGTGTGAGGTTATTCCTGAAGTTACATCGCTAAATGTGATGTTTTCTACAATGAAGCTACTTAATTTATTCAAGAAAGAGTTTGGTTTTGATTTTGTTGAGATACTAACGGATAATGGTTCAGAGTTTGGCAGTGGTAGTAACGATCCAGCAACTATTAAGAAAAATCCTTTTATGCGTCTGCTTTTTGAACTTAAAATAAAACATCGCCGAACTAAACCTTACAGACCACAAACTAACGGAAAAATAGAGAGATTCTGGAAAACAATAGAAGAAGATTTGCTGCGTGAAATGGTATTCGACTCGCTAGACCAGCTCAAAAATGAAGTGTTCGAGTATATGACTTACTACAACTACGCAAGACCTCACTCCGCCGCAAATGGAAAAACTCCTTCTCATCTTATTGGAAAAAATATAACATGAAACAGATTACAAAATCTGACACCGAATTATTTGACTTTTACAGGCTTGACTATGGTTTTGGATTTAAGATACGATTTAAGAGCGATAGCCGACATGGTTGAACCAAATTCCACATTGCTTGATGTTGGCTGTGGGGATGGTGATTTACTATATTGGTTGAAAAAAGAAAAATCCGTAGTGGGTAGAGGTATAGAATTATCTCAAAATGGGGTAAATAACTGTATTTCAAAAGGATTATCAGTAATGCAAGGTAATGCTGATACAGATTTATCTTTTTATCCTGATAAGGCATATGATTACGCTGTTCTTAGTCAAACTCTGCAAACACTTGAAAATCCAAGAAAAACATTGGAGAATTTGGTTCGTATCGCAGATCGTACCATAGTTTCGGTCCCTAATTTTGGACATTGGAGAAACCGTTTATATTTAACATTTTTTGGTCGTATGCCTGTTACTCGTAATCTTAGTTATCAATGGTATGACACTCCTAATATCCACTTTTGTACGATTACCGACTTTATGGAACTTTGTGCTAATCTCGGGTTATCGGTGGAGAAGACCGTCTATATTACTGAAACAGGAACATCATCCAATGTTGTAGGGTATAAATGGGTTGCCAATCTTTTTGGGCAACATGGTATTTTTATGCTTTCTGGTTGATATAGTCATTACTCTGTATTTAACAATATGTTGTGTATTTTTACTTACATTTCACGGTTAATGTAATTAATAAAATAAATTAATGATATATATACAATATTGAGATATGCTTCGTTAGTTATGAAATTCTATTAGGTTATGTATGGTTTTGAGGCATAGAAAATTAATAAAAAGATTAATAATACTAATATTATTAATTATAGGTGGGTTCGAGTGGCTTCTATTTTCAATAAGCGCTTGGATTAAGCCAGAAATTTATCAGCAACAGGTTTTAGATATTATTAAAAAACAAACCGGTAAAGATCTAACCATCGCTGGTAACGCCAGATTCGTGTTACTACCTACTCCAAGATTAGTTATTCAGGGTTTAGAGATGGATAATAGCAATAGTGACCTATTCGCTCCTAGCCTTTACTCAGAAAAGCTAGAAGTTCATATAGAGCCGATGTCACTTTTATCAGGTGAGGTTAGCATAGCGGGAGTTACGCTTATCAATCCGATTCTCTCTTTAGAAAGAGGTGGCGACAATATTATCCATTGGGATTGGCTTAATATAAATCTTCTTAATAGCCTTGATAATAGCGACAATAAGAAAACTCCGCCATTTTATATAAGGGGTGGTATTATTAGTTATCGCGATAATATACATGATCAGAATATTTTTATAGAGGATATTAATCTAACCGCTAATTATAATAATTATCTATATTTAAGCGGTAGTATGAAACGTAATAAACGTTCATACAATTTTACCATAGATAATAGTCCATCAGATATAAAAATTGACAATGGTTTTTATATCAACTTTCAGATGGCAGGTGATAATACTGGGAGAATCAATCTAAAAAGTGCTATTCTATCACTTGGAGAGTCTCCAGAAATTGTCGGGACAATAAATTTTACCGCTAGCGATATGTGGAGTTGGATGCATTTACCATCCAGATATAAAAACAATGAGAAAGATAAAAATCAAAAAAAAGTCGCTAAGAGGCTCTTTGATATGCGGTTTGACGCGTCTTGGAAATTAAAAGATGGTTTTATCAATATTGATGAGTTTTCATTAAATGGGTTAAATTCAAAAGGAGGCGGCAAGGCTAAAGTTTATTGGAACAAATGGCATCCAACCATAATTACCGACACAAGATTTGAATATATAGATTATTTTGTATGGAAAGCCGTCATAGAAGATTCAATGGCTGCGAAATTGCGTAGTGCGCATCCTGATGATTATGTGCAAAATTACGATTTTAACCCTACTAATCCTCTGCCAGAAAATATTGAGCTAAAGCTTAATATGAAAGCGAATAATGTCCTATTTGGAGAGCAGAAATGGGAGAATGTAGCGTTAAATACAGTGCTTGATAATGGAGCTGTAACCATAAATCAGTGTGATATTAACCTAAAAGGTGATGGTCTTCTGTCAATATTTGGGGTTGTTTCGCAGGGTGGTCTGGGTAATCTTCGCTTTGAGGGTAATATGGAAGCCAAAGGAAAAAAATTTCATGAATCAATAGAAATGTTTTATCCTGCGGCGAATAAGCTACCTGATATAGGAAATGGAAAATTTGTGATAGACTCCAATTTGTATATGGATAGTCAGCAAATTCGGTTGTTTGAGGCAGATGCTGTTATTGATGGTCAAGATATGAGTGGAACCATGACAGCCTATATTGCTGGAGTCCCTCGTGTTGACATGAAGATAAAGTTAAAAGATGTAAATTTTGACTATATAAGAGATGTACTGCTAACAGATAATTTTACCGATGATAGTATTCCAGAAACTACGAGTAACTTGATTGAAAAGAAATCGTCTATCATTAAAAAATATTCTGATAATCGTTTTGATTGGCTTAAAAAAATTCCAACGAGGATGGATATTAAAGTATACATTGATGATTTTACTTTTATGGAAAAAAAGGGAGATAAGGCTTCTTTTTATTTATACGCTTACAAGGGAGACTTAAGACTTTCGGATATTCGTTTTGTTTATCCTGACTCAACAACAGAGCTGAATTTTAGTCTGAATGTAAATAATTTGCTGCCATATGTAAATTTAATGATCAATGCTGATAATTTAGATACGGAGTATTTTATTCCATCATCAGCGAAGATTGAGCATAGTAAAGACAAAAATAGTGCTAAAAAATTAAGAAGCCTCAAAAAACGAAAAATTCTTAAAGAAGAAATAAACGAGTATATTGATAGCCGTATTCCTATGGAATGGATGGGAGAAGTTGATGGAATACTAGACATTAATTTACGCAAATTGATACATAAGGGGTTCACTTTTGAGAATGTTAAAATGCGGGCGAACCTAGAAAGCAGAAAACTGAAAATAACAAATTTAGATTTTGTTTATTCTCAAGCTGAAACCAGTATGGCTGGCAGTGTTTATGGTGGTAAAGTTCCCGGTATTTTGCTTAATTTTACTATGTCTAAGGCTGATATTTACGATATATTAAATCCGGTAATAGGTCTAAATAATATAAATGGATATAGTAGTTTAAGTGGTACTATCTCAACTACCGGCTGGAACTTTAGAGAATGGCTTGAGCAGATGGAAGGAAAATTTCTAATTTCCGCTCGTGGCGTAAAAGTGAAAGGCATAAATATATTTGGTGTTAGCAATATAATTGAGGTAGCGCGTTCTTCCGCTGACGTATTTAACAATGTAAATAACGTTGTTACTAAAGGAACCACCGAGTTTATGGTTGATGGTTCAATTAATGTAAGAAAAGGTGAGATAAGAGCGCCCGGAGTTACTCTAAGAAGCGGTTTGGTTACAGGGACTATCATTGGTGGTATAGATCTTAAAAGTCTTTCTGGTCAGTTTTCTATATTATTCAGATTTTCAAACCTATCTCCTGATATAATTCCAATAATGGTATTGCAACTTTCTGGTAAGTTAAATGATCCGTCAATAAGAGTAGATACGTCCTCACTTGAGGATTTCGTCGCCAAAAGGAATGTCGGTAGGAACATCGGGAATTAGGTTGTGGCTATTCTATTTTGTAGTATAATTTTTGCAAGCTCAGCTCTACTATTTTGGATACAACCACTTTTCACTAAATCACTGCTACCATCACTTGGTGGTTCCCCGAGTGTTTGGGGCATTTCTATGGCATGTTTCCAAATGTTGTTACTTTCTGGTTACTGGTACGCTAATCGTGTAACAACCATTTTTACAGTAAATAAGCAAGTTATCATTCATATTGCTATCGTAGTGATAGCTGTATTATATATGTGGAAAATGCCGTTTTATATAGAGGTAGATAGTGATGCTTATATTTACCCTATAAGATGGCAAATTCAGAAACTTTTTTTATATGTAGGGCTGCCATTTTTTTTATTAGCCAGTACCTCGGTTCTGCTGCAGAGGTGGTATGTAAATATTAGCGAGCAGGATAATATATATTGGCTATACGCAGTTAGTAATGCCGGTAGTATGTTTGGTATACTTGGTTTCGTAGTATTGATAGAACCATTTATTGGAATAGAGTCGCAGATAATACTATTTCAGTATATATTTACCATAATTGGTATAATGCTAGTGCTATGTGCTATAATTTACAATAATGCGGCAAAATATAGTATTATCAATTTATATAAATCCACAATTTCTGTAATTCCTATAGGAACAAAACTACACTGGATGCTATTGTCGGCGGTACCTTCTGCCTTTCTTATCGCTATTACTACCTATGTGACTACAGATATTGCACCGATACCATTATTGTGGATGTTGTTTTTGGGGGTTTATCTTGCAAGTTTTATAATGGCGTTTAGCGGTTGGAAACGTCTATCACTACCATTACTGTTGAGATTGCAGATAATATTTACCCTGCCCATATTATTAGAATTCCTTACAGGAGTCTATTCTATAAGAGATGTATTTTCAATAATATGGTACAGTAGTATGTTTTTCATAACTGCGCTTATATGCCATATAATCCTTTATAGGATGCGTCCGGAAGCGTCTAACCTCGCTGTATTTTATTTATATTTATCAGTAGGTGGAGTGTTGGGAGGTTTTTTTATTACTTTCGTAGTGCCATCATTATTTAATATGCTTTTTGAGTTACAAATAATCATTGCGCTTGCTCTTATGCTTCGTCCATCCAAAAAAAGAATTGCCTCTACATTTCGCAAAGATTTAAAGATCATATTTGTTTTTTTGATTTTAATTTTATCTTCGCTATTCATTGCGACAAATCTTACTTATCCTTTTGGTGCTTTTTTATTAGTTATTATATTTTTAGTTACAACTTATGCTGTGTTTAAGTATTGTTTGTCAGGTTATCAAAAACCATTCCGTATGGGCTTGTTCTATATAGTTATAGTCTCATCTGGGTTGTTATTTCATAATTCTTCAGGTGGATTAGTAAAGTCTATTCGTAATTTTTATGGAGTCCTAAAAATTAGGAACCATGACTTAGAAGCTATAATACTAAATAATGGTACTACGGTACATGGTATCCAATATATTTCAGGTAAAAAACATCTTATTCCTATGTCATATTATCATCCAAGTGGTCCGGTAGGTGATGTAATTAATGCGTTGCAGAAGGAAAAATATTCTATGGATATTGCTGCTATTGGTCTTGGTGTAGGCAGTATAGCTTGTTATGGTAGAAAAGAAGATAAAATATCGTTTTTTGAGATTAATCCTGCCGTAATAGATATAGTAGAGAATAGCGATTATTTTTCATATGTTAAGGAGTGCGAACCAACGGTTAATATAATAGCGGGTGACGGAAGACTACAAATTAAAAAATATGGTAAGATGTTTGATCTAATAGTTTTAGATGCTTTTACCTCTGACTCTATACCAATCCACTTGCTTACCTACGAAGCCTTTATTTCCTATAAAAAACATCTAAAGAAGGACGGGGTTATACTAATAAATATAAGCAATCGTTATCTTAATCTTGGCAAGGTCGTGTCTGCCATAGCAAATAACTTAGGAATGGATGCTATGGTATTTTTTGATAAGGATATAAGTCAAGATAAATATAAAAACACATCAATCTGGGTGGTTATGGCAAAAAAATCAGTGATTAAGCAAATGAATTTGCCTAAACATTGGGGTAAGTTGGATAGTATGGATTCCGTATATTTGTGGACAGACGATTACTCTAATATACTTAGATTGATGTTTTAGGTTTTCATATAATTGTCTTTTCAATATATTATATTATAGTAAGCTTATTTGCCGATATTTGGTTTTTGTCATGTCACTTACGTGTGGTTTCAGTAATTGGTTAAACTATTTGTAATCAATGCGGTAAGTGATACGCTAGTACAAACTATTCTTAGTGGAATTTATAAATTATGATAGTAGTCCAGAAGTCAGCCGAAACCAAATTGATGGAAATGTTAGGGTTTATCCATAACCCAGATGGTTGGTGGGCTATACATTTTCATCTGGACACTCTTCTTGAGCAATATAAAAGCGAATATCAGTTTAAGATAGCTATAAATTTAATCAGAGATTTACTTAAAGGCTATGAAGGTGGAATTTACTATATGGCGGATCACAGCATAATAGTAGTGTGCTGCGATCTTGAACATAACATAATGAATAAGCTTATTTTCCAGTTGCGCTATCTATATATGGACGATCCGGTTAGTTATCTTGACGATGGTGAGGAAAATTCAGATTTTTGTACCATATATAATCTGAGTGATAATTTCCAAGATTTTATGGATATGTGCGGAAAACGTATGGCGTTTCTTGTTCGTCGGAACTCAGCGGCGGAAAGAGCTGGCAATCTTGCTATGTCAGAGGAATCACCACGTTCGGTTAAAAGAAAGTTTGACGTATCAAGTCTTGCTGCTGTTGAAAGAGATTTACAGAAGGCTGATATACA
The DNA here is from genome assembly GCA_041396965.1 of Rickettsiales bacterium. Taxonomy (NCBI): domain Bacteria; kingdom Pseudomonadati; phylum Pseudomonadota; class Alphaproteobacteria; order Rickettsiales; species Rickettsiales bacterium. The sequence continues at coordinate 361,211 of JAWKXN010000001.1, forward strand.
GCGTGTTCTTCGCCGTCAACCAGTTTGTGCCGTGTCTCCAGATATGAGCATGCGTAGAATTTTTGAGGAGATGTATATAAATATAATGCATCTACGTCAGCTTCTTAAAACGGATGTTGATTTTTTAAGTAACCGCTGGTTATTCAAATATATGACACAGTTGCTTGATAATCGGATGCTTGAATTATTTCGTGGTAACATAAACAGATATACCGGAAGTCCCGTAAGTCTGAATCTAAATGTTGAGACTATTATATCAAGCCGTTTTGCCAAATTTGATTCCATGATAAAACCATCATCAAAGGTTGCCATAGTAATAGAGATACCAGCTATAGATGTGTTTGTTGATATAAACGCTTTTAAGGTAGCAAGAGATGAGGCGCAAAGGCTTGGTTATCGTGTTTGTCTTGATGGTGTAAGCGTTGATAGTTTTCTGATGGTAAACAGCAAAAAGTTAGGGATTGATTTGGTGAAGATGCAGTGGAACGCTGATATAGAGGATGATCTCAACAATACAGCCAATTTAGAAATATCAGAAGCGATACGAAATTTTGGCAGTAACCGTGTGATATTATGTCGCTGTGATAACAAAGAAGCGGTACAATATGGTCAGGCGCTTGGTATATCTCTATTTCAGGGACGTTATATAGATAAGATAATCACCCCTGATCTAAAAATAGAGAATTGATCTGATGTAAGGAGTCTAATAATTGATGTTCACCGTAATTGAGACAATGGATGCCAGATATATTTGGTCTGGGGTAATTTGGGCGATAGTAATGGGACTTGCCGTCGGAAACTATGCCTGTTCACTTATTCACCGTTTGCCACGTGGTCGTTTGCTACTTGATAAAAAACCATATTGCGGTAGCTGCGGAGCTTTGCTTCAGGTGCGTGACCTGTTTCCGGTAATCTCCGCTGTGCTACTTCGTCATAGATGTCGTTATTGCGGAACTTCTTATCCAACTTCACATACCGTAACTGAGTTGCTACTTGCTTCTATATTTGTATTTGCCTTTCTTAAGTATGATTTCAGTGATATGGCGATACTCACAATTACTTTATCAGCTTTTTTGATTATTCTTGCCGCTATAGAAGTAAATGAAAAAATTATCATGGGTAAGGTAATAATATGCACGATTATAGTCGGTATGCTGCTTAGGGTTTACACTGATGGAGTGTTGTTCAATTTCGTGCTTGGCGGGTTGTTCGCCACTGTTATCGGCGCGGTAGTCTGGAGAAAATCCATTGAAAAAGTTGGGCATATATATCGTCTACCAAAACAAGCGGAAATTATGGCAATGGCTGGTATATGCGTAGGTGCTAAGCTGTTCCCGCTATTTTTACTATTATTTATAGGATTTACGTTTGCTATATGGTTATATGCCAAAATTAGCAGTGGTGTGTTTTATATTACTATACCGCTTGGTTTAGCTATTATGTCTACCATTTTTTATGCTAGTTAGATAGCGCAAATAAACTGCACGACTGGTTAAAATAAAAATAATAACAATGAATAACCATAAAAAATATTGGCTTACGGTAATTGGCATCAATGAGGATGGGATTTCTGGTCTGTCGCAAGACGCACGTTCTCATATTGAGAATGCTGAATTAGTTATTGGTGGCGCGCGTCATTTAGAATTGGCTAAAGACTTAATAACAGGCAAAAGTGAAATTTGGCAAAGTCCAATTGAAAGAACAATTGAGCAAATTATGCGACCGACCGCTTGCCACAGACCTCTGACCACTGTCCTAGCATCTGGTGATCCATTTTGTTACGGGATAGGAGCTACTCTTAATCGTTTTATTCCCATAGATGAGATGCTGGTTATTCCCGCGCCTTCCTGTTTTTCTTTAGCGGCGGCAAGGCTCGGTTGGGCATTGCAGGATACGGTAACTATTGGGCTTAACGGTAGAGCTTTGGAAAAAATAATTCCACACTTGCAGCCAAACGCGAAAATAATGGCACTATCAACCGATGAAACAACACCACACTTGTTGATGGAACTGCTTAAAAAGCGTGGTTTTGATGAGATAAAATTTTTGGTGTTGGAACATCTAGGAGGTGAAAAGGAGCGTATAGTTGAGTTCAAAGAAGAAGATAACTACGCTCGCCTTAATATGATAGCGCTTGAGATAATGGAGAATTCAGCAGGAAATATAATACCAATTTCTAGCGGCATAGATGATAGTTTTTTTGAGCATGACGGACAATTAACCAAACGGGAAATACGGGCGATTACTTTGTCTAGTCTTGCTCCTAAGAGAGGGCAATTGCTGTGGGATATTGGTTTGGGAGCAGGTTCTATCGCCATTGAGTGGATGCTTCATAACTCATCTAATCGCGCTATTGGTTTTGAGAAAATTCCTGAGCGGGCCGAACGTGCGAAACGTAACGCGATAAATCTTGGAGTACCAGACTTACGGATAATAGAAGGCAGCGTACCAGATAGTTTGCGGGAAATAGAAGCACCAGACGCGATTTTTATCGGCGGTGGAGCTGGCAATCCCAAAGTGATTGAGACGGCATGGAGCGCTCTTAAAAAAGGCGGTAGGATGGTTATAAACTCTGTGACTGTTGAAACGGAAGCTACGATTCTAGCGGCGTACAAAAAATATGGCGGTGATATAATCCGTATTGGTATAGAGCGTTCAGAGGCGGTGGGAACGATGACAGGTTTGCGTCCCGCTATGAGTGTGTTGCAATGGAGCGTGGTAAAATATTGACTTATGAGAGTTATTTTTGTATGATATAAATATGATTATCATCATATAAATATATAAATCGGAGATCACATGACAATGCTACGTAAAACTATTACTATATCAGATACTATGGAAAGCTGGGTGAAATCTCAGATTAACAGTGGTTTATATGGTAATGATAGTGAATATTTTCGTGATTTGATTAGAAGGGATCAAAGCCAAAAATTAGCGGAGCAGCGTTTACGTTCCCTTGTTGATGATAGTCTAGAAAGTGGAATAAGTGAGTCAAAAATCCCTGATATTATGAGGAAAGTTGAAGATAGGCTCATTAAAAATGGCAAACTATAAGCTTACCAATAACGCGGAAAGTAATTTAGATAATATTTATGAATACTCTATTCTAAATTTTGGATTAGAAATCGCCAGAAAATATATGTTGGGATTACATGAGTGTTTTGATTTATTGGCAAAAAATCCGACATGGGGTAGTAATTATGGGTTCATATGTAATGGATTGTTGCGCTATGAATACCGTTCGCATGCGATATATTACATTAATGATAAGAAAAATATTTTGATACTAAATATTTTGGGCGGAAAGCAAGACCCTATTTTGAGTGTAGAGTTTAATTTTTAGGTGTTAGATGAATAATTCCATAATCGCAATTGGTATTGGTTGTCGCAAGAATTGCTCAGTTGCCGAAATAATAGAACTGATACATACAGCTTTAGAAAAAATTGATATGGTCGTTACCGATATAACGGTTATGGCAACAGCATGGGTGAAAGAAAAAGAAGATTGTATAATAAATTCCGCCGATGCTCTTGATATACCATTAGTTATTATATCAAAAGAAAAATGTGAGGAAATGGCCGGTATGGAGCAGACAGTATCGCAAAAAGTAATAGAGTTATTTTCCATTCCATCAGTGGCGGAAACCGCTGCTCTTGCCGCCGCTGGAAAGGGAGCTAAACTTATTTGCTCACGCGTAAATTCAGCGTCCGCTACTTGCGCCATAGCACTAGGAGAGGGGTAGATGACGATTCATTTTATTGGAGCGGGACCGGGTGCCGCCGACATGATAACATTGCGTGGAAAGAAATTGATAGAATCGTCTCCCATCTGTCTTTACGCCGGTTCACTTGTGCCTGAGGAAATGCTTAGCTGGTGTCCTAAGGGCGCGAAAATTGTTAATACCGCCCCGCTGGATTTAGATAAAATAGAAGCGGAATTTATTGATGCTCATGAAAAAGGATTAGACGTGGCGAGGCTTCATAGTGGTGATTTATCCATATGGTCGGCGATGGGTGAGCAGATACGCCTTTTGAAAAAACTTGGTATTCCCCATACGATTACAGCAGGCGTACCATCTTTCGCCGCCTCTGCTGCCGCTCTTTCGTGCGAATTAACATTGCCGGAGTTGGCGCAATCATTAGTCTTAACCCGTACCAGTGGTAGAGCGTCCGCCATGCCCGAAGGTGAGTCTCTTGCCACGTTTGCTAAGACGGGAGCGACAATTGCCGTTCACCTATCAATCCACGCTCTGGATAAGGTAGTAGATGAGCTTGCTCCGATTTTAGGAAAAGATTGTCCAGTCGCTGTTGTCTACCGCGCGACATGGGAAGATGAGAAAATCATCCGCGCGACACTTGGTACGATTGAGAAATTGGTGGATAATAAGGAAATAGAACGTACTGCTCTTATTATAGTAGGAAAAGTATTAGCGGAAGAAAATTTTCGTGACTCCGCCCTTTATGATGCTGATTACCACCGGAGGTATCGTAGTTAAACTCTCGCAAGCAACTCGCCATTGCGGTCAAAAATTACTATTTCTAACTCTATGTCAGCATTCCTTATTACTTCTTGCGCTGTTTTAAGCGCTTTTTCAGCCACGACAGACGCTATGTTATAACCATGTTTTCCTGCTATTTCCAAAGCGTGTTTTGCGGTATTTGCCTGTTTGATTTCCTCAATTCCGCTGATTTTGGCAAGAAAATTAACATCAACACTGCCAGCCCGTGAGTGCAAGTCTAATAACCCTTGCGCCAGTTTGCACATTTTGCCAAAACCACCCGCTATCGTCACTTTTTCTATAGGGTGGTTGCGTAGATATTTTAACATTCCGCCTACAAAATCACCCATATCAATAAGTGTGTCTTCCGGCATACTATATAATTTGCTTACCGCGAGTTCTGAGGTTCTGCCGGTTGCTCCTGCTACATGTTTGATTTCGGCGGCACGAGCAACGTCAATGCCACGATAAATGGAATGAATCCACGCCGAGCAAGAGAAGGGGATGACAATTCCAGTAGTCCCTAAAATAGAAATACCTCCTAAAATCCCCAGTCTTGGGTTTAGTGTTTTGAGCGCTAATTTTTCCCCGTCTTTTACTGATATCTCAATCTCCACATCATTATTTACATTATATTTCTTGGCTATTTCCTCTATAGCCGTTGCTATTATCTGTCTTGGCATAGGATTGATGGCAGGTTCGCCAACATCAAGAGGCAGTCCGGCTTTGGTAACTTTTCCTACGCCTTTGCCAGCAGAAAATAGAATGCCGCCGCCTTTTTTAGCATAACTGACTTTAGCCGTTATCACCGCGCCATGTGTAACATCAGGATCATCGCCTGCGTCTTTTACTACACTAGCGGTAGCGTATGTTTCAGATAGCTCTGTATGAGCTAAGGAAAAAAACGGGCGCTCGCCACGTGGTAGCGATACATCAATCATATCAGGGAATTTTCCGGTGATTAATGCCTCAAACGCCGCTTTCGCCGCCGCCGCCGCGCATGTGCCGGTCGTCCAGCCTCTACGCAAATCGCTATTTGGTTTAGATTCTTTCATAAACCTGTTGTAGCTGAGTTTGCTATGTTATATCAAACAGATATAGTCATTTAAGGTAATTTTTACCGCAAACGACTATTAAAACCATCACCGAAAGTGGTGGTTTTACGCCGCGAAGCGGGCGGGATTACTTTATTTTTGTCTATAAAAATAAAGTGAAACGACTATAAACTCAGAAATGGTAAAATATGGTGAAAACTTTAATGGTTGCCGCGCCCCGTTCTGGCTCCGGTAAAACTACGGTAACACTTGGATTGCTCAGGGCTTTAGCACGGCGTGGTATAAAAATATCCTCGTTCAAATGTGGTCCTGATTATATAGATCCAGCATTTCATAAGGTGGCGACAGGACGTAGTTGTTATAATCTTGATAGCTGGACAATGCCAGAGCATGTGCTTGCCGCAAATTTTAGACGAGGAATAGGTGGCGCAGAATTTGTGATAGCCGAAGGCTCTATGGGGCTATTTGATGGGGTGGCTATGGATGGCGCTAGCGGTAATGGGGCATCTTCAGATATAGCTGCTCGTTTTAACATGCCGGTTCTCTTAGTTGTTGACGCAAGCGGTCACTCGCAGTCGGCAGGGGCGGTCGCTCTTGGGTTTAATAATTTCAATCCAGATATTAAAATCGCTGGTGTGGTGCTTGGGAATATAGCAAGTGAACGTCATTATAATCTGGCGAAGATTGGAGTGGAGAAAGCGGGAATAAAAGTATTTGGGTTCTTGCCACGTGGCTCTGTTCCCCCCATACCAGAGCGGCATTTAGGATTGGTTCAGGCGGGAGAAATAGCGAATATTGAAAAAATGATTGACGCGGTGGCGGATTCCATAGAAAAACACTTAGATATTGATAGTATTTCGGCAATGGCTTGTCATCCCGCACTTGTTGCGGGATCTAGGAATAAAACCACAGACTTAATTTGTAATTTTATACCCCGCGACAAGTGTGGGGCGGCAGTGCGAAGAATCGCCTTAGCGTCCGACATAGTATTTTCATTCATGTATGAGCATGTTTTAGCGGGTTGGCGGGAAAGTGGTATAGAGATTATCCCATTTTCACCACTTGCGGATGAGCCTCCGGATATGGATGCCGATCTATGTTGGCTGGCTGGTGGTTATCCTGAATTGCATGCTAACACACTATCTAGTAATAAAAATTTTCTACATGGATTACAGGAGTTCGCTACAGAAAAACCAGTGCATGGTGAGTGTGGTGGCTATATGGTACTCGGTGAGGCGATTATTGACGCGGGCGGAGCGGAACATAAAATGGCAGGACTACTTCCGCTTGTCACTTCATTCTCAAGTAAAAAGTTGCATCTCGGCTATCGTAAAGTAACGCTTGCCACTGACTGCCCAATAGGATTAAAGGAGAGCATAGTACGTGGGCACGAGTTCCATTATGCTACCGTAATAAAACAGGGTGAAGCTGAATCTATAGGTGATATAGAAGACGCTAACGGATATGCGCTTGGCTCAGCGGGAATGAAATCGGGTAATGTATCAGGAACATTTTTTCATATGGTGGCGGGTGAGGAATAAAAAATGGTAGGTAAAATAATATTGGTTGGGGCGGGATGTGGTAATCCTGAACTCCTTACGCTTAAAGCTGTTAGGGTTCTTAAAGAAGCCGAAATTGTCCTTTACGATAAACTGGTCTCACCGGAAGTGCTAGCGATGGCAAACCCGCAAGCGGAAAAAATATCGGTGGGCAAAAAAGGGCACGGAAAATCATGCCGCCAATCCGATATTAATGAAATGATGGTAAGATTCGCCCTTGACGGCAAAATTGTGGTGCGTCTTAAAGGCGGCGATCCGCTTATATTCAGCCGTGCGGCAGAGGAAATGGCAGCGGCAAGAGGGGCGGGAATAGAGGTGGAAGTTGTTTCTGGAATTACTACAGCACAATCCGTAGCTGCTATTCTTGGTTTCCCACTGACCCACAGGGAATCAGCGAGGAGATTGCAATTCGTAACCGGTCATGACCATAAAGGCGGGCTTCCCGAAGGAGTTGACTGGCAGGCGGTCGCTGATGAAAACGCGACAACGGTCGTTTACATGCCAAAGAAAACGCTTTCGGCGTTAAGCGAAAAAATTCAAGAATTTGGTCTTAACCCTGATACTCCAGCGGTTGCGGTCATGAACGCCACTTTGCCAAGCCAGAAAATAATAAAAGGGACAATCAATACAATTCCACAACTACTAGAGGACACGACTATGGAAGGTGCGGTTCTAGTTGTTATTGGTAAGGTGGTTAACTGACTCTTGGTTCCCGCGAACACTAAAGAAATGCTTATAAGCTAGCGATAAGCATGTTAGAACAATAGGCACCGTTACCATAAGGTTAAATAAAATCTCTATAACTAAGGATATTTTTGGGTCTTTTGTAAATACTGAAATTACTAGAGCAACTAATATTGTTGGTATTAAATATAATATATTTAGGACAAGTAGTCTTGATTTATTAAGAAATGTTGCTTGCCATATGTCATCAATAACCGTGCCCTCTTCTGGAAATGATCTGGCTGGTAGCACAATACAAAGTCTTGAATTTACTAATAATACAAATATAGAGACGAATATAGTTAATAAACTTGTCAGTAGGATAGTATTTCCTGTCAGCATACCGTATCTTGCGAACATTACATTGACTGAAGACCAAATGATATTTGGAATCATCGCTATAACTGCTATAGTCATCGCAAATATCATATAATTTAAGACCCTTATATTAAAGAAGCTCATATAATCTAAGCTTTCGCCTTTTACTACAAAGCGATGCCAAGCGGAGGCAGAAAAAGAGTAAGTGTATAATATCACAAAAACAAAAATTAGCAGCTCTAGGCTGGGATTACTAATTTTATACACTATGTAAAAATAACTATGCCCTACAATAAAAAATGAAGAAACAATAGTTAATAATATATTTATAGAAAAGAATTTTACATAGTCAATATAGTAGATTTTTACAAATTTTAGTGATTCAATAAAAATAGAAATCACTGGCAATTTTGAGTCTTCTGGAATTTTTCTTCTATTTGTCAGTATCCTTATTCTTCTGTTCTCTCTAATCTTTAACAAGGAACGTATTAGAACTACAGGAATAGAAAGTAAAAATATAATAGAAACAATAGCTTTTAATAGTCTAGGTTCTAATAACATTATTATAGCAAATAATAAAGCAACTCCAGTCATTATTAGTTGTTTTTTAGGATAACCACCCATAGTTAAACAATTTTTTTTCTATTAGTCATTTTCCATACAACCAGCCACTTACCGCGCCAAGCGCTAACCAGAATAGCGCCATACTGCCAATTGAGGCGGCGGCAAACTGAGCGTTAAGTTCTGTTGGCACAATTCCACCAAGTGGCGCTTGTGGCGCGCCAATCATGTGAGGTATGGCTATGATAGCAGCGGCGATTATTTTTACTATGCTATTTTTATTAAATACCATAGCGTACAGACCAAAAGCGGTAGCCAGCACGGTTGCTACCCACCATATTTGGCGGGCTTGTAACTCAGCGGCGAGTGTTGTCGGCAATTCAGGTGGCAAGCCAAAAGATGGAGCGAGAGAGAAGGTGGCAAATCCCGCCACTCCCCACAATATACCCTTATCCATATTCATATTATCGTTTCTTAAAACAAAAAATCCTACCATGATGAGGGCAAACCCAACGCCCATTCCTATGTCAGTAAGCAGGCGGTAAGCGTCGCGCTCAAATCCGTCCTCAGGTGCCCATGCCTCAGAATCATGCTCGTGAGAATTCGTATTATGTTCGTGCCCTGCGCCTTGTTCAGCAGGAGCGTTTTGTTCATAAGTCTCCGCTTGTAATATCAAGGGATTAAGTTTCGCGCTTTGTACCAGAAACGACAGAAAACCAGCGACTATACCAGCCACTAAAGCGGTAATTAAAATCTTTTGCATAATTAGACCCTATATTAATTCGTTAAGATATACCTTTAATGCCATACCAATGCTAATGGCACGGGAAGGCGGCGGAGTGTCGAGTATCATGGGCGGCATTATGAACCGCGTCAATATTGGCAAATCCGATAAGGTAAATAAAAATACCACCGATTAATATAGAGGAAATAGCAGCCAGCTTGCCGCTAGCTATAGTGTTCAAAGAACTGTCTGTTCTAGTAATTGTTTTATACATAAAAAACCTCGATGCGTAAAATGATACACATCACTGCAAACTTGGATTTTTAATCCTCACCGATCACCCAGCCCGATGCGTTTGCGCGTGACAACTTAACCGATGGCATGTCTCCTGACTCGCGAGTTGCCGTTCTGTTACGTCTTCCCGATTTCCCAGTGACATAATGTAACAAAACTATCGCATACAGTTGCAGGGGCAGTTGTGGAGTTGGACTATAGCCCGTACCACATTCCATTTTCATTTCTACCGATTTCACACCAGCAGAAAAACCATCATTCGCCAGACTATAGAGCCAGTGCGTTCGCGTCAATCTTTTTATGGTAGATTTTATAAAATTAGGTTGCGAAGTTAAGAGGCTTGCTTTAACTGGTTTGTCTTTGTTACTTTAATAAGGAATCCTTCCCAATGAAAAAAATAGTTTCTTTAAGTGTTTTGCAATCTATTCTAGTTGTGAGTTTTGCCTCCACCCAGCCTGCTTATGCCGGAGGTGTCTCTCTGCCTGATGATCATGCCCCGATTGGGGTTATGGGGGATCATAATCATAGAAAAGGCGAGTGGATGGCTTCGTACCGCTATAGCCGTATGGAAATGGATGGTAATCGCGACGGAGATAGCAGAATCAGTAGAGCTTCCGTACTTAATAATTTTGTGGTAGCTCCACTTGATATGACGATGGAAATGCATATGTTTGGGCTTATGTATGGTGCAAGCGATAGTCTCACTATAATGGGGATGCTGCCATATATCAGGAAATCCATGAATCATGTCAATCGTATGGGAACTTATTTTGAAACGGAGACAGAAGGGGTTGGGGATTTCAAATTAAGCGGCATATACACGTTGTATGATTCAGGAAGTAACTCAGCGCATCCAAATAATCATTCACACCGTAGTAAACATAATTTATTGTTTAATTTTGGCGTGAGCCTGCCAACTGGAAGCGTTGATGAGCGAGGTGATACTCCAGCAGGCTCTAATCAGAAGCTCCCATATCCGATGCAGCTTGGCTCTGGGACTTTTGACCCGCTTCTTGGTCTTACCTATACCAGTAAATATGATAGATGGTCGTGGGGAGGGCAGATCGGCACAGTGCTGCGTTTTGGAACGAATAGTGAGGGCTATCGTCTAGGTAATGAGTATTCCGCTACAACATGGATAGCACGTGACGTTACCGAGTATGCGAGCATTTCTTTCCGCTTAGACGGAAAATCATGGGGAAATATTCACGGTAGTGATCAAGATCTGAATCCAATGATGGTGCCAACTGCCCGCACTGACTTACGTGGAGGAGAGCGCGTTGACGCTCTGGTCGGACTCAACTTATATAAACCTTCGGGAAGTCTTTCTGGAAATAGGCTGGCTTTAGAATTTGGTGTGCCAGTTTACCAGCGTCTCGACGGACCACAGCTTGAGACTGATTACCGCCTAATGCTTGGTTGGCAGCTAGCGTTTTAGATCTACCCAGCTAGCTCTTGCAAGATAGCTTCTCCCATTTCAGAAGTGGATGTTTTTTGTTTTCCTTCTTGCATGATGTCAGCGGTGCGTAGACCTTTGGCAAGAACATTTTTAATGGCGTTTTCCAGCTTGTCAGCCTCGTTTTTCAGATCAAATGAGTAGCGCAGCATCATAGCGAAAGAAAGTATGGTCGCTATTGGGTTAGCCATGTTTTTTCCGGAAATGTCTGGAGCTGAGCCATGTACTGGTTCATAAAGAGCTGGAGTTCCCGCCTCACCAAGCGAAGCGGAGGGAAGCATGCCAAGAGAGCCGGTAAGCATAGAGGCGATGTCAGACAAAATATCCCCGAACATGTTATTAGTTACCATCACGTCAAATTGTTTTGGATTACGGACAAGCTGCATAGCGGCGTTGTCAACATACATATGTGATAATTCAACATCGCTATATTCATTCTGTCCAACTTTAGTGACTTCCTCACGCCACATTTCAGTACATTCTAGAACATTAGCTTTATCTACCGAGCAGAGTTTTCCACCACGCTTTTTCGCCAGTTCAAAAGCGACACGGGCGATGCGAATAACTTCCGGTGAGGTATAGACTTCCGTATTTACGCCTCTGCGTGTCCCGTCCGCTAGCTCCTCCACACCACGTGGCTGTCCAAAATAAATCCCACCGGTGAGTTCACGCACAATCATAATATCAAGTCCAGCAACTATATCATGCTTCAGGCTGGAAGCGTCCGCCAGAGCGTCAAAACACACGGCTGGGCGGAGATTGGCAAACAGACTAAGAGCTTTGCGTATTCCAAGTAACCCTTTTTCAGGACGTGATGCGATTGGTAGCGATTCCCACTTAGGGCCACCTACAGCTCCAAGAAGGACAGCGTCAGATTGTTTGGCGGCGGTTACGGTCTCTTCTGGAAAAGGCGTGCCAACTTTATCGTAAGCCACGCCACCGAGCAGAGCCTCGCTGGTTTCAAATTTTACATTACCATTGTCGCTGAACCAGTCTATTATCTTTTTAGTCTCCATCACCACTTCTGGACCAATACCATCACCAGCGAGCAGTAATATTTTTTTCGTTGTCATTATACTATCCTCTTATTAAATCCTTAAAACTATCACCTAGTCTGGCGGGAGTGACGGTGATTTTATCCCATACTTTACCTTTTACATAAGGCTCTGATGCAAGCCAAGCGTCTAGTTCAGCTCTTGAGGAGAAATTGACAAGGATATTTGAGCCAATCATTTTTCCATTATCATCAAGTAGTGCCGCGCCACAGAGCATGTTACCATTTTCCCGCGCGAGTGTCATCGCTTTAGTGTGCTCTTCACGTGCCGCTAGCCTTCTTTCCATAGCTTTTTCATCAGTAGCGTCATACGCCATAATTACAAATTGCTGCATATAATTTCCTATATTTAAGTTTGTTCTTGTGAAAGCATGTTTGCTTTCGCATTAGACTCCACTTTTCTGGTTGCTGACTCACACGACCCGTCGGACATGCATTTTTTATAGCTGTGGTAGTAAATCACAACACAGTATCTTCTTCAGCTATGCCGCGAGCCAAGGAGTATTTTGTTTTTGTTTTTGCTCATAGGTGGCGATAGAGTCCATTTTTTCCATAGTAAGACCTATATCATCCAACCCATTAATTAAGCAGTGTTTACGAAATGGCTCAACCTCAAACGAGAAATCTGGAGTGTTCTGACCATCAGCTTTTACAGTTTGTTTATCCAAATCCACAGATATTTTAATACCATTTTTTGCCGCCTGCATAAGCGGCAGAGCATTTTTTTTTGGTAAAACAATTGGTAATATGCCATTCTTAAAGCAGTTATTGAAGAATATATCAGCGAAGGACTCAGCGATTACACATCTGATTCCAAAATCAAACAATGCCCACGGTGCATGCTCACGTGAAGACCCACAGCCAAAATTAGCACCAGAAACTAATATCTCCGCTTTATCATATGGGCTGTTATGTAAAACGAAGTCAGGAATAAAATCGCCATTCGCTTTGTAACGCATCTCATAGAACAAGCCTTCTTTAAGACCTGTACGCTTAATTGTTTTAAGAAATTGCTTCGGGATAATCATGTCAGTATCAACATTATCAATAGGAAGGGGGGCTGCTATAGCTGATAATTTATTAAAAGGTTTCATATTTTCTCCGTCATTCAGGGGAATGGATTTCTACTAATGAGCGCAATACGCTAATATAGTATTCATCAAGTCTTCCAAGGGTCTATATCAATCGGGGTGAGGTTATCGGGCTTCGCTGGTTTTCCATAATCTAACTCGTTCCAGTTAATTTCCTCTTCTTTTTTCCTCTTCTTTTTCTTTCTTTTAGACGGAGAAAACCAATCTTTTATTTTTGTAAATAAAGACATTATTCCAACTCCCTAGCATCCGCAAGCTTACCTGTAACCGCCGCGGCAACCGCCATCGCCGGTGATAGTAGGTGGGTACGCCCGCCACGACCCTGTCTTCCCTCAAAATTACGATTAGAGGTAGAAGCACAACGTTCACCATCAGAAAGCTTATCGGCGTTCATGGCAAGACACATAGAGCAACCCGGCTCACGCCATTCAAAGCCAGCCTCTAAAAATATCTTATCAAGACCTTCTTTCTCCGCTTGCTCTTTTACGAGTCCTGAACCCGGTACTACCATAGCCAGTTTCACATTGCTTGCCACCTTGCGCCCTTTGGCGAATTTTGCCGCTTCCCGTAAATCCTCAATGCGACCATTAGTACAAGAACCGATGAATACCTTATCTATTGCTATATCAGTAAGCTTCTGTCCGGCTTTAAGCCCCATATACTCAAGAGCGCGCGCTTTACTTGGTGTATCCCCAGCGGGGACGGAGGCGGTAATTGGCAGCACATCTTCCGGTGAAGTCCCCCATGTTACTTGTGGTACTATATCGCCAGCATTTAATATAACCTCCGCGTCATATTTAGCACCAGCATCAGAAGGCAAAGTCTTCCAGTAAGTAACAGCTTTTTCCCAGTCAGCGTCTTGCGGCGCTTGTGGTCTTCCTTTCAGATACTCAAATGTTTTTTCGTCAGGAGCGATAAGACCAGCGCGCGCTCCGGCTTCTATCGTCATATTGCAAACCGTCATCCGCCCTTCCATAGAAAGCTCTCTTATCGCCTCACCAGCATATTCTATAACATAACCAGTACCACCGGCGGTTCCTATTTTCCCAATAATCGCAAGAACTATGTCTTTCGCGGTAACTCCTACTGGTAGTTTGCCATCAACCCGAACTAACATATTTTTCGCACGGCGTTGAATAAGGGTTTGGGTAGCAAGAACATGCTCTACCTCAGAAGTTCCTATACCAAAAGCAAGTGCGCCAAAAGCTCCATGTGTGCTGGTATGTGAGTCACCACAAACTATGGTCATACCTGGTTGGGTAAAACCTTGCTCAGGACCTACTATATGAACTATTCCCTGCCGCTTATCATCCATCGCGTAATGGGTTATGCCAAACTCCTCGGCGTTATCGGCTAATGTCTGCACTTGCAATCGGGAAGTCTCGTCTTTTATCACTCCTTGCTTACGCTCTGGCGTGGTTGGAACATTATGGTCAGGAACAGCAAGCGTAGCGTCAGGGCGACGTACTTTGCGTCCAGCGGTGCGCAACCCCTCAAAAGCTTGCGGACTTGTTACCTCATGAACCAAATGCCTATCTATATAGATTAAACAAGTACCGTCATCCTGAGTATGGACAAGATGATTTTCCCATATTTTATCAAAAAGAGTTCTAGGCATCAGTGACAATATCTATGTGATAGCTGATGAAGAATGTACCAATCATTAGCGCCAGCCACCAACGCTAAGATGGTCATTAGACAAGAATATTATTTCTTATTGTCACGTTTTTCAGCGATACGAGCCGCTTTGCCGGTAAGACCACGTAGATAGTAAAGTTTAGCGCGGCGAACAACACCTCTGCGCACCACTTTCACACTCTCAACACGTGGAGAGTAGGTAGGAAACACCCTCTCAACACCTTCACCGTGACTGATTTTACGAACAGTAAATGACGAACGAACACCAGCGTTTTTCTTTGCTATGCACACACCTTCAAAAATCTGGGTACGTTCGGTGTTTCCCTCAATAATGCGAACACCAACCTTTACGGTATCACCTTGCGCGAAGTCATCTATTTCCTTGCCTTCAGCAAGTTTTTCCATATTTTCTTGTTCAATCTTCTGCAATAAATTCATTTTCTTGTTCCTCAACTTTAACCGTATCTATATTTCACTTATCTTTGCCCATGCCCACCAAGTCAGGACGACGAGCCTGTGTGATTTCTCTAGCCTGCTCAAGTCGCCACCGTAGAATTTCCTTATGATTACCAGAAAGCAGTACCTCAGGTACAGACATTCCTTTCCAAACGGATGGGCGAGTATAATGCGGATATTCTAATAGTCTAGTAAATTCTTCATTATTGTTGAAACTTTCTTGAAGCAGGGTCTCGCTATTGCCTATTACCCCATCAAGCAGGCGTACACAAGAGTCAATAATAGCCATTGCCGCTATTTCACCACCAGATAATATAAAGTCACCAAGACTTATTTCTTGCATATTATGGTGGTCTATCACCCTCTGATCAATTCCCTCAAAACGGCCGCATACTATTATTGGTTGTGTATCTTTTAATTTTTCAACCATAGATTGAGTAAGTGGTTTGCCGCGTGGGGAAGGGTAAATAATAGTTGGTGGCTGGTGGTTGGTGGTTGGTGGTAACAGGGTTTTGGCGTGTTTGATGGCGGCATCAATTACGTCCGGTTTCATCACCATACCCGCCCCACCACCAAAAGGTTTATCATCAACGGTTTTATGTTTGTCGGTGGCAAAATCACGAATCTGTAAGGTTTTCAGCGACCATATGCCTTGCTCTAAGGCTTTACCAGCTAATGAATGCCCCAAACTGCCCGGAAACATCTCAGGAAAAAGTGTTAGGACAACTGTGGAGAAGATGGGGGAAATCTGTTCAGTCATATTTCTTGTCCAGTATTCTCTCTACCCCACCGTTTTCGGAGGGTGAGTTTTGTAATCTACCACTACCCGATAATGTGGGTCATCATCTTTATCCTGCTCTATCATATTTCCCGCCTTATACAGTAGGTCACGGCAGTCAGAACTCAAATGTTTCAAATGTAGTTTTGTTCCGTTTTTTATATAGCGCTCAGCTAGTGAGTCAATTGCCTCAAGCGCTGAATGATCCCATACACGGGAATAACGGAAGTCAATTATCACATCCTCAGGGTCATTTTTTGGGTCAAATAGTCTACTGAATTTATTTATTGAGGCGAAGAAAAGCTGCCCATGTAATATATAAGTTTTAGTTTTTTCATTTTCGGATTGTGCTTCCACATAAATATGGCGTGCCGACTCCCAAGCGAAAACTAAAGCGGAAACTATTACGCCAACGATAACAGCGATAGCGAGATCGGTAAACACAGTCACCGTAGAAACAAGTACAAGCACAAAAGCGTCTGATTTAG
The DNA here is from genome assembly GCA_041396965.1 of Rickettsiales bacterium. Classification (NCBI taxonomy): domain Bacteria; kingdom Pseudomonadati; phylum Pseudomonadota; class Alphaproteobacteria; order Rickettsiales; species Rickettsiales bacterium. The sequence continues at coordinate 377,908 of JAWKXN010000001.1, forward strand.
GTATTTTATGGATAATTCTTAGCGATGACCACTCAAAAGTACCTATAACTACCATGAACATAACCCCAACCAACGCAGCGACCGGAATCATCTCTATCCAGTCAGAAGCGAATAATATGAACGATAATAGGAAAAGAGCGGCGGCTATTCCAGCAAGTCTTCCTCTGCCCCCAGATTTTATGTTTATCATGCTTTGTCCGATCATAGCACAACCACCCATGCCACCAAAAAATCCAGTACAGATATTGGCGATTCCTTGAGCGGCGCACTCACGGCTGTTGCGACCTCTGGTCTCTGTCATTTCATCTATTAATGTCAAGGTAAGAAGAGATTCTATAAGTCCTATAGCGGCAAGTATTATAGAGTACGGAAATATTATATATAACGTTTCTAAATTAAGAGGTACGGATGGTATGTGAAAGCTGGGAAAACCACCAGCTATTGAAGCTAAGTCACCAACCGTACGAGTATCTATACCCACAAAAATAACCAGTAGCGACGCAACAAGTATTCCAGCTAGAGGAGCGGGAAATTTTCCCGTAATTTTTGGCATTAAGTAGATAATAGACATAGTAATGGCGACAATAAAAAGCATTGTAAATATTGCCTCATTTTTCATCCATGCCATTTCACCATTATCATTTATAGTTTTGAATTGACCGAGTTGAGCTAGGAATATCACAATCGCCAAACCATTGACAAATCCAAGCATAACCGGATATGGCACCATGCGTATGAATTTCCCAAGCCTAAGAAGACCGGCTGAGAATTGTAATATTCCCATCAAGATAACAGCGGCAAACAAATATTCAACGCCATGATTTTTAACCAAGCTCACCATAACTACCGCCAATGCGCCGGTCGCTCCTGAAATCATACCAGGTCTGCCGCCAAACGTGGAGGTAATCAATCCAACCATAAAAGCCGCGTAAAGACCGACAAGTGGTTGAACACCAGCTATAAACGCGAAAGCAACCGCCTCAGGAACAAGAGCTAAAGCAACCGTAAGTCCCGACAGCACTTCTGTTTTGAAATTTTTGAAAAGAGATAAATTCACTGCTCACCTACTATTTTTACATATTATTTCTGTTTTGAAGAGAGCAGAATCTATAGATTTTTGGAAGATTTGCAACTATCGCGAAGGGGTAGAGCAAAAATAAGGCTTAGAACTCATGTGTTTGTCGCAAATGGCAGGAAAAAATCAACGAGACATAACTTTGCATAATAGTGGTAAATATTGTAGCAGATTTTTTTAAAAAATCCAGAATTTTAAGTTGATATTTTTTTTCATAATATGCTGAATATATTAAGATTTTTTGTTATAATATGATGGTAGTCACAGTTATTTTGTAAAAATATACGACAGGAGGTTGTATGTCTGATTTTGAGTTGATGCTTAAAGATTACCGGCTAACCACCGCTGAAATACTATATCATCTGCCGGATCATCCGTCTTTGTTGCAGAGCTTTGTTTGGCAAAATTTAGATATAGCGCCAAGGTTTCCAGTTCTTAAAAAATTCTTAGATTTTTGGGAGGATGAGATAGAAGGTAAGTTGCATTCTGTGAAAGTAGCGGCGATACCGGTTATAGCGCCATCAAATTTTATTTATTGCAATGAGCGTATCACCATTCACTAATCTTTATTTCTTACTTTGTACCGGCTTGTTTCTGGTAAAAACATAGTTATGTTCGTCAGATAATCTATCCGAGAACTTATAACCATCATCATTAAATCTGAGCAATTCTTCTGGCTTTTCTAGGTGATTCCTTATTATGAAATTAGCCATTTTACCACGTGCTCTTTTAGCGAAAAGACCAATTATTTTCAGTTCTTTTCCTTGCCTTTCCTTAAACACTATATTCACAAGTTTACCGGCGAGAAGTTGCGGTTTTATCGCTTTGAAATATTCTTGTGAGGCTAGGTTGATTATAGTTTTTTCTTTATGGCTTTTTAGTTCAAAGTTTATCGCTTCTGTTATACTATCGTTCCAGAACTCATATAAATCTTTTCCGGATTCGTTTTTAAGTTTTGTTCCCATCTCAAGTCGGTATGGCTGGATAAGATCCAGTGGTTTTAGCAGACCATAAAGACCTGATATTATACGCAAGTGCTTTTGGGCAAACTCAAAATCTTTTTTTTGATATTTTTTTACTTCTATTCCCTCATATACATCACCCTGAAAACTTAGAATAGCCGGATGGGAGTTTTTCTTGGTAAACGGGGTTGTAAAATTTTCATAACGATTTTTGTTAAGAATTGCTAATTTATTGCTTATTGACATTAAATTAACCAAATCATCAGTGGGTTTTTTGCGTAGTATTTTGATAAGCTGCTCTGATTTGGTAATAAATTCTGGTATATAAGTAGCGATGTTTACCTTGTCTAATTCTATATTATTAATAGTTTTTGAGGGTGATAATAGTAAAATCATTAAAATAATTTAAGTTTTATCTAAAATATTAACTAATTTTTAATAGAAATTTGTTACATTTTTATTAAATATGAAGGATTGTAACATTTACTAAGGTAATTCATTACTGTATATGTTATAATCAGCATCAACGATTTTGTACAGCTGTTTGTCTTATCTCAAATATTGAGATTATTGAATTAAACAGGAGATGTTTTTAATAACTGGTTAGAGCTACGCATTAATTAGGCAGAATTTATGAGAAAAATAAACATATTATCGCTTTATAAGGATAAAGAAGGTTCCGCCATTCTAGAATTTGCTTTTGTCGCTCCTGTGTTCTTTCTCCTGTTTTTTGGGATTACCGAGTTCGGTTTGTTTATGTATCACAAGGTGGTAATAGAAGGAATTGCAAGCAAAATAGCTCGTCTTTCTTCCACAGGTGTTGATAGTGATCCGGTATGTAGTAGCTCTGCCGACCGTATAGCTTATATTAAATGTGTGGTGGAGCACAATACTGATAGTTTGATGGATAAGGATAAGATAGTGTTTCAAACTAATCTGCTGTCTGGAGGAGGAACAGTAACCCCTGATATTTGCATGGATGGCGGGACTCCAAGCAGCAGCCCATCTAGCTGTACTACATTTGAGGAAATAAATGGTGTTGCCGGTTATCAGGGTCTTGGAGCCAGTGCTCTAACCAATGGGGGGGAGATCATAGAAGTTCGTATCTCATATCCGTGGCAGGTTAAGTTTCCGATAATGGCGGATTTTTTTGGTGATAAAGGGGTGGTTATGATCACGGCATCAACAGTTATTAAGAATGAGCCTTTTGGAATAATAAATTAGGTTTGGACAGAAATCTGGTTATAGAATTCTTTGTTGGAATTTGAGTATGTTATGGTTACGGGGGTGGTTTATGACTAAAAATAGAAAAAATTTAATATATGATGCCGGTGGTATGGCACTGGTAGAGTTCGCCATATTATTGCCGATATTGCTTGTATTATTTTTTGGCTCTGTTGAGGTGGCTAGATATATAATCGGCTTTCAGAAATTTGAGCGCGCGACATATTCTGTTTCTAACATAATGACTCAATATCTGCCGATTACCTATAAGGATGGTCCTCTGGAAATAGATTTGGACGCGATAAATAATGAAATAATTCCGCAGTTTGGAAATAATATGGAGGGGTATAGTGATCCATTAGATAGGATAATACTTCTAAGTTCAATCAGTAAAACCAAACCGGGGGGTAACAATGATACTATTACCGTGAATTGGCAGGTAGCTGGTGGGGGTGATCTAGCAAATGCTGATACGAGAAGCATTTTGAATGGTGCTAACGCTATTATTTTCAAGCCTTCTTTGAATGGGAACGGTTCGGATAATGGTATTGCGGCCGGATCGCATCCAACTTTTCCTACATTTTCAGGGCAGCCTTTGATGAATGGCGCGTTGAGTGGCATGGAAGTCGGTGAGAATATGCTTATTGTTGAAGCTTTTTATAAGTATGAGCCAATAGCTAGTAAAATACTCGGAGGTTTAGGCGTTGGTAATATAGGTGAGCATACTATGAAGTCAGTTATTTATTCACGTCCGCGTAACGGCGATCTTCTGACTTTAGTACGTCCGGCCCCTCCTTCAGTCATACCAGGTCCGGTACATAGCTGGGAAGGCTGTTATACAATAGATAAGCCTTATAATAATTGCACTACAACCGGTACCCCAGAGACGGGGACTCAGACAGTATGCTGGACATGTACAGGGGAGAAATATTGTCAGTATTGTACTATAACTTTTGCGAGCCCTGATGATACTGTTGGTTCAAAAGTTTGTAATCCCGCTGAGTTTCGTAACCGTACTGGATGCACGTCCACCACCACTCAGACACCAGGAACCGGCACTGGTAGTGGAGGTGGTGGTGATCCATACCCGCCACCATCAGAAGGTTGATTATATTGGGGTGGTTAATACATCGTTAGTTGTCTACTGTTCAGGGCTTTTAGGAGTGTGATATGTTTAACAAGAAAAAAATATTGTTGTCTTTTCTATATTGTGAGCGTGGAAATGTGATAATAATGACAGGATTGTTTATTATGGCTTTGTTTGCCATCGCTGGGGCTGGTCTTGATTTTGGTAGGGCTTACCTATTTAAGACAAAATATCAGCAGGCACTTGATCTAGCTGGTCTTGCCGCCGCCAATCCCGCCAAGAATAACCCTGACATCGCTGACAGACAGACAGCGGCTAATATGTATTATAACCTTAACTTTCCTGCGAGTTATCTCGGTAAAACTAGACCTTCTTTTACATTAACCCAAAATACCCTTAATATGGAGATAAGTGGAAATACCTCTCTTGATACTAATTTTATTGGGACTGTAGGGCAGGATAAGCTAAAACTTTCCGCTGCTAGTAAAGTTGATATACCAGGAAAAGCTCCTAAGTTTGATGTAATATTGGTGCTTGATGTATCTGATTCAATGGACTGGCAGTTTGACGGTGATAAGTGTACTCAATTCGCAACCACTCCATGTAATGATAATGATGGCAATCCAGCTACGGCAGGTTACCCGTATTGTTATGATACTACAGGAAATTATTATTCTTGTGCTTATGCTTCCCGTTTCCATGCTCTTACAATAGCAGCAAAAGCTCTTAGTGATACTTTGCTTGATGACACTGGAAGTTCTCCAAATAGGGTTGCTGCCGTAACTTGGAATGATCAGTTGGTTGAGGTTAATGATTTTGTTAATAAAACCACTGGTTCAACTAGTATACCTAATTTCCTCAGCTATTATAACAATACAAAGATAAAGGGCGCGACTGACAGCACTAAAGGGCTTGAAGCTGCTAAATCTAAGGCTACGGAGTTCAGAGCGGATACTGTACGTGTTGTGGTATTACTTACTGATGGTGAGAATAATGGTGGTAAGCCAGGTCACGACCTTGATATAGATAACGCTAGCATAGCGATTTGTAACGAGTTAAAAGCCATGACACCGCCAACTATTATTTATACTATAGCGCTTGGTGATATTGTAAAAAAAGATATTGATGGTAATTTTATAAATACAGGTGGGGTAGCGGTTGAGCAATTCCTAAGAACCTGTGCCTCTGGTAATGTCGTCAATAATCTTAACAAATACTATTTTGTCGCCCCTGATGGAACCCAATTGAAAAATATTTTTACCGCTATAGCTGAGAATATTCAAAAGCTGCGCATTACTAATTAATTAAGGCTTGTGAACATATTGATGTTTTTCTATATTCGCTTTTATAATTAATAAATATATATATAGAAAAATGAAAAATATTTTAATCGCCGGTGGCGCTGGTTTTATAGGTTCCCATTTAAGCGTCTTACTTGCCGGTCAGGGTAATAGAGTTTTTATTGTTGATAATTTTTTCACCGGCAGACGTGAGAATGTAGAATCTCTATTGAAGCGGAATGACGTATCACTTATTGAGCACGATATAATTGAGCCATTTGCTGGAATTAATGATATAAAGTTTGACGAGATATATAATCTCGCCTGTCCGGCTTCTCCAATCCACTACCAGCCAGATCCAGTGCGTACCATGATGGTGAATGTTCTTGGCATGAAAAATTTACTAGAGCTTGCTAAGGAACATAACGCTAAAATATTGCAAACATCAACCAGTGAGGTTTACGGTAATCCTAAAATTCATCCTCAGTCGGAAAGCTATCTTGGTAATGTTAATATAATAGGACCACGCGCTTGCTATGATGAGGGTAAAAGAGCCGCTGAGACTTTATGTTTTGATTATCATCGTCGGTATGGAGTTAACATAAAGGTGGTAAGAATATTTAATACTTACGGGTCATTAATGCGTGAGGATGACGGGCGGGTAGTGTCCAATTTTATCTGTCAGGCATTGACAGGAAAACCGATAACTATATACGGTAACGGTTCACAAACCCGCTCTTTCTGTTACATTGATGACATGGTAGACGGTATAGTAAAAATGATGGAAAGTAAGGATGGTTTTACTGGTCCGGTAAATCTCGGTAATCCTGATGAGTTTACTATTGAGGAACTGGCGGAAAAAATACTGGAAAAAACCGGCAGCGACTCACCGCTTAATTATAAGCCATTACCACAGGATGACCCGTTGCAGCGACAGCCAGATATCAAGTTAGCTAAGGAAAAGCTCGGTTGGCAACCCAAAATGTCTCTTGATAGAGGGCTAGATAAAACAATAGCTTATTTCAAAGAGAAAATTGTTAATTGATTGTTAAAAGCTGTTTGATAACATTTAATAATGAAAATATTAGTCCCAATAAAACGAGTGGTTGATTACAATGTGCGCATACGTGTTCGCGCTGATGGTAGCGGGGTGGAAACACAAGGCGTTAAAATGTCAATGAACCCTTTTGATGAAATAGCGGTTGAAGAGGCGGTGCGTCTTAAGGAAAAAGGTATCGTAAGCGAAATTATAGTGATGACCATAGGTGCGGAAGCATCTCAAGATGTGCTAAGAACCGCTCTTGCTGTTGGCGCTGACAGAGCTATTTTTGTAGAGGTTGGTAGCGACATTAAGCCACTTGCGGCGGCGAATATTATTAAGAAAGTCGTTGAGAAGGAAAATCCTAGTTTAGTAATTACTGGAAAACAGGCGATAGATGATGATGCTAACCAGACCGGACAGATGCTTGCCGGATTGCTTGGTTGGGGGCAGGGGACATTCGCTTCTAAGCTGGTTATAGAAAATAATTCCGCTTTGGTTACTAGAGAAATAGACGGCGGGCTTATGAGTGTGAAGCTACCTCTTCCAGCGGTAATAACCACTGATCTCAGGCTTAATGAGCCTAGATATGCCGCTCTTCCTAATATTATGAAAGCTCGCTCTAAACCACTTGAGAAAATTGCGGTATCTGACTTAGGAGTTGATGCTTCCTCAAAATTAACCGCCGTAAAATATGAGGAACCAAAAAAACGTTCCGGTGGTGTAATGGTTTCAAGCGTTGAAGAGCTGGTTGGTAAGCTTAAAAATGAGGCGAAAGTTATATGACAGTTCTTATAATAGCCGAACATGATAATAAAGAGCTTGCCGCATCCACTTTAAGTGTGGTAACCGCTGCCAATGCTATAGGTGGTGGTTTTGATGTGTTGGTAGCGGGCGTTGGTGCTGAATCAGTAAGCAAGCAAGCCGTGAAAATAAATGGTGCGGGAAAAGTTTTATATTCTGACGCTTCTCATTACGCATATCCTCTAGCGGAAAATATAGCTCCTCTTATCGTCTCCATTGCTGGAAACTATTCGCATGTATTAATGGCGGCGACCACTACGGGTAAGGATATTATGCCACGCATTGCCGCCTTGCTCGGTGTCTCACAAATTTCTGAGATAGTTGAGGTATTATCCGCTGATACGTTTGTTCGTCCGATTTATGCCGGCAACGCCCTTGAGACGGTACGTTCTAATGAGGATATAAAAATAATTACGGTACGGACGACTGCTTTCGCTAAAGCGGAAATGGGTGGTAGTACCACTATAGAAACGCTCGCTCCGCTTGAGTCTTCAAATCTTTCATCGTTCGTTGAGTTAAACGAAAATAAATCAGAACGTCCTGAGCTTACCTCAGCTAGGATAGTGGTGTCCGGCGGTCGTGGTCTTGGCTCGGCGGAAAATTTCAAAAAACTGGAAGGATTCGCAGATAAGTTAAAGGCTGGGGTTGGCGCGTCACGAGCGGCGGTTGATGCTGGTTTTGTTCCCAATGATTATCAGGTCGGGCAGACCGGTAAGGTGGTCGCTCCGGAGCTTTATATCGCTGTTGGTATTTCAGGAGCGATTCAACATCTTGCTGGCATGAAAGACAGTAAGGTAATAGTTGCTATCAATAAGGATGAGAACGCTCCGATTTTTGAGATAGCTGATTATGGGCTGGTTGCTGGTTGGGAAGAGGCTTTACCAGAGCTTGAGAAGCTGCTATCAGAATAAAATGTCAATATCCTCTGATTTACCTTGTACAGCCATAGCGCAGATAGATTTCACGGTTGGCGATATTTCCGGCAATCGTGATAAGATAATCGCCGCTTGGAATAAAGCCAGTGATGATGGCGCGCAAATAGTGATATTTCCAGAATTATGCGTAACTGGTTATCCGCCGGAGGATTTAATTTTAATGCCGGAGTTCCGTACTCAGGCGATGAAAGCGGTTCGTGATATAGCGGCGGCTACTAAGGATGGGGCGGCGGTTATTATCGGCTCGGTATTAGAGGAAGACGGGAAAATATATAATGCCGCTTTACTCCTTGATAGTGGCAATATTGTTCACGTGCAGCGTAAAATAATGTTGCCTAATTATGGTATTTTTGATGAGAAGCGGCTTTTTTCCACCGGTAACAGTCATAAAATAGCTTTGTGGCGTGATTATAAGGTGGGAATCCTTATCTGTGAGGATATATGGGATCAGTCTTTTGAAAAAGATCTACGTGATCAGGGTGTAGATATAATATTTGTAATCAATGCGTCTCCATTTGAGGTTGGTAAATATGAACGGCGTATTGAGGTGGCGAAAAAAGTGGTGTCTATTACGGGATGCTCATTATTATATGTGAACCTAGTTGGTGGTCAGGATGATATTGTTTTTGACGGTGGTTCATTTGCTCTAAATAGTAAAGGTGAGGTGACAAATTCATTTCCACAATTCGCTGAGGGTATTTTTACCATAAATAATTACATGAAACTGTCTTCTGAAAATACATTACCATTAAACCAACGTGATGATAATTGGCTGATATGGCAGGTGATGAAATTAGGTCTTTACGATTATGTTCGTAAGAATGGCTTCTCCGAAGTTTTACTAGGTCTTTCCGGCGGGATAGATTCCGCAGTTACCGCTGTTCTTGCCGCTGACGCTTTGGGTTCGGATAATGTTCTTGGAGTATTACTGCCATCACCTTATAACTCAAAAGGCTCAGTGGATGATGCTAAAGTTCTCGCTGATATGATCGGTATAAGGACTATTACAGTGCCAATAAGTTCCGCTATGCGAACATTTGATGAGATGCTGACACCACATTTTGGGCGTGAAAGCTGGATAGAAGAAGCCGAAATAGGTGGTAATTTACAGGCAAGGCTTAGAGCTGTCGTGCTTATGGGGCTTTCCAACAGTTATGGCAGTCTGTTGCTTTCTACCGGTAATAAGTCAGAAATAGCCGTTGGTTACTCAACTCTTTATGGTGACTCTTGCGGGGCTTATAACGTACTTAAGGATTTATACAAAACTAAAGTGTATGAACTTGCTAACTGGCGTAATTCAGTTGCTACGGCTATACCTGAGTCTGTCATTAGCAAACCGCCATCCGCTGAGTTAAAACCGGAGCAAAAAGATACAGACAATCTACCACCATATGAGATATTAGATGACATACTTGAAAAATATATTGAAAAAGCGATGTCAGCGGCGGAGATAATAGCGGCTGGTCATGAAGCTTCTACGGTTGAAAAAATTCTCAAATTGGTCAGAATATCAGAATATAAACGCAGACAGTCTTGTCCGGGAGTGAAAATATCATCAATGCTGTTTGGACGGGACAGACGCTATCCAATAACCAACAAGTTTTAGATATTATGATGATGACAGTAAATAAATATTTGCCGACACCACTTGCTATCCTAGCGTTTCTAGTAAGTTTTTTGCTTATTTATATGGCTGGAGTACCTATCCTGCAAGATTATGATATGGGGTGGCATATAGCTTCAGGTGACTTAATTAGGGCGAGTGGTTTCATACCTGAAAAAACTACTTACTCTAATTCAGGTGGCGAGGATATGTGGTATAGCCATTCATGGCTATGGGATATTATAATCAGCTTCATACACGAAAAATCAGGAGTAAAAGGGCTTTACATCTTCTCGGTCATATTTCCATCATTAGTGGTTGCCACCCTTATAGGAGCTCTTAGCAAGCGGCATGATATAGGCGTAAATGCCATGATTTTTACCTCTCTTATCGCCGCTTATTGTTTGCGTGAGTTTGCTACCGGTAGACCACAAATAGCTGGCATATTACTCGCTCTTATTTTTTATAATATATTAAATTCATACCGTATGAGGAATGATATTCGTAAGTTATTTGTTCTGCCTCTGCTTATGATGATTTGGGTAAATATACATGGCAGTTTTATAGTTGGTTATACTATTCTAGGGGCATTTGGTTTGGAGGCTATTTTCCGTAAAAAATGGAAATGTCTCATCAGTATGCTTACCGTTGGTATCTTTTGCCTGTTCGCTGCTCTTATTAATCCTTATGGGATTGATCTTATATATTTCATCATAAACACTAGGGAAAGTGTCATAACCCAATATATAACCGAGTGGCATCCATTTGTTTTTGGTGAGGTAATAGGCGCTACATTTCTCATGCTTGCCTTTGTGCTTTTTGTGGATATACGCAAGAATAACTCACATCTTGCTGATATTATCCTTGCTTTCATCTGGCTTACCGCTATGTTTTTTTCTATCCGTAATGTTGGCTTTGCAGCTATTTTATGCGCGCCTTATTTAGCGGCAAACTTGCCTGCTGATGACCTTAAAGACAAAAATACCCGCAGCCTTCTTGAATGGATAAGAAATAAAAGATTATCTCCGGTTATGACAAGTCTTACGATTATCTCGGTAATAGCTAGCTATTTTACTCTTACAATTATGGGTAAGGAGCATTATTTGGAGCAAGCTGATAAGTCGCCGCTTCCGGCTATAGAATATGTAATGAAAAACTATCCAGATAAAAAACTACTCAATGATTATGATTTTGGCGGTCGTATAATCTATGAAAGCGGTGGCAAGCTGCCAGTGTTCATTGATGGACGAGCGAACGCTGCCTATAATGAAAAACTTCTTAGTGATTTTATAGATTTTTTCCTACTTAATGAAGGCTGGCAGGAAAAAATGGATTCTTATGGTGTTGAGATAATACTGATAAAAAACGGACGAGATTTCGCTAAATATTATGAAAGAGGATTATTTCATGATGAATGGCAGGAAGTTTTTCGTGATGATGTAGCGAGTGTGTACGTTAGAAAAGATTCAACCGTTAAAGAAATAATTAAAAACTAATCTCCATGTCCGAAACTAAACACGGATAGCAGAATTTTATTTTATTCATATCTTCTGCCGCTATTGGCCATGGATCAACATTTGGATCTATGTCGTATAGTTTTTTCGCTTTGCTAAAAAATATTCCTGAAAAATCTGATTTGGCTCTGAAAACTATTCCAGATGGTTTTGCTACGGCAACTATCTGTCCTTTCTTTACCGCTTCCATTTCATCATATTGATGTTCTTCTACTGCACCACCAATCTCTTTTGCCATATATATAAGATCATTACTGGGCGGAGTTTTCTCATACTCAAGATCACCATAAGTTATTCTTGGCTGGACACTATAGCGAACAAATTTCCCGTCTTCTTGAGGGTTAAGAGGAGTAACGCTAGTAATACCCTGATTATACAAGGTAGCAAGAGTAAAGGCTGCCGCTATATTTGGCGAGTTTTTATCTTCATGTCTTCCGGCTTCTATGCCAGTTTGGCATTTAATATTCTCAAGCGGGGAAAGAATAGTTTTAAGGGTTTTTACCGTAACCTGCTTCGAGGCGTTAGCGGAAATTGCCTCAGCGAGATCGGTAAGCACCGCTCTTATTGGGCTATATTTAAGATCATTATCATTTTTATGATCAGTAATACAAACCATATTTCCACGTGCGGAATGTATATCTATTATGCCACGTATATTTCGCGCTATATGGTATAATTCTCTAGCTCTTTCCGTATGTGGGTAATCGCTATCACGTTCAAGAAAATCAACCGGTATTCGGTTGCCATCGGCAAGTAGTTTGCCATTATCATCAAGACCACAGCGAAAAGCGTCACGTGTTTCCTGCTCGGAACTTGGCGATTTTTCCCATTCTTTGAAATATTGCTTTGCCGCCAGCGGATTGCCGATAGCACAGATCACATCATGACGTAACATACCAGCTTTGCTAAGGGCGATGGCAAGAGCGACTCCGGCAAGACCCGCCGGTTCATTGCCATGCAACTGCGTAAGTATGAGAAATGGAGGTAACTCTCCGCTAACTACCCCTTTAAGGTATGTGGCTGCTTTTATAGTTTTTCCATCTATTTCCACCTGTTGATTTTGCAGATAATCATGTATAGTCTTAAGTTCGCCGATAGTAAGATGCTTGGTAAAAAACTCCTGTTTGAAAGCTTCTTCAGGATTCTGGCAGCTCGCTAGCTGTGCGAAATCATAATTATATATATCGGTTATTGGCATTTGCTAATTACTTTATTCACTATTTGCAAAATTTTAGAGGTTGCTATGCGGGAAGTTATTTTTATCGGTCTTTCAGGACTTACCCATAATTATGGTGGTCTGTCACCTGATAATGTCGCTTCCAGCAAAAATCGTGGCAACAAGTCTAGTCCAAAGAAAGCGGCTTTGCAAGCTATTGAGCTAATGCGTAAGTTACTTTCTCTTGGAGTAACAGTCGGAATTATGCCTCCACAATTACGCCCTGATATTATGGGAATACAAAAAGAGGGTTACGATTTATCTAACGCTCCGGTGGATATATTGGAAAGATACTCATCATCATCATTTATGTGGGTGGCAAACGCCGCGACCGTAACTCCCACCACTGAGAGTATTTCTGGTAAATCTTGTCTTACAGTCGCGAACCTACATACCAACCAACATAGAAGGATAGAGGCAGACGCTACATATTCTATACTTAAACAAATATTTTCTGCTGTCAGTAATATCAATATATTCCCACCACTTTCCGCGAATGATGGCTTTTTAGATGAAGGGGCGGCAAACCATATGCGACTTTGTCCAAACCATAATAAAAAAGGTCTTAATGTGTTTGTATATGGTGGTAGGCAGAATTTAGAGGCTTGCACAGAAATAGTAAAAAAACATTCTATCTTTGATGATAGTTACCTGATGCTTAGACAAAACCAGCAAGTAATAGACGCTGGGGTTTTTCATAATGACGTAATAGCGGTAAGTAATGAGAATTTATTACTTGTTCATGAACAGGCTTACGCTGGTGGTGAGAGTGACATTAAAGAAATAGAAAAATCCTATAAGAAATTATATCCGGAGTTCGATTTTCATGTAATTACCATTAAGGATAGCGAACTCACGGTGGAAGAGGCGATAAATACCTATTTCTTTAATAGTCAGATAGTAAGTAAATCTAGTGGTGGTATGGTAATAATAGCTCCACAAGAACTTAGAGATTTGTATGGCGGCAAAGCGGCAAATTTAATGGAAAAAATAATAGCGGATAATAGTAATCCACTTTCCGAGATAATCTATATGAATCTTAAGCAAAGCATGCGAAATGGTGGAGGTCCCGCCTGCTTGCGGCTTAGGGTTCCGCTGGAGGAGGATCAGCTAGAATATATGTCTAGTCAGAATAACGTAATAGTTAACAATAATATATTGGAGCAGATAGAGGAGCTTGTTAATAAATTCTATCCTGATGAGCTGGTGCTAGATGAACTACGTGATTCTAATATTTACGAATCTAACAAATTGTTTTTGCAAGAACTTTCTAAGCTGTTACGTATAAATATATTGTAACTATATAGCTTATTACGACGAATTATCCATGTAGATGCTATCTAGGAGTTTTGTCATCAAATTTTAACTTTCGTTATATTATTTTCTAGGCTAGCATGTATCATTGAATTATCTTGAGATTTTTTGTTTTTATGAATAAGTGCAACATATTGTTTTTATTTATTATTTTCCTTGTATCCGTAGTTTTGCTTCCAGATGTGGCTATGGCAACGGACACTGTTATCGGTAATATGATGTGTACGGTTAATGGCTGGATGCTAGGGACTACTGGTAAGGGACTGCTTACTATTGGTACGATTATAGTAGGGCTCCTTGCTATATTTAATAAAATAACTTGGGGGTTCGCTATTATACATGGTGTTGGTTCTGTGTTGATAATAGAGGGAGCTTATATAGTAAATTCTCTAAATTCTGGTGGCACTGGATGTGCTTGATTGGTTAGAGCGGATTCTTTATTTATCTATTTTATTTTATGTTTTATCCTAAGCGTAACATTTTGATGGGATTCTTTTGTTAAATGTTTTTACGGGAGGCTATTTTGATAACAGAAAATACCCCTGAATTATGGCTTTCCCATCTGCCTTCCCCAGCCATTGAGGGAAATAAATATGATCGTGGTTATGTTGTCGTAGCGGCTGGTGGTATAGAAAGTACTGGCGCTACTAAAATAGCCGCGCTTTGCGCTCTGCGTAGTGGTGCTGGTCTAGTATCAGTTGCTTGTGACAGTGCTTCATTACCGGTATACGCCGCTTCTCTCTCCGCTATAATGACCAAGCCAGTTGAGGATATTTCACAGTTTTTATCACTTATAAAAGATAAACATGTGACCTCCGTGTTGATAGGTTGTGGGGCTGGTATTAACAAGAAAACAAAGGAATTTACCCTTGCTGCCTTAGCTGAAGAGAAGATGGTTATAATAGACGCTGACGCTATCAGCGTATTTTCGGAAAATCCCAAACAGCTTTTTTCCTCTATAAAATCACCGGTAATCCTTACTCCACATGAAGGAGAGTTTAAGCGTCTATTTGGTAATATAATTGATATGAATCATGATAGAATTAGCAGGGCAAATAAAGCGGCGGAAATTAGTGGAGCGGTTGTCATATTGAAAGGTCATCATACGGCAATAGCTTCTCCTAGTGGTAAATTAGTGGTAAACAAAGGCTCAACACCATATCTGGCGACCGCTGGTTCAGGTGACGCTCTTGCTGGAATATGCTCCAGCCTAGTCGCCGGTGGTATGCCAGCTTTTGAGGCGGCGTGCGCGGCGGTTTGGATTCATTCAAGGGCGGCGATAAAATTTGGTTGTGGTTTTATAGCTGACGATATGGCAAACTTGCTACCAGAAATATTCACTGAGTTAAAAAATAAAGTTAAATGAATATATAAGGGATTTGATTATGGTTAATAATAAATTCTGGGAAGAGGTGGCAGGCAGGCTGCTATGGCATAAGAGCTGGCACAGTGTTGACAGTTCAGATTTTAATACCGCCACCATAAAGTGGTTTGATGGTGGCAGCCTTAATGTCTCTGAAAATTGTATAGACCGCCACTTAAAGGAGCGTGGTGATAAAACCGCGATAATCTGGGAAAGTGATAGCGGTAATGAAAGCCGTATAATTAGTTATAAAGAATTGCATAAAGAAGTATGCAAAGCGGCAAACGCTCTTACTAGTCTTGGAGTAAAAGCCGGTGATATAGTTACGATATATTTGCCGATGATTCCGCAAGCAGCAATCGCTATGCTCGCCTGCGCCCGTATCGGCGCGACACATAGCGTGGTATTTGGTGGCTTTTCCGCTAAGTCTCTTCGTGATAGAATTACTGACGCTAATAGCCGTATTTTGATAACCGCCGATGAGGGAGTGCGTGGAGGCAAAAAAGTTCCACTCAAAGCGACCGTTGATATAGCCGTAAAAGATACAAGTATAGAAAAAATATTATTGGTAAAGCATAGTGGTGGAAATATTGAATTTACTGATGGGCGTGATGTTTGGTGGCATGACGTAGTTGACATGGCGGATGATAATTTTCCCGCTAAACCTTTTGATTCAGAGTGTCCTTTATTTATTCTATATACTTCGGGTTCTACCGGAAAACCAAAGGGATTGATGCACACTAGCGCTGGTTATCTGGCATGGGCTTCTTATACTCACGAAATTATCTTTGATCTTAAAGAGGATGATGTATATTGGTGTACCGCTGATGTTGGCTGGGTGACCGGACATACATACACGCTTTACGGCGCGCTTGCTAATGGTGCTACCACACTTATGTTTGAGGGAGTTCCAAACTATCCGGATTCGTCACGTTTTTGGCAGATAGTTGATAAATATAAGGTCACTATTTTTTACACAGCGCCGACCGCTATTCGCGCTATGATGCGTGATGGCAATGAGTGGGTCAAAAAATATAGCCGCAAGTCATTACGAATTTTAGGCTCTGTTGGTGAGCCGATAAATCCTGAAGCTTGGCGGTGGTATGATGAGGTGGTTGGTGAAAAACGTTGCCCGATAGTTGATACTTGGTGGCAGACCGAGACCGGAGCGACCTTAATCAGCCCGCTTGCCGGTAAAACAAAAACTAAAGCGGGATCTGCGACATTACCGCTAAATGGAATTGAACCCGTCATACTTGATGAAAAAGGTAACGAGATAACAGGAGAAGGTGAGGGAGCTTTATGTATAAAAAACGCTTGGCCATCACTCGCCCGCACTATTTACGGTGATCATGAGCGTTATAAAAATACTTACTTCGCGCCATACGCAGGGTATTATTTTAGTGGTGACAGAGCAAGGCGTGACGCTGACGGCTACTACTGGATAGAAGGACGGATGGATGATGTACTGAATGTCTCCGGTCATAGACTCGGAACCGCCGAGATAGAATCAGCGTTAGTCGCTCATGAAAAAGTAGCTGAAGCCGCTGTTGTTGGTGTTCCTCATGATATAAAAGGTGAGGGGATATGCGCTTACGTTACCTTAAATAAGAATGTTGATGTCGCGGCGGATAAAGATAAACAGGTGGTAGCGGAGCTAAAAAATTGGGTAAGGGAACAAATTGGCGCGATCGCCACACCTGATGAGATAAGATTCGCCGCTCAATTGCCAAAAACCCGTTCTGGGAAGATAATGCGGCGGATACTTAGGAAAATAGTAGCTGGGCAAATAGACCAAATTGGAGATACCTCAACATTGCTAAACCCAGAGGCAGTGGATGAGTTGATAGCAAATAATAAATGACTATTCTTAATTTGCCAAATATTTTGGAGAACTAAATTAGTAATGAGATAAATATTTTTTATCAGATGAAAGGAAATAAATATGTTAAAAGGAAAAAACGCGATTGTAACTGGTTCAACCAGCGGTATTGGTCTTGCCATAGCCAATGTTCTAGCGGGACATGGCTGTAATATAATGCTTAACGGCTTTGGTGATGAGTCATTTATTGACTCGCTAGCAAAAGAGCTGCCGGAAAAATATGGGGTAAAAGCTTCCTACTCACCGGCGGATATGACCAAGCCAGCCGAAATAGCCGGAATGGTCACAGATTGTAACACGCAGTTCGGCAGTGTTGATATTCTGGTAAATAACGCCGGTATTCAGTTTACCGCACCTGTGGAGGAATTTCCCGATGATAAGTGGGATGCTATTATAGCGATAAATCTTTCATCAAGTTTCCATTCAATTAAAGCCGCTATTCCGCTTATGAAAAAGCAGGGTTTTGGGCGTATCGTAAATATAGCTTCCGTGCATGGTCTGGTCGCCTCTACCCATAAAGCGGCTTACGTGGCGGCGAAGCATGGTATAGTCGGGCTTACTAAAGTAGTAGCGCTAGAAAACGCCGAAGCTAATATTACCGTAAACGCTATCTGCCCAGCATGGGTACATACTCCGCTAGTGCAAAAGCAAATTGAGGATAAAGCAAAAGAGCAGGGCATAAGTGTAGATGAGGCAACCGCTAAATTACTCGGTGAGAAACAACCTAATAAACGTTTCATCAAGCCAGAAAATATCGGTGAGATGATCGCTTTCTTATGTGGCGAGAACGGCAACCCAATGACCGGTGAGATAATTACTATGGATGGGGGCTGGCTGGCACAGTAGGGCGCATAATTTGCTACCCTGCGGGTACGGCATGACGAAAGACCAAACTGCTTGTTATAATCATTAAAACTGCTATACTGAACTCACGGCGATTGAAAACCGCTGAAGTTACCGGTGCGCTCCCGACAGAGCGATTTTTTGTGTCCATTATTCATGGCACTGTTTTCTTATGTCGGGAGTGCGGTAAATAAAACACCCTTTTGGGGAAATAGCCGTATCGCGTGTAACTTCGTGGTTTTCAACTCCCGACACTTTATACTTGTTTTGGATAATTCTCATACAAAACGAGTATGAAAACCTTATCTGATAAATAATGTTCTCCGCTGCGATTCGTATTGTCGTAGCCCTTTAGGGCGAAGACAGAAGCGAGCGTAAAATTGAATAAAAATATTACATAGTTTTATTCATAATAAGTATAAGAAAGGAAAATACCATGAATTACAGTACAAATTATAACGCAAAACTACTCCGTAACTTACGCCTTTCTATCGGGCAAAATATCCATAACCACCGCCTACGTAAAAAAATTACTCTGAAAAAACTAGCTGTCTCTTCAGGGATTTCTGAACATATGCTTGATTGCTATGAACTCGGAAAATATGAGATAACTATAGAGCATATCCTAAGAATATCCTGTGCTATGAAAATGGAAATGGAGAGATTGCTCGCTACAGAATAGTAATATTGTACTCAATCTGAATAATTTTTGTACGGTACATTCCTTATTGTCTTTCCGACCGAACTTTAGTGAGTGGAGGAATCTTTATAAAAATTGCCTATAACCCTAAGATCCCTCGGCTACTCTCGGGATGACAGTTTATTAGCTACCCCTTCTTCTCTCGTAGCTTCTCCCAATAATTCAGCCGTTTAATAATCTCTCGCTCAAATCCAGCTTCTGCGGGATTGTAATATTTTTTGCGTGGCATCTCTTCGGGAAAATAATTTTGCCCAGAAAAACCATCTTTGGTGTCGGGATCATAGACATAACCCTTGCCGTAGCCTGCCTCTTTCATAAGCTTGGTTGGGGCGTTGAGTATATATTTTGGTGGCGATAGCGAGCCATTTTCTTTCGCATCTTTTAAGGCTTTGTTCATGGCGCGGTATACCCCGATTGATTTCGGAGAGGTGGCGAGATAAACAGCGGCTTGCGCGATATTGACATAACCTTCCGGCGCGCCGATAAATTCAAAAGCGTCTTTAGCGGCGATGGTCTGAACAAGAGCGTTCGGGTCAGCAAGCCCTATATCCTCAGAGGCGAAGCGAACAAGACGGCGCAGTATGTAGAGTGGATCCTCCCCACCATCAATCATTCTGGCTAGCCAATACAGGGAAGCGTCTACATCAGAGCCACGCAGTGACTTATGCAGCGCGCTTATCAGGTTATAATGCCCATTACGGGATTTGTCGTAAACTGGCATCCGTTTTTGAATGATAGTAAGCAATTTTTCACTGTCCAGCGGCTCTGTTATTTCCAGTAATTCCTCAACCATATTCAGTAGGTAGCGAGCGTCCCCATCGGCGATGGCGCATAGTGTTGTTCTCGCTTCCTCATCAAGCGACAGGTTTTTACCGGTAAATTCCTCCGCCTTATGGGTGAGTTTTTTAAGGCTGTTACTGTCAAGCCGGTTGAGTATCAACACTTTACAGCGAGAGAGCAGGGCGGAGTTAAGCTCAAATGATGGGGTTTCGGTGGTCGCTCCAATGAGTATTATCGTACCATTTTCAATGTAAGGTAGAAATAAATCCTGCTGTGAGCGGTTAAAACGATGAATCTCATCCACCAGTAATATGGTGCGCTTTCCAGCTTCCTTATCGATCGCCGCTTGCTCAAATACTTTGCGCAAATCAGCACTGGCATGAGATATAGCCGAGAGCTGGACAAAAATCCCGTCACTATACCCCGCGATAAGCCGTGCCATCGTGGTTTTGCCACAACCGGCACTGCCCCAGAAAATTATGGATGGAAAATTTTTGGTTTTTATGGCATTAGCAAATAACGAACCATCAGTAAGCAGATGATCTTGTCCCAGCACGTCAGCAAAGCTCTGCGGGCGCATCCGGTCGGCAAGCGGACGAGCGGTGTCATCAGCGAAGGTGAGGGCGGTTTGGGCGGTGGTCATAAACTCTACTTTATTTAATTCGTTTTTTGTTTGCACTCTCAACAGCCTTTTCCTTTTCTTCTCTGCGTGCTTGCGAAAGAGCGGCCGTCATTATGCTAGCTGGCATTGCCACGAAACCAAGACCGATAAATACGATGAAACCAGTAAATATTTTCCCTCCCATTGTTATGGGATATACATCGCCATATCCAACGGTCGTAAGAGTAATTACTGACCACCAAAGTGAATGAGGAATTGACTTAAAGTTATCTGGTTGAACAGGGTTTTCAAAATAATATATTCCAACTGATGATACATATAATATTATCAGTGATGCCCCTATAAAAAAAATAAGTTCATCTCTAGCTAAAGCTAAGGCACGAGCGATTCTCTTAAGCGCGCTGCTCCTTCTAAACATTTTTAATATATAGACTAGTCTGAAAAGCCTTAAAATCCTTACATATCTTAAATCCATCGCTACACCCATATAAGCACCTAAATAATATGGAAAAATAGCAAGTAAATCAATGATTCCCCACCAGCTAGTTATAAACTTAAACGGTTTTTCACTGATAATGATGCGTAGAAAATATTCAACGGTAAAAAGTCCTATCGTAATGATTTTAATCAAAAACAGTACTTTGCTTCCTGTTTCAGAAATGTCTGGTAAAGTATCAAGAGAAAAGGAAATTAAAGAAACAACTATAAGAATCTGTACGCATACAGCAATACGACCATTATCAAGTTCTTTTCTAATTTTTGTTTTTACTTCACTATTGAACATTTGTGGTATCCATATGAATTTTACTTCTTACTTGTTAGTACTGTCATCCAAGCGTTCGGGATTTATCTTAAACTCATAACATATTAGTATAGCATATGGCGCAACAAATAATACTTTCTTGCTACTACTAATCAATATAGTATTTTGACTTTCCCTGTAATCATGCTATGCGAAGTGGCTTATAGATATAATTGTTTAGTTAGGTTTTTCGTATATGTTGTTTATTGCTCTTTTGCTCGGAATTATTGAGGGAATGACCGAGTTTCTTCCGGTTTCCTCCACCGGTCATCTTATATTATTTGGTGATATACTCGGTTTTGAGGGGCCTCCGGGAAAGACTTTTGAGATTGTGATTCAGCTCGGGGCGATTCTGGCGATTTGCTGGTTATACCGTAAAAAACTGACCGATACAACGGTCGGCATTATTCAGCGCAAGGAAAAAGACTGGAAATTTGCTATGGGCATTTTACTGGCGTTTTTACCAGCTATGGTATTTGGCGCGCTATTCCACAAATTTATTAAAGAACAATTGTTTAATCCGACAAGTGTATCCATCGCTTTAATTGTCGGCGGTATCATTATTTTGATTGTTGAGCGCTATAAACCAAAGCCACGCCATCATACGGTTGATGATTTTTCTCCGGCGCTCTGTTTCAAGATAGGGCTTTGCCAGTGCCTAGCCATGATACCGGGGACATCACGCAGCGGGGCGACCATTATGGGCGCGTTGCTTCTGGGCGCGGATCGTAAAGCGGCGACCGAGTTTTCCTTTTTCCTTGCGATCCCTACTATGTTTGCCGCCACCGTGTTTGATTTATATACAAGCTGGCAGTATCTTTCACTTGATAATGTCCAGATCATCGCCGTTGGATTTATCGCAGCGTTCGTAAGTGCCTTGCTGGTGGTGCGCTGGGCGATTACTTTTATTACTAAACATGGCTTTGCGGTATTTGCCATTTATCGTATTATACTCGGTGGCGTGATGCTGTATTTACTGAGTTGATTTTAGGTGTCTCGCTAAGGCACAGCTATTTTTGGAATTCACACTACCTATTTTGACGGTTCTAAAAGAATGTTTTGCTTATCAACATTCTTGCCTTTTAGGCGACACTAATATAGTATTCCCGTAATCGACGTTTAAGACCGTCACATAAACCGGACTTCCCTCCCGTCAGAGGGTTTTCTTACATCTGCATATTACAGGTGTTCCCTTATGTCGGGAGTGCGGTGAATATAATAGCTGCTTGCAGCGAATAAACTCACACGGCGTTTATGGCGTGGTCTTAAACTCCCGATACCAACTAAATATAGGGAGCATACCATGCAAAAAGCCAATCAAGAATTACATCACCTTCAAAAAACTATCGGACAGAATATCCACAACATAAGGTGTAAGAAAAAGCTTACACTAAAGAAATTCTCACGGCTTACAGGTATCAGCATTAATCTGTTAGACCAGTACGAATTAGGCAAGAACCATATTCATCTGAATGAACTTGTAAGAATTGCATCTGCGCTAAACACAAAAATAGAGTTTTTAATGCAATCTGATATTAGAGCATTCTCATGAAAATTTCTACTGATGAAGGGACAAAACAGTTTATAAAAAATACCGTATCGGCAGATCTTAATAAGAAATTCTTTAATTATATCGATATTTGAATTGTTTCCAGTTAAGAGCTTTGATCATCATGATATTCTTTATAGCCATGCTTAACCCTTACCTCACACTCAACCGCCAATATATTGGTAAAATATTTTCCCCAATGGGAATGGCGGGCGATGACAGGCTCTAACTGCCGACCCTCTCGGTGGCGTGATACTGTATTTGCTGAGTTAGTAACTGTCATTTTCTAAGATTAGTGAATCGTTCTTGATTCCTGTGCGCTAAGGCGTTGTTCACTAAGTCTATCCACATGGTCTGATCTGTATGAAGCATTATTATATGACACAGCATATGGTGTACTATCACTATTGTCTTTGTGAGTATCATCTATTTGGTAAGGAGTCTGTTTATAAGCTATGAGTCCAAGCTCTGGTATATCTATTTCGTTATTATTAATCATTTTAGTTAATGCTTTTGTGTGTAGCTTATGTTCATAATGATCTACCACATTTGATTTTATCGCCATAGGTAAATTAGAATAAGGTTTATCGTATTTTCTATTAATTTCATTGTTTATATCAGAGTGTGTTTCTAGTAAAATCCCGAATGTTTGTTCAGGTTCTAGCTTATTGGAACGGTTATAATTAATCAATTCTTTGAGTTGATTGTTAAAAGCATACTTATCTTTCCCTCCCATTGATTTTGACATAGCGTGATCAACACTCATAAATACAGCGTTAGTTACAATACCAAATACAGTATTTGCCATTATAAATCCTGCCCCAGTTAGCAGTGTGGGAGATATTAATCCAGCAGTAACCGTAGCTAATGCCGCAACAATCAATATACTAGCTAGGCTGGTATTTCTTCCGATATTACTATTTTTTTGTATTGCTTTTAATTCCAATGATATTGGATTTTTTTCGCCTAATATTTTTGTATCAGCAACATTTTCTAAATCATTTACAGTTAGCTGTGTTTTTGGCTTTCCAGTTATATTAGAAATTTTATCAGCATATAATTCTAGCAGAGATTCTTTCCATTTTTTTTCTATGCGATTATGGCGAAATATAGTTAGCGCAGAAAATACTATAGTTGCAACGGCTGTGCCGACAACACCAAAGGTCGCTGCCGATGATAGTTGTATAGAGCCGCGTGCGAACTGCCACAATTTGCCGCTTAGTTCATTGCCTAAGAAATTGCCCAATTGGTGATAATAACTTTGATTATTTTCTCTATTCATACCAACTATATTAGTTGGTATTACGTATGATTGATAGTTAAGATTATGTTACAAGTCTACTGTAAAGCTGATAATAATAACATCTTGATTTATATACAAAGTATAAATATGGCGGGAGTGACGGGACTCGAACCCGCGACCTTCGGCGTGACAGGCCGACGCTCTAACCAACTGAGCTACACCCCCGCAAAGAAGTGTTTTTTACAGCGCAGAACAGCATTCAGCAGAATGCCCAGCCCTGAGCCCTGTCTCATGTGAGCACCATTAGGCGCGCAGCGGAGACAATGTCACATTATGGTGGGCGATGACAGGCTCGAACTGCCGACCCTCTCGGTGTAAACGAGATGCTCTACCAACTGAGCTAATCGCCCTTTTGTCAAGAGTTTTCCAAAAAGGGAAGTAGTTTACTACCCGTTTTTTTCCGTTATTGCAACAAATGAATTAAAAAAAAGAGCGTTCCACGCAATATACTGGGAACGCTCTATATTTTCAAGAGAATAGCTTATATTATACTAAGCTGCTTTTTTCCTAGAAGGTTTGTTTACCGCATCGCTTAAAGCTTTGCCTGGTTTAAATTTAGGCTTTTTAGAAGCCGCGATTTTTATAACCGCACCAGTACGTGGATTACGACCTTCAGTAGCTTTACGATGAGTAACCGTAAATGTTCCAAAGCCCACAAGACGAACTTCATCACCTTTAGACAGAGCTTTTGAAACTACAGAGATAAAAGCGTCAATAGTTTCAGATGCTTTTGCCTTAGTTAAGTCAGCTTGATCCGCGATCTCTGCTATCAATTCATTTTTATTCATATTTTTTACTCCCTAGTTGCTTAATAATATTTATATAACGATATTATAACTTAAATTATAAATTTAGTTATATTAGCTTAAATAAAAGCTACGCCTATGAATCAAGCATGGAAGAGAGGAAAAGTAAACAGTAATTTTAATATTATCGCAAAAAAATAATGCGAGAAAGCGCTCTCATCCTAGATCTTGGAGTTACTTATAGGATAATAAATAAAATTTTTTAATAAGTGTATCAGAATTTAGTTTCTTTTAATTAGCTTTTTTGCTGCTAGTTTTTTGACCGGATTTAACCATTACCGGTGCCGCGTTATTTTCAATAACATCAGCGTTAATTATGACCTCTTCCAGATTTTCTTCACTTGGAACATCGTACATCAGGTCTAAAAGATGTTCTTCCAGTATCGCTCTAAGACCACGCGCTCCAGTTTTTCTTTCTATCGCTTTTGCCGCTATCGCTTTAAGAGCATCATCAGAGAAACGAAGACTCACGTTCTCCATTTCAAACAATTTTTGATATTGTTTTATAAGAGCGTTCTTAGGCTCAGTAAGTATAGATATAAGCGCTTCCTCATCCAAGTCGGTAAGGGTCGCTATTACCGGAAGGCGACCAACAAACTCCGGTATAAGACCGAACTTCAGCAGATCTTCTGGTTCAACTTGTGAGAATAATTTACCAATTTTCTCGTCTTCACTACTACGAACGTCAGCACTGAAACCAATTGCTGTTCCCTTGCCGCGAGAAGCGATGATTTTTTCCAGTCCAGAAAACGCGCCACCACATATAAATAATATGTTAGCGGTATCAACTTGTAAGAATTCTTGCTGCGGATGTTTGCGACCACCTTGCGGAGGAACAGAAGCCACCGTTCCTTCCATGAGTTTTAGTAATGCTTGTTGTACGCCTTCTCCTGACACATCACGGGTAATTGATGGGTTATCCGACTTGCGGGATATTTTATCTACCTCATCTATATACACGATACCACGCTGCGCTCTATCCACATTATAGTCCGCTGATTGTAGTAGCCTTAATATTATATTTTCAACGTCTTCACCCACATAACCAGCTTCGGTAAGAGTAGTAGCGTCAGCCATAGTAAAAGGCACATCCAATATTCTAGCGAGAGTCTGAGCAAGAAGTGTTTTCCCAGAACCGGTGGGACCAACAACCAGTATGTTTGATTTAGCAAGTTCTATATCAGAGCTTTTCTCAAGCAGTGATATTCTCTTATAATGGTTATGCACAGCGACGGATAAAACCTTCTTCGCCTGTTCCTGACCAATCACATAATCATTTAGCACTTTACATATATCGGCAGGTTTGGCTACCTCATCACCTTCTTTTGATAAAGTTCCCTTATCAGCGGCACGTATGATGTCCATGCACAACACAACACATTCATCACAGATGAATACGGTAGGACCAGCGATTAACTTGCGAACCTCATGTTCACTTTTTCCACAAAATGAACAATAACGGGTATTCTTCGTTTCTTTTCCACCACCGCCTGTTTTTGTCACCTGCTTACTCCGTCATTTTTCTATAGTTAACTATTACTTAAATATATGTTTTTTGAAATAATAAGCTATCTTTTCGGAAATACTACTCCCTGTATCTTCTTCTTCCGCCTCAGCCATTTTTGCTTTAATCTTTTCCACTTCTTCTCTTATATCCGCTTTTATGGCCGCGACATCAATACTTGACATATGATCTTGATAAATCCTGTCATAGGTCTCCTGTTCAAGCTTGCACAGCTTACCGTCTTGTCTGAAAATTATAGAGGCGATATTAAGCAAGTGAGCACGGTCCTGTTTGTCACTTATCTTTCCCCACACGTCATCTATTTTAACTCTGTTTGATAGATTATTAAGTAGATCGCCACGCTGTTCATCTGAAAACCAGATATAATTTTTTATAAAGTTCTGAAGTTTTTCTTCTTCCTTGCTGTCCATATTACCGTCTGCCCAAGCAAGAGCGATAGCTCCTTCCATAACAGCCATTTGACTATCAGTTGCTTTTGCGTCTTCTGTTTTACGCGCTTCCACTTACCACCTCTTTTATTTTGGACAATAACAGGTTATTTCTTTTTATCGGTCGCTGGCTCATCACCACGCTTTTCAATTATATGATCTACTATACCAAAATCTTTTGCCGCCTCGGCAGTCATAAAATTATCCCGCTCCATATTTTTTTCAACATGCGATAATTTCTGACCAGTATGTTTTACATATATCTGATTAAGGCGTGCTTTAAGAGATAGAATTTCTTTCGCGTGTATCTCTATATCGGTAGCCTGTCCAGAAAATCCACCAGATGGTTGGTGAATCATAATTCTTGAGTTAGGTAGCGAATAGCGAGATCCGGCCTCACCAGCAGCGAGAAGAAGCGAACCCATAGAAGCGGCCTGTCCAAAGCAAAGAGTTGATACTTTCGGTTTTATGTACTGCATAGTATCATATATTGAAAGACCGGAAGTAACTACTCCACCTGGAGAATTGATATACATGAAAATATCCTTGTCAGGATTTTCCGATTCCAAGAATAACAATTGAGCGCATATCAGAGAAGCCATATTATCTTCAACTGGACCCACCAAGAAAATAATTCTTTCTTTAAGCAACCGAGAATAAATATCAAAAGAACGCTCGCCACGACTAGTTTGCTCAATAACTATTGGCACCAGAGTATTCATAAAATTTTCTTGTATATCAGCCATTGTCTATCCTAATAAATATGAACCAATTGAAAAAAGACTATTTATCTAGCAGTATCCCTTAAAGGTTAACAAAGAATTACTGATCCGTTGTCTTTTTTGCTTTTGCCTTGCCGGTATTCGTTTTTTTCTTTGTTTCTGTTTCTTTTTTATCCTTTTTTTCTGCTTTTTCGCCAGCAGCCTCTTCATACTCAGCGTTTACCAGTTCCGATATAGCTACTTTGCTATCATTGAACTTAACCTTACCGAGTATAGAATCCACCGCTTTTTCCTCCAATATAGGACCACGCAGATTTTCTATATGCTGAGGATTTTTTCTGTAAAACTCAAATATTTGCTGCTCTTGACCTGGATATTGGCTTGCTTGCTGCATAACGGCTTGTGAGATTTCCTCACGACTTACCTGTATTTTCTCACGAGACCCTATTTCCGCTAGCAATATACCAAGCGCCACTCTGCGTCTTGCCACCTTTTGATATTCAGTTTTTAGCTCTTCCTCACTTTTATCTTTGAGCTCTTCATCACCACTATTTTTTGCTTGCTCTATCCTTTCCCATATGGTGCCGAACTCAGATTCCACCATGCTCTCAGGCAGTTCAAAATCAAACTTTTCTTCTAACTGGTCAAAAAGTTGCTTTTTAAGTAGGTTGCGAACAATATCATCAAACTCTTTGATGATTTGCGCGCGGACAGCCTCATGTAATTTATCAAGATTCTCAAAGCCTCTGGAAGTGGCGAATTCCTCATTTATCTCTGGCAACTGTTTTTCTTGAATAGCTTTTACGGTAACCGCGAATTCCGCTTGTTTTCCTTTAAGGTTTGCCGCTGGATAATTATCAGGGAATTTTACTTTTACGGTTTTTTCATCCCCCGCTTTACTACCAATAAGCTGGTCTTCAAAATTGTCAATAAACTGACCGCTGCCCAGCTCAAGGCTAAAATCCTCCGCGCTGCCTCCTTCAAAAGCGACACCATCTACACTGCCTTTGAAGTCTATTTTGACAACATTGCCTTTTTCCGCTTTGCTACCTTCTTTCATATCAACAAATACAGGATTGCGCTCGGCTATTTTTCTCTCCGCCTCATCAATATCATCCTGTGTTACCTCATAGGTTTTGCGCTCCAGTGTAATATCATCAAATACAAGCTCTGGAAGGTCTGGAAAAATCTCCAGCTCAACATTAAATGATAGATCGCCTTCATCCTTGTAATCTTTATCTATGTCAATCCTTGGTGTTATGGTCGGACGGAATTTATTGTTACTTATCAGCTCACCCACTGAATTTTTTACCACTTTATTTACGACATCATTATGAACCGCTTTGCCATATCTCTGCTGTAATATTTTCATCGGTATCTGACCGGAGCGGAAACCGGCGATCTTAGCGGTCTTGCCAAGCTCTTTCAGTTCATTCTCTTTTTGTGATTTAATAGAGTTTTCATCAATAGTGATTTGAAAGCTTTTTTTAAGATTCTTTGATTCCAGTTCTTTAACTTGCATGGCAACTCTCTTTTCTTATTGGTTATTTAGATATATATTATTTAGATATATAGTGTGTGATTTATACGTTTGCAGGGGAAGCTATACGTTATTTGTAAGAAAATAAAGTGTTTTTCTAATTTTGTTCTTGTTGCCGCATGGAAAAAATCAACAGGGGGGAATTTGCTATCTGCTAGGCATAAGGCTAGGGTCTAATTTGGCTGAATTCCTTGAAGGATTAGGACTGGTAAAGCTTCCTAAGCTGTCATCACCAATCTGTTGAGAATCGCCAAACTGGACGGTATTTCCATTTATAACCGCCATTTGTCCTTCTGTAATAGCCTGTTGCTGTGCCGTTTGTTGATTCTGAGGAGTATTGGTATTTGATTGTCCTTGACCTTGCTGCGCTGCCGGCGCGGGACCGCTTGCCGCCGGTGGGTTTCTTAGTTCTTCAGCCAATTGCCTGGCATTTACGCCATGTTTGCTAGCAAACTCGTTTATACGATCATTTTCTTTGCGTTCAGCCAGAATCTCTCCAAAGCTTCTATCCGAACGAAATGATTCTATGAAAGCATGAAAGATGTTTCCAAAGTTCCTGGCAAGGCTAAATATTCCGTCTATCATACCATTACCAAACGCTGAAAAAGTCTCAATAATTCCTCCAGCGGTTTTTAATCCTTCTTCACCACTATCCTTGCCTTCACCTTTAAGTATATTCACCTGTTCTTTAGTCCAGTCGGTTCTCACCCATTTAGCCGCTTGTTCATTTATCTTATCCCTCTCAGCTTGAGTGATACTTCCGGTTTTTCTCTCCGCTGCCTTTATCATAAGGCTGGCTCTGTCATCTTCTGCCTTAGACACAGCTTCAAAAATAGAATTAGGAGAGCCATTTTGGGCTTCCTCAACTAATTCCTTAAATCTTTTATCAATAGACATATTGCGTATCTGTCACCATCTTAATTTTAATATATTATCCAGACTAACACAGTTTGTTTGCATATAGTGTTAAAAGTTTATTACAATGAAAATTATTTTTTTAATAGAGCTGTCATAATTATAATATATTGAAAAATATATGTAAAATCTAAAATTATTGCTTTTGCTTTACTCCCCCCTCGCGGGGGAGTCAGAAATTTGGTGGTGAAACCATTCAATTTCTAGTGGGGGGTATGTGTAATTACTGTTATTCAGCATCCCACGACTCAATCTAAGTCCGTCTTGCTTAATGGCGGTGGCGCGACTTGATTTCGCCTGCTTCCTCACAATAGGGGGCGGATTTTAGTGTGTAATGATGGATTCCTTATCCATAGCTCTGGTTTTACAACCTCCTTAATGGCTTACGTGGGTCTTTGAATATAAACAGCTTATCATCAATTTTCACTCCAAATTTTGCCTTATTCAGAGAAACAGTAGTGGTTTTGCCGTTAGTGTCAGTGACTATCATATTGCGGATGAGTAGGGGGTTATTGGTAAATTCCAGAACTAGCTGACCTTCCTCTGGTTTTTCCCGTTGGGTAAGCCCGATGCGTACACTACCAGTGCTTTCCTCAAAAGATATTATACCAACCTCATCACCAAGAGAAATCTTCTCTTTGGCAAGAAAACCAATCAGCGTGGAATCCATTGGGATATGACTTATCTGCTCAAGCTCGTAATCATAATATATCAGTTCAAAACCATCAGCTATCATAAGTATGGGAATAGGCGGGTTATATTGCCAGCGCATCTTACCGGGGCGTTTTAAGAAAAATTTCCCGCTGGCAAGCCCTCCATCAGGTGCGGCTTGCACAAACTCAGAGGTGATTGTGGTAAGAGAGCTTAAATATTTCTCAACTTTAGCGATGGTAGCTTGATGAGGCGCAAGCTGTGATTCTTTAAGAAAAACTACCTCAGGTCGTGATACTTCTTCCGCTGCCACTGAAATTGGCATTACCATAAGCACAAAAAATATGATTGTTTTTTTAAGCATATTCATTCCGCGAACATTTCCTCAAGTTTTGCTAAAATTTCCTGCCTGTCTTTTCCTCTTATCATCTCTATTACATCACCAATCCGTGACTTATCAACAGTTCTCAGTTGGTCAAGAGCGATTTGTCCTTTTTTGCCTTTTATTTCTACGTTAGCCCTAAAGGGAAGACTTCTTTGGGTTGAAGTTATAGGAGCGATAATAACAGTACCTAAAAGTCTATTCATCTTATCTGGGGTAATGACCATACATGGGCGAGTTTTCTGCATTTCATGTCCAACTGCCGGATCAAGGGTTGTCCAGTAGACCTCAAACCTTTTGATGCTTCTAGCTATTCCCCGTCCGGCCATGTCCATTCTGTTTTATCAAACTCGTTTATCATATCTTCTGGCCACAACAACTCCGGCACACCATGTTTTTTTATATCTGCTTCTATCGCCTCCGCCCAGCCTTCACGCGGTTTGCGTTTAGGCTTTGCCAGCACCAAGTCACCATCTTCCACGCGCAAATCAACGCTGCCGTTAAAACCGCATTGCTTGAGTATGGCTTTTGGGATACGAATACCCTGCGAGTTGCCGATTTTGATAATATCCACCTTCATAGTAATTACATTGTAATTATTACGCCGGATAACGTCAAGTCTTTAATCCTCTTCACGTACTAAAATCTCACGTTTTCCAACATGGTTAGCAGGACCTATCACCCCATCTCTTTCCATTTGCTCAATTATAGTCGCCGCTCTATTATAGCCAATTTTCAGGCAGCGCTGAATATAGCTGGTAGAGGCTTTACGATCACGAGCGACAATAGCGACCGCTTGGTCATACATCGGATCAACCTCACCACCGCCATCAAGCATTCCCTCAGATTCCTCTTCTTTGGTGACATCCTCAATATAGCTAGGCTCACCCTGCGATTTAAGGTAAGAAACAACTTCCTCAACCTCACGATCGCTTACGAAAGGACCATGTACACGGGTTATCCGCCCGCCACCAGCCATATAAAGCATGTCACCTTGTCCCAATAACTGTTCGGCTCCTTGCTCGCCAAGAATAGTTCGGCTATCAATACGAGAGGTAACCTGAAAGCTGATGCGGGTAGGGAAGTTAGCCTTAATAACACCGGTTATCACATCAACACTTGGTCTTTGTGTCGCCATTATAATGTGGATTCCCGCCGCTCTCGCCATTTGCGCAAGGCGCTGAATAGAGCCTTCTATTTCCTTGCCCGCGACTACCATCAGATCCGCCATCTCGTCAACCACTACCACGATAAATGGTAGTTCTTCCATTTCCAGTGGCATTTCCTCTATAATTGGCTCTCCACTATCAGGATCAAATCCGGTTTGTACTTTTCTAGTAAGCTGATCGCCCTTTGCCCGCGCCTCACGGATTTTTTTGTTATAGCCCTCAATATTACGCACAGCGTGATTATTCATTAGCCGGTAGCGGTTTTCCATCTCCTTTACCGTCCATTTAAGAGCCACCACCGCTTTACCCGGTTCAGTAACCACCGGTGACAGCAGGTGAGGGATGCCGTCATAGACTGATAGCTCCAGCATTTTCGGGTCAATCATTATAAACTTACACTCCTCAGGCGTAAGGCTATAAAGCAAAGACATGATCATAGTATTTACCGCGACCGATTTACCAGAGCCAGTAGTACCAGCAACCAGAAGATGCGGCATACGGGCAAGATCTACTATAATCGGCTCACCTCCAATGTTTTTTCCAAGTGCCATCGGCAGTTTTGCCTGTGATGAGTCAAACTCATCACTTTCCAGAATTTCCCTGAAATACACAGTCTCACGTATATTATTTGGCATTTCTATGCCTATAGCGTTGCGACCTGGTATAACCGCGATACGGGTTGAGATAGCGCTCATTGAGCGAGCTATATCATCAGCAAGACCAATAACCCGTGAAGATTTTGTGCCAGCCGCTGGTTCTAGCTCATAGAGAGTCACTACCGGACCGGGGCGAATTTCTATTATGCTACCATTTACCCCAAAATCTTGTAACACTGATTCTAGTAGCTTGGCGTTTTGGGTAAGAGCTGATTCGGATAGGTTGTTTTTTTTGCTTCTCGGTGGTAGCTTTAATAGTTTTACGGAAGGAAGCTCATAATCGCCAAAATCCAACGAGAAATTGCTGTCATCTTTTTTAGGCGGTGATTTTTTTGGAGGTTGGGTCTTGTTTTTTTGTGTAACGCGCGGTTTGGACTTTACCGGCTCCTCATATTCTTCCTCGTAATCCTCATCGTCTTCATATTCCTCATCATCTCTTCTAAATCTATCAAACCATGACGCTATTCTTTCCCTAAAGGTAGGAAGATAACCACTGCCTTCTTCCTCTTCATATTCTATTTCTTCTTCATACTCATATTCCTCAGTTTCACCTCTTCTTTGTATTTTATTATATATAAATGATAAAACGATGGATACGGTGTATGATAATTTATCATATATAGTAGTGAATATATTCTTCGTAAGATGGGCAAGACCTTTCCATTCTGTCCAGCTCATACCAAAAGATAAAGAGGCGGTGACAATCGTTATAGATGCTACGGTAGTAGTAAATAGGATATTCTTAAACGGCTGAAATAAAATCCTCTCATATATGAGAGAGCCAATAGATCCACCAAATCCACTACTTATCGGCCAAGAAAGAGGAGGCTCTATTTTAGAAAGTACAGTCGCAGAAAGGACAAGTGTTACTAATAACAAAGATATACGCATCCATAAAAATGATATACTATATCCCTTTATTATTTTTACTCCCCACACTAGCGGTACCAGAACAACAAAGGCGCTGGCAAGGCCAAGAAGTTGTAAGCAAAGATCCGAAATTAAAGCTCCGCTATACCCACCCCAGTTAAGTACCGGATCTGACGTTGATTTGTTAAGTGAAGGGTCAAGCTGGTTGTAACTTATCAGGCACATCATCACAAACAATGAGGCTATACATAACAAACAACCGCTCAGTATTCCCAGCGGGTGTACCGCTTCTTCTTCATAATATTCTTGGTAATTTACTCGTGAACCCATTTAATTGATCTTTTATTCTATTGTTTCTTATTTAAGATTTTTTATAGAGGATTTTAGTTAACACAATATTATCGCCATATAGCTCATTGTAAAGTCATATGACATATATTTTAGTGATTTAATCAGAGAGATTGTATTCTTTTAGGAATCTCATTATCTCTTCAGCTACTTTTCCGCTATCAAAATTATTGTGACCAACATCATCAAAAAATATAGCTTTTTTAGGTTGAACGGCTTCCTTTAGCAAGGTTTCCGAGTGATAAGAAGGTATCACCTCGTCTTGTTTGCCATGTAAAATAAGCAGTGGACAATTTATTCTGTCTATTCTTGATATTGAGTTAAATTTATCAAGCATCACCAAATTTACTGGGAAGAAGAAATATATCTCAGAAGCTCTTTTTATCGCTGATATATAAGGAGCTTGCAATATAACCGCTCCTACGTCGTATTCTGAGGCTATTTTCGTTGATACTCCCGTACCTAAAGATTCTCCATATATTATTATTTTATTAAGTGGTAATCTCATTGATTCGTTTAAGAAATATATAGCCGCTCTAGCGTCTTTATATAATCCTCGCTCACTCGGGTTGCCTGCACTTTTCCCATATCCTCTGTAGCTTACAGCTAGCACTCCCAGCCCGTGATTGGTAAGCGCCGAGTATATTCCAGCGCGGTTTCCCATATGTGAGGCGTTGCCGTGAAAATAGACTATTGTCGGTTTATTGTCTTCCGCTGGCTTGTACCATAATTGTATGGAAATATTATCATCTGTTTTTACAAAATACTCGTGAAAGCCTAAAAGACCATATTGTTCTGGCTCACCTATATTTCTATCAGGGATGTACAGCAGTTTCCTCTGAAATACGGCAACTACGGCAAGAACAATTAAATATATCGCTATTAATGAATATAAAATACGCATCCGTATATACTAGCAGAACGCATTGTTACTTTCATCATATTATCCACTATTTGACAAAATTTAATTGTTTATCTAGCAAGCTTATTGCCTCATTTTCAATAGGGCAGGCGGCTGGTCGTTTACCCTTATTAGTAGATTGTTTTAGAAAGCTTTCGCACTCAAGATCACATGCTCTTGCTAATATTGCCGCATTTTTTGAGTTTTTAGCGGAATGGCGAGCCAGCGCGCATTCTTTAGCGCGGCGTGATAATTTGGTAACTTTTGGTAAATTGCCAATCTTAGTGGGTGTTTCGCCATATTGAGGTATTATGATAGAATCGCCACCAGCGGCAGGCGATAGTGAGGCGAACTTTTGTTCATTGCCATTTTTGCTGGAATTATTATTTGTATTGTTATCGGATGTAACACTCTTTTTTGTTGAGTTGCTCTGATTATAAACAAAACTATTATTTTCATTATTAGTATTATTGCCACCATCACTTTTGCCGAATATATTCTCATTTAATATTTCTATGGACGGTTGGGTAACATTATTGCTTTTACCATTTTGGTCAGTGACGTTATTATTAGGGCTAGATGTCCTATTTACATTTCTTTCCACTACAAGAATTTCCTGATTTTTTTGAATATCAGATTTAGCGGAGTTAGAAAGTTTTTTTGTATCTAACGATGCTCTTGTTAGTGGCGCGTTATTTGCCAGTGATTTCTCATTGGTAGATATATTATCAGAAGTATTTTTATTGTCTCGGATTTTATTTTTTTCTTGGTTGCTAATTACAGAGAGTACGGTTCTATCACCACGTTTATCTTTGCCAGCGATTTTTAATTTGTCATTTCTATTATTGTTTATGGCGGTTTGTGTTTTTCTACTATTTAGCTCATTAACATCATTTTTGTCTTTATTTTGTCCTTTACGTAAAGCATTCTGATATTGGGTAGGTTGTTTATTACCTTTATTTTTAGGCGCTTCCAAATTCTGGTTTGCTTGTTTTGTTTCTAGTTCATCAAGATTTTTACTAAAAATTGGTTGATATTGAGTCGGTCTATGGTTGACATCTTTCGTTGTTTCGCTGCCTACTGGGTTCTGTCCATTATTTTTAGTAGTTCTTGGTTGTCTATAGACTATATCAGATCTGTTATCACCACTAACCAAGTGTGTTTCATTTTCTTTGAAGCTATTATTTATCCTATCTAAACTAGTATCCTTTCCTCCAGCCGCTGGGCTATATTGAGAAAGTCTTCTCGCCTCTTTCTGTTGACTTTGTTGCCTGCGTTCAGCGGTGGTAAGAGGTCTTCTGTCGTTGTTATTGTCATCTACATATCGCTGACCAGCTATTATTGGCTGATATTGCACTATCTTGGATTGCTTAATATTCTCTCTTTGGTGTTGCCTGCCAGATGATTGTTTTGCCGCGTCCTGTTTTCTTTTTTCATCTCTTGTAGAAATAGTTTTATCTCTATTTCTATTTTTGTTGGTCAAATCACTGTGTTTGCTATCAGTATTATTTGCCAATATTTGTTTCTCTTTTGTTTTTGTGCCCTTATTTATGCTTCTACTTGTGGCAGTTATATTAGAAGAGTCATCAGCCGTTTTTATTTTTTCCATAACTCTCGGCTGTCTGTGCACTATATCAGATCTGTTATCACCACTAACCACATGTGTTTCATTATCTTTGAAGCTGTTGTCTTTACTTCTATCCGCGCTACTTCTAGCCGTTTTATTATCTCTTCCTCCCGCTGCTGGGCTGTATTGAGATAATCTTCTTGCTTCTTGTTTTTGATTTTGCTGTTTGCGCTCAGCGGTAGTAAGCGGTCTTTTATCGTTTCCATTATCATTTATACGTTGCTGACCAGCTATTATCGGCTGATATTGCACTATCTTGGATTGCTTAATATTCTCTCTTTGTTGTTGTCTGCCAGATGATTGTTTTGCCGCGTCCTGTTTTCTCTTTTCATCTCTTGTAGAAATAGTTTCATCTCTATCTCTGTTTTTGTTGGTCAAATCATTTTGTTTGCTACCAGTATTATTCGCCAATATTTGTATTTGTTTTTCTCGTGCTTTTGTATCCTCATTTATACTTTTATTTGTGGCGATTATATCGGAAGAATCATCATTTGTTTTTACTTTTTTTACAACTCTTGGCTGTCTGTTGACTATATCAGACCTTCTTTCATCACTAACTACACGTGTTTCATTATCTTTGAAACTGTCTCTATTTCTATCCGCGTTACTTCTAGATGTTCCATTGTCTCTTCCTCCCGCTGCTGGGCTGTATTGAGAAAGTCTTCTTGCTTCTTGCTGTTGATTTTGTCGTCTGCGCTCAGCGGTGGTGAGTGGTCTTCTGTCATTGTTATTGTCATCTACATATCGCTGACCAGCTATTATTGGCTGATATACCGGTTGGTTTTCTCTATCACTTTTTTGCTGTTTATTGCTTGCTTGTCTAGGTGTTTTCTGCTCGCCACGCTTTGCTGTTACGGTGTTACGACTATTTTCTATCCTTTGCTTATCTGAATTATTCTGTTTTACATTATTTCGATTGTCTTTAGTAATTCTTGGCTGTCTGTGCACTATGTCTGATTTGCTCTCACCACTAATCACATGTGTTTCATTATCTTTAAGGCTGTCTTTACTTTTATCCGCGCTACTTCTAGCCGTTTTATTATCTCTTCCTCCCGCTGCTGGACTGTATTGAGATAATCTTCTCGCTTCTTGCTGTTGATTTTGCTGCTTGCGTTCAGCGGTGGTAAGCGGTCTTCTGTCATTGCTACTGTCAGCTTTGCTAACAATTATAGGTTGCTGTTCTGTAGCGTTTGTTATCTTTCGTCCTTGCTGATTTTGTGTGCTGGTGGTCTGTCTTGTTGTATTTTCTTTACGTTTTTTTGTAACAGCCGGTTGTTTGCGTACATTATTTTGTTGGTTATCCGCTTGATTATTATTCTGATTATTATTAGCGGTTGTAATCAATCGTTGAGTATCTTTATCTTTTTCTCTATCATTTTGAGACTTTTGGATTTCTTTTTCCTGTTTCTTGGTAACACTCTTACTTTCCTGTGTGGTTTTTCTTTTATTATTTTCTACCGGTGTTTTTCGTTCTTGTTTGTTGTCTCCATTATTCGTTATAGGTAGAACAGCCGCTGACCTAGCCGCGTTACCAGCTTGCCCACCATTTTTCGCTAGTTGCTGTTTAGTAGTTTTTTTAATACCACTCGGTATATCCCAGCCATGCCTTGCCATACAGTCACTAAACAACGCCACCAATTGTTTTTTTTGTTCTCTTTTGCTAATGTTAGTTGTTATTTTTTTTAGAGCTGCCTGTAGATTATCCTGTGCTTCACTACGACAATTATCTCTCATTTCAACATAGTCATTCTGTATGGCTGTTTGTTCATCACAAAGGAAATAACAGCGCCACCGGTAGCCTGAGGACATAATAGCTATCAATAATAAAAATATTATTCGTAATTTATAACTCATAAATTTAACCCTTTATTAACTATTGTTATTAACATTATTTAGTATAGAATGCAGCAAAAAAATATTTAAGGCGCATTATAAAATTGTTGATTGTATAAATATAATTATATACAATTTGTGGTGGTTTAATTTTTATAACTGTACTATTTAGATATAGATAATTTGTAATTCATTCATTATTTTTGGAAAAACATATGGTTAGTAACATTTTAGTTATTGATAGTGGAGATATTCAAAAAATTTTAGAGAAAAAATATATAAATAATAGCTCTAATTATAAGATACTTACGGCTAAAAACTCAGTAGACGCTATTAGCTCTGTGGTGTCTTTGGAGTCGCTTATAGCGTTAATGATTATAGATGTGACTTATTTTGGGGCGGGAAGTGTTGATTTAATTCAGGCCATCAGGCTCTATAGTTCTAAAATTCCAATAATAATTATTACTGAATATGGAAACTATGAATTCGCTCTTGACGCTATAAATAAGGGAGCCAATGATTTTTTAACCAAGCCAATTTCTATAGATAGGCTTTGGCTTTCAATTAGGAATTCGCTTAAAATATCCAATTTATATAGAAAAATTGAGCAGTTAGAAAAAAGACTAAAATCTGATGGTATAAATAGTGGCGGTGATAATGTAACTCATTTGTATAGCGTTTCTTCTTTATTGGACAAGGAAGGCAAGATAAAAAAGCTTCGTATATTAGAGGAAGACGCTATTCGTTATGCTCTTGGGGCTTGTGGGGGTTCAATGAGTAAAGCAGCGCGTAGTCTAGGGATAGGGCGTTCTACTCTATATCGTAAGGTAAGTGAGTTGGATAGACATAGTAATAACAATAATTATCTAAATCATTTGGTAACTTGATTGTGATTAAAGAAGGTTTTCTGTTTAGGACAACATGGTTGCGATTTACGACTATAGTAGTTTAACTTTATTTTCCCCCATGAAAATAAAGTTATTTCGCTCCCGCTACGGGACTACTGTCCCTCACACCTGTCTCGCTGTAGCGCGCAAACGCAAAGGCGGATGGAGCACAGATGAAGGATAGCACGACCTGCTGGAAATTTTTATATATCATCCCCGTGAAAATCTACTGATTTTCAATGGGACATTGCTCAGGGCTGGCACGACCTGCTGGTCGTGCTTCTCGCTTAGCTCAGTGGCGTAAAATCAATGCTCTTACGCATTGATTTTGATAGTCATTTGCGGTAAAAATTACCTTAAATGACTATAGCTGTTAGTCAACTTAATTTTTAGAGAAGAAGTCAAATGGAAAGGCTATAAATTTAGCTATTATATTATACGGGATAAATGTATTACTCTGCCAATTACTGATATATCTTTTATGTGGCATTCATAAGTAAGGTAATTTGAGTTATCAGATATTATACGAATATGTTCATTATTAGGCTGTCCTATGTATTCCAAGCGTTTTGCGATCATTCCTATACCATCTGATATCACGAATATGCCAGGAGGAGTGGGTTTTTTATCGTCTGTATTTATCAATATAAAGTCATTTTTTGTCAATGTTGGAAGCATTCCATCATCATTAATTATAGATGCCCGTATGTTTTCTGTGTAAACCCCTAACTTTTCGTCTGCCCAATTTTTATTTATAAGGTACGGTATTTTTAGTGATTTTTCATATTCTGTGGTATTTTTTATGTTGTTTGTAAATTTTATTTCTGCGTAATTGTTTTTTCCACTTTTTACCCCATCACGTATAGAGTCATTATCAATTCCACTTATTAAATAAGTAAGGCTTATATCCAATATATTAGCTATACGAACCAATTTTATGGTAGAGGGATTATTGGATTTTCCGCTTATTATGTCGTATATAAAGGAAGCCAGAACATCGGAACGCCTCGCTAGTTCTGTAACAGTCATTCCATTTTTTTTTATTTCAGACTTCAACCTAATTCCTATGCCAGATCCGGTGTTAGGCATATTAATGTTACTGTTATATTCCACGCTTTCCGTCATTTTTGATCAAGTCTATTTGTATAAAGTGTCTCATAAAACCTAAATTATTCTAAGATTTTATAGTCATATATAACTCATATTTTACTAAAAATTTATTTAATTTATTTGTTAGAGGTATCTCATAATTATTTTGGTACAGTTTTTATTTTATAATGCAATTTTTATTTACTAAAAATTTATTTTTATAAGCGATAGTTATTTATACTTTTTGCTGCAATTAACTAGAATATAAGAAATTTTAATGATTGACGATATAAATATAGCGGAGCTGCTATGTACGCGCTTGTGTCACGATCTGACAGGACCGATAGGTGCTGTGAATAATGGAGCGGAATTTTTAAGTGAAGAGGGATTTGACTTGAAGGGGCAGGCTGTTGATTTGATAGTAAGTAGTGCTTTTTCCGCCGTAAGTAGGCTGCAATTTTATCGTATGGCTTACGGTAATATAAAAAATAGTGGAGAAGCTAATCTTGCCGAAAAACGCAAGGTAGCTGAGGATTTTTTTGTTGGTAGCGAGATAACGTTAGACTGGCCTGATGCTCATGCTGATGCTTCTGGCGTTTCCGTAAGCTTCAGGATGGTGCGTTTGATCTATAACCTGATTATAATTCTTTCTTCATCCTTGATAAGAGGTGGAAGTGTTTCGGTGAGAATGGGTAAGGATGAGCTGTCGCGAAAGAACATTACTGTTCATGCTAAGGGTGAAAGTATGAAGTTTAATGAGGAGGTTGATGAGGTTTTGCTTGGCGAGTCATTTGATGGAGAAATAACTCCAAAAAATGTTCAGTTATATTTAACTAGGAGATACGCGAAAGATTTGGGTGTTGTTCTTGAGTGTAAGAAAGATAATGGGTTGATTTTTAAGGTAGTGCAGTAAGATTTTTCTGCACATTAATATTTATAATTAGGTGTTGTTATGGATGATTTGATAGTAGAATTTATAACTGAGACAAGTGAGAGCCTTTCTACTTTAGACCTTGAGTTGGTGAAGTTGGAAAAAAATCCTCAAGATGATGAGATATTGGGTAATATCTTTAGGATTATGCATACAATTAAGGGTACTTGTGGGTTCCTCGGGTTGCCGCGTCTTGAGCACGTGGCCCATGCTTCTGAGAATGTATTGGGAAAAATAAGAGATAGAGAGCTAGAAGCTAGTTCTGATGCTGTGACAATAATATTGGAGTCACTTGATAATATTAAAAGACTTATAGATTATCTTAGTGAATATGGTGAGGAAGAAGCGGGAAGTGATAGTGATCTTATAGATCGTCTTAATAAATTCGCTGAAACAGGGGTTATTGACAATTCTAGTTGTGGTTCAGTCACTTCTAATTCTGAATCTCAGGCGAAAGACAATGTTGTTAATGATGACTCTATAGCGAGTGGTGATGATTTCCCTCATTTCAAGGGTGAAGATGATCCGAGCATAATAGAGGCTCTGGAACGTATGGCTGCTGAAGAAAAAGCTTCTAAATTAGGAGAGAACTCTTCTCCGAGTGATGTAACCGAGTCTGATAATACAGGAGATATTAGTATGGAATCTATGTCATCTTCAGATCAGCATGAAGAAGCTGTTAATGACTCATTTGAAAATGATGAAGCCATTTCTGTTGTAAAGAATGGTAAAGCGCCTAAATCTGAAGAAGAAAATATTAAAAAACAGCCAACGGCTAAAAGTGGTGAATCTGTACAGAGTATACGTGTTGGTATAGATGTGCTTGAAAGTCTCATGCAGATGGTTAGTGAGTTGGTTCTTACTCGTAATCAACTTATGCAAATAGTGCGCATGAAAGACGATAAAGAGTTAGTGACTCCTTTACAGCAGTTGAGTCATATCACTTCCGAATTACAAGAAGGTGTGATGAAAACAAGGATGCAGCCTATAGGTAACGGTTGGTCTAAATTCCCTCGTCTCATTCGTGACTTATCTATTGACTTAGGGAAAAAGATTGATTTGAAGATGGTTGGTGCTGATACCGAACTTGATCGCCAGCTTTTAGATGTAATTAAAGATCCACTTACCCACATGGTGCGTAACTCCTGTGATCATGGACTAGAAACCCCTGAGGAAAGGAAAGCCGCCGGCAAGAGTGAAGTCGGTACTGTGAGTCTTTCCGCTTATCACGAGGGTGGTCACATTATAATAGAGATTACTGATGATGGTAGAGGAATAAATATAGATAGGGTAAAAAAGAAAGCTATAGCTAATGGTATAGCGACTGAGGAAGAACTTTCCAGTATGAGTGAAAAACAGATAGCACAGTTTGTTTTTGCTCCGGGGTTTTCTACGGCTGAAAAAGTTACCAGCGTTTCCGGTCGTGGTGTTGGAATGGATGTTGTCAAAACTAATATACAAAAGATTGGCGGGACTATAGATCTAGAAAGTAGATTTGGTAAGGGATCAAAGATAGCCGTTAAAATACCGCTTACCCTTGCGATAGTTTCAGTGCTCATTGTGGAAGCGCAGGGTCAGAAGCTAGCGGTGCCGCAAATAAATGTTATTGAGTTGGTAAGAGCCGCTCCTGGTTCAGGAGTTGAATTGGAAATGATTAATGATTCATTGGTAATGCGCTTGCGTGATAAGCTTCTACCACTTGCTGTGATGACAGAGGTTCTTGGTTTCTCTTGCGATCATAACGAGTTGATTAATAGAGAGGCCTACATAGTGGTCTGTAGAGTCGGTAGTTACGATTTTGGCATACTGGTTGATAAAGTGTATGATACTGAGGAGATTGTAGTTAAACCTGTTTCAGATATTTTGAAAACCTTATCAATTTATTCCGGTAATACCATTCTTGGTGATGGTAGTGTTATAATGATACTTGACCCAAATGGTATAGCTAGAACTATTAGTAGTACGGATATTGGAGCTAAATCTGAAGATGTTGATGTGGTGCAGTCTATGGAATCATCACAAAATACCATTGGTTTCCTATCATTTACGCTTGGTGATGGCGCGCCTAAAGCTGTACCTCTTGAGCTTATATCGCGTCTTGAGGAGATTAATGTAAAAGACATAGAGGTGGCTGGTGACAAGCCCGTTGTTCAATATCGCGGCGATTTAATGCGTCTTATAACTCTGGATGACGATTTTTCAAT
Source organism: Rickettsiales bacterium (assembly GCA_041396965.1). Classification (NCBI taxonomy): domain Bacteria; kingdom Pseudomonadati; phylum Pseudomonadota; class Alphaproteobacteria; order Rickettsiales; species Rickettsiales bacterium. The sequence continues at coordinate 421,289 of JAWKXN010000001.1, forward strand.
GCCTGATAATGGAGCTGTAGATGTAATAGTATTTGGTTATGATAAAAAGGTCATTGGTCTAGTGGTAGATGAAATAGTTGATATTGTTCAAGCACCATTTGATATAAAGCTTTCATCTAAAGACGCTAAACGTCAAGGCTATCTTGGTAGTATGGTCATCTTAGGTAAAACCACCGATATAGTTGATATAGGTTACCTGCTTTCTGACCTTGTTGGAGAGGTGGTAGCTGACAGTAACTCTATAGGCAAACAGCAGGCTGAGAATAAGTCAATTCTACTGGTAGAGGATAGCCCATTTTTCCGTAACCTCACAGTCCCGATGCTTTCAGCGGTAGGTTATAACGTTAGTGTAGCAGAAAATGGACGCGATGCCCTCAATATACTTTCCAAACAAGACAAGAAATTTGATGTAATAGTTACTGATATAGAAATGCCGGTTATGGATGGGTTTGATTTTGTTTCCGCATGTCGCAATAATACCAACATTAATGGAACTCCGATTGTCGGTTATACTGCTTCTCTTAGTAGCGAGGTTGTGCAGCGCAGTAAGGAAGTCGGTATGAATGACTGTATAGTCAAAACGGATCGTCCTGGTTTGCTTGGCTCTATCGCGCACTGGGTTCTTGGTCATAAGGAGGTTGCGTAATGAATACTACACCAAATATTGATGCCGCAGGCGCATCTTCTGTTGATTACGGGATTTTAGCTTCTGACGCGCACATGTATGTTACTATGCGAATAGATCAGCAGTTATTTGGAATACCTGTTGGAAATGTTCGTGATGTGTTACGTAGGCAGAAAATAACCTCAATACCTCTTTCAGCATCAGAAGTTGAGGGCACTCTTAATCTGCGCGGTCGTATCGTAACCGTAATAAATCTTCGTCGCCGCCTACGTCTTGTAGAAAAAGAAGAAGATGAAAAGAGTATGTTTGTGGTTGTTGAACATAGGGGACAGCTCTATAGCCTTATGGTTGATAGTGTAGGCGAGGTTATGACAGTGCCAAGCCACGCCATTGAGAAATCACCGACTAATCTTGGTGGAGCTTGGAGAGAGGTAACTACAGGTATTTACAAGCTAGAAGGAGAGCTTTTGGTAATTATTGATGTAGAATCCATGATTTCTAACAAATAGATAAAGAGAAGAAATATGTTGTCATGCCTTGTAGTTGATGATTCTAAAGTTGTTCGTAAGCTGGAGCGCAGCATTATGGAAGATATAGGATTCGTAGTGTTTGAAGCTGAAGATGGCAAAAAGGCTGTAGAGCATTGTGGTAAACCAAAATCTGATGAAGGTGGAATGCCGGATCTTATTTTATTGGATTGGCATATGCCGGTAATGAATGGGTTGGAATTTCTTAAAGAGCTTCGTTCTATGCCTGACGGCGATATTCCAAAAGTTATATTCTGTACAACAGAAAGTGAAATGACCAATATTATGAAGGCTCTTGAGCTAGGAGCCAACGAATATATTATGAAGCCTTTCGACAGTGAGATTATTAAAGGTAAACTTGATCAAATAGGAATAGATTATAGTTAGTTTATCCTATTCTGTTTATTTGTTTTATAGAAAGGTTTTCTGTGTCCGTTAGGGTTTTATTAGTTGACGATTCTGCTGTTATACGCGGTCTTATGTCTAAGGCGCTATCGAGAGATAGCTCTATAGAGATTGTAGAGGCGGCTTCTAGTGGCGAGATGGCTATAGGTATGGCTAGTAAATTAAAGCCTGATGTCATCACTTTAGACGTTGAAATGCCTGGTATGAATGGTCTTGACGCTTTGCCGCTCTTGCTTAAGGCGTCTCCTAGCAGCAAAGTTATAATAGTATCCACTCTCACTAAAGCTAATGCTAGTATAAGTCTTAAAGCTCTGTCGCTTGGGGCTACTGATTATCTAATGAAACCTTCATCGCGTGATGGCAATGAGGTTGATGTATTTTATCGTGATTTAATAGCTAAAGTAAAAGCTCTTGGAAAATCAGTTCATCTTTCTACGACCGCCGCTATCGCCAAAGCAGGAGAACAGGTAGAAAAAAAGGCAATTCCAAAAATAGAATTAGTCTCATATAATAATATTCCTCTTAGTGTATCTGGAGTGCGTGCGATAGCTATAGCTTCATCTACTGGTGGACCACAAGCTTTGGTGACGTTATTTGAATCTCTGAAGGGGCATTTACTCAAATTTCCAATTTTCTTAACCCAACATATGCCTCCTACATTTACGACTTTACTAGCGGAGAATCTAACAAAAATTTCTGGTCGTCCGTGTATTGAGGTAAAGGGTGGTGAAGTAGTTGATGCTGGGAATATTTACCTAGCGCCTGGTGATTATCATATGGTTGCGGAAAAAGGTAAGGATGATACGGTTGTTATAAAAATAAATCAGGAAGCGCCAGAAAATTTTTGTAGACCAGCCGCTGACCCTATGATTCGTTCACTAAGCAAAATTTATAGTAATAAGTTAGTTGTACTGGTGTTAACAGGTATGGGGCAGGATGGTTATCTTGGTTCTAAGATAGCTGTGGAAAATGGTGCTAGTGTGATAGCTCAAGATGAGGCAAGCTGTGTTGTGTATGGTATGCCCAAGGCGGTTGTTGAGAATAAATTATGTAGAGCGGTATTGCCACTGAATGAAATAGGTGGATACCTGATAAAGCAAATAGAGGGAAGGTAATGCAGGCTCAGGATTTTCAATATTTGGCGGATATTCTTAAAAAACGTTCAGGGTTAGCGCTTACTGATGATAAAGCGTATTTGATTGAAAGTCGTTTGTTGCCGATAGCTCGTGCTCATAAATTACAGGATATAAAACAATTATGTGATTTATTGCGTTTACGTCCTAACGAGTCGTTGTTAGTTGAGATAACTGAGGCGATGACTACTAATGAGTCATCATTCTATCGTGATATAAAGCCTTATGAGGCTCTTCGTAAGATAGTTTTTCCTATGCTTATGGAACGTCCTAACGCCGCTAAGAAATTACGGATATGGAGTGCCGCTTGTTCCACCGGTCAAGAGCCTTACACAATATCCATGTGCATCAAGGAGGACTCTAAGCTTATTGGTTGGAATTTTGATATAGTAGCGACAGACTTGGCTAGTAAAGTGGTAAATAGAGCAAAAGAGGGTTTGTACTCGCAATTTGAGGCTCAGAGAGGTCTTCCTATTCAGATGCTGGTTAAATATTTTACCTCGATGCCTGATACCTCATGGAAGATAAAAGATAATATCCGCTCAATGGTAGAGTTCAAGCTTCAAAATTTATTAGAAAGCTATATAACTCTCGGAAAATTTGATATTATCTTCTGTCGTAACGTGCTTATTTATTTTGATGAGCCAACTAAGGCGGAAATAACCGCTAAAATGGCTAAGTCGCTTAACGAAGGTGGAGTGTTTATTATCGGTTCAACCGAAAGTCTTGTTGACCCTAAAGGACAATTTAGTGAAATTCCCGATTTTCGTGGTGCTTATAAATTAAAATAAACATCAAAAGATTATATTTTGTTTAAGTTAAATATCGTGATTTTTTAGTTATGAAAAAACAACTTACCCAACTTGGCGCGCAAGTTTCCTTAGCAAGTTCTCCGCAGGATGCTGTTATAGAAAAAGTAAAAAATCCTCATAAAGATACTGACTATTGTATACGTTTTTCTTGTCCAGAGTTCACCTCCATATGCCCGATTACTGGGCAGCCGGATTTCGCTCATTTGGTTATAGACTATATCCCAAAAAATTATCTTCTGGAAAGTAAGTCACTTAAGTTGTTTCTTGGTTCTTTTCGTTCACATGGTGCTTTTCATGAGGATTGTACGGTGTATATAGCAAAGCGTATTATTTCCGAGATAAAGCCTAAATGGTTGCGAATTGGTGGCTATTGGTATCCAAGGGGAGGAATCCCAATAGATGTTTTTTACCAAACTGGTACACCACCAGAAAATATATGGATACCAGAGCAGGGCGTGGATAATTATCGCGGACGGTAATCCGTGCTACGTTATCACAGTTTGGTGGCTATCCACTTATCAAGAATAGAAAATAACGCTCTTTCGCATGAAGCTATATTGGTGGATTTTTGTTTTATTATTTCTGCTTGCTGAATGGAGCCACCGGTTTCTGTTAGTTCATCACCGCAATTTTTTATTATCCTGTCTATAGCATTCTCATCCATTTCCAGGTGGAACTGTAATCCTAGAACATTACCGTTATACAAAAAAGCTTGATTAGCGCATGCTTTGCTTGAAGCAAGATGGATAGCGCCATCAGGTATAGAAAACTCTTCCCCATGCCAGTGAAAAACACTCATCACCAGATTGATTCCTGATATAAGTGGATTGCCCATCGCTGCGTCTTGCCACGCTATCGGAAACCAGCCTATTTCTTTTTCGGACATTTTTGCTATTTTAGCTCCTAGTGACTCAGCTATAAGTTGTGCTCCAAGACAGATACCCAATATATGTTTTTTCTCTTTTATCGCCTGTTTTAAGTGCTCTTTTTCTGGTTTTAGCCATTTATATTTATCTTCATCATGAACACTCATAGATCCACCCATTATTACCAAAGCATCATATTCACTTATATCTGGCAACTGTTCACCGTTATAAAGTTTTGTGTATGACAGGCGATGCTCTTGTTGTTCCGCCCACGTGTTGATTAGCGCTGGCTCTTCAAAATCAACATGTTGAAAGTAATGGATTTTCATAATAAATATTTTTGGTTGGTTTATGCATTTTTTATTATTATACAATTATATATATTGCTAATCTATATCAAAAAATACTATTGACAATAATTACATATTTAACTATATTATTAGGAATCCTAACTATTTTAGGGTCGTCGATTTAGGTGGTTTTATAGATATTTTGTATCTGTGGTTTCTTGTCCTATTTGGCTTAATATTTATGAATTAAAAATAAAAGAGGTATATTTATGTTTTTACGTTCAGGAATTGTGTCAGCGGCTTTTGCCCTGATGGTTGGAACTTCTTTAAGTGCTTATGCCGATGCTGGTAAAAGTGATATAACAGCTACTAAAAGCAAAGGGATAAGAGCGGAATTTGACATTGTTCACGCTAAAGTAGTAACGGAAGGTAGTAATCTTGTATTCAAGCAAGAAGTTGTTGGTAATGTAGGTAAAGTTATACCACAAGCTAAAGGTAAGCTAGCAAGCGCGGATGTTTATAGTTATGTATGGCCAACCAGCCTTGATAGCGGTGTTGTTGGTTTTGAAAAAGGGCAGGGGATACTCGCTTTAGTTCTTACTTCGCATCCAGATTTTGATGATACGCCTCTTTATGATGAGGATGGTGACGGCAATAAAGCCAATGATGGTAAAAAATGGCATTCACACTGGGTTGTTCTTACTAAGGATGAAGCTTGTGGTAAAGATGGTATGAAAGTAAAAGACATACCAGAAGGGACAAAACCTAAACTTCCAGTAACTTGGCCGAATCTTCCTATATTTATTGATAGTCCTGGTTATGATTTTTCAATGGAAGGGAGTAAAACTATGGTAAAAGTTCCTCTTAAGGAGCTTGGTTTCCCAGAATCGTTCAATTATGACGCTGTGACCTCAGCTCTTAGAGTTAATGAACAGGTTCATGCGCCACTTCTTTGTATAGTGAACGTATGGGATGTAGCTTCTGGTGATTTAAGTCTTCTAGGTAAAAGTAAGTAATTAATCAAATAGGAGAGTTTATGAAAAGGATTGCCGCGTTTTGTGTTCTATCTTGTCTAATTGCTCCTGTTGCGTTTGCTGGGGAAACACCATCCCCAGCAGGTGCTAAGGTGTATTTTGTTAATCTTAAAGATGGTCAGACCGTAAAGAGCCCTTTTAAAATTATTTTTGGATTAAGCAATATGGGAATTGCTCCTGCCGGAGTTGATACCAAAAAATTTAGTAATGTTGGTCATCATCATTTGCTAGTTGACGCACCAATGACTAAGGAACTTTTGGAATATGCTATTCCCAATGATGATAACCATCTTCATTTTGGTAAAGGACAAACTGAAACCGAATTGAAGCTTCCAAAAGGCAAGCATAAATTACGCTTGTTATTCGCCGATCCTAGTCATGTGCCGCACAATCCGGTGGTAGCGTCAGAAGAAATAACCATAACTGTTGAGTAATACTCATTTACGATAAACAAAAATACCGCAACAAATAATTTAGGATATTTTATGAAAATAGATGTTTATGATACTTACGCTTCCTCATCTAAGGGAGGTACTATTCATTTTGATGTATTGTTACCAAATGGTGGTAGTAAAGAGGATGCTGTAAAATTTGCTAGAGCGTTTTTAGAGGAAATAGGTGAGTCAGCTGGTGCTCTAAAGCAAGAACGTTGTAACTTTTGTCATTCTGAGTCAGCTAACCAACTAGTAGAACAGTCTATAGCTGAGAAAGGTCACTTTATATTACAGATGGAAGGATGTCCTAATCCATATTAAAAATTATTTTTTAATTAATTTTTTTACTAATATGTGATAGATTATTCATATGGTTGGTGCATTTGATAGAGATGAGCAGGAGTCCGATAGGCGCGCCAAAATAATAGTTGGCATAGAGCGTTTGTCTACCTTGTTTCGGGCTATATTGTGGGAAGAGGCGAAAATGTACCGTCTAAGCCCTTTGCAAATGCAGATTCTTTTATTTATATCCTATCATGATATCGAGCAGTGCAATGTAACCACTATATCCAAAGAGTTCGCTGTTACTAAAGCTACGGTTAGTGATGCGGTTAAATCACTTTTGGAAAAAGAGCTGCTTAAAAAACAGGGTGGAGAGGATGCGCGCGGCTTCTCTCTATCACTATCGAGAGATGGTAAGAAATACGTAAAAAAACTTTCTCCTTTTACTGATTTTTTTGCTAAATCGTTTGATAAAGCCTCAGAAGAGGAAATTGGTAAGATGTGGGAAGGTATGTTGTTGCTTATAGGTTATCTCCAAAACACAGATGTTATACCGGTAAGGATGTGTTTTAGTTGTAAGAATTTCGGCAAAGAACATCCTAAAGGGAAGCCACATTATTGTCATCTTATGCAAAAGCCATTGAAAATAAATGATATTCGTCTGGATTGCGCTGAATATAGTGGTATTTAGAATTTTTTATTTGTTTAGCTATGCAATTATAGCATAACTGTCCTGCCATATTAACATTAGGAAAAATGAGGATCTGCGGCTAACTTCAGTCTCAAGTGATTGCTACTATGTAGCCTTCATCGTCGGGCTTAGCCCGATTCCTCCCTGTATACTTTGCCGAACCCCGCAAGGGGTTCGGTTTTTTTTATTTACAGTAGTGATAAAATCATTATAAACGTGATGTATCTTTGTGCCGCTTTAGCTCAGTGGTAGAGCAACCGCCTTGTAAGCGGTAGGTCATCTGTTCAAATCAGATAAGCGGCACCACTCACTGCGGGTTTCAGAGGGTTTTGCTTTTGCTGTTGTACTATAGATTGGTAATTGTACTATAGAATTATATATTTCACTGTCTTATAGTCTCAAGAAGCTCGTCCTAAGCCATCTTCTGAGAGCTTTCTAAGCATAAATTCCTTAAACACCTTAACTCGCTTCAGATTGCGGATCTCTGTTGAGTATATGAAATACACATCAGTTTGCGGACCATTTACTTCTGGCAATATCTTGGTAAGTAATGGATTGCTGCGCCCGATATAGTCTGGCAAGCTGGTAATTCCCATCCCGCTTTCAACCGCCTTTACAATGCCAAGCATAGTATTTATCTTAAAAGGCGGGGTTTTAGGCGGGTTGTTAGCACCAAGTGTTTTTAATATCCAATTGCCGCCATAAAATGGATGCTTCCTATCATCACCAAATATAACAAGTTTTCTATCAGACAATTCTTTCGCTTTTTGTGGTACCCCATGTTTTTTTAGGTATTCGTGTGAAGCGTATATGGAATTTCTGAGTACAGTAAGCTTAAGTTGGATAAGGTCAGGGTGTTTTGCTGGAAATAGTCTGATAGCTACATCCGCTTCTCGTTTATTTAGGTCAAGCTCTTTGTCGTCTATTAGCATTGATATATCAATATCCTGATAGGCCTGAGAAAACTCATTCATTCTTGGTGTAAGCCAAGTGGTGCCAAACGCGACCGGCGCGGTTATTTTTAGTGGACCACGTGGGCGTTCTTTGCTTTCCAGCAAGGAGTTTTCCGTAACGGATAGACGATTCAATATCTCGTTTGCCGCGCTAAATAGAATTTCTCCTTGCTCAGTTAAGGTAAGACCACGAGCGTGACGGGTAAATAACGATACTTTAAGCCGTTCCTCAAGCGAGCTTATTTGTCTGCTGATAGCTGACTGACTAAGATTTAGTTGCTCACTAGCGTTAGTAAAACTACCAGCACCTGCGACCGCATGAAATATTCTTAATTTATCCCAATCTATCATATTGATTCCATAATATATTTATCGTTTTATTATAGCCTATTAATGTGTCTCTAATGCGCTTCGCTCCAGTTGCTACCTGTTCCAATCTGAGCTGTAAGAGGTACGGATAAACTAGCAGCGTTTTCCATACAGTTTTTGATTATTGGGCTGAATTTAGCGACATAATTTTCTCTTACCTCAAATATCAACTCATCGTGAACTTGCAGCAGCATATCTATATCTTTTTCATTCTTGAGTTTACTGTCAATATTTATCATCGCGAGTTTTATTATATCAGCGGCTGTCCCCTGTAGGGGGGCGTTTATCGCGGCACGCTCCGAGAATTGTCTACGCGCGGCGTTTTTATCATTTATATCGGGCAGATGACAACGGCGACCGAATAAAGTATTTACATAACCATGTTTACGAGCGAATTCACGACAATCTTCCATATAATCACGGATTCCAGAATATTGAACAAAATATTTATCTATATATTCTTTTGCCTCAGTTCTACCTATACCAAGTCTAGTCGCTAACCCATGCGCACTAATTCCGTATATAATCCCAAAATTAATAGTCTTTGCCTTGCGCCTTAGGTCAGAATTAACCTCATTAAGCGGCACACCGAACATCTGACTGGCGGTTATAGCGTGTACATCATCACCATTTTTGAAAGCCTCTTTAAGGCTTCCAATATCCGCTATATGGGCAAGTAGCCGTAACTCTATCTGCGAATAATCGGCGGATAACAGCACAAAGCCATCCTTAGCTATAAAACTCTCACGGATTTTTTTGCCCTCATCGCTGCGTATTGGTATATTTTGTAGGTTAGGATCACTGGAACTCAAGCGACCAGTAGAGGCGATCGCCATAGCGAAACTAGTGTGTATACGTCCGGTTTTTGGGTTTATCTGTTGAGCCAGTGAGTCAGTATAGGTGTTTTTAAGTTTCGCTAGTTGCCGCCAGTTAAGCACTTGTTTTGGCAGTTCATAGCCTTTATCAGCGAGATCCTCTAATATCTTACTATCAGTGCTGTAAGCTCCACTTTTCGCTGATTTTTTTCCACCTTCTATAGCCATCTCATCAAATAATATCTCACCAAGTTGTTTGGGGGAAGCTATGTTAAATTCTCTGCCCGCCAGCTTATAAATTTCCTGCTCATATTCCGCCATCTTTTTCGCTAATTCTTTTGAGAGTTCAGCGAGTTTTAGCGGTGATACTTTAATACCTTTTTCCTCCATTTTAACAAGCACCGGCGATAGTGGACGCTCTATGGTTTCATACAAAGTTACCAATTTTTCCTTTATAAGATTCGGTTTAAGCGAGTTCCACAGACGCATGGTGACATCAGCGTCCTCTGCCGCGTAGTTTGTCGCGTCTTTTATATCAACCATTTCAAAACCAATACGATTTTTACCAGTTCCAGTCACATCATCATATTTTATCGTAGTAATGCCAAGATAGCGTTTCGCTAGTTCATCCATTCCGTGTGAGTGCGTGCCAGCGTTAAGCGCATAAGATAGCAGCATGGTGTCATCAACAGGCTTTATATTAATCCCTAAGTTTCTCAGCACTAACATGTCATATTTTATATTCTGACCTATCTTAAGCACAGACTCATCCTCTAGCAGAGGCTTGATTATGGTAAGAGCTTCTTTTATAGATATTTGTCCAGTATTTTGTTTGGCTACGCCTGTTGGTTTCACGCTATCTCTAAATAAATCATCCGTTCGCGCTTCCTCATTTCCTGCTACCTTATGGGCAAGCGGCACGTAACAGGCTTTTCCTTCCTCTACGCATAATGAAAAACCAACTAGTTCCGCCTGTGTGGCGCTTAGAGAAGTAGTCTCAGTGTCAAAAGCGACCACCCCTTTTTCTATCGCTCTTTCTACCCATAATTTAAGTTCCTCTACTTTATTTACAGTCGTATATTCCGTATTTTTTTCTGTTATATTTTTCTCTACGGTTTTTTTGTTATTTACCGGTGGGGTGGCTTCAACCCCGAATTTCTTTTCCATCTTAGCAAGCAGTGATTTGAAACCGTGTTTCTGTAGGAATTTCACTAATATATCTGGTGACATTTCACGAAGAGCAAGCTCTTCTATTTTTAGTGGTAACTCTACATCATCTTTTAAGGTTATAAGTTTTTTAGAAAGCTTCGCTATCTCAGTACTATCTATCAGAGTTTGTCTGCGTTTTGGCTGCTTTATGTCACTTGCGTTTTTAAGTAAATTTTCAAGGTTCCCATACTGTCCGATAAGTTCCGCCGCTGTTTTAGGACCAATGCCAGCGACTCCCGGAACATTATCCGAGTTATCGCCAATAAGTGATAAAACCTCCAAAACTTTATCAGGAGTAACACCAAATTTCTCAACTACCTGCTCGCTTCCTATCTCCTTGTTTTTCATAGCGTCAAACATTTTTACCATGTCATCATCTATAAGCTGCATTAGGTCTTTATCTGATGATACGATAGTAACTTCAACATTTTGTTCTTTCGCTAGACGGGTGTAGGTGGCGATTATATCATCAGCCTCATAATTTTCCATTTCCACAGCGGGAAGATTCATCGCCAATGTCGCGTCACGCACTAACTTGAATTGTGGGATAAGATCCTCAGGGGCAGGGGGGCGATTAGCTTTATATTCAGGATATATCTCATTACGGAAGGTAATTCGTGCCGCGTCAAAAACCACCGCTACATAATCAGGGTTTTTGCTTTCCATCAATTTTAGTAGCATATTCATAAAGCCGAGTACCGCGCCAACCGGAGTTCCATTAGGGTCGGAAAGCGGAGGCAAAGCGTGATAGGCACGGAATATAAAACCGGAACCATCTATTAGAAGTAAGGATTTAGCCATTGTTTAGTTGCACCTTGCTGGTTAATAGTATATCCAAATTACTAAACTAAGAATCCATAACTAACAACAATAAAGGCTAGCAAAAGACTCATGTCAAAAATAACTCCGACAATATTTAGAAAACCGTCTTCCGGTGCTGCGGCGAAACAACTCGTTATTCTTTTGCATGGTTGGGGCGCGGATGGTCCGAATTTGATAGATATTGGTGATATGCTAGGCAGGGCATTACCGGATGCTCATTTTGTGGCACCCAACGCACCTTTTGTTTGTGAGGCGAATCCATATGGATTTCAGTGGTTCTCACTAATGGATAGGCAGCCACAACATATGCTGGACGGTGTAAATAAAGCGGCTGGTTTGCTTAACGAATTTATTGATGAGCAGCTTGCGGAATTATCTCTTGATAACTCAAATCTGGCTCTTGTTGGCTTTTCACAGGGCACGATGACCGCTTTGCACGTAGCACTCCGCCGTACTCCACAAATAGCGGCTGTGGTCGGCTTTTCCGGTGCTCTTATAGGAGCGGAGATACTTGCGAAAGAAATAGTAGCGCGACCGCCAATAGCGCTTATTCATGGTGAGGCGGATGATGTAGTTCCTTATTCCTCGCTCGCTCACGCCACACAAACGTTGAAAGAGCATGGTTGCGGTGTGCAATCGCATACCAGGCCTTTTCTTGGACATAGTATAGATATGGAAGGCATAGTTATCGCCGCTGAGTTTCTAAGAGATAAGTTTTGCTGATGATTCTCAAGGGGTACACAGCTATATTTTTGCTACTCAAACTTGGCGTTGCTCGGATTCTCTAGTGGAGATAGTTGTAGTAGGAATACCGTTATAGCTGCTGGCATCGCTAACATCAAACTGGTTTCCATTTGCCGCTTCTTTTGCTTTAGTTTGAAGCTGATTTTCTGGTAAATGGTTATTACCTTGCTCTTTTTCTCTTTGTACGCCAATCATACCAGCGGCTGTCATCAGTTCACCAAAATTTTTCTGGGTTATGTTTTTACGAACCTCATCTAGTATATTTTCTTTTACCGTGACTGTCCTGCCGTTTTCATCCTCAAATTTAGTATCAAGGGTAACCACAGAATAGACTCGTCCTTTTTTACTGGAATGACTATCTGGAAGCGAACTCCCATTGCCACTAGTCCTTAATCCTGCTGCCATAGCCTCCACGCTGCCAGTCAAGGTTTTAGTGATTTTTAGGTTGTTTCGTTGTGCTTCCAGTTTTTCTTCAACCTTTTGCGCAATAAACTCCGCTGCCGCTTCTTTGTCTTTAAGTTTGATGAAGTCGGGATCTTTTACCGCCGCCTCAAAACCATCAGCTATAGCGTCAGCAGTTATTTTACTAAATTTTTCCGCCTCACTTTTTGAGTTAAGAGCAAGCGCGTTAGTAAGAGTGGCTTTAATGTAAGCCTCAGTTTTATCTTTTGGGTTAAATAGAGATGTTCCTTTATTTTCCGCCTGTGCTTGCTCTTCCGCTTTTTTTGAACCAGCGAAAATCTTTGTCGCTATCTCATCCGCAAGGTCACCTTTCTCGCCATTCTTTTCTGGGAAGCGGACACCATCCCTTACTTTTGAGATTATAGAATCTAATGGAATATCGGGAACCGGTATCGGTACGGCGGTCGCTATAAGATTTTTATCTATTTTAGGAACTTGATATTTTTCCGGTACGTCAAGCCCAAATTTTTTATATACTTCCGCTGGGACAGTAGCGTTTATGCTATCTAATACGTTTTTGGGTTCTTCCACTATAACTTTGCCGGAAGCGTCATGTTGTATGGTTTTACTCGGGCTTTCTTGCGCGAGGAAATTATAAACATCATGATCTTTCTCAGCTAATTCCACTAGTTTGTTGTTTATTTTTTTTGTTGCGTGAGAAGAGGCCGCCTCCGCTTTCGCTGCGTTAAAATCCCACCCTTTTCCTGTGAGTCCATTGGCAAAGAAATTAAATAGCGCTACGGCGAATACGATTAACATATTAAGAGGTGAGGTTGTTATTTCTGTCTGAGCAGTATCTATCGTATCTGCCACTTTACCTATGGTCTCTTCTTTGGGTATCAGCGCATCAAGGTTAAAACCATCAAGATTATGTTTTTTTCGGTGGTTTTCCTGCAATAACGCTATGCGCCGGTTAATTTCATCAAAACTGATTTCTTTAGTTTCGCCATCCGTTGTTTTAAGAGATAATGAACGATTTTTCATGGCAAGGGTTGCCATATCCTTAAAATCCTGATCGTTTAGCTTGTCTATATCGACTATCTCTACAGAGTCTTTTGAATTACCACCAAACATCAGCAGGGCCTGAAGCAGGTTATAGTGCCGCCTGAGTTCATGACCGACCTTCAGAACGATCGGTTCCATAAGTGATTTTTTGGTATTTTCTACGGACTCGCTCATTGTCTATTATTCGTGTTATTACAATTCCTATCTTATCATTCTAACTGATTTTTTATAAAATAGTGTGAAGTTTATGTAACATATGCCTAGCGCCGAAAAAACAATTGTTACACTATTATAACAACAGTAAAATATGCTTATTCAATATGTTATGATAAATAGGGGCGATTTGATAGCGATTTGATTTTATGTGGAATTACAACCAACCTGTCATTGTTAGCCGTAACTACCCCTGATTTTTGCATATTTTCAGTTTCTACCATTACGTTATCATTGGCAATTATGCCAAGTAAAGACCGTTTGTTTCTGATAAGCTCAATTTCCAAATAATGAGCTAAGCCAGCCTTCCCAGCGGCTCCATTTATTATGTTATTATTAGTAAGCATTTTTTTTACAGCAATACTAGGTACCATAATTGGCTTTTCTTTTAAGGCTTCCTCTTTTGCCATTTCACGGATAGATTTTTCCGCTAACATAGCTGTTGGGTCAGAGCTATCCGCTGATAGTAATTTTCTGGATATAATCTGTGATAATTTTTTTGGGTTACCTATATGCTCACTATTATCGTTGATAATTTTTGTCATAACGGTAATAACAGCCTCTCTTCCTTCACCAGCAAGCGGCATAGAACCATCAACTATATCTGACACCACGTCCTTCATCGTTGTATATTCAAAATTAAGTTTTTTTACATTCCCACCCATACTATTTTGCTGCGCCTTGTTGCTGCGTTTGTTGAGGCGCTCTCATCGCGAGGTTAGTGGCTTTCTGATTATCATTTACGCCTGCTGCCTTAGCTTGTTGTTGAACTTTTGTCGCTTCATCCATAACAAAAGAATTCTGCAGTTCTTTTTGAAGCTTTCCATTCTTATCCGTAAGAGTTTCTTCCATACGCTGCGCCATTCCAGGGATGTTTATTCCAAGCATTGGTATATTAATGCCATCTATTAAAGTTTTATCATTCGCGCTTATATTTACTCCGCCGGTTTTCTCAGCAAGTTGTTTTTGTCCAGCTCTACGAATAGAGTCAGCAGCGAGCATAGCCGTACGATCGGTAGGGTCATCAGGATTTAATAGATCTTTCGCTATAGCTTTAGCGAATAGTTTTGGATTATTTACTAGGTTTTTATGTTTATTAGCAAGCTTTGTCGCTGTTTCTGCAATAGCGTCTTTGCCTTCTGTGCCGTCTGGCACTAACTGGTTTACTATTTTCTTAACGGTAGCTTTAGTGTTAGCCATCTCTACCGTCTGTTCATGAGCTTTTTGTTCTTGTACGTTTTTCTCACCTGTATTTTTTCCATCTAATTCTTTGCTGCCAGCGTCAGCCACCTGAGTTTCCTGAGAGCTTGATCTACCAGCGAAATCTTTAGGGACAGGTGGCTTTCTTCTTACAAGACCCTCCGCGAGAGCCGCCGCCATAGCTTTATTCATATTAGTATTAGTTTCCTGCCCACCCAAATCTTTAGGCTTTTCTGTATGCTGTGTGCCTTGCCCTTGTTGCTCTGTTTGACCCTGATCAACTCCCTGTTCCGCTTTATTCTGTGGTTGGGTATGAGCGGGGCTGTTCTCATGGAACGGAGTTTCCGCTAATGTTTTTGGTTTTTTAACATCTTTATCATCTATCTCAACACCGGCGACTTCCATAACTTTATGTTTTACGCCGTTACTTATATCAGAGATTTCCTCTTTACTTAAGTTTATCCCGCTTTGTTGCAAATTATGCGAAACGGCGGATGCCATATTCCCAGCCTGATATTCCGCTACTCCTTCTGTAAAGCCTTTGCCGGTAAGCAGTCCGATTATTCCCATTATTATTCCCATAAAGGATAACCCACTATTCGCTTCTACCCCATCAGCCACCGCCTTGCCGATAGCGGCTCGCTTTTCCTTAGTTGGAATTAACTCATCAACCGAATTCGCGCCAAGTCCCTTAACTATACCCGCGGGCATTTTTGGGTTGCTTTCCTTCAATTCACCAAGCTTACCATCAATTTCCACGATAGTTACAGTTACGTCCTTTCCATCCGTACCCTTCGCGGTAAATTGTCGTTTTTCTATCAGCTCATTAGCGATCCGCGTATATTCTTCATTGGTTGACGGCTCCGCTACATCCTTACCAAGCAAACTCCCTATAGCTGACACCGCACCATTTTCCTTAAGCTGTATCGCGACTTTTTCGGTAACCCCATCGGTCGTTGCCTGATAAGCCTGCTGTGCTGGGGTTAGATTCGTATCACTTTGTTGTCCTTGCGTATTTTCTACATGTCTGGTTGTTTTTGCTACTTCATACAAGGTTTTTTGGTACTCGGTGGCATATTCCCTAGCCTTGGGATTTCTTTGCAAAGCTTGGTTAAATTGATGGAATGTTACGGTATTCCCATCACCATCCACAGTTTGCATATTCTTCGAATGCAACTCGGCAAGTGCCTTCGCCGCCCGCTCTTGTGGAATATTAAGGTCATTTTCAAGTACGCTCAATATAGCCCTCTGCTGCTCGGGAGTAGCTTTCTCGTTAGTCTTCCGCGCTATATCATCCGCGAGATCTTTTGGTATCTTATTTTCTGCCATGTTTATCTATCTGTTTTTTCTTGTAAAAATACTATCACCCTACCATGATATATTAATTTCTGTAAATTTGCGTGAAGTTTTTGTGACAATTCATGGATAAATGTGTATTTTACCAGTGTATAAGGAGGCGTAAATGGCGGTTGTTGACGTAAAAATTAATGGAAAATCATACCAGTTAGCTTGTGATGATGGGCAGGAAGAGCATCTTCGCACGCTTGGTGATGATGTGGATGACCTTATTCGTGAGCTTGCGGGCAGGGTAGGCGGTGGTCTTTCCGAGGTTATGGGGCTGCTCATGGCATCTGTGACTATGGCTGATGAACTGATTGAAAATAAAAAAGAAATTAACAAAATCCTTGAGGAAAACAAGAAATATCGGGCGATAATAGAACAAGGTGGCGGACAGGTCATAGATGAAGGTGAGCGAATTGATGATGCTATCGCGACAACGATTGAGGAAATCGCCCAGCGTATAGAAAAGATTGCCGATAGTCTTCAAATCAGCTAGAATGCGTGCGGACGGTTCTGCCCGATACGTTTGGCACATTGTTCCTTGGACCAATAATTTTAATTAGGGAGCTGTCTCTGGTGAGGGTCTTGCCCTCGTACATATGGCACCCACCTTTACTTACCGGTCGCATGCGACTTGTTAAGCCGACGGTCATGGTGGTTCCGTTCATTAATAAAATACGAGGTCAGTAGACCGAGTCAGTCCTAAGCGATGTCTCATGTAAAAATCAGTAGATTTTTACGGAGACGAGATAATAGAGGATTAGAGAACAGTCTCTGAAATAACTGTTGGTGTTGAAATTGTAGAAATAGGCTGGATAAATATTATAAATGACTGTCAGTAAGGAAGATTTACGTAAAGAGTTGTTAGCCAAAAGACAGTCCATTAAGCAGGAAGAAGCAAAATCAGCTTCGGTTGCTATCGCTGGTTTTTTGTCTGATATTATTCCACAAGCTAGTATAGTTTCTGGCTATCAAGCGATACGCGGGGAAGTAAACCTAGATGACTTACTGGATGAATTAAAAGACAGAGGAGTAAAAGTTACTCTACCGGTTGTGTCTGATAATTCGCAAATATTGCGTTTTTTAGAATATTCAGAGAAACAGGAACTAATCATTGGAAAATTCAGAGTGTTGCAGCCTAAGGATAGCGCGAAGGAGCTTGCACCAGATATTGTAATCTGCCCGATGGTAGGTTTTGATGGCAATGGTAATCGGCTTGGCTATGGTGGTGGTTATTATGACACGACAATTAAGGAGTTGCGTAAGGAAAATAAAAATTTATTGGTTGTTGGTGTGGCTTACGAAGCGCAACGGATTGATAGTATAGCTATACATAATGGCGATGAGAGTATGGATATAGTGGTTACGGAAAAGAAAGTACTTAAATTCGCATGAAAATATTATTTTTAGGAGATGTTGTTGGGCGTAGTGGGCGCGACGCTATTATAAAAGAAGTTCCAAACCTGCGCAAGGAAATGGAATTGGATGTAGTTGTCGTAAATGGTGATAATGCAGCGGGCGGGTTTGGAATAACGCCGCAAATCGCTAAGGATTTTTTTGCCTGTGGGGTGGATGTGATTACCGGTGGTGATCATATATGGGATCAGCAAAAGGAAATAAAACCATATCTAGCACAGGAGAAACGTTTGCTACGTCCTGAGAATTTTCCGGTAAAAACAGTTGGAACAGGTAATTATCTGTTGAGCCTTGCTGATGGTCGTAAGCTTTTAATAATACATCTTCTAGGGCAAGTCTTTCACAAGGAACATACACGCTGTCCATTCCTTACCGCTGATGAGATTCTGGAGAAATACCGTTTGGGAAATAATACCTCAATATTGCTTGATTTTCACGCTGAGGCAACTTCGGAAAAAACCGCGATGGGTAAATATCTGGACGGGCGGGTAAGTGTGGTGGTAGGCAGCCACACCCATGTGCCAACAGCGGACGCGCGGATACTTCCTAAAGGCACTGCCTATCAAACCGATGCTGGGATGTGTGGTGATTATGATTCTGTAATTGGCTTTGACGCGGAAATCCCTCTTGAACGGTTCTTAAGCAAAATACACAAAGGTAAAAAGATGGAAGCGGCAAAAGGCAAAGCAAGCCTTTACGGGCTTTATGCGCAAACCGATGATAAAACCGGATTGGCAAAGAAGTGTGGGGCTTTTGTTCGGGAGTGATTATTTCTATCTGTACGCTATTTTGCTATTTCTTCCGATGTGTTTGTCCAGAGTCCATTTCGGAATATTTGCCGCCTCAGTTGATTCCTCAAGGGATTTACCTGACATCATACCTGCAGCAGCAGCGAGATAAGAATCGGCTTCTCTTTCAAATTTATTATCCCTTATAAAATTATCCAGTGATTTTGAATCAGATATTAATATGGGGCGAGTATACATATGACCACCTTTTAACATGACATCAAAACTGTTATTCTTACCTTGATTTATCTTAGCTGCATGAGATATTGCGGCTTGCGCATCTTTATCACTCTTATCATCATCAAAAAAATGTGGAGACATTTTTTTGCCATCAGGATGATAGCCGAATTCTCCATTATATCTGGTGGCAACCAACCTGTTCAGTGAAGCGAGCATAATCAGTGCGCTAATTGCTTGATCCTGATTAACATTTCCTTGTTCTATTCCTCTTTTAATCTCTTCAGCGTTTTGGATGACAGGAACTGGGTCAACAAGTGATTGTATTGTATTTCGGTTTATAGGTTGCCTCATAGCTTCTTCACCAAGCCTTGCTCTTAGTTTAAGGCCTTTACTCAGGTCAATGTTCATTGGACTTTTTGCGTCCATAGGAAACACGGCTATTTTTTCGCCAAGCTCACCAGATATATACATCGCTTCAGCTATTTTATTGTAGGGAAAATCCTTACTATGTGGGTCAGGATCAGGAGGAATAGTAAAATGCTCTTTTCTTTTATACATAATAAACGGGTGAGCTTTTTTACCATTTTCTGCTATAATGCCGTGATGTATAAGATATTTCGGTATGCTTTCCCGCTCTGGCTCTTGCGGAAGCGTTAAAGAAGCTATTTCTGGTTCTTTTCCCTGTAACACACTTTCTGCTATATTTTGAAAATATTTGGATACCGTACGCAGTTTGCGGTCGGTAATTAATTCATCAATAGAATCTTTTAACTCATTATTATCGGGATTATTAGAAGTTTTTTTTATTCCTTTAGTAAATACATCACCATATTGAGTAGCCATAAGATTATATAGGGAGGCAAGCTGGGTAAGCGCAGCGGCTTTTTGTTTATCATTAAGCTTTTCTCCAGTGTTGCCGTTAGTTTTAAGCTCATGTAAAACGTCGTTGGCTAATTTTTGATAATCACTCGCTTTCCAGTTTTTATCATCAACCTTAATTTCAACACCATTTGTCGGTTCGCATTTCCCATCTTCAGAAAATTGCAGCCTTAACACTTCTCCACGCTTCGTTTTTGTACCATTAGAGACAGAAATTTCATCATTTCCAGACTGATACATAGCGTGAGCTATAAATTCATACTGCTTGCTACTAGCATCCCACTCATGCCAAGAAAAACGGTGCTGCTTACCACCGTCTTGAGCGGATAATGGTTGAAATTTATGGTGAACTGTAAGTTGCAATTATTTATCTCCCTATATAGAAGTAAATATTGCAAAAAATTAACTATATGTAAAGATGTTAGTTGATTTTCAGGTTGTTATATGTTTTTCTATAAACAAATCAAGGAATTGGCTGGCTGTAAATTGGTTAAAATTACCGTTGCCTCATATGAATTCTAAGGTTTGCGCGCTCAGTTATAAATGCTACCAATCAATTTCTTCTTTGCCGACACTTTTCAAGTAAGCATTGGTTTTACTAAAATGTCTGTTGCCAAAAAATCCTTTATCAGCGGAAAATGGTGACGGGTGAGGGGACATCAATACATGGTGCTTTGCTCTGTCAATTACCGCTCCTTTTTTCTGGGCGTAAGCTCCCCATAATATGAACACGATATTTTCTTTTTCATCGGATATTTTTTTTATAACAGCATCAGTAAATTCCTCCCAGCCTTTGCCTTGATGTGAGCCAGCGGAACTCGCCCGCACGGTAAGCGTCGCGTTTAGTAATAAAACCCCTTGTTTTGCCCAGCGTTCTAAATTTCCGTTTGTGGGTATGGGGTTGCCGAGATCGGAAAGGATTTCTTTGAATATATTGTTAAGTGATGGTGGAAAACGAATACCATCATTCACGGAAAAACATAAGCCATTGGCTTGTCCTTGTCCGTGATAAGGGTCTTGTCCTAAAATAACAACTTTAACCTTCTCAAATGGGCATTGCTCAAAGGCGTTAAAATAAAGTGCCGCCGGAGGATATATATTATAATATTTCCTTTCTTCTCTTACAAAATGTATGAGTCGCTGAAAATATGGTTTTATGAATTCATCCTGTAAATAAGGTTTCCACTCTGGTGAAATCTTTACATCAACTATCTCTTTATTTTCAGAATCTTCCTTTATATGAATACTTGCTTGTGCCATATCTATATTCCTCATGATGATTTATATGGTTCACTATACAAATTACCTAAATACAGGTCAATTTGACTCTTCACAATCATATAAAAATATAGTATAATCGCACTGTTACTTATGTAACTATGACAATAAACGCAATTCAGAATAAGCGGATTGGACCCGGGGGCAGAGCCCGGCAGCTCCACCTGAGTCCACTTAAGTGGCAGCGGATTTTGGTGGGGCTGATTCAGGATCGACAAACGTAGTAAAGGTGTTGTTTTTGTCCGTGATGATACTGGCGTCTTGCCGTGCCGAAACCTTTGGTGCAGGCAGGAATCAGGTCAAAATTATAGATGCTAACGATAACGTTGCACTAGTCGCTGCTAACGACAACGCAGTCGTAGAAGTTGCTGTTGCTGCCTAACGGCGCATAGCATACTCTAGTATGTGACACGGTCATTGGAACGGGTACCGGGTAACAGAAACCCGTTCCGCTTAATAATTGCGATAAATTTTTGTAACATTCTAGCTTAACTTACCAAAAAATAATATTTTTTAGCTTGGTGGATTTTATAAATAACTTGCTTTTCTTGTCTAAATATATAGACTGTTCCTATATATCATGTAATTGTATTGTCACGGAAAATTTATATGTCTGAGGATAAAATTAACTATACTTATTTAATAGATCAGGCTATGCGTGGTGTGGTGAGGAGCGTTTTGCAAAAAGTTAAGGAAGAGGGGCTTCCCGGCGAGCATCATTTTTATGTTTCTTATCTTACTGGCTATCCAGGAGTTAAAATGTCAGATCAGCTCCATCAGAAATATCCAAAAGAGATTACCATAGTATTACAGTATCAGTTCTGGGATTTTAAGGTTGATAATAAGCAGTTCAGTGTTACGCTGTCCTTCGGTGGGGTTCCTGAAAAGCTTACCGTGCCATTTGCCGCTCTTACCGCATTTGCTGATCCAAGCATAAAGTTTGGTTTGCAATTCCAGTCTTCGGAAATGTTTGAGCAAGAATTAGAGGAATTTGATATAAATGATATATTAAAAGATGGTGATACAAAAATATCTTCAGAAGAGGATTCTGGCGATAAGATAGTCTCCCTAGACTCATTCAGGAAAAAGTAAATTTCTTTAGGTGTGATCTCTCATGAATTTTATGGAAGAGTCTCTTAGGCTAGCCGGTTTGTCTAGCGATAATGGGGAAGTTCCTGTAGGCGCGGTTATAGTACGAAGTGGAACAATAATCGCTTCTGCCCATAACAAGGTGGAAAAAGACAATGACCCAACCGCTCACGCTGAAATGCTTGCCATTCGTGCCGCTTGTGAGATTTTAGGAACAGCACGCCTTAATGATTGTGATTTATACGTGACTTTAGAGCCATGCGCCATGTGCGCGCAGGCGATTTCTTTCGCTCGTATCCGTAGGCTTTATTTCGGGGCGTATGATGTGAAAGGTGGTGGGGTAGAAAATGGCGCGCGAATCTTTGCTCAATCTACCTGTCACCATAAACCGGAAATATACGGCGGAATAGATGAAACTAGATGCGGTGAGTTACTTAAGGCTTTTTTCAGAGATAGAAGAGAGTAGGAGATTTCAGGGAGATAGGGGTAAAAAATATTATATACCACCTTATCGCCCCGATTTTTGTTTGCTTGAACTGTCTATAAATGATTGTGTGGCAGCATTTACAAAGCTCTTTTTGCTAACTTCCCACGCCTCGTCACCAAAGGCAGCAGAATTTGCATAATCTTTTGTTCTGCCTAGTTCATTTTTGTATTTCTTCATCATCATATTTTCAAATTCAATAGCAGGAACTTCATAATTAGTTATGAATTCCATAGCAATATCGCTATTCTTAATTTCTTTGTTTGCTCTCTCTATCATTTTCTCTGATTGTGGGCGGACATGCCTATCGTAAATTTCTGAAAAAATTTTTTCCAATGACTCTGAATTGCCCTTAACCGCGTTTAATCTGTTCTGGTAATTCTTCATAGGAATATTTATTTGCGAAGGATCAGAATATTTACTGCGTATTTTTAAATATTCCTGCGCTGCTTCGGTTGCATTTTTCTGTGTCGCATGGGTTATTTCATGTGCTAGGAACCTTTCCAAGCTGGAGTTATGCTCCGTGTTGTTATCATCAAGATACTTAGCCGCTAGTACGTTCTTTGGGTTTACTTGGATAATCGGCATACCGTTATGGACGATAAATCCACAATCTGTAATATCCACCTCGTTAACCAAGATATTCAGTTTTTGTCCATGAAGTTTCTTTGCGTTTTGTAGTGCTTGTAACCCTTCCTGTTTAGACGCTACCCACTCCAATGCCTTCTTTACCTCATCTATTTGTTTTCTGTCTTCACCATGAAAATCCACCAGCTCTTCTATTTGCATATAAAACCTTAATATTGCTAAATTTTAATCCATATCGCAATATTTTTACCATAATGGTAATTTGTAGTAAATAAAAAATTAACTTTTTCTCTCTTCCTGCATCCGCGCTACCAGCACAGCGGTAAAGCCATCAGTGTAGATATTGCAGGCGGTACGCACCATATCCAGTATCCTATCTACCGCGAGTATTATTCCAATCGCTTCTACCGGCAGACCAGCGACCGTAAGCACGGTAGCAAGCATTATTAGGCTAGCACCAGGTACGGCGGCGGTTGCTACAGATGCCATCAGAGAAGTGGCGGAAACCGTTATCAGCATATGGGTATCAAGCGGATGTCCCATTACGTTTGCTATAAATATAGTAGAGACTATGATATTAATGAGTGTACCATCCATATTTACAGTCGCGCCCAAAGGGGCGACGGAGGTCGCGATTCTATCTGGCACTCCAAGCTTTTCTGTTAGCACTTTGATAGTAACCGGAAGGGTAGCCGCGCTTGATGAGCTGGAAAACGCCACTAACTGCGCTTTCAGCATGGATTTAGCGAAGAGAAGCGGTGGCATTTTAAGAGTGTATTTTACTAGTGCCGTTATAAGTAATTGGTGTAAAGCAATGGCTAATATTACCGCTCCAGTGAGTTGTGACAGTGCTATAAGAACTTCCGCTCCGTGAGTTCCAACACTATATGCCATAGAGCCAAACGCGCCAAGTGGCGCGAATTTTACGATATATATAAGTATTTTCTGAAGCGATCTGTCCATAAACTCGGTAAATGCGAAAAATACATTTCCTACCTCCATGATATGACTGTCATTTTTCCGTTCCGCCTCATTAAGCACGAGCATCGCGGCTATTCCAATAAGCGCCGCGTACCAGATTACCTGAATCATATTGCCGCTACCCAGTGCGTCTATCGGGTTAGTGCTTGGCAAAAATTGTAGAACAAACTCGGTAAGCTCAAATTTCATCGGTTCTGGTGTTTTTGTAAGCTCTGTGGCGTTTAGCGAGACTCCATCACCCACCTTCCATAATCCGGCAACTAAATTAGCCCATATAAGGGCGAGTAGCGAGGTAGCGAGAAAGCTTGTCACCGCGATTCCAAGAGTTTTACCAAGTGATGATATATCACGGTTTTTACCGATTGAGTTTATGATGGAAACAAAAACCAGAAGCCCAACAAAACCGATAATTATTTTAATGAATGTAATTCCAAAAACTTTGAGAAAAGCAGCATTCTCACCAAGAACGACACCAGCTACCACACCAAGAATAGTGGCAAGCAATACCTGTACGGTCATGTTGGCGCGGATAAGGCGAATAATATCACATATGAATCGCATCGGGTGATTCTATGAGAATAAAGGAAAAAAAGCAATATTGTTGGTGCTCGACAAAGGACTGGGAGCGAACCGATTAGTATCCTTTGTAGATGCTCTGAATGAGATGGGCAAGATATTTGAGAGCCCTATCAAGCTGGATGGAAAGAGCTTTACCTTTGAACCGCTGGCTATCGCTGCATAAGCTGCTATGTTAAGAAAAAACAGCGAGATAAGTCGATGCCATCAAAGAAACAAGTTTCCGAAGGATTGTCTGTAATCCCCTACGAGGGTGCGGCCTATCTAAAATTGGTCGATATGATCAAGGAACGTCACCCATGTGATGATCAAACCGCACATCGTCTTGCCAGAAATCTAATGGGTTACACCGAATTCGTGCTGCGGATAGATCAAAAGAACAAAAAGAAACGGTCGAAAAAGAAATAAACATGAAAATCATCACCTACAGCGATTTGCATTTGGAGTTCGGGACGGATTTCTTGCCGCCTACCGATAGTGACGCTGATGTGATGATTCTGGCCGGTGACATAATCACCTTCAGGGATTATGCTCCGCTGGAGAAATTCCTAGCTGGATGGCAAAAGCCGGTACTCTTCGTTGCTGGCAACCATGAATTCTACACTCGTCGCCCGATGTTGCCCGATACGGAGCAATTTAAGGACTGGCTTGCCAAGACACACCCTCATGTTACGTTTCTTCAGGATGAAGCGGTCACATTGGACGGCGTGCATTT
Organism: Rickettsiales bacterium; assembly: GCA_041396965.1. NCBI lineage: Bacteria > Pseudomonadati > Pseudomonadota > Alphaproteobacteria > Rickettsiales > Rickettsiales bacterium. The sequence goes on from JAWKXN010000001.1 coordinate 446,495, forward strand.
CTTCGGCGGCACCATGTGGACGGATTTCAGCGGTGGTAACGCTAAAGCCATGCTGGAAGCCAGAACGCAAATGAATGACTATCGCCAGATCAGGCAAAGTGATGATCTGGCACTTACGCCAGAACATACGGTGGAACTGCACGAGACATTCGCAGAGAAGCTGGCGGCTTGGTTTACAGAACCATTATCTGGCGCACGGGTGGTGATCTCGCACCATGCGCCGGTGGTAAACCCTAACACCAAGTATGGCAGTAGCCTTTTGATGCCTGCATTTAACTCTCTGGATATGATCGAAGTAATTGATACGCACCATCCTGTGCTGTGGGTTTATGGTCATACGCATGAATGCGATGATCACATGCGCGGCAATACACGGATCATCTCGAATCAACTGGGCTATCCAAGCGGTGGTGGCGGATATGAATGCCGAGGCTTTGATCCTTCCGGGAAGTCTATAGTTATATAAAGGACAAATGCCATATGAAGATTTTTGCTACACGCACTTGGGGTTTTCGTCCTGAAACATATCCAGTTATTAGCTTCGTCAGGGAGGGCGATAGAGATAAGCTGTTGAAAGAGTCTGAAATTGGCGATGTCATTTTGATTGTAGGAACTCAGGGAGAGCCGACGGAAGAAAACGAAAGAGGGCGATTACTTGGAATTGCACAGATTGGTCGTATAGCGGTGGACACACTGACTGTACTGGATGAATCCGAAATCCGGCCTCATGATTATGATGCTCACGGCAATTACCGTTGGCCAAAAGCATTGGCAATGACTCGTGCATGGTATTTCCCATCAAAGCCATTGTTAAAAGATGTGTTGGCTCAACAGCTTCCATATAACGCAACTACTCAGGCGGTGTTGCTTAATGAGGATGACACCTCCGCTATTATGGCTTTGCAAGCTGAAGAGGCTTTGATTCCAGAAACAGAAGCAGTCGCAAAATTAAAGAAACTCGAGTCCGCACTACTAAGAGGCAAGCCCACTCGCGGTGTTATACCTTCCGCATGGTCGAGTAGAGTTGTGCGCGAGCTGGGAAGAAAGAGCGTCACTTATGCACTCAGATATGGGAAAAGTGATTGCTGGAAAATTGGACATACTGTCGATGTAAAACAGAGGTTATCGGACATTAACAAACATATTCCTTATGAGATCACTGGGGAAAAATGGGAATTATTTAGAACTCAATCATGGGAAAACGAAACTTTGGCGTATGAGATGGAACAAGGCCTTTTCAATGATCTATTTAAGTTCCGAACTGCTGGAGAACGCCTCCAATGCAAAGAAGAAGATCTGCACATAGCTTGGCTGAAATCAATCGGCCTATAATCAGGAAATCATCATGCCTACGGATATTTCAGTCGAGCGCGATTTGAAGTCGCTGCGGCGCGGATTGAACGCGCTTGAGAAGCAGGCAGTGCCGCAAGCCACGGTTCGCACGTTAAACCGGGTGGCCGAAAGTGCTAAGACAGCCAGCGCCCGCTATATAGCCCCACAGATGGGCGGCAGGCAAGCTGGGGTAAAACGACGTATCGAAACCCGTAAATCGACTGTGCGGCGTTTGTGGGCGGCGCTGGTAGCAAGTGATCATCCTCTCCGGCTCATCGAATTTGTGGTGGGATCAAAAAAGCCGACGCAGCAGCCCGGTGGCAAACGTGGTCCCGTGAAAGCCAAGGCATGGGGAAAGACAAAAACCTACCGTGGCGCGTTCATCGCACCACAAAAGAAGGGATCGAACAAAACTACGGTCTATGTCAGGAAATCAGGAAAGCGATTGCCGCTAAAGCAGCTGTTTGGTCCCGGTATTATGCAGTTATTTAAGCAACGGGAGAATGCAAGTGTGATGGAGCGAACGGTGCAGGATCGCCTGCCGAAGGAGTTTATGCAGAATCTTGCCTATTATATCTCGCGGATCAGGCGTTAATACTCACTCGCGAGCATGATGGTCAGCACGCGGGTGGTTACATCAGGATTAGTCGGGTCTTCAGAGCCATATTCCATACGGGCGTCGTAATAGTCGATTTTCCAGAAGCAATCATGGCCGTTCACTGTAATCTTGCCGAAATCATGCTCGCCGTGGGGATCGTTCTCCTCGGTGAATGCGTCGTAATCAGAAACAGCGCGGAAGATGGCAAGCTGGGTATCTTCGGATAATTCGTTGATGCCGGGCGTGGTCATCACCTTGCCGCCCCAATAGGTCTGGCGGAAGTTGTCATTGAGTGCGGCGATTTTGTTGGTGGCGCATGTGTTTAGCATTGTTTCCTCATAGGTTTAATGTTGCTTGTGCGGGTGTAATTGGCTGGATTGCATTGGGAAGCAGATGGGCGGATACGCCATGCTTCTGCATCATCTTCCATTGCGGGGTGGCGCGAGATTCCCATTGCTCCATGCGAAGGGTGTCACCGTGGATAACCACTCCCGGCAGGCAAAGCGCTGAGAGTTGGAAATACGCCATATTGAAGCAGGTGCGGTTTATGTCGATGGCTTGGAATAATAGGGAAATACACGGGTCATGGCCTTCCTCACGGATGGCGTTGGCGGCTTCGATGATCATCACCCCGGCACCACAAGCTGGTTCCTGAAGCGTGATGTAACCTTGTGCGCTGATCTTACTGCCGATGCCGTGCATCTGCATTTTGGCGATCATGCGGCTGATTTCGTTGGGCGTGAAGAACTCGCCGTTATGTTTATTGCTGACTTCCAAGTCCATATATTGCTGGCCGAGGAAGTCCTGCTCGCTGGTGCGTAAGGCCATGAGCGACGTGCTGTAGAGTGTGACAATCAGGTCGATCTCTTCGCGTGTGTATTTCTTGATGGTGTCGAGGTAACGCTGCTCGATGCGGTCATAGTCATCATCTTTATCGAGATGGCCGTAGAAATATGGCTCTTGATGGATGGTGCAGGCAGCGATCTCGATGAAATCGCGGAAGGCATCGTGCCAACTGCGACGGTAAGAGAGATCATCAAAGGCTTTACGAAAATTTTTGGCGTAATCGGCGTGTTTCATGCTGTTTATCGTTCAATAACAGTTGTTTAATATGCGAAACGATAACAGGCGTGCAACTGCAATCAACGCTGTTTTCTATTGTTTTTCAGTTGGTTGAGTGATGGGCGGGCGTCGGGTCCTTCCACGGCACCCCCTTACGGGTACGCCGCGAGCGCGGAATTTCTCCAGCGCCAGCTTCAAAAGTTCGATTTCGTTTCGTTTTTTTCAGCACATCCATCTGAGAAACAACGATAACCCAAAATCAAAAAACGAAATGCCCTGCCTAAAAAAACGAAATGAGGTGTAAAATGAAAGTAGAACTGGTTGCGATAGATCAGGTGATTCCGTATGCGCGGAATCCTCGGATCAATGCCCATGCGATTGAGAAAGTCGCTGCTTCGATCAAGGAATTTGGTTTTCGCCAGCCGATTGTCACCGACAACGACATGGTGATTGTCGTTGGGCATGTGCGCTTTGAAGCAGCCAAGCGGCTGGGGCTCAAAAAGGTGCCGGTGCATGTGGCCACGGAGCTAAAGCCAGAACAGATCAAGGCCTATCGGATCACGGATAATCGCGTTGGCGAAGAATCAGAATGGGACAAGGCGCTGCTTCAGCTGGAGATCACCGAGCTGAATGATGCTGCTTTTGATGCTGATCTGCTGGGCTTCAATGCTGAAGAACTGAAGGAGATTCAAGCTTCGCTGGAGGATTTGCTGGAAGATGGCTTTGGCGATGACGAGGACGGCGACATCGAGGAAGCGGATACCACCGCCCGCATTGGTGCCTACACATTCCCCATCCCACGCGAGCAATATCTGGAATGGCTGGAGGCCATGAAGCAGGAGGTGGGATTTGAGAAAAAAGAAGTGATTGCAGAACTGAAACGCAGGTTAGGATTATGAAACTGGTAAATGTGAGCGAGATTGCGCCCTCGACCTATAACCCGCGCGTGGCTGATTCGGCGCGGCTGGATTTGATTGAGCTGTCATTGCGGAAGCTGGGTTTCCTGTTGCCGCTATATGCAACGCCGGATGGAGAAATCATCTCTGGCCACCAGCGTCATCATGTGGCCTGCCGCATGGGTGCAAAGCAGGTGCCGCTTTTCATCACCCGCCCGATGGATTTAGCGGAGCGCAAAGGCGTGAACATCGTCTTTAACCGCGCTACCAATGATCTGGGGCAAAGCGACACCGTGGCTAAGATCAATGATCACCTCAAAGCGGCAGATGTGATCCGGCTGGCTGAGAATATCCCGGACAAAACGCCCGATACGCCGGAGTTCTATCCTTGCCTCAGTGCCAAACCGCACCCGATTGCACCGTTTCTCAAAGCCAATCAGGGACGCTGGAAGAATTACGCGCTGAATCTGGCCAAAACACTGAAGCGGCGCGGCCTTGCCATGCCGATTGTGGCTACGCGGGACTACCGGGTGGTGAATGGCATTGGCCGTTTGCAGCATTATGCAGAGCTGGGCGAATCCGAAGTGCCGGTAGTGTTTGTAAGTGACACAGAAGGTGCTCTTGCCGAAGCAATGCTCAATTACCTCTCGATGGATTTTGACATTCATCATCGCTACGAGGATTTGCTGCGTCATAATTCTTTTCGGCGCTTGCGTCAGGTGCGCGGCAGTTTGGGACGTGGATTCATCTTCGCAGTGGCGGGTGATGCTACCTCGAAAAGTTTTGATGTTACGCAGCCGGAAAACCGGGATCGCTGGATTGCCAAGTTTGGCCGCTGCGTGCTGGATTTTGGCGCAGGCCATTTGCATGAAACCCGCATCCTGCGGAAACTCGGCATTACCGTCACGCCATTTGAGCCGTACCGTGTGGGCGAAACCAATGAGATCGACAAGGAAGCCAGCCTCGCACTCACGCGGGAGTTTTTGCACGCGATTGGCACGGATCAACTGCATTACACCTCGATTTTTATCTCCAGCGTGTTGAACAGCGTGCCGTTCAAAGCGGATCGGGAGCATATTGTTTGCATCTGCGCAGCGCTGGCACAGGAGCAAACACGGCTGTATGCGGTGGCCTCGGCCAGTAACCATATCAATATCAAGCAGCTGAATGGCTATCACTCACTTAATGAGCGCCAATCCAGCGGCGTGTTGTTCCAGCTGGATTATGAGGACGGGATCACGCTGGGCGACATCGCCACTTCGCCCAAGGTGCAGAAGTATCATAGCCAAAAAGAGTTCTACGATCTGTTCAAGCAGTTCTTTGAATTGGTGAAGGTGGATGAGTGCAATCAGAATGTGCAGGCAATCTGCGCTAAGCCACGGAAGATAAGTGCGAAAAGACTAAAAGCAGCGCTCGAATTTGAGTTCGATTTACCCTATCCTGACGGCACGCGGATGGGACTGGTCGAAGAAGCAAAGCAGGCCTTTTCCAGCCGGTTAGGAATAAAGTTATGATCATTCTACTTGATCTGAATTACACGCTGGTTGCTAACAGCCATGAAAAACACAAGCCCTTCGCCCTGCAAATACAACATGAGACGTACCGCAACTGGCTTGTGAGTCTGGTGGCTCCGTATCACACGATTCTGATGACGGCGCGGCCTGAGAAACATAAGCAGGCCACGCTCGATAGTTTGTATTTCAAGGCCGGATGGGTGCCGCAGCAGGCGCATTTTAATCGCTATTACAAACCGCCGCATATCGCCAAGCGCATCATGCTGGAGCAGTTGGTGTTCCCGGAGCATGGCAGCAATGGCAGCCAGTATCTGGCGATTGAGAGCAACCCAAAAACGCAAAGCATGTATGCCGAGTATGGCATCCCGTCGATCAAAGTATTTGAGAATGAAACATGGACAGAACTTCCGAAACCCTGATGGACATCCCCAAGGAATGGACGTTTGAGAATGCCAGTGTCGCGCAGAGCTTTAACCAGCATGTGCGCGAGCAACTGCCGTGGTATGATCTCGTCACCGGCGCGGTGGTGCATATCGCCCGCCATTACATTCCGCAAAACGGGCTGGTCTATGATATTGGCGCATCCACCGGCAATATCGGTGCGGCGCTGGAGCCTGCACTCACCCAGCGACAGGCCAAGCTGATCCCGATTGAGCCAAGCGCCCAGATGTGCGCGGAATATGCGGGACCGGGCAAAGAGCATCTCGTGCAGATGGATGCCTGCCGCTATCACTTTGAGCCGTTTGATGTGGCTGTGTGTTATCTGGTGTTGATGTTTATGCCGGTGCATGAGCGTCCGGCCTTCATTGCCAAGCTCAAGGCATCACTCAAGCCCGGTGGCGCGATTGTGATTGTCGATAAATGCGAGGCAGCAACAGGCTATCAGGCCACGGTTCTGTGGCGGCTGACACTGGCGGGCAAAATGGCCGCCGGTGTATTGCCGGAGCAGATCATCGCCAAAGAGTTATCCCTCGGTGGGGTGCAGCGCCCGCTAGACCCCGCATTACTCGGAGAAAATGCAGTTCAATGGTTTCGGTTTGGAGAGTTCGCGGGGTGGATTATCACGTCATGATAGGAACCTCCCATGCAGATTCTTCACAAAGTCGCCGTGATTGCGCGGTTCCTGAACCTGACCGAGCGACGCGTGCAGCAGCTGGCGCGGGATGGCATCATCCCCAAGGCCGACAAGGGCAAATACGATCTGGTGCGCTGCGTGCAGCACTATGTGCAGTATTTGCAGGAACGCGCCTATGGCAACGGCGATACTGCCCGCGACACGCACCATGAACGCGCTCGCCTGATTAAAGCGCAGGCCGATAAAACCGAGCTGGAAGTAGCAGAGATGCGCGGCCAGCTGATCCCGATTGAAACCATTGAACATGATTGGATGCAGCATGTGTCGTCCTGCCGGATGCGCCTGCTTGCGATCCCCAGTAAATCCGCCTTTCAGATCGCCTCGCTGAAGGAACCCGCTGAGATTGAGCGGTTTCTGAAAGCGTCGATCTATGAGGCTTTGACGGAACTTGCCCGCGATGATGACGAACTACCAGAGCCTGAAGCAGAAAGTCCGGCAAGTGTGGATGCCGCCGCCGGAACTGACGGTAAGTCAGTGGGCGGACGCACACCGAAAGCTAAGCCCGGAAGCAAGCGCCGAACCCGGAAGGTGGAGGACTGATCGTGCTCCCTATCAGCGCGGCATGATGGATGCGGTGAATGAACCCGGCGTGCGCGAGGTGGTGTTTATGACATCGGCGCAGATCGGCAAAACCGAGATTTTGAACAATATCCTCGGCTATTTTGTGCATCAAGACCCAGCGCCGACGCTGTTTATTCAGCCAACGTTGGATATGGCAGAAGCATGGAGCAAAGACCGGCTTGCGCCGATGATCCGCGATTCGGATGCGCTGACGGAATTGTTCAAAGACCCGAAAAGCCGCAACAGCGACAACACGCTGCTGCATAAGAAATTCAATGGCGGGCATTTGACGATGGCGGGAGCTAACAGCCCGTCATCGCTGGCCAGCCGCCCGATACGGATTGTGCTACTTGATGAGGAAGACCGCTATCCAACCTCCGCCGGTTCTGAGGGTGATCCCGGCTCGCTGGCGCAGAAACGTACCACCACCTTCTGGAACCGGCTTCTGGTATCGGCCAGCACGCCGACGATTGAGGGTGAAAGCAAAATAGAAGCCCGCTTTCAGCAAAGCGACCAGCGGCTATTCTTCGTGCCTTGCCCGGAATGCGGCGCATTTCAGGTGCTCAGCTGGTCGCATATTAAATTCGATAAGAAAGACCCCGCATCAGCTCATTGTGAGTGTGAGCATTGCAAAGCCAAGCTGCAAGATAGCGATAAGCTCTGGATGCTGGCGCGGGGCGAATGGCGGGCGCAGGCGGAATTTGACGGCATCGCGGGCTTCCATATCTCGGAGATTTACAGCCCGTGGGTGCGCTGGTCAGAGATGGTGGCCAACTTCCTGAAGGCCAAGCGCCTGCCGGAAACGCTGAAAGTCTGGGTGAATACCAGCCTCGGCGAAACGTGGAAGGAAGCGACCGAAGGCGTTGATCCGAAAGGATTGCTGAACCGCAAGGAAAACTGGGGGCGGATTGTTCCCGACGGCGTGGCGGTGATAACTGCTGGCGTGGATGTGCAGGACGACCGGCTGGAGGCGGAAGTAGTTGGCTGGGGCATCGGGCAGGAAAGCTGGTCATTGCAATACCATGTGCTGCACGGTGATCCGGCTCAACCGAAAGTATGGGAAGAACTCGACCGGGTGCTGCGGCAATCCATGCAGCGCGTGGACGGCAGCGTGCTAAATATCGGCTGCGCGTGTGTGGACACTGGCGGCCACCATACGCAGAAAGTCTATGAATATTGCAAAGCGCGGGAGGCAGAGCGGATTTTCGCCATCAAAGGTGCATCGCAAACCGGCAAGCCGTTGGTCAGCAAATTCAGTCGCTCCAACAAGCTACGGGTGAAGCTATTTACCATCGGCACCGATACGGCCAAGCAGATGATCTATTCACGGCTTCGGATTCACCAGCCGGGTGCGGGTTACTGCCACTTTCCGGCGGAATACCCGGAGGAATACTTCCGGCAACTGACGTCCGAGCGCGTGCAGACCAAATTCGTGAACGGTCATCCTTCGCGGATATGGGTGCTGCCGAAAGGCCACCGCAACGAGGTGCTGGACTGCCGGGTGTATGCGCTGGCGGCGTTGCATATTCTGAACCCTAACCTTGCGGCGCTGGTGCATGAGATGGAGCGCGAGCGCCTCAGCAAACCGAAGGAAACACCGCCGGAAAAACAGGCCGATCACTGGATCAGCTACGACGATTGGAACTTTAACTAAAGGAGAGATGTGATGTCGCGATAACCGCTTAATACACGGACGATTGAAATGGGCTGCGTGGTGGCGTCATAGATAATCAGGTAGGAATAGATACTCCAAAAGCGTACCTCGCGTGAGGTTAAATCCTCCCGCTTGTGACCAATGAAAGGCTGTTCGGCAAGTGTTGCGAAAGATTCGAAACACTCATCAATGACGCGTGCCGCAACCGTGGGATTATCCAGAGCAATGTAGTCCTGAATAGCGATCAGGTCGTCTTGCGCTTCAATCGTCAGAACAAAATCGGCCATTACTAAGCCTGTTTGTAAGAAGCGCGGCGCTCTTTTAACTGGCGGATTGCTTCTTCCCCGGAAATCACATTGCCGGATTTCAGGGAAGACAAGCCTTTGTCGATTTCAAGATTTAGCATTTCGATGCGTTTCTTCTTGATGGTGTCCTGTTCATCCAAAAGGCGCAAACCTTCGCGGATGACTTCGCTGGCAGAGCCATAGAAGCCACTTTTTACTTTAGATTCAATGAACTGTTCTAGTTCCGGCGTGAGTGAGACGTTCATAAGCATAACTCCTTATTTATGCTCAATTATACACCGGATAACAATAAATAGCAAGGATGGACATCAATGGCACTCACTCTTACTCAAGCACAAACGGCGCTCGATGCGTGGATCGCGGCGGATTTGGCTGTGGCCAAAGGCCAGAGCTACTCCATGAACGGGCGCAGCCTAACGCTGGCCAATACCCGCGAGATACGGGAGCAGATTCAGTATTGGGAGCGGCGCGTGCAGGCCTTCCAACAGACCATACAAAATAACCAACAAGCAGCCTTGGCGGATTTCAGCGATGTTTAATCTTTTCGACAAAACCATAGAGGTGTTTGCGCCTGAAGCGGCATTGCGACGGGAAACGGCGCGGCGCATTCTGCAAGCGCAGCGTGCCTATGAAGCCAGCCAGCCCTCGCGCCTGCGGAAGATCAAGGGAGATAATGGCTCCGGCGATGCGATTATGGAACGCGCCGGGGAATCACTGCGCTTGCAAGCTCGCTATCTGGATGAAAACCATGATCTGGCGCGTGGGGTGTTGAATTGCCTTGTCAATAATGTGGTTGGGCGTGGCATCACCATTGAGCCGCAGGTGAAGCGTGCCGATGGCGAACTGGCCAAACCGATTAATGACCAACTGATCGAGCTATGGGAAGAATGGACGCGCTTTCCTGAAGTAACGCGGGAACTGAACTGGAACCACATGCTGCGCCTGCTGGCGCGGTGCTGGTTTCGGGACGGTGAAGTGCTGGTGAAACATATCGAAGGCACGAGCAACACGATCAATCACGGCACGCTGGTTCCGTATTCGTTGGAGCTGATTGAAGCGGACTATCTTCCGTTCGATTTCAGCGACCTGAAAAAGCGGATCATACACGGGGTGGAAAAGAACGCATGGCGCAGGCCGCTTGCCTATTACCTCTATAAGGAGCATCCCGGCGACAATCATCGCTTTGTCACCAAGCAGGACACTAAGCGCTTCCCGGCGGAAAAGATCATCCACCTAAAAACGGTGGATCGTATCGCGCAGACACGCGGCGTTTCCATCTTTGCCAGTGTCCTCACCCGCATGGAGGATATTAAGGATTATGAACTCTCTGAGCGGCTGGCGGCAAAGGTGGCGGCCAGCATTTGCGCTTATGTGCGTAAAAACATGGATGCACCCATGAGCGCCGCGAAAGTCGATGATGCAGGCAACCGCTTAATGAAGATGCAGCCGGGCATGATCTTCGACAATCTGCTGCCGGGTGAAGAAATCGGGATGATTGATAGCAACCGTCCGAACGCAATGCTGGAGCAATTCCGTAATTCGCAGCTGCGGGCGGTGGCGGCTGGCACAGCAACCAGCTTTTCCAGCATCTCGAAAGATTACAACGGCACCTATAGCGCCCAGCGGCAGGAACTGGTGGAGCAATCCGTCCACTATGCAGTGATGCGCGAGTATTTCATTGAGCGCTGCGTGCGGCCAATCTGGGAACGGTTCGTGGAAATGGCCATTTTATCCGGCCAGCTTGAGGTGCCAGAGGCAGAGATCAATCCGTTGTCGCTAAAAAAAGCCAGCTTTCAAGGTCCCACCATGCCTTGGATTGACCCGCAGAAGGAAGTCACGGCGGAGGAAAAATCCGTACAGGCCGGATTCAAATCTCGCTCGCAGGTGATTCGCGAACGCGGCGGCAATCCGCAGGATGTGTTCGAGCAAATCAAACAGGAACGCATGCAGGAAAGCGAAGCTGGAATCAGCTTCTCCAGCTCCAGCGGATCAGCAAAACCCGAACCCAAACAGGAGGAACCAGATAATGACGAAGGAACCGGAAATACTAACACGAACGGCTGAACTTGCCTCCCGGTCGGTCGTGGATGAAGAAAGCCGCCTCGTGCGGCTTTCTTTTTCTTCGGAGGAACCCGTCACACGCCAATCGTTTTTCAGCGAACCTTGGGTGGAGGTGCTGGGGCATGAAAAAAGCGAGGTTGATCTTTCACGCCTCAATAACTCCGCGCCGGTGCTGTATAACCATGACCGCAGCGAACGCGAAAACCGTATCGGCGTGGTGGAACGCGCATGGATCGAAAATGGGCGTGGATACGCGGAAATTCGCCTGAGCCGCCGTGCAGACGCTGAAGGCATCTGGCAGGACGTGCGCGACGGCATTTTGCGTAATGTGTCGGTGGCTTACCGCATCGTTGAGCGAAAAATCACCGAAGAACCCAAAGACAAACCCGCGACTTACCGCGTCATCCGCTGGATGCCGATGGAAATCTCGCTGGTCGATATTCCCGCTGATCCCACCGTTGGGGTTGGCCGGAGTCTGGAGGAAACCCCTCCAGCATCACAACCCCAACTTAACCAAAAGGAGAATCCCATGCCTGAAGTAACTGAAACCCCGGAGCGCACGGAGGCGGAAGACATCCGCGCCGTGCAGGATAACGCGATGGCCGAAGGCGCAAAGCGTGCGCTGGAGGCGGAAAAGAAACGCCGTAGCGACATCCGCACCCTGTTTGAAAAGCACGGCGACTATGGACAGCTGCGCGATCAGTGCCTCGATAACCCCGAAGTCACCATTGGCGAAGCGCGTAAACAGTTGCTGGAAGCGATTGGTACGCGTGAGGAACCGGTAGCCACCAACCAGCGGATCGAAATCGGTGAATCGGACGTGGAGAAATTCTCCCGTGCCGCCGAAGACGCGATTGCCTTCCGTGCTGGCATTGCCGCCAAGGACACGAAACCCACCGAGCTTATGGGCTACACCTTGCTGGAGATGGCGCGTAAGTCGTTGGAACTGCGCGGCGTGCGTACCGAACACATGGACAAGCGCGAGCTGGCAGCGCGTGCCTTCACGCACTCCAGCAGTGATTTCCCGAAGATTCTGGAAAATAATGCACGAAAGGCCATGCTGCGCGGCTATGACGAAGCGGAGGAAGTGTTCCAGCAATTCACCCGCACCGGCAATCTGACGGATTTCAAAACGCACTCCCGCGTGGGTATGTGCGTGTTCGATTCGCTGGATGAAATCCCCGAAAGCGGTGAATATAAGCATGGCACCATCGGTGAGCGTGCAGAACCCATCAAGCTGGCAACGTATGGGAAACTATTTTCCATAACCCGCCAAGCAATCATCAATGATGATCTGACAGCGTTCACGGAAATCCCGCGCAAGATGGGGCGTGCCGCTGCCCGCACGGTCGGTGATCTGGTGTTCAGTATTTTAACTGGCAATCCCACCATGAGTGACGGCACGGCCTTATTCCATGCCGATCACAAAAACCTCGCTGGAAGTGGCGCTGCGATTGCCGCTGCCAGTGTTGGGGCTGCCCGCACCGCTATGCGCACGCAGAAAGATGGCAAGGCGACGCTGAATATCCGGCCTTCGTTCCTGATTGTGCCTGCCGCGCAGGAGGACACCGCACGGGTGCTCATGAGTTCAGAGACTGATCCATCGCAAACCAACAGCCGCAAACCTAACCCGGTGCGCGGTGCGGCGGAAATCATCGTGGATGCGCGTTTGGATGATGCCTCAACGACCGCATGGTATCTGGCAGCTGATCCAAATGTGTTTGATACGATTGAAGTGGGGTATCTGGACGGCGTGGCCGCTCCGTTCCTCGATCAGCAAGATGGCTGGACGATTGACGGGGTGGAATACAAGGTGCGCATCGACGCGGCAGCAGCGCCGCTGGAATTCCGCACCCTGTATAAAAATCCGGGCGCTTAGTCTGAATCGGGGATGTTTTTTGTAAGTTCTTTATAAGTTTTATAAGAGAGCATCACAGCGGACAACTCATCATCTCTTACTACAGTAACAGGCTCAGTTTTTACCTGCTCAAGCAGTGCTGACCAGTTTTGTTGTGCGTGCTGAATAGAAACCGTTTTCAAAGGCATCTCCTTATTACGAGACATTATAACACTAACCAACTTGCAATAAAGGAGAAATCTCATGTCTACCAACTACGTTCAGGAGGGCAAAGCCCTCAACTACACCCCATCCGGTGCAGATGTCGCATCGGGTGATCTGGTAATCATCGGCACGATTGCTGGTGTCGCTAAAACCGACATTGCCGACGGCAAAACCGGCGCGGTGCATATCTGCGGCGTGTTCAGTCTGGCTAAGGCCAGCGGCGCCGTGACGCAAGGTGCAAAGCTCTATTGGAGCAGTGCCAACAGCAACGTCACCACTACGGCCACCGGCAATACGCTGATCGGCGTGGCGGCTGCCGCTGCCGCATCCGGTGATGCCAGCATCCCCGTTTTGCTGAATGTGGGGCTGTGATGGCATTTATGGATGACATGCACGGCCATCATGCCACGCTGCTGGAATCACTGGACGGGCGAGAGATGTTCTACACCCCTGCGGGCGGAGCAACTCGCGCCATTACCGGCATGTTTCAGGCCTATTCGGAACTGGTGGGTGGTGAAACGGTGGATGTGCTGGTGAATCATCCCGTGCTATCGGTGCGAACCAGCGATGTACCGGAGATTGCCACAGGCGATAGCTTCACCATCGACGGCACGGACTATGAAGTCGCCGTTATCCGACCGGATAGCGAAGGCATTACCGAACTGATTCTGGAGGCCGTATGACCCATGCCCGCACCCAGATCAGAAAAGTGGTGGTTGATGCGCTGAAAAGCAATACTTCCGCCGGAGCGCGTGTTTATGAATCCCGCGTCTATGCGCTGGATGACCCTAAGCTCCCAGCCTTACTGGTGTTTACGCCGCAGGAAAGCATGGGGCAGCCTTCGATCCAGCGGCCACGCACGCAAATGCGCCAGTTGCAGCTGATGGTGGAAGGCTATCTCAAAGCCAGAGGCGACATCGACGCCGAAGCCGATAGCCTTGCGCTGGAGGTAGAACAGCTGATTGCCGCTGATCCAACACTTGGCGGATTGGTGAAAGATACCATGCTCGATCTCACCACTACCCAGCTTTCCGGCGATGGCGAAAAGCCGGTGGCCATTGTCAGTCTCACCTTTGTGATTCTGTACAGCGTCAAAGAAAACGCACCCCAAACGCTACTTTAACCAACCCAACCATAGGAGAATCATTATGGCTACCCACGCTGGCAGCGAGGGGAAGGTCTTTGTCGGATCGTCCCAAGTCGCAGAAGTAAAATCATGGTCGATGGAGATCACCTCTGACACGGTGGACGCCTCCATCATCGGCACACAATGGCGTAAAAACCAAGCCACCATCAAAAGTTGGTCTGGCAGTTTTGACGCATTTTGGGATGAAACTGACACTACCGGCCAAGGCGCTCTTTCCGTCGGCGGAACGGTGACGCTTAATCTTTATCCCGAAGGTGACGACACTGGCGCAACCTATTGGAGCGGTGATGCAATCATCACCTCCATTTCTTACAGCGCCGCCTTTGATGGCATCGTGGAAGCGACCTTCAGCTTCACCGGCACCGGCGCACTTACCGAATCAACTGTATCATAAGGAGGCGTTATCATGCGCGTGATCGACCAAGTAAAGCAGCATTATCAATCGCAGCAGCGGCTGGTGGTGGCCGTTCCGGAATGGGGCGAGCCGGAAAAACCGCTGGAGATTCATATCTTCCCCATGACCATGGCAGAAGCTGGCTTAATCCAGCGCATGTCTGGCAAAAAGGCCTCGCCGGTGGAAAATGCGGTCAATTCACTGATCGTCAAAGCCCGCGATGCAGAGGGCAACCGCCTGTTTAAGGTTGAAGATAAAACGGAATTGCTCAATTTTGGCGATTGCCGTGTGATCCTCCGCATCAACGATGAGATCGAGCGCCATTTCTACCAGAGCGTGGAGCAACTTAAGGGAAACTCCGAAGCGATCCCTTCCGACGAAACCAGTTAGCGCTGGCATGGCGGCTTGGCCGAACCTTGCCAGACATCGAGGCCATGGCCACCCGCGAATTCACGGAATGGATCGCCTTCTTTGAACTTCAAGCAGATATGAGTAAACACCATGCCCGCATTCGGTAGTGCAGAATTTGTCATCCGCGCCATTAACAAAACGCAGCAGACATTCACGCAGATCAATGCGGGCGTGGATAATATGGATCGACGTTTCAAGAAACTGGGCGGTGGGCTGAACCGGCTGGGCGGATTATTCGCCACGGCCTTTGTTGGCAGACAGATCACTGACACGATCACCAAGTTTGAGAAGCTGGAAGCGAGCCTTCGCACCGTCACCGGTTCGGCAGATAAGGCAAGCGTGGCGTTTGGATTCATTGAGAATTTTGCCGCAACCACGCCCTTTCAGCTGGAAGAAGTAGTGGATGCCTTCATTAAGCTGAAGGCGTTAGGGCTCAATCCTTCGGAAGAAGCACTCACCTCTTACGGCAATACTGCTACCGCGATGGGGAAATCCCTCAATCAGATGATTGAAGCGGTGGCCGATGCTGCCACCGGTGAATTTGAACGCCTGAAAGAATTCGGGATCAAGTCCCGCTCGCAAGGCGATCAGGTGACTTTTACCTTCCAAGGTGTTTCTACCACGGTGGGTAAAAATGCCAAAGAGATTGAAGGCTATCTGCGCTCCATCGGTGATGTACAATTCGCTGGTGCCATGAAGGAACAAGCCGGAACGCTGAATGTCGCACTCTCCAACATGGGCGATGCGTTCTCCAAACTGGTGAAAGCTATTGGTGACGCTGGCCTAACCGATATTCTGATCTTCATTGCCGATAAAATCAAATGGCTGGCGCAGGTGATCACCGATTCGATTGAACCCTTCCGGCTTGGATTCAAGGCCTTCATCGCGGAGGTGATCAAGTTTGGTAATCTGTTTATTGCCGTGTTTGAAGGCGTTGGCGATGCGTTCAATGCCTTCGGCGATGCGATTTCTGCACGCTTTGAAGCGCTGGGGAAAGACCTTGCTAATTTCGCAGAAAATCCACTGGTAGGTATTTCCTTCGATAATACGCGTGCAGCGCTGGAAACAGGCCTGCTCGATGCGATGGGAACGGCCTTTGATAAGGCGCTGGCCAGAGCACAGGAATTTAACAGCGCCATTGATGCAGAGATTCAGGACGCCGCCGCAAAAATCGTAGAAGCACGCGCTGCCAAAAACCAATCACTGGCTGGATTGTTTGAAGAAACAGCTACACCGGACAAGGTGGAAGAAACCAGCAAAGCCGTTAAAGGCTTGAATAAGATGCAGCAGGAAGCCAAGCGCATCTTCGAGGCCACGCGCACGCCGCTGGAGCGTTACAATCAGGAAATGGCGCAGCTGAACATGCTGCTGGAGAAAGGTTATATCAACCAAGACACGTTCGGGCGTGCAGTGGAACAAGCTGGCGAGAAGCTGGAGAAATCGACCAAGAAAACCGGCGAAACCATTGAGGGTGAGTTCTCCCGCATCGGTGAAACGATGGAAGGCTCGATTGCCGATTCGCTCGATGCGATTGGTGGCCGCTTTGATGGCTTCGGCGATTTCTTCAAGGGCTTTCTGTCTGATCTGAACCGCACGCTGCTGCAATATGCGCTGAAAGATTTAGGCATCTCTGGCAAAGGCGGCATCATTGACGGACTATTTAGCTCCATCGGTGGATTGTTCGGCGGTGGTGGTAGCAACGGCAGCGGCGGTGGTTTCGGCAGTATCCTCTCCAGCGTTGGTAGCATGTTCGGCGGGTTTTTCGCTGATGGTGGCCGCCTGCAACCGGGCAAATTTGGCATCGTTGGTGAACGCGGTCCCGAACTGGCGTTTGCCGGGAACGCACCAATGCAGATCATGCCAAACATGGCAATGGCCGCCGCACCCGTCACTGTGAACATGAACATTCAAACACCAGATGTCCGTAGTTTCCGCCAAAGTCAGAGCCAGATTGCGGCGGATATGGCACGGAGCATTGAGCGTGCAAGGAGGAACTTATGAATGTTTTTCAAAGTGGTTTTATAGCCAGTGAAAATAGTTTTTCTAATGTCTGATAATCTTGATGATGAAAAGCTGCTATCACGGCTTTCAGAAGCTCATCAACTCCCATTTCCGACCATATGATCTGTTTCTCTACCCGTCGGGCAATTTCGTCAAAAAGAAGTTTTTGGGTGCGGCCATTACCCTCACGAAAAGGGTGCAATACATTCAATTCGCCAAAATAATAGGCCATGCGGTTAGGGTCAGTCAGATCGTCCGCAGCCATTTGGTTAAAAATGCGCTTTGCTTCTGCCTCAATATGTTCAGGCATTGCAAAAACCGTACTGCCTTTAGCCAGTTGCACAGAACGAATTTCGCCTGCCCAAGCATAAACATCCTGAAACAGGGTGCGATGAATGGTTTGCCATGCGGTAAGGTTAATGGAGGATTTTGAGATCGCCTGAATAACTTCATCTAGCCGCAGCGCAGTGGCGCGATGCTCGAATAATTCGAGCGCCTTTTGATCGGGAATATCAGGGATGTTTCTTAAAACTGGAGAGTCAGGATATTGATACGGGTCAGAGTCTTGGTTCCAATAAGATTGGGTCATTGGGCACCGCTGCGAGCATCGGTGAGGCAGAGTTCAAGATACTCATTCTTACTGACTTTCCCGGCGGCGAGTAATGCAAAAAGACGGTTATCAAGTTCGCTTGCAAACAGTCCTTCAAATTTATTGATAGCAGAAAAATGCTCATACATGGCGGCGCGACGGTGCTGCTCTGCTGCATCGTAAACAGCAGGTCGTAACTCAAATTCTTGCAGTTTTTGCTCTAGTAGCGTCATGCCTCAATTATACCAAAATAACCGGTGAAAATAAATAGTTATGTAACAAAGGAATAGATTATATGTCTGATTTCTCAGAAGTCCAGTTTCCATCAGATATTTCCTACGGGGCAACCGGTGGACCCATGTTCTTAACGGATGTGGTGGCCACGGTTTCCGGCCATGAGCAACGCAACAGCAAATGGAGCCAGTCGCGTGCGCGGTACAATGTTGCCTCCGGCGTGAAAACCGAAACGCAATGGCAGGCGCTGATTGCCTTTTTCCGTGCGCGGCGTGGCAAGGCGGTGGGGTTTCGCTTCAAGGATTGGGGCGATTTTAAGGCCATCAACCAGCCTTTGCTGGCGCTGGGCGGCGATGAACACCAACTGGTGAAGCAATATGTCAGCGGCGCGGTGGTATCGGAGCGGATCATCACCAAACCAGTGGCCGGAACGGTGCAACTCTATGAGGACAGCATCCTGCAAGCCAGTGGCTGGAGCATCGACACCGCCACCGGCATCATCACTACGTCACTTTCCGGCACACTCACGGCAGATTTTGAATTCGATGTGCCAGTGCGCTTTGATACCGACGAGCTGGCGCTTTCGCTGGATAGCTTTGATGCGGGCAGCTGGAACAACATCCCGCTGATTGAGGTGCGCGTATGAGAGTAATTTCCCCACAACTGGAAGCGCATTTCGGCAGCGGCCTGACCACGCTTGCCACCTGCTGGCGCCTCACGCGGCAGGATAACACCGAACTTGGCTTTACCGATCATGACCGGGCGCTGGTGATTGATTCGCTGGAATATGACTCCATTGCCGGGTTCACGCCCACCGCGGTGGAGAGCAAATCCAACATGAGCGTGGATAACCTTGATCTGGAAGGGCAAACATTCCCTTCCAAAATCACAGAATCCGATCTGCTGGCTGGAATGTATGACTATGCCGAGATTGAAATCTTCATGGTGAATTACGAAGATTTGAGCCAAGGCAAGCTTGTGGTGAAGCGCGGGCGGCTGGGCGAAGTGACGCTGAACGCGCAGATGTTTCATGCCGAAGTACGCGGCCTCACGCAGCATTTAAGCCAAACCATCGGCGAAGTGTATTCGCCTTCCTGCCGTGCCGTGCTGGGTGATAGCCGCTGCAAGGTGAATCTGGCCAGCGTTACCGTGACGACCACCATCACGGAAGTGGTGAATAACCAGACCTTCAAGGCTTCTGCGCTTACGCAGGCGGCGGGTTGGTTCACTGGCGGCGAAGTGGAATGGACATCCGGCAATAATGATGGGCGGCGCATGGAGGTGAAGGAATTCGCTTCCGCGCAGGTGGTGCTGGCGCTGCCGATGGGAAAATCCATTCAGGTGGGCGACGAATTCAAGATCATCGCCGGGTGCGACAAAACCCATGAAACCTGTCAGGGCAAATTCAGCAATATCCTTAATTTCCGTGGCGAGCCGTATGTTCCCGGCGTGGATGCGCTGCTCACTACCGCAGGAACCATGAGTAAGGGAAACCGCAATGACTAAAGTCACGAAACTACAGATTATCCTCCAAGCCCGCACATGGCTTGGCACAAAGTATCACCACCAAGGCAGGCTGAAAAAGTCCAAGGCTGGCACGGGCGGCGTGGATTGCATCGGCCTGATTATCGGCGTGATTGACGAGCTGGGCTTGCAGGACGGCGAAGGTGTACCGCTCTCCCGGCATGATGAGTTCAATTATTCCATGTACCCGGAGCGCGGGCGGCTGGTGGGCGCTATCCAGCGGCACTTACGCGAAGTGCCGATCGAGCAAATGACGCAAGGCGATGTGCTGCTATTTCGTACCTTCCGCGATCCGCAGCATGTGGGATTGCTGACGGAATATCCCACCGGCGGCGCTGGGCTGATTCATTGCAATTCCAGCGCTGGGCGCGTGGTGGAACAGCCGCTTTCCGATGCGTGGCTGCGAATGCTAACACACGTTTACCGATTCAAAACGAAACAACTTAACTCCCTGAAGTAATCATGGCTGATATTGTCCTTCCTGTCGTCGGCGGCGTGGCCGGTTTTGTGCTGGGTGGTCCCTCCGGGGCGATCCTTGGCGCGAATCTTGGCGGTATGGCTGCGGGGATGTTCTTCCCGCGCACGCAGCGCGTCCAGCTTCCGACTCAGGAAGGACCGCGCCTCGCTGATCTTCGGGCGCAGATTTCCTCCTACGGGAATATGATCCCGAAAGTGTACGGCACCATGCGGCTGGCCGGAAACGTCATCTGGTCAACCGATATTAAGGAAGTCCGCAGCGAGAAAACCACCACGCAAACCTCCAGCGGTGGCGGCAAAGGCGGTGGCGGCGGCAAAACCACTACCAGCCAAACCACGATTTCCTATGAGTATTTCGTCACGCTGGCCATTGCCATTTGCGAGGGTGAGATTGACGAGGTGATCCGCGTATGGGCGGATAGCAAGGTGCTGACGGAAGCCGAACTCTCTGCCGCGCAGGGCAAGTATAACGTCCATTTCGGCACCGAAGATCAGGGCGTTGACGACATTATGGCCAAATACCTGCCAGCTGGTGCGATTCCGGCGCATAGGGGCATGGCCTATGTGGTGATTGAGGATTTCCCGCTGGCGGCTTATGGCAATCGCATTCCCAATTTCACGTTCGAGGTGCGCCGTACCGTTAAATTCCAGCCCAGCGTAGAAGATAAGGTCAAAGACATCGTGATAATCCCCGGCGCGGGGGAATTCGTCTATGGCACACAGGTCACCACCAAGCAGGATGGATATTATGCCTATTTCGGCGGAGCCTTCACGCCTTCCAGCGACAAGAAAAGCATCAACATGCACAATTACGAAGGCAAAGCCGATGTACAGGTGGCGATTGACCAGCTGCTAAAGGTATTGCCGAATCTGGAATGGGTGGCGGTGGTGGTGACGTGGTTCGCCACTTCCACTGATGCCGGGGATTGTGAAATCATCCCTAAAGTGGAATTCCAAGGCACCACGCAGGTGCTGCCGCAGGATTGGAGCGTGGCCGGTTACACCCGCGCTACCGCGCAAACGGTACTGTTCTTTGATGATGACAAGCCCACCTATGGCGGCACGCCTTCCGACCACACGGTGGTGCAGCTTTGCGCGGAACTGAAAGCCCGTGGCCTGAACGTCATGCTCTATCCCATGCCGTTCGTGGACACCATTACGCCGGTGCCGAAGCCTTGGCGCGGGCGCATCGAACCTGCAAACGCCACCGATGCGGCCAGCTGGTTCACCAAAACCAACGGCTATAACGCCTTCATCATGCACTACGCCAATCTGCTGAGCGGCGATGTGGATGCATTCGTTATCGGCTCGGAGCTGATCGGTATGACCGGCTTTAGCGATTCGCCCGGAAGCTATCCGGCGGTGGCGCAGCTGGTGAGTTTAGCGGCCAGCGTGAAAGCCGCCATGCCCGGAACGCTGATTACCTATGCCGCCGACTGGAGCGAATATCACAGCACGGGCGGCTGGTTTAATCTCGATCCGCTGTGGGCATCTAGCAATATCGACTTTGTGGGGATTGATAGCTATTTCCCGCTGACGCCGGACTTGCCGCAAATCCAGATCACGCCGGAGCTTATCACCGAATATTGGGAGAGCGGCGAAGGCTGGGATTATTACTATGCGGATTCCGTGGCTCGCACTGGACAAACGAGCTATGGCGGTGATCCGACCTACGCATGGAAGAACCTCGAACACTGGTGGAAGAACACTCACACCAACCCCGATTCTAACGTGACGGGTTGGACATCGAAAATGAAGCCGGTCTGGTTTACGGAATTCGGCTTTCCTTCGGTGGATGGCTGCACCAACCAGCCTAACGTATTCTATGATCCGACCAGCTCGGAAAGTTTCTTTCCGCGTGGAAGCAAAGGCCGGGTGGATTTTCAGGCGCAGCGCGTGGCGCTGGATGCGACGCTTGATTATCTGGAAGCGCGGGAAACCGCTTCCGGCAATGCTGGCCTTGTAGCGCGGCGTTTTATCTGGACGTGGGACGCACGCCCGTTTTCCTTCTGGCCTGATCTGGAAGGCGTGTGGCAGGATTCTATCCTCTGGGCAACCGGGCATTGGGTGAACGGCAAGCTGGGCGCTTCCACGCTGGGCGCGGTGGTGGCGGAGTTGCTGCAAGCCGCTGGCCTCACGCCTTCGGATTATGACGTCACCCGCCTGACTGCCTCGCTGGAGGGGTTCATCCTGCAACAGCCGATCACGGTGCGTAATGCGTTGGAGCAGCTGGCCAGTGGCTTCTTCTTCGATGTAGTGGAAAGCGACGGCATCTTAAAATGCGTGCCGCGTGGCAATGCGTCGGTGAAATCCATCCCGGAAGCTGACCTCATCCCCAGCGCCAAAAGTGGCGTGCAGGATGTGCTGGAAATCAATTACGCACAGGAGCTTGAACTGCCCCAGCGCGTCAATGTGACCTATATCGACCGGCCATTTAATTATGACCCGGTGACGCAGACTTCCCAGCGGCAGGTGGTGCGTGCGGTGGATCAGGTGACGATGAATCTACCGATTGTGATGGGTGCGACGCAGGCCAAGCAGGTAGCGGATATTACCCTCTATGGCACTTGGAAGGAGCGCCTGAGCTTTAGCCTGACCGTGCCGCCCAAATATGTACGGCTGGAACCGACCGACGTCATCACCGTGACCGTTTCCGGGGTGGCGCATGAAATGCGCGTCATCAAAACCGATATGGAAGCCAACGGCCTGATGAAAATCAACGCCGTGGCGGAGGATGTGAGTTCCTACGATTTCTACACCCCACCCGGTGAAACATCGCGGAATATCACGCCGCCGGTGCTGGTGCCGGAAACGCTGCTTCAGTTTGTGGACGCGCCGCCGCTGCCGGTGGATACGGTGCAAAATCAGGGATTGCTGCGCCTTGGCGTGGCTCCTGATGGCGCGGATTGGAATGGTGCGGCGATCTACCGTTCCGACGATGGCGGAGAAGATGGCGGCAACACCTTCAACCTGCTGGCCGGGCTGGAGGGCGCGGCCACTTTCGGTGTTATCATCACCGACCTTGCCGCCGGTATCACGGAAACGTGGGATCAGGTGAATCTGGTGGAGGTGGTATTAACCGCCGGAAGCCTCGCCAGCGTCAGTGAATTGGCCGTGTTGAACGGAGCGAACGCTGCTTTAATCGGTGACGAGCTGGTGCAATTCCAGAATGCGGAGCTGATCGGCGAGCGTACCTATCGCCTTTCCCGGCTTTTGCGGGGGCGGCAGGGTACGGAATGGGCGGTGGGTAGTCATACCGCCGGGGACAGGTTCATCCTGCTTTCTCTGGCCTTATATACGACCGCAATCGCTAATAACCTGATCGGGCGCGAACTGTTCTACAAAGCGGTGAGCGTTGGCAACTCGCTGGGTAATACCGACGAGATTACCTTCACCTATACCGGGCGAAGCCTGAAACCCTTCGCGCCGGTGCATGTGAAAGGCCTACGCGATGGTTCCGGCAATCTCTCGATCAGCTGGGTGCGCCGTTCCCGCGTCGATGCCGAATGGCGCGACGGGGTGGACATTCCGCTGGGTGAGGAATCGGAACGCTACGAGGTGGAAATCATGGACGGGTCAACGGTGATGCGCACCATCGCCACCACCAGCCCGACCGCCAGCTACAGCGCCGCCGAGCAAACCGCCGATTTCGGCAGCCCGCAAAGCAGCGTGGCCGTGAAAGTCTATCAGCTTTCCGCCGTGGTTGGACGCGGATACGCCGCCAGCGCCAGCATCTAATCAACAAAACCGGAGGATTCCATGTCTCAGACCACACGTCTGGGCTTGCCTTATATTGTTTCAAGCCAAGCCCAAAAAGAAGTCACGCATAATGAAGGGTTAAATAAGCTCGATGCGTTCGTCACGCCGGTAGTGGCGGATATTGCAGATAGCCCACCCGGAAGCCCGGCGGCGGGTGATTTGTATATCGTTGGTAGTAGTCCGTCGGGGGATTTCACCGGCCATGCCAACCAGCTGGCGCAATACCAGACTGGTGGCTGGGTGTTTTACGCACCATTCAAATGGATGGATGCGGTGGTGGAGTCGCTGGATTCGCGCATGGCCTATGATGGTGCCTCTTGGGTTCCCTTCGGCCTGATCATGAGGGATACCGGCGAGTATCTGCGCGTGCAGAGCTGGCAGGAAGATGTTGATCTAAGCCTTACCAATGCCACAGCCACCAACATTCCCGACCGCTCCAGCGTGATCGCCGTCAACACGCGTGTGATCACTGCCGTGACAGGCAGCGTCACTACCTTCGGCGTTGGCGTATCGGGCGATACCTCACGCTATGGAAACGGCATCGGCACGGGCGTGGACTCCACCAATATCGGCATGAGCTATCACCCCGTGACTTATTACAGCGACACGCCGGTTTTGCTCACACCGGACGCTGGTTCCTTCACCGGCGGGCTGGTGCGGATCAATGTACAGTATCTGAAACCTCACGGACCATGGAACTGGTAATATGACAAACGCTTATCACTATGCGAACACCTTTGATGACGCGCTGGCGAATGAATTCGAGGGCGTGCTTTCCATGCGGTATGATCCGCGAGACATGCAGGGGCTGGCGGTTTGGCATGATGGAAGCGACACCGCCAGCCTCATCATTGTGAATGATCAAGTGGCCGTGTGGGCAGATAAGTCAGGCAATAATCATCCGCTCGGACCCGTTGCCGGTGAAGCATTGCCCAGCCTAAGCGCCAGCCTGCAAAATGGTATGCGCGGCGTGTTCTTCGACTATGCAGCAAAAGAGATGATGGAGAGCGACTATATCGCAGCGGCGGATGGCTCCATCTCTGCCTTTGTGGTGGCCAAGCGTGTGGATGCCTCCAGCCTCTATGACGGTGGCTCGGTGTATAAAAACATTCTGTCCATCGGCAGGCCTGATGGCACCACCACAGAAACCGGCAAGATCAACATTACCGAAGATCGCGATAGTGGCGATGTACGCACCAATGCTCACAAGGTATCGGCCAATAATAGTGCGGGCGAGATATTGTGGGATGGCAAAGCGCATATTCTCACCTCGATCCTTACTTATGCCACCAATTTCTCGTTGGAAGGCCGCGCCGATGGGGTGCGTGAAGAACTGGGTGAGCGCACGAGTATCGGGCTCGCGGATGAACTCGGTCCCTTACAGATCGGTGGTTCAACCAGCGCCAGCAGTCGGCGCTTTTGGGGAACGGTCTATGAAGTGCTGATTTACGAACGCGCACTAAACCCAGCCGAAACACAGATCATCGAGAAATACTTATCCGCCAAATGGGGCGTAGTCCTGCAAAGCTAGGAAATCATTATGGATGAAGAATTGAAAAAAGCCATTCGCGCTGCCGTGCGCGAAGGGATCGAGGACGCTTTGACCAAATACGGGATCGACACCAGCGATCCCACGGGGTGCAGGCGGACATGATTTACTTGCGCAAATCCCGCACCGGCTCGGACGAGGTTCTCAAATGGGCAAAACGCTCCGCTATCACTGCCGCCGTCACCGGTGCGCTGGTGGCGCTGTGGCAAGGATTCAAACAGATCATTCAGGGAGGTTAATATGATAACATTACTCGGTTCTTTATTGGGCTTTATTTCGGCGGCGTTTCCAGATTTGCTGAAGCTGTTCCGCGACGCACAGGATCGCAAGCACGAGCTGAAAATCCTAGAGATGCAGATGGCGCAGCAAGCGCAAGGTCACACCAACCGGCTTGAAGAAATCCACGTTGAGGCAGATATTGCCGAAAGCCGCGCCTTATACCGCACCTATAACACCGGCATCAAATGGGTGGATGCACTTAATGGCACAGTGCGCCCGGTGATCGCGTACAGTTTCTTCATTCTCTATGCGGTGGTGAAGATGATGCAATTCTCAGCCGATCTGCCGTGGTTGCTATGGAGCGAGGAAGATCAGGCGATCTTCGCAGGCATCATCAGCTTCTATTTCGGCCAACGCGCCATGAGCAAAGTGCGGGGTGGGAAATGAGGCGTATCACACAGGATGGTCTTAACCTGATCAAACGGTTTGAGGGGTTCGAGCCGGAAATCTATCTGGATGCGGCAGGCTTGCCTACGATTGGCTATGGCCATTTGCTGCGACCGGGCGAAGAGGAGATGTTCAAAAACGGTATCAGCGAAGAAGCAGGTGTAGCGCTTTTGATCAAAGATGTGCTGGTGGCCGAACGTGCCGTGCTGCGCCTGATCCGCGTCCCGCTCAGCAATGGCCAGTTTGATGCGCTGGTGTCGTTCACCTTCAATCTAGGCAGCGGCGCTCTCCAACGCTCCACCCTCCGGCGCAAGGTCAACCGTGAAGAACACGAAGATGTTCCCGCCGAATTCATGCGGTGGGTCTGGGCTGGTGGGCGGAAGCTGAAGGGATTGATCAGGCGGCGGGAAGCTGAGGCTAGGATTTATCTCAGCTAGAGCTCTTTCAGCTCTTTTTCAATCAACTTGAAGCGCTCTTTAACCTCTTCGCCAGAATAGAATTCTAGTAAATCTTCCTTAGACATATTGCCGTCTACAAGAAATTTAGCTAGATACCTTTGATTGAAGTCCATCAGCAGTATGCTCTTTTCTAGCTGTGCAAGTATCTTTTTGTTGGTTTCAATATTGCTTAATACTAAGTTTTTTATGCTGATAATTTCACTAATATCTTTAATTATTCTATTGATTATTATTGATAATATGTCCTTGTCCATTTCTACTGGGTGAGCATTTACAACAATGTCTCTGGCTAGCATATATGCGATTGCTAAATTGCTATAATCACCTTTTTGAGAGTCAATGATACAAATCAGTCCAACTGCTGGAATATAGCGAACGTTTTGGATATTATTTAATATCCCACTATCAGCCACAGATATATCCAATACTAAAATGCTTATCCGGCCATCGCGATTAGCTTGCGATTCTATCAGCTGACTCCATGCAGTGTCTGTCTTTCTAGTAAAAATATCTTTAGATTCTATATCGCCTAAACGTAGGCTTTTATCGAATTTACATTCGATCACTATCTTAAGAGAATCATCTCCGTTGACATGGCAAATAATATCCCCAGTCTTGTTCTTAGGTAGTTGTCCGACAGTTGTTCCGGATAGGACTGCTTTGTCCTGCAATCTTTGAGCAAGAAAGAATTGATTTAAGAATTCGGCCACTTCGTCTTCTGCTATCATTCCTTTAACGGCAGATTTGAAGAATAGTTCTTGCTTCATCTCAAATATCATTTTGAGACTTTCCAATTCTGTTCCTAGCTCGTTAGATGTTTTTGCAAGAAATGCAGAAAGCCTATCTTCCATCAGAGCCAATACCCCAATATATATGGCTTTTAGCAGTTTCTCATCACGTTCTACAGCAGGAAGTTTGTCAAAAAAACCAAACACCACTTGGTTATCAAGCTCAAAGCTTTCTAGCTGAACTCTTTTGTTCTTCTGGTTCAAAGATAGTATTGGCATGGCTATACCTTACTGTATCTATAGTGGCCTTTTATATCGGACGCCAAATACTTGCCTTGCGATGGAGCTGACTTGAAATCATTCCAGACCTGAAGTGGCACATCAAAGTAGTGATACACTCCTCCATTATGAAAGCTCACCTCAAGTATCATACTTGTGTCTTCATAGCGAGCTGAGGCCAAATTTGATGAAGTAAACTCAAAAGATTGCCATGCCATGCTTATTTCTCCTTTTTAGGTTTTGGTTCTGGTAATTTAGGATTTTGTTGCCTCCAAACGAGACTAAATTCTTCATAGTTTGGATTTTCTTCCATTTTGATTCCCCATCCACCGGGTGAAGTTGACTGATCTGGAGGCAATTCATCACAGACCACTGGATCATGACTATCTGGTCGTTGCTCTTTGGGCGGAGCTTGAATGATGGTACGCATTGGCAGCCCGACTGCTTCACCAAGAATAATAGACTCACCTGTTCGCAAAATAGGGAGCATATTAGTCAGCCCTTCTAAATTATCAGTAATGGCACCCGTGATATGCGCTCTATCTGTGCTGTTACTTAATCGTAAAGCAAAGAATGTTCCACATTGTGAGAGGATCGTTGAATTTATCTCTGATGGGCGTTGGCTTACTATCATTGCCCCCATCCCATATTTTCGACCTTCCTTGACAATTCTTTGCACGATAGAAGAAGCAAGGCCTTGGAAGTTGTCGTTCAAGTACGCATGTGCTTCTTCCATAACCACTAGCAGAGGCCTTTCTCTACCGCCTTGGGATAGGTTTCTTGCCCAAAAAAGAGCATCATACAATAAGCGAAGCAATATTCCGATTACATCATTGATTATAGTTGTTGGAATTCCAGATAAATCCAGAATTGTGATAGGTTTCTCTGAAC
Source organism: Rickettsiales bacterium (assembly GCA_041396965.1). Classification (NCBI taxonomy): domain Bacteria; kingdom Pseudomonadati; phylum Pseudomonadota; class Alphaproteobacteria; order Rickettsiales; species Rickettsiales bacterium. The sequence continues at coordinate 474,782 of JAWKXN010000001.1, forward strand.
CAATCCACCCTTTCATTAGTTCAGGTAAATCGGATGTTACTCTTCCATCCAGATCGGGAAGCCATTCCCCCGGTTTGAAGAGAAAATCATATCTAGGGATGCGTAGCTTTGCGCCAAGATTTTCTAGTGATGATCTAATGTTCAAAGGGTCTGGTAGGTAGTTTATTTTTTCAGGATCATCTTTAATGTTTTTCACCTTCCTAAAACGAGGAGGTCTTCCAGTCATTGCATCACCAGTTATAAAATTTCCTTCAGCATCTTTTTCGTATGCCCAATTTTCAGGAATTGGTGTTTTGTCGTTTGAGTAATAAGTTCCAAATTCTTTGCAATAGAGTTCATGCCATAATGCATGCAAACTAAAAGGAACCGGACTATCCACACTAAGATTTTCTGGTGATATTCCAAGTTTGGGATACTTCTGCAGGGCTTCCGATTTGTATTGAAGAATCTTTTCTAAAATTATATTTTTTTCTTTGCTATCAGCGGAGAGGTTGCCAAAGGTAACCTTAACTAACTCGTCAAAGCTCATTGCCCAAAATGGCAAATATAATGGATTCTCATTTGGATTTCTTTTATCTGGCGACAGCTTATAAACGTTTGCTTTGTCCCCCAGCGCCTTGCCGTATTCACCATGAATATCCAATACGACTATTCTGGCAGCAGGAAAGCGCTCTTTATTTGATAACATTGAGAGCAAGCCTGCAACTGTAGTTGATTTTCCGGAACCAGTTGTACCAACAACGGCAGAGTGTCTAGTGATCAACTTGTTAATGTCTACGAGTGCATCAATGGATTCTGCTCCGGCAATATGCCCAACCTTAATCAGGTGATTCTGTTCACCTTTCTTTCCGTAAATTCGAGCGAGGTCTTTCTCTGAAACCAAATGGACTTCATCGTCTATAGTTGGATATTGAGAAATCCCACGTTGAAATTTTCCTGAATTATAGCCCTCACCAAGAAGCTGAACTTTTATCCATCTGTGTCCATACGGCTGCTGTTCAGCAAGATTTTCAGGAACAGCGCTAGCTCCGACCTGAGTGACAATGCCAAACAAGTCAATGTACCCAACAGGAATCTTAACAAAACTACCTAGTTGCCCGATTCGGTAGCCCTGACCATTAACAAAGGTTAGTCCTGATAAATGATTACCTGAAAGAGTGACACTTACCGATGTGCCACTAACATCTTGTACCGTCCCAAGCACAGTTGAACCTGTTGCAATCTTACTCATCGCTTTCATCTGCGCCACTCAAGCCCTTCAATAGATTGCTAAATTGTAGAAAATCACCGAGCCTAACTTCGCACTTAGGCTGCTCATCTTCAGATTCCTTTGGTAGTGGGGAGACTATCCCTTCAGGTATATTAGTTCGCATGTCATCGTTATATGACCAATTTCCCTTGTTCCTTCCTATAACAGCTCCATCAAATGCTAGCAGGCTCAAATTAGGAGTGCGGAATGAGCATTCGCGTGCCTTTTTATATTTTTCATCTTCTAATTTTCCAAAAATGAACGCATAGGCCATGCCGGTTGAATTGCTTTCTAGGCATCTGCAAAGCACATCATTTATATGATCATCGCTAAATGAATAACCGGAAATAAATAGTATTGAAGATTGCTTCAGCATAAAATCCTTCAACCTATCCAGCATAGCCAAATAAGGCATTTTTCTGCTTTGATCATATTTCAAATGAGAGGGATAGATTAGGTGATGATTATCCTTTGCAAGGTCATCACTTCTTACGACATTCTTTTTAGCATCTAGCCGCCAATTTATTGATCCATGTATTTTCCAATACCTTGTCCATCTTGGCGGAAGCACATGCTCGTTTTCTACGGCACCAAGATCAAAGAAAGCCTTTCTTGATCCAACAAATCCATCAAAGTATGGGGCGGAAGACTCTTCAAAAGATTGCTCGATGAGTAAGTCATAGTTAGTAGTAAAAATATGCACAGGCTTATCGCGCTCGATAGTCCGCGTCCATATTGCTAAGTTATGGTAAGGGGACAGAGAGTCTGGCAGAGACTTATTTACTTCTTCGGATATTATTGTGCAAATTTCGGTGTCAAGCGTCTCTAAGTCCTTAGCAACAAAACCCCTTACGGTTCCTTTTCCAGCTACACTTGCTAGGGCACGAACTTGCGTTAATATATCCTCAATATTAGGCGTATTGCAGCCATCTTCTTTCATTAAAGAGATCATTTTTTCCCACGAGCTTGGCTCGCTATCTTTTTTACTCTTGAGTCTCTCGGCAATGATATTTGTTAGCCCGGCAACATCGGGAATTAATGGATCAGAAATTTGGTTACCTTCATCATCGTTACGCTGATTAATTCGAACAGATAATGGACAGCCTGCCCCGATAAAGAAACCTATAGGCTTCTTATTCTGAGATAGTGCTTGCTGAATATAAGACACTTGTCTGTAGGCATCGTGATAACTACTCATTCCCAAACCTCATCATCATTTGGCGCAAACTTTCTGGATTCTGAGATAACAGACGCATAATGCTGCTATCGAAAGCGCGTTTGAATTCATCGTCGGAGGCATACTTCTTATAGAGATCAAGCTCTCTGCGACGCTCGCTATTTACAGCCTGTCCAATAATATCTTCCAGCGCAATCCGGCGGTTTTGCTCGTCGGCATTGTTCAAAACTTTATCCTTGTAGCTTGGGTGATTCATGACATGCTGTGCAATGTTAATAAATTTCACGCGCTGTTCCTCTGGCGTCGCATCCCAGCCAGCAAAGAAACGCTCATTAAACGAATTGATAATCTGATCCAGAGGGTCTTTTTCATTATCACCGCCATGCGCACCACGAGGATTCGGGTTTTGCGGATCAACCTCACTATCAGAAGCATCAAGTCCAATCGTATGATTTAGCTTCACGCGTTCAAGCCCATAGGTGGACAGATCAACACTTTCCAGAAGTTCATCAATTTCCTCTGAATCAGGGTCTTTTACCTTCAACTTAGGAATCAGGAATTTCAGGAACCAGTGCAGCATTTCCCATTCTGGATTATTGAACGGGATGATGCAGGCAACCTGCGCATAAATTTTTACAAACTGTTTGGCCTTAATTTTGAAATCGGCCTTTTGTTCTTCTGGCAGATCCTCATCAAAACGGGCAACCACCTGATCCAAAACAGGTGAAAGCTGGTCTGCTTCCACGGCAGCAAAAAACAGCTGGTTAAATTGCTCAACTTCGCCCCGTTCATAAATTCCATAATCATCCAGTGCATCTTTAATATCGTGCAGTACGTTGACATCGGTGGGCTGGCTAAGCGATGTAGAGGTGTAGAAATCATCAAACGCACTCTTGATGTCTTCTACACTGTTGTAGAAGTCGAGGACAAACGTGTCCTGCTTAGCAAGTTTATAATTACAACGATTCAGGCGAGAGAGCGTTTGCACTGCCAACACGCCTTGCAGCTTTTTATCGACATACATGCTGTGCAGCATGGGCTCATCAAAGCCGGTGAGGAATTTATTCGCCACCACCAGTATTTTATATTCATCCTTTTTGAATTCTTTGGGGATGTCATTTCCGGGAAAACCATTGAGGCTGTCTTCCGTATGCTCAATCCCGTCCACGACCTTTTTGCCAGTAAACGCAATTACAGGCTTAAACGGCACGCCGCTTTCCTTCAGGACAGTGCGTAAGGCCATGTAATAGCGGATTGCAGATTCAATATTGCGGGTGACCACCATTGCCTTGGCCTTGCCTCGCAGTTTTTTCGCCTGATAGACATTCTCTATAAAGTGATTAGCGATGATATTTGCTTTGGCTTCGATCGTATCACGATGGGCTTCAACATATGCTCGCAGCTTCTTCTGCGCCTTTTTTGTGTTAAATAGCGGGTTGTCTTCAATGGATTTTTGTATCTCGTAATAGCTGCGATAGGTGGTGTAGTTAGCCAGCACATCCAGAATAAACCCTTCCTCAATCGCTTGCTTCATGCTGTAGAGGTGGAAGGGATGAAACTTTCCATCCGCGCTTTGCACGCCAAACTTCTCCAGCGTCGCGTTTTTAGGCGTGGCGGTGAAGGCAAAGAAAGAAGCGTTATTACCCATCTTTCGACGGTTCATGGCATCAAGGATTTTATCCTGCAAATCTTCAGGCACTTCTTCGCCATCTGCTGCACTGATTACCGCGTTCAATGTATCTGCCGTGCTGCCACTTTGTGAGGAGTGCGCCTCATCCACGATCACTGCGAATTTGCGATCAGAAAGATCGGCCATGCCATCTACGATGAAGGGAAACTTCTGAATAGTCGTGATGATTAGCTTCTTGCCATTCTCTAAATGCTGTTTAAGGCCTTGTGCATTGTCACAATGCGCGACGATATTTTTAACTTCGGAAAAGCTCTTGATATTGTCTTTCAGCTGCTTATCCAGAATGCGGCGATCCGTCACCACAATCACGCTATCGAAGATATTGGCTGCACCGGTAGGATCATACAGCTCCACCAGCTGATAGCCCAACCATGTAATGGAGTTAGATTTCCCTGAGCCTGCTGAGTGCTGAATCAGATATTTATGTCCGGCACCATTAGACTTTGCATGGTTAAGAATTTTCCGCACCACATCCAGCTGATGATAACGTGGGAAAAACAGCAGCTTCTTTTTCTTCCCTGTTTCTTCGTCCTCTTCCTCAACCAGCTTGGCGAACTGCTCAATAATGTTAATCAGGCTGTTACGCGTCAGCACTTCTTCCCAAAGATAAGCTGTTTTATGGCCGCCTGAGTTTACAGGATTTCCTTTGCCGTGGTTATGACCTTTGTTGAAGGGCAGAAAGTAGGTTCCTTTGCCATCAATCTTCGTGGTCATGAAGACTTCATCCGGATCAACGGCAAAATGCACTAAACAACGCCCAAATTCAAAGAGCGGCTCGTTTTTATCGCGATCTTCCGCATACTGTTTGCGGGCATGATAAACAGTTTGCCCTGTCCACGGGTTCTTCAGCTCAAAGGTGGCGATGGGTAAGCCGTTGAGGTAAAGAACCATATCCACAGATTTGAACGTATCCGTGGCAGAATAATGCACTTGCCGCGCAATCGAAAAGATGTTGGAAGCAAAGGCGCGAATCACATCAGGGTTCAGATCATTATACACGCCGCCATAGCTTAGCTTCAGGTGAGCATCATCAATGGCGAGGCCTTTTTTCAGGACAGCGAGCATGCCATCTTTTTTGATCTTGCGGTTCAATCGCTCCAATACCAGCCGCTGCCAATCATGCCGCCCGCGCAACTTTTCCAATTCTTCTGGCTGAGTAGCTTCCAGAAACGCCCAGAACTTGGCTTCATCCACAGCAAATTCAGTGTTAAAATCCGCAGGAGCAGAGGACACATAGCCATCAGCCAGCAATGCTTTCTCGATATGGGCTTCCAGTGCCGCTTCGTTGGTTTGGCTGGTTTGGATCATACTTTCCCCGCAATCTGTATTTCTTGAACTGTTCGGAATTTCCGAACAGTTGCTGCTGGTCTGTTGTGTGCTGAAAATTTCTGCACAGTTACTTGAATGTCTTTTTAAGCATTTTTGAGAGTTCATCACTGATGGCTTTGGTGGCGTCCTTTTGGATAGCTGGTTTTTCTTTGGCATAGGCTGCCTTCACCAACTGATCTTTTGTGAACTCCGCACCGCATGCGTTGCAGGTGTAGTGATCCACGCCTTGTTCAAATGCGAAATCGGTATGCTCGCACTCCAGACAAAAGAGCTCAATCTCTCTATTCACTGCCTTCTCAATTTTCGTCATGTCCATAATATCGCTCCTTTTACACCTTGATTTTTCCTGTCACCGCATGGGCGATGAGCGTTTGTTTGAATTCTTTAAGTTTCTCAATTTCACGCTCTGCGTTGTTAAACGCAGGGCTGAAGTCAGATTCAATTTTCTTGCAATATGCGACAATTTTTTCTTCGTCATCTTTGTGTGGACAAATTACTTTAAGAGCGGAAAGCGTATTTTGCCCTAGTGTTGGGATGGTTCCCCCAATGACATTATTCTCTACTTGTATTCTAAAATACGGTGCAGAGATGCTTCTTTGCAGCAAGCTAGCACTCATCTTAAATCTTTTGAGAACAACCAACTGTGGATTGATTGTCATTTCCATATCGTATTTATCAATAATGGCGCTTTTTCCATAAGATGAACCAGTTTTGACAAAGATTATATCATTCTCGAAAACCATGATTTCTGGGGATTCGTGATATTTCTTCCAAGATAAAAAGCTGACCTTGTCTGTTGAAAATCCATTTTCATGAATGTTGCTTGGGCTAAGAGTTATTGCACCTTCACCTTCATCCACTAGATCAGAAGCAGTGTAGCCCCTGAACCCAATACGTCCGAAGATTTGGCATACATTCTTCAAGCGCTTCACCTCCCAGTGGGCGGGGATGTGGCCGATCCATTCGATGCCGCTGTCTTTCATGGGCGCGTTGGGGTTGAGGCCTTTAGTGACGGCTTGGTTGATGAGGATGGATTTTTGTTCCTTCAGCAACTCAATCAGCCGCTGCTTTTTCTCTATCGCCGCATCAATCTCCGCCGTTTTCTGATCCAAAAACGCCACAATGCGATCTTGTGTTGCCATATCAATGGCGGGAACAGGTAAGTCTAGCAGATCATTTTGATTGAGTGTTGAGCGAACACCCGCGCCTAATTTGTTGTAGACTCCCTCCAGATACATGAAGAAATAAAAATAATATAAGAATCTGGGGTTAGTATTATTAGAAGGTCGAACTCGAATGTATGCTGAGCTCATAATCCCATCTTCATGTACAAGCCCCACACGACTTGTTTTGTAGTTTTCAAGGTCAATTAGCTTAAAGACCAGATCATCTTTTTCAAACAGCTGGTAGGTGCGGTAATCGTCTGGAACCAACCCTTCTGGCGAATCCGGATTGTTATTCACTACACCACGAAGCGTTAGTGAAAGCACGTTCTCACATTCATTCTTGCGGTTAAGATATTTTTTATATTTGTGAATCCACTTTGCGCGCTCCAAAGACCAATCTTCTGGAATCTTTCCCAGCCAAGGCACGCCGCTGTCTTTGTAGCTGTCATAGGTTTGGTAGGCTGCTTGCATCATGCGGCCTCACTTTTTGGTGTAGCGCTGGTGAGATCAACCAGCTTTTTCAGCAAGCCTTCGGTTTCTTCTTCCAGCTGCAGAATATCCCGCGTCACATCATCCAGCGAGCGCAACGGCTGGTGCTGGTAGAAATAGCGGTTGAAGCTGATTTCATAGCCGATGGTGGTTTTGCCAATGTCCAGCCATGCTTCATCCACATGTGGGCGCACCTCGCTCAAGAAGTAATCGTGAATATCTTCCTTCAGCGGCACGTTCTCTGTGTCGCGTAGGTCGCTGTCGGTTTCATATTCGAGATACTCGCCATCTTTGCCGGTCGGCCAGTAGCCATAATCCGCCAGATGTTGTTTTTCTGTTCCCAGCTTCTCCAGCAGCTCTTCCAGCTTTGCACCGGCGAGTTTATGCTGTTTTTTGATGACTTTCTCAGCCTTTTCATCGCGCCAGCTAATAGCGTTTAGAATCTGGTTTTTCTCGGAAGCTGAGAGCTTGATCTTCTGCGCTTTCAGCGTGGCCTCAAATTTCTCGCTGAAAGTGTTGAAGTCGTTCCAAACATCCTGCCCAATAATACCCATCAGCTTTTCAGCCGTTTGCATCAGGTCACGCTGCTCTATCCACGTTTTTTCGCTGAGTAGCGCTTTTTTGTTTTTTGGGGTGATGCTGATTTCCTCGCGCTCCAGATAATCCTCGATCACCTGCTTATGCGATTTGATGTTGGTGTACACTTCATCTTCATATTTTTCGAACATCCATTCCATCACCTCCTGCATGGCAGAAGCAAAGCGAAGGCTGGCCACGCGCTCCGGCGTGAATTGCGCGGACTTACGCAGCGGACGTTCTACCGTCACTTTGTAATAACCAAAATCTTCATTATCAAAGAGCTTGGAAACGCCTTCGTCCTTCATATCCAGATAGATGCGGGTGATTTCATCAATATGTGCGTCGGTAAATTCGCAGTTCTTTTGCCCCAGATTCTTGCGGAGCTTTTGATACATCTCTGAAGCATTGATCAGCTGCACCTTGCCGCGTCGGTGGGCAGGCTTGTTGTTGCACAGAATCCAGATATAGGTGGTGATGCCTGTGTTGTAGAACATGTTATTCGGCAGCTGGATAATGGCTTCCAGATAGTCGTTTTCAATAATGAAGCGGCGGATGTTGCTTTCGCCGCCGCCTGCATCACCTGTAAAAAGGGATGAGCCATTATGCACTGATGCGATGCGCGAACCTTGCGGGCTGTTGGCGAGGTTACGCATTTTGCCTGCCATCTCCATCAGGAACAGCAGCTGGCCGTCGGATGAGCGTGGGGTGGCATCTGCCATTTCATCTTCCCCAGCGAAGTTCTTCAGGCGCACCTGAAAGCGAGAGTCGATAACGTCTTTGCCGTCTTTGATGTATTTCAGGTCAGATTTCCATGACTTACCATAAGGCGGGTTGGAAAGCATAAAATCAAACTTCATGGCCGAAAACTCGTCTGTGGCCAAGGTGGAGCCGAGCTTGATGTTTTCAGGGTTATTGCCCTTGATCATCATGTCGGATTTACAGATGGCAAACGTTTCCGGGTTCACCTCTTTGCCGTACACATACACATCAGCGGTGGATTTGATGCCGCCTTCGGGGTCAATGATGAAATTCTGCGCTTCGGTGAGCATGCCGCCAGAACCGCAGGCGGGGTCATAGATCGTCATCACCGGCGGCAGTTGGTTTTTGACCGGCTCAAAGAGGATATGCGTCATGAGCTTGATAACTTCACGCGGGGTAAAGTGCTCTCCGGCTTCTTCGTTGTTTTCCTCGTTGAATTTGCGGATCAATTCCTCAAACACATAGCCCATGCCCAGATTGCTAAGGCCGGCCAGCAGGCGTCCATCAGCCGTGCGCTTATCTTCCGGGCTGAGGTTGATTTCTTCTGAGACATATTTCTCGATCACATCATACAGCACATCAGCCGCTACCATCTTGCGCACCTGATTACGCAGATCAAAGTTTTCGATGATTTCTTTCACGTTGGCGCTGAAGCCATCCAGATAGGTTTTGAAGTTTGCTTCCAGCTGTGACGGGTTGCCCAGCAATGATTTCAGCGTGAATTGAGAGGTGTTGTAGAACACATAGCCTGAAGCCTCGCAGAGTCCTTTAGGATCGAGCTCGGTGAGTCCGACATCCGTGCGTTGAAATTTCACTTCTTCAAGTACGGCTTCTTTTGTCGGCTCCAGCAGGCAATCTAGGCGGCGCAGTACAAACATCGGGAGAATAACGTCGCGATATTTGCCCCGCACGAACACATCGCGCAGGCAATCATCCGCAATCGACCATATAAAGCTGACAATTTTATTATGTGTTGAGTGATCCATTACTTTGCCTCCCTTTTTCCCTGTTCTGCTATCCAGCTATCAATCTCACTTTTCTTGAAACGCCATGCGCCGCCAACCTTAAAGCCGGGAATTTTACCTTCAGCCGTCAGCTTGTAAGCCGTCTTGTCATTGATCTTCAGGTAGTCTGCGACTTCCTTCATGGTCATTATGTCAGAATCCATTGCAACGCCTCTCTAAATGCGGGACATCTGACAATACAGAAAAGGAGAGAAAAAACAAGAAAGTTACAGAATAAATTCACCCCTTAACGTATTGTTCTGAAGCGCTTACACCGCCTGTGGCTCAGATAGGGCTGGCATAGGGCTGCATATAGGACTCAGGCGGTAATAGCCGCGTCCATTGGAGTGTATCAATTCTTTCCAATGTGCCTGATGACGGAACGCGTCGCGCATGATCATGCTGGATGATCCGGCGTTGGCGAGCAGCGTTTTGCCGTGAATCCACGGGTTATCCGATAGCAGGCTGGCTTCATGCAGCTGGCGCACGATGGCAGCCTGTATCTCGCCGAAAGTAAACTGGTAGCCATTTAGCCGCACGAGGCGATAGTTATTTTGCTGGTTAAACATTGGCTGCGCTTGCGGTGGGGCATCGCGTTTGATTTTGTGTACACTAATCACCTTGCAGGGTTTACTTGCGGCGAGATTATGCGCTTTCTCGAAGCTCCGCATATCTTCGGTGAGGATCAGCAAATCCTCGATCCACATCTCTACCTTATCCAAATGCTCCACAATGAGGTAATGTGAATCGGGTTGGCGGGTGAGGAATTTGCGCCGCGCCACCACACCTTTGGAAAAGATGATTCGGCAGGATTCCGGTGCCACACGGACATATCCCTCCAGCTGCTGCGCAGGATGGCGGGTGGCATTGTCCGGGCTGTGTTCAGTGATGGTGTAGGCATAGGTGGGCGATAACCACACCGAAGCATGTAGTTTACCCGCGACGATTGCATGCTGCACCTCCTCCAGAGTGGTCGTCCAACGAGCTGCTGCCTGCGATAATGTGTAATACTCCCGTTCAGGAAAGGGCATGCCAGCCTCCCGATTTTGCTTTATAATTTGGTCTTTCCAATGCCTCTTGAATTATGTACAGTATTTTGTTATGTAGCGTCAACTGCATTGAAAACTTTTTAGGAGTGTTCACTTGTCTAAGCACACGCACGGCGGGAAACGCAAAGGCGCTGGCAGGCCAAAAGGTCAAGGAAAATTCGGCGAAGCCACCAAACCGGTACGCATACCTCTGAGCTTGCTTGGGGATGTGTGCCAATATGTGAAAAATCGTGGCTACAAAGTGCCGCTTTATGCGTCGAAAATTCCCGCAGGCGTTCCCACGCCGCTGGAAGATCATCTGGAAGATACGATTGATGTGAACGAGCTGATCATCAAAGACCCGGATTGCACCTATCTTGTGCGCGTGTCGGGCAACTCGATGATTGATGCAGGCATTCGTGAAGATGATGTGCTGGTGGTGGATACCGGCAAACATCCTGAGCATAAAGACATTGTGATTGCTTCCGTTGATGGTGAGTTAACCGTCAAACGCTTGTACCGGCAAAATGGCGACATCATGCTGGTGCCAGAAAACTCTGATTATGAGCCACGCCTGATCAAAGAAGGTGAAGAACTCAACGTGCTGGGCGTGGTGACGTTCATCATCCATCCGGCATCTTAAGCCCTATCTCGGCTCCACCTCAGCCCTAAGCGACACCTAGGCGAGCCCCACGCCAGCCCACCCATTTGTCATGCACCTTCTGTCCGAACAGTTCGAACAGGAGGCAACCATGAACGATTCACCCACACCTATCTCTGCTTTTGATGAAATCTGTCATCTGACGGAACAGACCATGCGCCGCATGGATTTGGACGAACTACGAGCGCTTAGAAAGCAGGCCAGTCGGGAGCAGCAAAAGTCGCTGCTGGCGATCCGCGCACTCACCACCATCATCAACGAAAAAACACAGGCGCAGGGCAATGAAGATGCCAGCAGCGCATAGGGTCGCTCATGTCAATCGAATGGTACAGGGTTTATCACGGTATGCCAGAGGACGCTAAACTTCGGGTGATTGCCAAACGCAGCGGCCAGCTGATGACGCATGTTGTCACGGTGTGGCTGTGCGTGCTGGATGCCGCATCCCGTCACAAAACACGCGGCACGGTGGAAGTGGATTCCGAGCAGATTGCAGTGGTGCAGGAGATTGACCAGCGCATAGTCGAATCCATCCTGCATACCTTCTACGAGAAAGGCATGATCAGTGAGGATCACCGGCTGGTGGGCTGGGACAAGCGGCAATATGCCACCGATGCTGAGCGTGCGAAGAAATACCGGGACGGCAAAAAACAGTCTGACACGGAAAGTAACGCAGCGTCACGCGGCGTCACGAACGGTAACGCGAAAACACACAAAAACGACAAATCGGCACCAGATACAGATAGCAGAGTACAGACTACAGATTCAGACACAGAAAACAGAAAAACAGATAAAAAAAGCAGAAAGAGAGAAGAAAAGAGAGAGTCCGAGAGAGAAAAACAGCAGATCAGTGGAAAAACCCAGAATAAGATTCTGGCAGAGATGCTCGACATCTGGAACGAGCATGTGCAGAGCAAGCTCACCAGAGGCCACAAGGCGATCCTCACCCCCAAACGCAAACAGCTGATCACCGAACGCTGGCTGGAGGATTTCCAGCAAGACATGCGGGCGTGGCGTTACTACTGCGAAGTGATCGGCAATTCGGATTTTTGCCTCGGCAAGCTGGAAGGCAAAGGCTGGACGATTGATCTGACATGGGCGGTGGAGTCCAGTGAGCATGTGGCCAAAATCTTAGAGGGCGGATTCTCTGGCGGCAAGCATCCCTCCAAACCCTCGGTTTGTCATGTGCCGGAATTGAAGGACGCATGGGATCAAGTGCTTGCCGCCTTTGCAGAGAAGCACACCTCGCAGGCCTGTCGCAGCTGGCTCGGCAATACCGCCATCACCCACAAAACACCGCACCCGGATGGGGCAATGGTGACGCTGGTCTGCGCGTCGCGCTTTTCCAAGGAATGGATCACCAAACATTACCTCGCTGACCTGAATCGCTGGTGGGCAGAGGTCACGGCAAATGACGCCCGCGTCACGGGCATGGAACTGATCATGGAGGGCGAGTCATGCAAAAATGGACAATGAATGATGTGGCCGAACGCTTTGAAGAAGCGGTGTACACACTGAAACGCCTGCCGCCGGTGCGCGTGCAAGGCTACTTCAACGCATGGCCGGAAGTCGTGCGTACCACGATGGAAATCTTGCAAGCAGAGCCTGACCCGTTCCGCCTCGGACCACCTTCGGCAGCCGCCATCAGTCGCATGGAAGAATGCCTCGGCTGGATATTCTGGCTCGATAGCGAAGATGAACGCCGCCTGATCTGGCTGAAAGCGCACCGCGTGCGCAACCGCCAAATCTGTGCGCGGCTGGGCTGCGGGCGCACCAAGGTCTGGCAGATGTGGTCGGTGGCGCTGATGAAGATCGCCGTGCGCCTGAACGCCAAGCAGGAAGGGCGTTAGAATGATCACGCAAAAAAACACTAAACAGAGTGAACAATTTCTGATATATGTACACATATCATCGCGAGAGGTGCGCCAAAGCGCCTTTTTAGAATCCGCGAGATTTCCCTTACCTATATCGCCAGCTTTGCGCGAGGCTTGAGATGATCACCGATCTCACGCCATACCGTAAGCATGTCGATCAGTTCGATCTGAGCGAGCAAGAAAAGCTGGAATTGGTGAACGCTGTTTGGATGTTGGTCGAAAATTTATACGATCATCAGCTTGGCATTAACCAGCTGCTTTTACTGGATAAAAAGGCTAAAAACAGCGTTGATTGCGAAGTGCCACCTGTTATCGTTGACGAAGTAAACCCTTCTGAAACATAGGAAATGGAGGCATCGCATGAACCCAAAAAAGAAGGCAACCAACCAGGCAGTCATCTACTGCCGCGTATCATCACCCGATCAGGTTAAAAACGGCCACGGGCTAACATCACAGGAAACACGCTGCCGCGAGTTTGCGAAATTTCGCGGGATTGAGGTAATCAAAGCATTTCATGAGGAAGGCATCTCCGGAAGCCTGATTGACCGACCAGCCATGACGGAAATGCTAACCTTCCTGCGACAGGAGAAAAAGAAAAAGCGTGAAGTGATCGTGCTGATTGATGACATCAGCCGCCTTGCCCGAAGTCTGAAGGCGCATATTGAATTGCGGATGGAAATCCAACATGCTGGCGGCACATTGCAATCACCCTCGATTGAGTTTGGCGAAGATTCTGATAGCCAGTTGGTAGAAAACCTTCTCGCCAGTGTATCGCAGCATCACCGGCAAAAGAACGCCGAGCAGGTAAAAAATCGGATGCGGGCACGGATGCTTTCTGGCTATTGGATTATGCGTATGCCGAAAGGCTACAAAATGGAAAACCTGCCAGAGCATGGTAAGGTGATGGTAAGGGATGAGCCTTTAGCATCTATCATTCAGGAGGGTTTGGAAGGGTTCGCGCTTAATCGCTTTGGGTCGGTGGTGGAACTGAAGGCCTTTTTTGAGATGCAGCCTAACTTCCCACGCGACAGTAAGGGGCGAGTGCATTTTCAACGCGTGATCGACATGCTGAACCAACAGCTTTATTCGGGCTATTATGAATATCCCAAATGGGGGATTGGCCTAACACGCGGAAAACATGAGCCAATTATCAGTTTTGATATTTACAATCGGATTCAGGATAAATTGCACGAACGTGAGAAAGCGCCTGCGCGGCGTGACATAAACGAAGATTTCCCGCTGCGCGGCTTTGTAACATGCGCCTGCTGCGGCTTACCATATCGTGGCAACTGGTCAGTAGGACGTGGCGGTCGATACGCCTATTATCTCTGCCAAACCAAAGGATGTGAGTTTTATGGCAAATCCATCAAGCGGGATATGGTGGAAGAAGAATTCGAGGATCTGCTGAAAAAGATTACACCATCACCGGCGATGGTGAGGCTAGTCGAGGATATAGTAGAACAGGCACGGGACATTAAACTCGGCAGCTACGAAGAAGTCGTCGGCGGTCTGAAGGATGACCGCAAGAACCTTGATCGAAAAATCCAACAATTCTTGGATCGAATTGTGACTACCGATAGCGCCACATTGGTTGCCACTTACGAAAAACAGATCAAGAATCTGGAGCACCGAAAGGCTCTGTTGGAGGAGAAAATCGAAAAATGCGGTACGCTGGATGACAGTTTCGAAAAGGTCAATAGAACCGCGATGGATTTTCTGGCAAACCCGCACAGATACTGGCGTGTAGCGGATTTAACGGGAAAAAGAATCCTTCTCAAGGCTACTTTTTCACGGCAGGTGTCCTACAAAAAAGGCGAAGGATATAGAACCCCGGATTTATCGCTCCCTTTCTCGGTTTTAAGGGAGTTTTCGGACAATGAGTCCGGTTTGGTGCCGCTTAAGGGACTTGAACCCCCGACCCCATCATTACGAATGATGTGCTCTACCAACTGAGCTAAAGCGGCATTATCAAATATCATAAACTTCTATAGATGCTTACTTATAAGATATAATAATTTCAATATCATTATTAATTATATATACAAAAAAGCCCCGTATTTCTACGAGGCTTTGTGGTTTAAGATATTATCTTTCTAGTACCTCAAGGTCTGGCTTTACTTTTTTATTAAGAATATCTCTGGCTAACTTATAATCAAGAGCATTCTCCCACTTGGCGACAACAATTGTTGCCACTGCGTTACCTATCATATTAATAATAGCTCTACCAGTAGACATAAATCGGTCAACCGCGAAAAGTAATGCCAAGCCAAGTGTTAGATTTTCTTGAGACACTACATTCATAGAGGCGAGGGTTGCGGCAAGTACCAAAAACGCGCTTCCAGTAACACCAGCCGCTCCTTTTGAGGTTATAAGCAAAACCCCAAGTAGAGACGCTTCCTGCCAGAAGGTTATTGGCGTATCGGTAGCGAAAGTAATAAACAACGCACCCATAATAAAGTATAGCGAGGAACCATCTAGGTTAAATGAGTAACCGGCCGGAATGGTAAGTCCCACAACTTTCTTGGAACAACCAAGAGCGGTAAGCTTTTCCATCATTCTAGGAAGTACGGTTTCTGAGGAGGAGGTGCCAAGCACGATAACTATCTCAGAACGTATATATCTGATTAGTTTCCAGACGCTCAGTTTACAATAGAAGCGCATTACTGGGTCAAATATAAACACAATAAACATAAATCCAGTCATGTAGAACAGAAGAACTAGTTCTCCTAAGTCTCTTAACGCTCCAATACCAAATTTGCCTATGGTATATGACATAGCGCCAAAAGCACCAATTGGCGCGAGAAGCGTTACCATATCGACCATCTTGAATAACACATGGGAGAAGCTTTCAATAAGGTCATGCACGACCTTTCCTCTGCTTCCCATCTTGGTAAGAGCCACAGAAAATAGCATCGCTATTAATAAAACTTGTAGCAGATTACCGTCAGTAAACGCACTAACCATAGTATGCGGTATTATATCAAGTAGGAAATCAACCGTACCTTTAAGCTGTTTACCTTCCATGCTTGATTGAATACTGCTGGTATCTACACCAGAATTAGCGGATATATGCATTCCGTTTCCTGGTTCAAATGCAGAGACTACTATCCATCCTATAACAAGAGCGATGGTTGTCACTATCTCAAACCATATGATAGCTTTCGCACCAACCCTACCAGCTTGTTTTACATCGCCCATACCAGCCATACCACTTACAATGGTACAGAAAATAATTGGGGCGATAAGCATTTTTATCAAATGGATAAAAGCATCACCAAGTGGTTTCATAGCTGCTGCTTTTTCCGGTGCTATAACCCCAAAACATATTCCCAAAAAAATCCCGAACAGAACTTGGAAGAACAAAGACTTGAACAAAGGCTTTTTCTTAGCTGGTTTAGCTGTAGGGTTTTTAGATATTTTAGGCGCTATAGTATCCGTCATAATCAACTCTCGTTTTTCTGAATTATTACTTTTTTATTTTATAAGACGGTAACGTTTAGGGGAAAATTAATCAAATGACCAGCTAAAATCGCAACGACGCCATGCAATTTTTGCATATAATAGGATTTCTTTTTGATTTTTCAGAATAAAACAATTTATGAATTTTTGATTTTTAGTGTTTTCTCATATATAATTTTCCGTGATATACCAGTTTTTTCTACAACTATTGCCACAGTTTCTTTTATAGATTTTGTTTGCAGAATATTTTTTATCTCATTTTCAATTTCTTGAGAGTCATTAATTAGTTTATTTGAATTAGGAGGGGATATTAAAATTACTATCTCGCCTCTTGGCGCGCCGTTACTTTCTATATCGGTCAAAATTTCAGATAAAGTACCTCTTTTATTTTCCTCGTATAATTTGGTAAGTTCTCTGGAAATCGCTGCTTTCCTATCACCGAATATTTCATTCATAATATTTAAGGTTTTTACAAGTCTGCGCGCTGACTCAAAGAATATCAGAGTCGCCGGTATTGACGTAAGGTTATTTAGATGTTTTTTAAGAGCATTTTCCTTATTTGGCAAAAATCCACCAAAAAAGAATTTATCGGTGGGAAGACCAGAAACACATAAAGACGTAATTACACTGGAAGCTCCGGGTATAGCGGTGATATATATGTTATTTTCAATCGCTTCTTGTATAAGTCGGTATCCCGGATCCGATATTAAAGGAGTTCCAGCGTCAGAAATAAGCGCTACCCTTTTTCCTTCATTAATGGCGTGTATTATTTTATCTTTTTGTTTGCCGGCGTTATGGTCATTATAGGAAATGAGTTCTTTCTTTATTCCATAATGGCTTAGCAGCTTCCCACTTACTCTTGTATCCTCGCAGGCTACTAAATCCACTATTTTCAATATGTTTATTGCCCGTAACGTTATATCTTCCATATTACCTATTGGGGTGGATACAACATAAAGACCGGCGGGATTCACTTGTTTTTCTGTCTTGTTCATTCTTGAAATTATTGTTTTTAATAATAAGACATATGATTCTACGATATTGTATAATATAATTACAATGTGTAAATCTTTAAGAAATATAACCTATTATCCTTTATACAGCTTTATCATGAGAATTATAACTAAATGTCTATAAAACCAATACCCGTAAAAGCTAAGGAGCGATTAAAGCAAAAGCTACCATCTCTTAACGAGACATTAAGAGAGTTATCTGTTTCTTTGCCAGATAAGCGAGAGCATGCCCTAGAGATATGTAAGAAATGGCTGGAGGAAAAAAATAATTTTATTAAGAGGGAATTTTTAGAATCAGGCAAAGTTACGGTTCTTTTATCGCGTAATACTAAACTTATTGATGAGCTTCTCATATCAATTTTTAGTCTAATATCAGCTGATAAGGAGCAAATGGCGATAATCGCTGTAGGTGGTTATGGTCGTAGTGAAATGTTTCCTTACTCAGATGTTGATCTATTATTTCTATATAATGATGGCAGTAGGAAACAGTTATCTTATATTGCTGAGTCCATACTATATATATTGTGGGATCTTGGATTTAAGGTTGGTCAATCTCATCAGACCATAGAAGAAGCTCTGGAATTCGCTAAAGATGACATAACTGTCCGTACTAACATGCTTGATTCTCGCTATGTGGTTGGTAACAAAGATATATTTTCCAGTTTTTACGCTAGGTTTGATAAAGATATAGTAGAGGAAAATATTTCTGAGTTTATTGAGGCAAAACTTGAGGAGCGTGAGAAAAGGCATCAGCATTTTGGTGATTCCCGTTATATGTTGGAACCTAATGTTAAGGAGGGTAAGGGTGGTCTTAGAGACACTCATACGCTCTGGTGGATCATAAAAGCCGCTTATTCTCTGTCCAGTAATCAAGAAATGGTAAAACGTGGCTTGGTAAGCCGTAAGGAATATAGAGATTTTGAACATGCTCGTGTTTTTTTATGCCGTACCCGCGCTCATCTGCATTACATAGCGGGACGTATGGAAGACCGAATTACTTTCGATTATCAACACCGCCTCGCTGAGGCTATGGGATTTTCTCATCCGCTTATCAACCGTACCATTGAGCGTTTTATGCGTCGTTATTTTGTGGCGGTACGTACTATCGGTAGTACGACTAGGATTTTCTGCGCTCTTTTAGAAGATAGTAAAAAACGTAAATTACGGCGTAGAAGATTTACCAATCTCTGGCGATCATCATGGGTTTTAGGCGATTTTACGGTTGATGGCGACCGACTCAATGTCCGTGATGAGGATTTGTTTAAGAAATCTCCTATTTCCATGATTGAGATATTCCGCACAGCCCAAATAAATGATTTACATATTCATCCCAAAGCGCTGCAACTTATTTCTTATGAGTTGCCTAGAATAGATCATGAACTTAGAAATGATAAAAGATCTTGTGATTTATTTCTTGATATATTGCTTTCACCTAAAAGGGCTGAAGGCACTTTAAGAAATATGAGCGAAGCGGGAGTTCTTGGAAGTCTAATACGTGATTTTGGCCGTATTATTGGGCAAACTCAGTTCAATATGTATCATGTATATACGGTTGATGAGCATACTTTAGTCGCTATTGGTATATTGCATGACATAGAAAATGGAAAATTAAAAAAGGAATTGCCACTGGCAACGGATGTTTTTTCCCGTATCCGCTTGCGCAGAGTTTTATATCTAGCTTTATTCTGCCACGACATAGCCAAGGGCAGAGGCGGCGATCATTCACGTTTGGGTGAAAAAGTTGGAATAAGGCTCGCTAAAAGATTTGGTTGCTCACCTGAGGAAGTGCGTACTGTCGGTTGGCTAGTTCGCTACCATCTCCTTTTTAATAAGACCGCTATTAAGCGTGATATAAATGACCCAAAAACAGTAGAGGATTTTGTCGCCACTGTTCAAACTCCCGAAAGACTGAAATTGCTGCTTCTGCTTACGGTTGCTGATATAAGAGCGGTAAGTTCGGTAGCGTGGAATGATTGGAAGGGTGTATTGTTGCGTGAACTTTATGAGCGTGCTGACAGCTTCATGGGTAGCGGTAAAATAGAGTTAAGACCACAGCAAACTGATAATTTTCGTGTTGAGTTATGTGATAATCTGGAAGGCTGGAATAGGCAGGATGTAGATAATTATTTGGCATTGGGCGATGCTAGTTTTCTAGTAAATTTTGAGCTTTCAAGGCATATAGCGATAGCTTGTATGGTGCGTAAGGCTGAATCTATAGAAAGACCTATATTGCTTGATATACGCCATAATTATGAGCGTTCTTTTACCGAAATAGTGTTATGTACTAATGACCAAAAAGGTATTTTCTCAAAAGTAGCGGGTGCTATGTCATTAGTTGGCGCTAACATTATAAACGCTAAGATATTTACCTTAAAAAACGGCATAGCGATAGAATCATTCTGGATTCAGGCCGCTGGAGGCGTGGTTTTTGACCGTACTGGCAAACTTGATAAAATGTCATCATACATAGAACAGTCATTATTTGGTGAATTTGATATGTCTGAAGCTTTTAATAAATACACTCCAGCATATATACGTTCACGGAGCAAAGCATTGCCTATCGCTGGTCAGGTTTTGTTTGATAATGAGGCCAGTAACTTAAATTCTCTCATAGAGCTTACCTGTAGAGATCGTGTTGGATTGCTTTATGATATAACTAGAGCCATCGCTGAGCTAAATCTTTCCATAGTAACCGCTCATATATCTACTTATGGTACGCAAGCGGCTGACGTATTCTACGTGAAAGACAATTTTGGTTTTAAGGTAACCCATAAGGATAAGATTAACCTTATAAAGGAAAAATTGCTCTCAGTAATTAATGGATAACTTTGGGGATTAGGGTACAATAAGCACGACCAGCAGGTCGTGCCAGCCCTGAGCCTGTCCTATGTGAAAGACAGTAGTCTTTCACGGGGACGAAATATACAATAACCCCTCACCCTAACCCTCTCCCAAAGGGAGAGGGGATATTCGTAAAGATGAGGAACAAGAAACTCGGTCAGTAGACCGAGTGAGCCATCAGCCAGCGAAGCTGTATCCCATATGAAAATCAGTAGATTTTCATGGGGATGAGACATAAATAATTTCCAGTAGACCGAGTGAGCCATCAGCAATGCCTCATGGTATTTCCAGTAGGAAATACCGGGGGCGAATATAGAAAATACCCCTCACCCTAACCCTCTCCCAAAGGTAGAGGGGATATTACATGATTAAAAACTACTCCCCCCTTGCGGGGGAGCACGCGAAATCAAGTGGAAACGCAGATTGAGCGGAGGGGGGTAGAATAGTAGACAGCCATATACACCCCCCACCAAAAATTGAATCATTACTTTCTTCAATTTTTGACTCCCCCGCAAGGGGAGAGTGGAGTAATAGCAGTGGGTTGGGAATATCTTAGCCATAGCTCAGGTTAGGGAACAATAAGCACGACCAGCAGGCTGTGTGAGCCTTCAGCCAGCGAAGCTGTATCCCATATGAAAATCAGTAGATTTTCATGGGGATGAGATATAAACAATTTCCAGCAATGAATTGAAGAATTGATAAAGCTAGTATAAAATCAATATAAAATAAAGGTAGGTTTTACATGGATTCTAATAAATATAACGATGTAGCTAAAGAATTTATGGAGCTTTGGCAAAAGCAGATGACATCGGTAATGGGTGACAAACAGTTTATCCATGCTATGCTGGATTTTTTTCATAATTTGCAAACAACCGCCGAAAGTCAGACCCAAAAAAATAATGACAACAAATCTACCGACACTTCCGATACATCTGATGCTCAGCGTAGGGTGCTGGATGAGCTCACATTTCGCCTTGCAATGTGCGAAAAAAGGCTCTCAGATCTTGAAAAGGGAAAGCATACTACCAGAAGAACTACAAAAAGCGGTAAACGAGGAAGCAAAAAACCGGATAAGTAAAATGCTTTCCGGTGTTTTGCGTTACTACGATACAGCTTACGAGAGAAATGTGCCAGAAGTTCCAGTAGTGTGGAGTAAGGGTAGTGCTCGGTTGCTTGATTATGGTTGCCGTGTTAAAAACATAAAATCGGTAGTGCTGTTTGTCCCGTCTCTCATTAACCGCTATTACATTCTTGACCTAGAGGAAAAAAGAAGCTTTATGCGTTATCTCGCCTCTGAAGGTATATACCCTTTATTACTAGATTGGGGAGTGCCAAGCGACGCGGAGAAAGACTTTAACTGCGCTGATTATGTAACTGAGATACTATGTCCTACCATTGATTTTATCAATAAAATATCAGGTAGTATTTCAATAGCTGGTTACTGTATGGGTGGAGTTCTAGCACTAGCGGCAAGTAAAATTGTCAGAAAAAAAATCTCCTCACTAGCTCTGCTCGCTACCCCTTGGGATTTTCATTGTCCGCAGTTCAAGCCTTTTATATTAGAAGAAAAATGGCAGAAAGAGATGAATTCGCAGATAGATAAAAATGATTTTCTTCCCGCACAGATAATCCAGTCATTATTTTATCTTACTGATCCATTTGTTTTTGAGCATAAATTCTGCCGTTATTCAGATCTCGCGGAAAACGGCGCGGCGGCTAAGGAGTTTGTCGCGCTTGAGCATTGGGTAAATGATGGTGTCCCGATGACGGCAAAAGTAGGGAGTGACTGTCTTGTTGGCTGGGCGCAGCGTAATGCTTTAAGTAAGGAAGAGTGGCTGGTATCAGGGAAGAAAGTCACTCCGCCATCTGCGTCTCTGCCCACTTTTATCGCCATACCAAAGAATGATAATGTAGTGCCTTATGAATGCGCTATGCCGCTTGCTAGAAAATGCCCGAACGCTCATATAATCCGCCCAAAAACTGGTCATGTCGGTATGGTAGTTGGCAAAAACGCCAAAAAAGAACTATGGGAGCCTTACACAGATTGGCTTTTGAGTGTTTAGTAATGTTCATAATGTTGAATTATAGCAATTTGCATGGTTAATCATGTAAATTGCTATGAAAGGCGACTCCGAAAGAGTTGACTTTCCGCCACGTAGTGAGCGAAATAAAAAATTAAGATTAATCTTAATTTTTCAAATTATTATAGACTGTATTTTTGCTGTAACAGTCATGTCACGCAAATGTAACAATAACACTCTTGATTACTGCGCTTATAATAATTAATATTATTACTAATATTTAAGTTTATTGCATTTGCTGGAGGTTTTATGAGTGATTTAGAGAAAAATGCAGGGGGAGCGGAAAATCTTGAGTCCACACTGCCACCTCCTAAAACTACTATGGAAGGAGTTGTTGATAGTAATATAGGTCGTAGTTCAAGAAATGCTGTGCTAGTTGGAGCTATTACTACTTTATCTTCTGGAGCTGCTGATTTGCATAAAAATCCTCTACCAACCTATGATAAAACCCCTCAGGAAGCCGCCGCTCATAATGTGGCAAAACAGCTTGACGTAAAGAATATGACTCCTGAGGAATTCGCTAAGGAACATTCCAAGAGGTATCCGCAAGCCCTTAAGAAAGAAGAAGCTGCAAGAAGAAAACCGATTATAGATAAGGTTGCAGATGCTGGTAAGGTTGGCGCTTATGGGACAACTCTAGGCTTTGGAGCTTCGTTACTAGGTGGTTTTGCTGGAAGACGTCGCAGGGAAATAGAAGAAGTTAAAAGCGAAAATCCTCATGGCAGGGGTTAATTTACACAGTCTGTTCTAAGCTTACATTGAGTGCTTTTGCCAGTTTTTTCATTGTTGCTACACTGCCATTTTTATGTCCTGCCTCAATAGAGGCGATCATAGCGCGTGATACGCCAGATTCTATCGCGAGATTCTCCTGAGTTAACTTTCTATATTGTCGCCATTTTTTCAGCATATTTTCACCATTTACCCTAGCCTCGCTGAGTTCAAAAGGTATCACTTCATCATCACCATCTTCCAGACGTGCTTTTGCTATATCATATGCCCGTATATCGGCTAGCGCTTCTGAGTCAGATAATAATTTTTTCAGTTCATTTATAGGTATCACCGCTAGCTTTTTACCATCATGCACTATTGTTTCTATGTTCATTGATATATTCCTCCTCTGGAATCCATTTCCAATATTATCATTATTAGTATATCATCGTGTAATTCATATATTATTCGCCAATCACCAACCCTTAGCCTATAACCATCACGCCCTTGTAATTTCTTAACGTTATTGTTGGTAGCATAGGGATTCTCAGCTATTTGACGAATTTTATTGATAATTCTCTTTTGTAAATTAGCAGGTAGCCCTAACAATCTTTTATCAAAAGATTTTGTGGTTTTTATTTTGTATGTTAAAGTTCTCTTGCTCATAGAATGTTTCTATAAGAAACAATTATACCTTAAAAATTAGAATAATCAATCAGTATTTATACAATATATGAACAACGCCATTGAAATTCGTGACCTTTATAAAATCTATAATAAAGGCAGTAAAAATCAGGAAAAAACCGCTCTAAATGGTGTAAGCCTCGATGTTCCAAAAGGCTCGTTCTTTGCCTTGCTCGGCGCGAATGGCGCGGGTAAATCAACTATGATAAATATCATGGCTGGCCTTACCATAAAAACTAGCGGTAATGTCTCCATTTTCGGTCATGACATAGAAAAACAAATGCGGCAGGCACGCATGTCCATTGGTGTAGTGCCACAGGAATTAATGCTGGATACTTTTTTTACTGTTCGTGAGGCTCTTGATATTCATGCTGGTTATTATGGTGTCCATAAATCCAAGCGGCGTACACAGGAGATAATAGACGCTCTTGGGCTTTCCGATAAGGCGGATATAAATTCCCGCCGCCTGTCAGGAGGGATGAGAAGAAGGCTGCTTATCGCCAAAGCACTTGTCCATAACCCACCGGTTTTGATATTAGATGAGCCAACTGCTGGTGTTGACGTTGAGCTGCGTTCACAGCTTTGGAGTTATGTAAAAGAATTAAATAGAGGTGGCACAACCATATTGCTTACTACCCATTATCTGGAAGAGGCTGAGCAGTTATGTGATAAAATAGCGGTAATTGATAATGGTGAACTGGTCGCTTATGATGATAAAACAACGATGCTACAAAGCCTTGACCATAAACAGCTTGTGCTTACCTTTGCCAGTCCGCTTAAAGAGATTCCTAAAAAAATAGATAGGTGGAAAACTGAGATAAGCCCTAATGGTAGGCTGATAGTTCATTATAGACCAAGCACTGATAGGTTTCAGGACATATTAAACAGTGTAAGTGAGGCGGGACTAGCGGTATGTGACCTCACCACCAGAGAGCCAAAATTAGAGGATATATTCCTGAAGCTTACTGGTGGTGCTTATAAAGTGGCTTAGTTATCACATGGATTATGCCGCATTGCAGTAATGACGGTTTTATTAAGGATTTATTATCCTCGTTATGCTATGATCATCCCAACGTAATGTAGGAGAAATATATGCCGCAGTTCAAAGCCAATATTCGTGATTTCCAGTTTTTATTAAATGAGTATCTGAATATTTCTCAGTATTCTGATATTGAGGGTTTCGCGGAAGCTGGAGAAGATTTAATGAATCCAGTTTTAGAGGCGGCGGCGCAAATGTGTGAGGAAGTGCTATTTCCACTTAATCAAAAGGGTGACATAGAGGGGCTTAAATATGATAATGGGCGGGTAATTATGCCCGATGGCTTTAAGGAAGCTTATAAACTATATTGTGAGAATGGCTGGCCGTCCTTTACCTGTGACAAAAAATATGGCGGACAGGATTTGCCGGAAGTTCTCAACATGCCGCTTATGGAAATGGTATGTTCGGCGAATCTTTCCTTTGGTCTTACTCCCGGTCTTAGCCACGGCGCGTATAACGCTATAAAGCTACACGCTAGCGAGGAATTAAAGGATATTTATTTGCCAAAACTGGTAACAGGGCAGTGGTCGGGCGTTATGTGTCTTACCGAGCCGCAGGCGGGAACAGATCTTGGTTTGGTTAGAACTAAAGCCGAGCCAAATTCTGATGGTAGTTACTCAATTACCGGTGGTAAGATATTTATTTCTTCTGGCGAACATGAGCTTACCGAGAATATTATCCATCTGGTACTTGCTCGCCTGCCGGACGCGCCTGCTGGAATTAAAGGTATAAGTCTGTTTTTAGTGCCTAAAATTCTGCTTAATGAAGATGGAAGTCTTGGTGAGCACAATAAACTTATGTGCGCCGGTCTTGAGCATAAAATGGGGATTCATGCCTCGCCAACCTGTCAGATACAATATGATGGCGCGAAAGGTTTTCTGGTCGGAGAAGCGCATAAAGGAATGCGCGCTATGTTTACTATGATGAACGCCGCTAGGCTTTATGTCGGGGTACAGGGACTTGGTATAGGGGAGATTGCCTACCAGAACGCCCTTGTTTATGCCCGCGAGAGGCTGCAAAGCCGCTGTCTAACCGGTGCGAAATATCCAGAAAAACCAGCCGATCCGATAATAGCTCATCCTGATGTACGGCGTATGCTACTTACCATGCGAGCGTTCGCTGAGGGAGCAAGGTCGCTTGCTCTTGAAATGGCGCTTAAAATTGACTTGTCCCGCCGTCACCCTGACGCTTCGGTAAGGCAAGAGGCGGATGATTATGTGCAGCTTCTGACTCCGGTAGTAAAATCATATCTTACTGATGGCGGCTTTGAAAACGCCAGCCTTGCCATGCAAGTGCTTGGTGGTTACGGCGTGATTAAGGAATACGGGGTTGAGCAATACGCTCGTGATGTGCGTGTTACCATGATTTATGAGGGAACCAATGGTATTCAGGCGCTTGATTTAATTGGACGTAAACTTCCCAAAGACGCAGGTCGCTATCTGCGATCTTTCTTCCATCCTATAGATAAATTTATAGCTGATAATCGGGAAAACTCTCTTATGGCGGAATTCACCAAACCGCTTAAAAAGAATATGGAATATTTGCAGCAAGCTACCATGTATATCGCCTCTGCCGGACTGGCTAATCCTGATGATGCGGCAAGCGGAGCGGTGGAATATCAGAAAATGTTCGCACTGGTAGCACTAGCTTATTCATGGGCAAGGCAAGCAAAAATCGCTATAGAAAAACTAGATAATAGT
Source organism: Rickettsiales bacterium (assembly GCA_041396965.1). Classification (NCBI taxonomy): domain Bacteria; kingdom Pseudomonadati; phylum Pseudomonadota; class Alphaproteobacteria; order Rickettsiales; species Rickettsiales bacterium. The sequence continues at coordinate 501,309 of JAWKXN010000001.1, forward strand.
GATGAAAAGGAATTTTATCAGGCGAAAATTGACACTGCTCGTTTCTTTATGCAGAAAATATTGCCGCAAGCCACCTCACTGCTGCAATCTATTGTCACTGGTAGTGGGTCAGTAATGTCGCCTAAATTATAATATATAGCAATTAGTTAATATATAATAGTTACCCGCAGAAAATTTTTAATATCTGTGAGTTTTCCGTATATTTATAAGCCGTTCCACTAGCCTCTTGAAATTTTAATATTTTTCCTTTAATCTTTTAGTTAATATAACAATTTATACAATTACCTATGTGTTTGCTTTAACAGCTTAATCAACAAAATGTGGGAAAAATAATTTATGCAGAAAAAAGAAGATGAAATTGTTGTTATAAAGAAATACGCCAATCGTAGATTGTATGATACCCAAACTAGCGCCTACATAACTTTGGAAGATTTGTGTGAAAGAGTAAAAAAAGGACAGGATTTCGTGGTATATGACGCTAAATCAGGGCAGGACATAACCCGTCAGATATTGACTCAGATTATATTTGAGCAAGAAAGCAAGGGCATAAATTTATTGCCTACTGATTTTTTGCGTTCGGTGATAGGTTTTTATGACAATAACATGCAGGACATATTACAGCCTTATCTTGACGCTAGTATGAAGAGTTTTGTAAATAATCAAGAACGGATGAAAGGTATGTTTGGTAATACCATTGGTAAAGCTATGGATGGAACCTCTCCGCTTGGAACATTGGAGGAAGTTACCAGAAGTAACGTTGCTCTATTTGAAAAAACAATGCAGATGTTCAATCCATTTGGTGGCATGTTCACAAGTGATGGAGATGACTTGGAAAGTGGTAGAAAGGATAGTAGCATTAAATCCAGAAAAGGCAAAAAATAGGTTATTATGATAGAAAGTAATTCCTGTCTCGGTAGTAAGACTTATGATGAAATAAATTTAGGTGACTCAGCGAGTCTCACCCGTATTCTTACCAAGCGTGATATTCAACTTTTCGCCATAGTAACTGGGGATATGAATCCCGCCCATCTTGATGAGGCTTACGCTAAAACCGATATTTTTCAGCGGATAATTGGACATGGCATGTGGACTGGTTCTATGTTTTCCAGCCTGCTTGGTATGCAGCTTCCTGGTCTTGGAACTATCTATTTAAGTCAGACATTGAAGTTTTTAAGACCGGTACATTTGGGTGATACTATAACCGCCTCTGTAAAAGTTATAGAAAAGGATGATAAACATAAACATGTAAAGCTTGCCACCATATGTGTAAATGAGAGCGGTCAGCATGTGCTAGAAGGAGAGGCCGTTGTTCTACCTCCTGAAAAGAAAGTATGTTGGTCATCAGCTCCACTTCCAGAGATAAATATTAAAACTGATGGACATAATTACGAGCAGTGGCTGTTAAATAAAGCAAGGGAATTGGAGCCATTAAAGACAGCGGTAGTGCATCCGGTAGATATTCTTTCCCTATCAGGGGCGGTTGAGGCCGCTCAGATGGGAATTATAGAGCCTGTGCTGGTTGGAAATGAGGAAAAAATAAGGAAAGTGGCGGATGATGCTCATATAGATTTAAGTAAGTACCGGATTGTATCAACCGAACATAGTCATTTAGCCGCTGATACCGCCGCGAAAATGGCTCGTGATGGTGAGGTTGAGGCTTTGATGAAGGGCAAAATAAAGACTAGTGAGCTTATTGAGGCGGTTCTGAAAAAAGAAAATGGTTTGCGTAGTGAGCGTCGTCTCAGCCATGTATTCGTTCTTGATGTGCCAAGCTATCCGAAACCGTTATTTCTCACAGATGCGGCGATAAATATAGCTCCGAATCTGATGGATAAAAAAGATATAGTGCAGAACGTTGTGGATTTATTTCATTGTTTAGGACTAGGAATTCCTAAAGTTGCTATTTTAGCGGCAGTGGAAACCGTAAATGAGAAAATGCCAGCTACCATTGATGCTACCGCTTTATGTAAAATGGCGGAGCGTGGTCAGATAAAGGACGCTATAATTGATGGTCCTCTTGCCTTTGATAATGCTATATCAAAAGAATCGGCAGATATAAAGGAAATCCGATCTGATGTCGCTGGAAATGCGGATATTCTAGTGGTTCCCGATATTGAATCGGGAAATATGCTTTATAAGCAATTACGTTATTTTTCTGGCATTAGAGGAGCAAGTATAGTCATGGGAGCAAAAGTTCCAATTATTCTTACCAGCCGTTCTAGTGATGTTGAGAATCGGGTTATATCATCCGCTCTTGCCATGATTTACGCTAGAGCAAATAAAACTTAAGTAAAAAATAATAAAATACAGGAATAGGGCTAATGGAAAACATAATAATAACTTACAACGCCGGATCGTCTAACATAAAAATTTCTTTATTCAACGCTGACAGTATGGAGCGTGTAGAAAATGTTAGGCTGAATAACCAGAAAGAAGCTTTCGATTGGCTAACCTCAGTAAGTAAGGAAGATACTGGTAGAAATATTTTAGCGGTTGGACATAGAGTAGTTCACGGAGGTGATAAATTTATCGCTCCACAAATAATAGATGAAAAAATTATATCTGAACTTGAAAAATTTATTCCTCTTGCTCCTCTTCATCAGCCCGCCTCAATAGAAGCTATCAAAAAAATGAAAGAGCTATTCCCAAAAATACCGCACATAGCCTGTTTTGATACCGCTTTTCATCATACAATAATAGATGTTGAGAAGAGGTTCGCTATTCCTCGTGAGTATCATGATAAGGGAGTAAGACGTTACGGTTTTCATGGTCTTTCTTATGAGCATATAATATCTGTTTTACCAGAATATATAGGAGATCTCGCTGATGAGAGAGTTATAGTCGCCCATCTTGGAGGAGGTTCTAGCATATGCGCTATATGTGATAAGAAAAGTATTGGTATAAGTATGGGATTTTCCACTCTTGATGGTCTCATGATGTCGTCGCGTTGTGGTTCTCTGGATGCTGGTGTTGTTTTGCACATGATGGAACAGGAAAATATGACCGCGCGAGAAATATCCGATATGCTTTATCACAAGTCAGGATGTCTTGGAGTGTCAGGAGGTCTTAGCGCCGATATGAAAGAACTAATAATAAAAGGTACTAAAGAGGCCATAGAGGCGATTGATTTATATAGCTATATAGCCGCTAAAAAACTCGCGTCATTACTTCCATCAATTGGTGGTATAGATGTATTGGTGTTTACGGGTGGTATTGGCGAGAATTCTGATGTTATAAGACAGCGCATTTGTAGCTATTTGTCATGGGTTGATGATGTGCCGGTTTATGTGATTCCAACCGATGAAGAGTCAGTAATAGCTAGGGCTTGCGCCGATATTACTGGTTTACGAGCTGCTGTATAGCCGGTTAACCATATCGCATTCTATTGCTTTATTTTTATATAAAAATATAGTATAAGACTGCTGTTTTTCCGTTTTAATGTGTGAAAACAATGTTTAAGCTGCTTCTGGTTAATTTATGGTAGCTATAATTATGGATAAAATATTACCAAAATTAATAATTTGGCAATCTTCATTTAACTTATTCTTCAGGGTTTATAGGCAATAATGATTATAGACACTAAAATGTCAGGATATGGTGATAAAGAGCATGAAATCGAAGGTGGTGGATTGCTCTTAGTAGAGCCGGAGGTGAAAACCAAAAGGCCGCCATACTTTAAGGTGGTGTTGCTGAACGATGATTATACACCGATGGATTTCGTAGTCTTGATTCTAAAAGACGTTTTCCATCGTTCTCATGGAGAAGCAGTGAGCATCATGCTTGAGGTTCACCAAAAAGGTGAGGGCATTTGTGGTGTTTACACTCGCGATGTCGCGGAAACCAAAGCTGAAGAAACAATGTCTCTTTCTCGTCAGCAGGAATATCCGCTTCAGTGTCGGGTGGAAAAAGAATAGTGACATAAGTATCTGAACGGTTTGATTCTTTAACTTCTAATCTATCGGATAACTTAATTCGCAAAGTAACTGCCAACGGGAGAATAGTCTATGCTATCTAAGAATCTGGAAATCAGTCTGCATCGTGCCTTAGCGACAGCTAAAAAATATAGCCACGAATATGCTACTCTTGAGCATTTGCTTTACTCGCTGATTGATGATCCGGACGCGGTATCAGTAATGCGCGGTTGTGGTATCAATGTTAAGGATATAAAAAGAAATCTTGAAGAATTCATGGAGACTGAGTTAAGCTCACTTGTCATTGACGAGCTAGAGGAATCTCGCCCTACCGCTGGTTTTCAAAGAGTTATTCATCGTGCCGCTATTCATGTTCAGTCCGCTGGTAAGAGTGAGGTAACAGGAGCAAACGTACTTGTGGCTTTGTTTTCGGAACGTGATAGTCACGCTGTGTTCTTTTTACAAGAGCAAGAACTTTCCCGTCTTGATGTGGTAAATTACATATCTCATGGTATAGTTAAATACGATGATAGTGGAAAAATAGCTGAGTGGAAAGGCTTTGACGCTGACGCGGCGGCTGAGTCGCTAGAACGTCCACAAGCATCAAGAGAAAAGGACAAGCAAGACGCTCTTTCTCAATATACTGTTAATCTGAATAAAAAGGCTGAATCCGGCAAAACCGATATTTTGGTAGGTCGTGAGGAAGAGGTGGAGCGTACTATACAGGTGCTTGCCCGTCGCACTAAAAACAACCCGCTTTATGTTGGTGAGGCTGGTGTTGGTAAAACTGCTATCGCTGAAGGTCTAGCCCTTAGAATAGTGCGTGGTGAAGTACCAAAAGTATTGCTTAGCTCGGTTATATTCTCATTAGATATGGGAGCGCTTCTTGCCGGTACCCGCTATCGTGGTGATTTTGAGGAAAGAATGAAGGCGGTGATTAAGGAAATAGAGAAGGTTCCAAATGCTATATTATTTATTGATGAGATTCATACAATAATAGGCGCTGGCTCTACTTCTGGTGGCGCGCTTGACGCTTGTAATCTGCTGAAGCCAGCTTTAGCGCGTGGTGAGTTCCGTTGTATCGGCTCTACCACCTATAAAGAATATAAATCAAGTATAGAAAAAGACCGTGCTCTTGCCCGTCGCTTCCAGAAAATTGATGTTGTTGAGCCTACTATTGAGAACTCAATTAAAATTTTGCGTGGTCTAAAACCATATTATGAGGAACATCACAAAATACGCTATACTAACGGCGCGATAAAAGCGGCGGTTGAGCTTTCCGCTCGCTTTATAAATGACCGTAAATTACCAGACAAGGCAATAGACGTGTTGGACGAGGCGGGAGCGGCTCAGATGTTGCTTCCTGAATCAAAACGTAAACGTAGCATAACTCATCGTGAGATTGAGGATATTGTGGCTAAAATAGCTCGTATGCCTTCTAAAACCGTATCGGCTGATGATAAGGAAGTTCTGCGTAACTTAGAGAAAGAATTGAAACTTGTGGTCTTTGGTCAGGATGAGGCTATTGATACTCTTGCCGCCGCTATTAAAATGTCAAGAGCAGGGCTGCGTGATGAGGAAAAACCAATAGGAAGCTATCTATTTACTGGCCCAACCGGTGTTGGTAAAACTGAGGTCGCTCAACAGCTCGCGGTTGCTATGGGCATGGAGTTGCTACGTTTTGACATGTCCGAATATATGGAAAAACACGCGGTCTCGCGCCTTATCGGCTCACCTCCGGGTTACGTTGGTTTTGATCAAGGTGGTCTGCTTACCGACGCTGTTGATAAATCACCTTATAGCGTTGTCTTGCTTGATGAGATAGAAAAGGCTCATCCTGATATTTATAACATATTGTTACAAGTTATGGATTATGGTCGTCTTTCTGATAATAACGGTAAAATGATCAATTTCCGTAATACTATAATAATTATGACCAGTAACGCTGGAGCGTCTGACGCGGCGCGCGCGCCAGTCGGATTTACCAAAGTTGATAGAGAAGGGGAGGATAAAGAAGCGGTTATTCGCGCTTTCACCCCAGAATTCCGTAATCGCCTAGACGCTATAGTGCCATTTACCCATTTAAGTCCGGAAGTGGTTGGTCATGTGGTAAATAAATTCATCTTCCGCCTAGAGTCACAACTCGCTGATCGTAATATTACGATAAATCTGGATAGTGAGGCTAGAAATTGGCTGATAGAGCGTGGATACGAAAGAGCGAATGGCGCACGTCCTATGGCAAGGCTGATCGCTGAGAAAATTAAAAAACCTCTGGCTAATGAGGTTCTATTCGGTAGCTTATCTAAAGGCGGTGTTGTTGGTGTCAGCGTAAAAGATGGAGAGCTTACCTTTAAGTATGGTAAATCCACTAATCCCACAAAACGTGATATAGACGCTGATGATGAGGAATTGGTTTCTTAACTATGTATTTTGTAGATAAGTACTATAAGTAAATTTTTCTTGCCATACTAGTTAATGCTTGTTAGTCATTCTGAATGAGAAATAAAATTAGAAGTGACTTGGACGAAGTGTTACCTTATCTGCTAGATAGGGTAACAAAAAAAATACAAAATGCAAAATTAGATTTCACACCGCTTGATGATGGTAGTGGCTACGGTGGAAGCTATAGTGTATTGTTGATCACAAACAAAGACAACCCAACCGATCATGTATTCGATATTCGAATTGCTGACTCTAATTATAAAAAACTTCATACAAAAATCTCATTTTTCGGGACTAAAGAACAAGCGGAAGAAGCGTATAAAGCATTATCCAATCTATTTGAAAAAGAGTATCGTGCATTCAGTCACAAACTTAATAGAAATAATGGTTTAATAGATCTGGATGATGATAAATTAAAATTTATTGTAAGACGAAAATTAAAAACGTTAGAAAATAAATTCCCGGACGAGTTTTCTTTTAATAAGAACGGTGATGATTCAAAAAAATATATTTTATCCTTAACCAGAAGCTTGCCAACCCGTGCAAAAAATGGTGATCTAAAAGAAAATATACATTTTAGAATTAGGATTAGAGACCATAGTTGCATAGAAAGAATAGAGAAGGAATATATTGAGGATGCGGTTCTGGCGACACTGTCAATTGGTACGAAAGAAACGAATAGAGTTGCAGAGATTGAAGAAAAAGTTAGAGATATATTGAAAGAATATTCAATATTTGAATATACGCTGAAGAGCAGTCCGACCAATATTGATAAAGCAATCCCTAAAAATTGGATTGAGCCGGACAAAATAAGAGTTCTTACAGAGAGAATGAGGAATGGGGAAAATAATTATGATATCGCCATCGTTCCTAAGAGTACTAAAAACAGAATCCCTAAAATTATACTTTCACTGAGCAATGCTTCTTATGATGAAGCAAAAAAAATCAGGGATTATTTGGAGAGTAAAGACGGGATTATTTCTGACTATTTACATGGAAAGCATAAAGACGATCCGTTAACCGTTAAAATGATTAGAAATGATCTGGAAAATAAATTTCCGGACATCGTGAACAGGAGAGAAGCGGCAGCGCCGAAACGTTCGGATATAAGGAACGTCATATGTAATAACGATATAAAAATGACACTTTTAACACCAAAATTTGTTCGAAGGGAACAGAGTGTTGAAATGCAAATTGTCTCGCCAAAAGAGAGTCGATACACGCACAATATTAGAAAAACCATATCTGTTCCGCTTAACACCTCAGATTCTGACTTGGCTTTTAGCAGAATAAACGCGTTGCAATCTTTAACAAAAATTGCTCTTGAGGAGTATTTTCAAGACAATCCGGATACGCAGATAGCGACAGAACCCAGAGTCACAAAAAAACATGGAAATGGCGTGGCTTTTATAGAGGAGCCGCCACCAGGTCAAACTGCTCCTGAAGGAAAGATATTCTTTAATACTTTGCGTGATGACGTTCTAAAGCCAGCTTATGAACAGTTTAACCGTTATATTTATTGGGAAACCAAGATTGAAAAAGAAAAAGGCGGTGACGGTTATACCATTACGGCGCAAGTAAAACGTAATAAAGACGCTGAGGAATTTCCTGAAAATGACAATATTCTGGGGAGAGAGTGGAAATTCAAAGCTAAGGATGAAAAAGGGGCGATAGAGTTTTCTCATCAGCTGGAAGAAAATATCCTTCGTAAAGAACATCTTTTTAGTCGTGAGAGACCGGTTGATCAATTTGGAGCGAATTCTATGCGTCTGGTAACCAAGAAGTCTTTGCTGGAGGCGGTGGGCGCGTCGCCAGACATCGAGGATTTACAAAAGAATTTAACTAAACATCTAAAAGTGGAAACAAGAAGAATACCTTGAAAATATAAGGAGATAATGCTCTAATTCTATCTTGTAACATTGCTAAATATAGAGAATAAGAAATATCGAGTGTAGTTATGACCAAAAACCTAGACCCAAGACTTGCGGAAGAATGTCTACCTGTTATTAATCTTGGTGTTTGTCGGGTTTACCTTCAGAATAATAGTAATTTCCCTTGGCTGATACTTGTTCCTATACGTGATAGCATAACTGAGATTTACCAGTTAAGTAATGACGATTATGAACAGATGGCAAGAGAAATCCGTATGGTAACTAAGCAGTTCGCTGAATTTACTAGCGCCGATAAGATGAATGTGGCCACTCTTGGCAATGTAGTGCCTCAATTACATGTACATATAATCGCTCGTTTTAATGATGATAAAGCTTGGCCAAACCCAGTGTGGAATTGTGGCATACCTCCAGTGCCTTATAGTGAGGAAAAAGCCGAGTCACTAACTAGGGAGCTGCGGGAAATATTATGATATTTTCTTATAGATAGAAAACCCTTCTACATCCTCAACATGCCTATAGTTTTTCCACAATTCTCGAAATCTCTCATATCCCATAAGATATTTCAGTATATCAAATTTCATTTGTGGCAACCCGGATTTTTTTTCATTATAATTTATGATGATAAGTACGGGTAGCTCTTCTAAATCCTGAATTGTACGCTCTGTAAAGAGCCTTTCCTCATCAGTCATCTCCTCTATAGTATGATATATAGGTTCTTTGTTGGTTCCTCTGAAATCCATATAAGCGCTAGGTATTTGCGCCATATAAGGCAATGATAACGCCCATACACCACCGGAATAATTAGTAACGGGAAAGCTTGGAGCTGTTAAACTATCTAAAAACGCTATTGGATCACCAGCGGATATATATGTTTGTATGCTCTCAGAAAGTGCTTTGATAGTCCGCTCACGCTCAAGGTTAACTGGTGCTTTATAATATAGCATAGATAATAATAAAAATACCCAAACATATCTTGCTTTTTTAAGTAATAATACTGTCCATAGAAATATTTGTAACGATATCATTGGTAGTAAATGATAGTAATAATCGGTAAGTGGTATTAAATATAGCAATAGTGACGAAAATATTAGCGTTACCAACAATACAGCAACATTAGTATTGTAAGATGGTGTTTTTGTAATAATTCCGACCATAAATATGGTTGGAGCTATAAACAATATACTTCCAGCAATCATTAATTCTAAACTGGATTTATACCCAGAGTAGTTTTTTACGAACGCGATGCCCGCTTCTTGTAGATATTCAGAGAATATTGCGGCAATAACAACGTGATAAATTACAAACCCTAATCCTATAATCCATGGCTCTATTCTCATTATGGATTTGAAGCCACGCATTATATGCAGCATAGCGAGTTCCGCCGCCGCGAATACAATAATGAAATATGGTTTAATAGAAAACGCTATGGCGGCCACTACCCCAACCATTACTCTGAAACCAACTGGCAATGTTCGCTGGTAGCTATATGCTATGAGTAGAGAAATATAAGGCAGAATTCCTAGCACGAATATATGCTCCCTCTGACCAAAGTTGCTGGTAATGGCTGGTACTATAAACCCTATACAATACAGCACCATCAGCATGGTATTAGCTTGTATTTGCGTATCATATATCGGTAGTTTTTTAAGAACAGACCAGCTAAACCAGATACTCGCGTATCCCATTGCGCATATTAGTAAGAAAAATAAAGGAATAACCGGAATGTTAGTTAGGTGATGTATGGATACTGGTATCATAGAAATGTAAAAGATAAGTGGTGTATTAATTTCCCAAATATCTTTATAGAGAGACTTTCCCTGCCACATTAATTCTGCGGCCATAAGATAATATGCCGCATCATGATTTATGCTTTTACTACATACATAAAATATAGTTACAAACGATGCTATTAAACACGGTATTAACCAAGAGTACTTTATATTTCCTAAATACTCACTCGTAGTGTAGTTAAGTTTTTTTCGCATAAATTCATTCAGTTTTGTTATTTGTTTTTGGTAATAGATTATAGTTACGACATGCCCACAATATATTAGAGCGTAATATATCTGAATCTAACTCACTCCATTTTTTATTTTTTTTGTCCCAAGTATAAATACCAAACCCCAAAGATTTCAGGAATAAAATACTGTCTTCCTGAGAATGCCCAAGACGCTTGCACCAATCATCCTCATTCTCAAACATAATAACTATATTATTATTAGTTTTTAGAGTTTTTTCAGCGCCTTGGAAAAACAGATACTCACCACCTTCTATGTCTACTTTCAAGAAATCTATTTTATTTATGTTATTACGAGAAATCCAGCTATCCAAGGTTGTTACCTCAACTGTTTCTGAATGTTCGTGTTTCGTGTCTTTTTTATCAGATGATAACAGATAACTATACGCGTCACCATACCCACTGTCGCTAGCAAGTAAGGAAGAGCTTTCTTTATTGCTCAGAGCGACTTCATATATGTTAATAACATCTTCGCATTCGTTTAGTGTTATATTCTGCGTTAGTAGAGAAGCTGTTTTACGTGATGGTTCAAAAGACCATATATTAGTTTGGTTATTGGTTAACTTAGCGGCATAAATCGAGTAAAGACCAATATTGGCTCCAACATCAATAATATTCATATTAGGTTTTATTAAGTCACCAACCAGAGTTAATTCTGTTTTTTCAAATAACCACCCCAACCAGAGGAATTCAGCGATCTCTCCTTTCGGCCATAAATTCATAGTTACGCCGTGAGGTAGTTGATATGTAACTGGTTCGCCTTTTTTATAACGTATATTATATGATACATGTATGATTTTTCTAATACACCAGCCAATAAAAGAGTGCCTTATTTTTGAGGATAGTGACATAAAAACCTATATATTATAATAATCCAGCCAAAATTTTACCGATACGCACACTTTCGGAAATAGAACGATCTTCAGGGTAATAATATGATGTATCGGCCATATAAAAACCTTCTATGTCAGTTTTCATAGGTGGCAACATACTAAAAAAATCTGGTGTACATACGGTTTGAGCATATTGATAGCGAGAAACGTGCGATGATAATATCCATGTCTTAGAAAAATCAGGACGTATTTTTTCTAAATATTTTATAACTTCTTCAACAAATCGCTCATTACTTTGTTTATGCTTGGCATTGTCATTAGGCATATAATATGGGAAATATACTATAGAATTTTCCATAGGATATAAATTACTATATTCAATAACACCGGGTACTAAAATTTCAGGGTCGTTAACATTGATCCAGAAATTATCGCTAATAGGCTTGGATAGTTTTAATATTACACAAACTACGCCTATATTTTGTATATTTTTTATTTTCTCTAATGTACTATTGGGCAAATCAGGAATCATATCTGGTACGTATGGTAACGGTATTGTTGATATAACATCATTACATTCCAATGACATGCCAGATGATGAAATACCTACAACTTTATTATTTTCCACAATTATTTTTTCTACAGCCTGATTTAAGTGAATTTCCCCGCCCATTTGCTCAATTTTTTTTCGCATAGCATCCAGCAGAGTTTGGCTGCCCCCCTCAAGAAAACCCAAATTCTCACTAAATATACTTTTCCTAGATTTCGCTAGTCTTTGTATACGGGAAGCTATCCAAGCAGCTGACAGATTTTCTGTGAGCTCATAATATTTCAAATATAACAAGCTTTCCCATAATTTGTGATATGTCTTCGTTCCAAGCCATTTTTTAAGCCATTTTATACCATTTTGTTTATCTAAATAGTCCCAGCTTTTTATATTCTTGCAATATAAGACATGTAGCGCGTACCGGCATTTAGAAATAAAATCCAGTTTTGGAAATTTTAGTAGAGAAAAAGGATCTCCCCACGAATATAGTTTGCCATTATAATAAAACCCCATTTTAGTAGCGCGCCACCTTATAGCGTGTTCTATATTTAATTCTTTTAATAAAGACAGTAGAGGAGCATCTCCACTACATATGAAATGATAATAACGTTCTATCTGAAGGCCATCAAAATCAAAAGACGCTGTCATTCCCCCAATACGATCGTCACGTTCACATAATATTACTTGATGTCCTTTTTTAAGTAATTCGTAGGCACACATCAAACCCATAGGACCTGTTCCTATGACCACGACTTTTTTATGTGATTGTTCCAAACTGGTAAACCTATAATATTAAAATTATACAATATTATTAAAATATAATTGGTTGATTATATTAGGTAAAGTAAAAATAGGTATAATAGTCTTGTCTTTATCAATAAACTCGTGCTTTGGGTGGGACTGGCTGTACCTCATTAGATAGAGTATTTAGATGTACCGGACGATAATCAAAAGAAACATCTCCTTTATCATTTATCCAAGTAAGTGTGTGTTTTAGCCAATTTTCATCGTCACGGTTGGGGAAATCCTCTCTTGCGTGCCCGCCCCGACTTTCCGTGCGATTAAGCGCGCTGGCAATGGTAATGAGCGCTTGTGTACGCAAATTATCAAGCTCAAACGCCTCAACCAGATCACTATTCCAAACCAGTGAACGGTCAGAAATTTTAATATCAGCGTAGCTTTGCCAGATATTATTCATTTTCTCCGTCCCTTCATGAAGCAAATCATGCTCACGGAAGACTAAAGCGTGTGACTGCATATTGCGCTGCATATCACGCCTTATCTCAGAAGTAGGTCGGCTACCGTTAGAATTTCTTATTTTATCAAACCTATCTAAAGCTTTTTCAGTAGCGCTATTTTCAACAGGTTTATGCGCCGAGTTAGGCTTTATAAGCTCCGCCGCTCTTTTTGCCGCCGCTCTACCAAACACTACTAGATCTAACAGAGAGTTAGAGCCAAGACGATTCGCGCCATGTACCGAAACACATCCTGCCTCACCAATCGCCATAAGGCCTTGCACGACGCTATCTGGATTACCATCTTTAAGAGTAACTACCTCTGTGTGATAATTGGTTGGAATGCCGCCCATATTATAATGAACAGTTGGAAGAACTGGAATTGGTTGTTTGGTAACATCAACGCCGGAGAAAATCTTCGCCGTATCAGAAATTCCCGGAAGTCGCTCATGAAGAACTTTAGGGTCAAGATGATCCAGATGCAGATAAATATGATCTTTATCTTTGCCAACACCACGTCCAGCCCTTATTTCCATAGTCATAGCCCGTGATACCACATCCCTTGACGCGAGGTCTTTGGCTGACGGCGCGTAGCGCTCCATAAATCTCTCACCCTCAGAATTTACCAGATAACCACCTTCGCCACGTGCTCCTTCGGTAATCAGGCAACCCGCCCCATATATTCCGGTTGGGTGGAATTGAACGAACTCCATATCTTGAAGTGGAAGACCAGCGCGAGCTACCATACCACCACCATCACCTGTACAGGTATGAGCGGAAGTGCAGGAGAAATAAGCACGACCATAGCCTCCGGTGGCAAGAACCGTCATATGGGCGTTAAAGCGATGGATTGTCCCATCATCAAGATTCCAAGCGATAACCCCGCGACACACACCTTCACTATCCATCAGCAAGTCAGTAGCGAAATACTCAACAAAGAATTGAGCGTTATGGCGTAGAGCCTGCGTGTAAAGAGTGTGCAGGATAGCGTGTCCGGTTCTATCCGCCGCCGCACATGTGCGTTGTGCCGTACCTTTTCCATATTCGGTTGTCATACCACCAAAAGGGCGCTGATAGATTTTTCCATCAGCGGTACGTGAGAAAGGAACACCATAATGTTCTAGTTCAATTACTGCCTCAGCTGCGTTCTTACACATATACTCAATAGCATCCTGATCTCCCAGCCAATCAGAGCCTTTGATCGTATCATACATATGCCAGCGCCAGTCATCCTCTCCCATATTACCAAGAGCCGCTGATATACCACCTTGCGCCGCTACAGTGTGGCTACGTGTTGGAAAAACCTTAGTGACGCAAGCGGTGTCAAGCCCAGCCGCTGCCATACCAAACGTTGCCCGCAAACCAGCACCACCAGCGCCAACGACAACTACGTCATGAAAATGGTCAATAATCTTATATGCTGAACTCATAAAAATACTCTTTATTTTATCAATATATTATTCAATATTTATTTAGGAACATTATCTTAAGAAGCAGGTATATTAAGAAAATGGATTTTAAGTATAGCGATCAAACAGAACGCAGTACCACCCAGACAGAAAAAACTGTTAGCGATAAGCATGCCGTATCTCATACATGAGCATTTCACATAATCTTCTATTATGACTTGCATCCCAAGTTTGGCGTGAAAAAACATAGCGATAATAAACAGCGCCATAAATAAAGCGTTAAATGGCGAGGAAAACCAGTGAGCCACCGTAAGCACGTCAGGTGATAGCATGACTGAAATAATTGACGATACCAACCACAATCCAAGTGGAATTAAGGCGATAGCTGTAAGTCTTTGTAGCCACCAATGACTCACCCCGTGCTTTGCTGAGCCAAGACCACGCACCCTAGCTAAGTTGCTTCTAAGATCAGATTCTTTTTTACTATTCATAATATATTTCCATTATAACAATGCGGTATTATTACAAGCCACAGCCCAGCTAATAGCGGTAGCGGCTATAGTAAATAACAGAACCAGCCAACCGCTTCTATTTACTGATGATACCTCAAAACCGTATCCCATATCCCAAAATAAATGGCGAATACCATTGAAAAAATGATAATAAAAAGCAAATGCCCAAGATATTATGAACGCCTTACCAAATGGTGTAACAATCAACCCATGTAGCCCTCCATAATTCTCAGGACAATATACGATGACTCCAAGAGTTATCACTATAAGCAGCATTCCACCATACAAAACAACACCAGTAATACGATGCAGGATAGAGAGAACGGATGTTATTTGCTTTTTATATATGGATAGATGTGGAGAGAGTGGGCGCTTGGTTTTTTGCATAACTATCTCAATAAATTAAAAATTATAATCAAGTCTTTATAACTTAGATGGATAAATAATCTATAAAAAAATAAGTTAAATTATTTGTTAAAAAGAGACAAATTTATTTCTGGTGTTATCTAGTACATGGTTTATAGTTAGCTACCACCATTCATTACATATTATATTTCCGAGTACGAATTATGGAAAACTTGTCACAAAACCCGATAGAGATAACACTCAAGTGGCTTGAGGAAGCGAAGAACGAATCACGGATAACCGAGCCGACAGCTATGTCGCTAGCTACATCTACTAAAGATGGTATTCCATCGGTGAGAATGGTTCTGCTTAAAGGACTGGATGAGCGTGGGTTTGTTTTTTATACTAATCTTGGTAGCAGAAAGGCGAGTGAGCTTAAAGAAAATCCAAAAGCCGCTTTATGTTTATATTGGATGCTTTTAGAAAGGCAAGTTAGGGTTGAGGGAAAAATAGAAGAGGTAGCAGCGACAGAAGCGGATGAGTACTTCGCTACCCGTCATCGTGATAGCCAAATAGGTGCTTGGGCTTCAAAGCAATCACAAGTTCTTGAGGAAAAAGTTGATTTACTACAAAATATATCAGAAAGAATGGCGGAATTTGAGGGAAGGGGTGTTCCGCGCCCTGATTTTTGGTCGGGATTTAGAGTTGTACCAGATAAGATAGAAATATGGCAGCAGGGAGATTTCCGTTTGCATGAGCGTAGGCTTTTTACTCACGTTGCCGAGGGCTGGAAATCAGTGCTACTATATCCTTAGACGAAGTTTTATATTCGCCTCCGAGATTTTCTGTTGAAAATATCATGAGGTATAGCTGAAGACCCACACGACCTACTGGTCGTGTTTCTTGCCCAATTATAAATACATGTAATAACAATGGATTAGGAATATCTTGACCATAGCTCAGGTTAAATTAGTTCAGGTTATTGTAACTTCCACTGAGCAATTTGGAGTCTCATATAGCCTTATATGCGTACAGCATATTCCTAATCCAGAAAATAACTGTGGGCATATCTCACCTATCAGATACGAAGCCATATTTTCCGCTGTTGGATTGTTTTGTAAGTAAAATATTTTTTGTTCGGTGACACCGCTTATAGCTTTTCCAAGCTGTTGGTCTTTCTCGTAAAGTATGGTAGCGTGATCCCAATTATCATCTAGCCACTTGCCAAGCTTTTCTTTTATTATGGAAAAATCTACGATCCTCCCTAGATCATCAAGGTCGTCAGCGCAAAAAGTGGCTTCTATGGCGTAGCGATGACCATGCAAATATTTGCATTTGCTTTCATGATTCATAATCCTGTGAGCCGCGTCAAACTCAATTCTTCTTACGCACGATATTTTCATAATTTTATCTAAAGTAAGTGTATTTATAAAAATTGTCTGTAATTAATAACTTAGCCGAACTATAGCACAAATAACAACAAGTGACAAAATTAAGATATTGCCTTTATAGCTGTTTTTTGCTATACAGCCGCACTCCTTAAATTGCTAGAATTTCTGGCGTTTGAGAGCTGAAGTAGTTATTATATGGTATGTTTATATATTTGTTAATAGCTATAAATAGTTATATAGACAATGTTTACTGGGAGCAGGGTTAGATGACAACAAAAAATGCCACTGAATATAAGCCTTCTGAAAAAGAAGAGTACATGAATAAAAAGCAGCTTGAGTATTTTCGTAGTAAGCTGATGGCTTGGCGACAAGAACTAATAGAAGAATCGCAGGAAACTATTGATAATCTAAAGGAAGAGAATTGGCATGAAGCCGATTTATCCGATCGTGCTTCCCTAGAGACAGAAGCGGGTGTTGAGTTGCATACCCGTAACCGTTACCTAAAGCTCATTGGAAAGATTGATTCAGCTTTGCGTCGGATAGAGGATGGAAGCTATGGTTATTGTGAGGAAACCGGAGAGCCTATCGGTATTAAGCGTCTAGAAGCTCGCCCAATAGCAACCATGACCGTAGAGGCACAAGAACGTCATGAAAAGATGGAAAAGCAATATATTGAGGAAGACTAGTCCCTTTTTATGTGCTGCGAAGCCACAGCCTACATTTGAGGGGATGGGGGTTAAGTAAGCCTGTCCAGAGGATGGTGACTTGAGTATTCGGCATAATTAAAAAAGTGTGATGCTTTTTAGAAAGAATTGAGGAAAGCTTTTATAGCTTTTTTCTTTCTATGGAGTTTCAACCCACGGTGGATATTTATTCTTTCCTTGAGGTGAGAGAAGAAGCCTTCTAGATGGTTGGTTGTTGGCGGAATATTCTGTTCTGGAAATTCCTTGTATGTAAATAGCCTGTGCAGATTTTCTTGCACGGAATTATATGCAGAACGCGTCCTTCCGTGCGTAAATCTTCCACCCTTTTTGGCATTCAGGAATCCTTTGTGCTGCTCTGCCAGAGCGTAAAATTGAGCCACAAAATCTTCTGGTTCGGTATTGCATAATTTTTCCATCAACTCCTTCAAATCCTTTGCAGGACGGAGCTTTGGATTATTTCCAGTATATCGCCTTACAATCGCTTTTTGATGGAAAATACACATTTGAATTGGTACTCCACCAAGTGTTTTTCTGATGTTTTCATAAAACCCTTTGCGCCCATCAATGGTCACTGATTTGAAGCAATATCCTGCCTGCACAAGCTCATGCAAAGCTTCACGCAAATGCTTCACTGATTCGGTTTTGATCTCTTGGTAATAAATGATTCTGCTGCCATCATGCGCACAGAAATAGCCATATTCTCTGCCGAAGAAAGACGCATCCATGAGCAGGTTAATCGCTTCTTTTGAGGCAGGAAAAATTAATCCTTCTGCCCACTCAAGAGCATCAAATTCCTTGGTGAGCTTGGGGATGGAAATATCAAGAATGCTAGCAATTTCTGCTAGTGTTCGGCGTTTGTGCAGCCAGTCTAAATAGTAACGCTTATAGTCGGTTTTTTTGCCGCGCTTATCAACCCATTGATGTAAGCACAAGTTGCAACGATACCGTTTACGACCACGCAATTTGCCATTGCTTTTTATGCTGCTCAAACCGCATTTTACACAGCGTTTTTAGACACTTTTATAATCCTTTTTTAAAAATACAGTATATCGCATTGTTTTATAAAGCAATTATGCAGATTCTAGCATCACACTTTTTTAATTATGCCGAGTATTCCTTTGGCTGTGACCTATATATATTCTGGTTTTTCTATTATTATATAGCCTTTTTCGGCATTTATTTCTTTTACCCATTTTTTGTCAAACGGCATAACTTCAATCTCGCCAGAAGTTGTCTCTATCTCCGCTATATCGCCAGCTCCATAATCGCTCATATTTTTTATGATACCAAATTCTTGATTGTTGGTAAGAAGCACCTTAAGACCAATAAGATCCCGATAATAAAACTCTCCTTCTTCAGTATCAGGAAACTCATCAACAAGCGCAAATAGCTCAGTTCCCTTAAGTAATTCAGCTTGATTACGGTTATTTATACCATTTACGCTCACTATAAGGCTGTTTTTCACTTGTGATATGAATTCAATCTTGAATTCTTTATTGCCACTTGAATCTAGTAATGTTTTGCTAGTAAGAAAAAAACTGTGATTTTCTATAAAAGAGAAGATTTTAACATGTCCTCTAATACCATGTGCCGCAACTATAGCCGCTACTTTAATTAGGTTGTTCAGGTTGTTACCCCTCATCAAGGAAAAGACTAAGCCGCAGCCTCTTCTTCGCCACCTTTATCTTTCTTGGCTTTACGCAAAGGTTTGAAGGCTGGTTTAGTGTCTACAAGACCGGCTTTATTGAAGAATAGGTGCACACGGTCGGAAAGACCAGCGCCAACTGACAACCAATATTTCGCGCGCTCATCATTTATAACAATCCTCTTCGGATTGTCATTATCTAATAACGGATTGTAACTTCCTATTTTTTCTATAAAATTACTATCACGCGCACTCCGTGAATTAGTGACTATTATATGGTAGTAAGGACGTTTTTTGCTGCCGCCTCGTGACAATCTGATTTTTGTAGACATATCTTCCTTTTGATGATTTCAAGTTTTTTCTAAGGGACGCAATTTATAACAGTAATTAATTATTACGTAAAGTGAAAAAATACTGGGTGTTTTGCAAGTAATTTTTTATTTAATTGATTGTTTTACAAGACTATTTTCCTATCTTTCGTATAATTTGATAGATAGGAACGGATATTTTTTTTGTTACTTCTTTCGATATATGATACATAGTCAGACACTTCTTTTACCGACAGGCTGGTTATCATTGCCTTTAACATTCCTATATTTCTTTCAGGAGCTGATATGCTTCTTATTCCGCAGGCTATTAATACCAGCGCCTCTATAGGTTTTTGTGCCATCTCACCGCAAAATATCACCTCTTTTTTGTGCTCATCAGCCTTTTCTACTATCTGTTTTATAACCCGTAAATTGGTAGGTGAAAGATTGTCGTAATAATTTGTCATATGCGTAGAATTACGATCACAGGCAAACATAAACTGAAACAGATCGTTGCTGCCTATAGATATAAAATCAGCTTTTTCCATCAACTCATCAAGTTGCCATAGAAGAGAAGGTATCTCTATCATAACACCGGTTTTAATTGAGCGTGGAAGTTTTTTTCCAGTTATCTCAAAATTATTTATTTCATTTTTCAGTATATTTTTTATTTGTTCAAACTCACTTATTTGCGCGATAAACGGCAGCATTATGTGAAGATTTTTTTCAGAAGCGGCACTTAGCATCGCCCTAAATTGTGTTCTGAATATACCAGGTCTATCTAGACCTATTCTTGTCGCGCGCCACCCCATTGCGGGATTTTCCTCTTTTTCTGAGTGTAGATACGGTGTGCTCTTATCACCACCAATATCAAAGCTACGCAATATAACCCGTTTATCACCGACATTTTTATATATGCTTGAATAAATATTCACTTGTGTTTGCTCATCAGGAAAACTGCTTGATGTTATGTATGGTAGTTCAGTTCTGTATAATCCTATTCCATCAACTCCCTCATGATTTATTATTTCCTGATTTATCATTAGTCCACTGTTGATATTAAGGGATATCCTAACACCATCTTTACTTATCGCCTCAACATTTCGTAATGATTCATATTCTGATTCTTTTTTAGATAAGATAGCGATATTTTTATCCATTATCGCTTCTATATCCTCGCTCGGTCGTACGTATATATCAGCTCTGTCAGCATCTACTATTAGCATGTCGCCATTTCTAATAAGGGAAGTCGCTTTTTGCGCTTTTATTATAACCGGGATACTCATGAAGCGAGCTATAGTGGTAGCATGTGAGTTTGAGGCCTCTTTTTCTATTACAATACCTTTAAGTCTGGAGTGGTCATAGCTAAGTAGTTCCGCGGCGCTTATGTCTCTAGCTACCAAAATAAAGGACTCAGGGAGGTCTTTGTTAATAGGGCTGAATGATTTACATAGTAAATTTCGTAGAAGGTTATCCGATAACTCATCCAGAGCATAAATACGCTCGTTGATATGAGGGTCAAAGGATTTCTTGATAATTACCTGTAGCTCGTTCTGAGTTTTTCTAATAGCCGCTTCTGCGGTGAGTCCTGATTTTATAGCGTTATTTATTCTATCTAGCCAGTCATGGTTTCTAGTAAATAGCATATATGACTCTATAAGCTCATTATGTTTATTATTATTAACAACCAATTTTTTTAAGTAGTTCTTGAAAGAAGCTTTTAAGTCCTCCATCGCTTCATAAAAACGTTTCTTTTCAGATATTATGTCAGCGGCTATGTGCTGCTTTATATCTATTTGTGTTTGATGTAAAACAGCGCTTCCCTTTACAACTCCACCACATAATGATATGCCACTTATTTGTTGCGATGAAAGACCTCCAGTAGCGTTATTTATCTCATATATATTTATTAAATTGCCAGATATGGCTAGTTCGGAAAGAACCATAGAAACAGTTTGTAACAACTCTATCTGTTCATTGTTATACTCTTTTTTTTCTATACGTTGTAGGGTAACAACACCAATAACCTTGCTATCTCTAAATATAGGGACAGCCATAAAGGCGTTGTATATTTCCTCTCCTGTTTCTGGAAAATACTCATATTTCGGGTGAGAGGTTATATCCGAAATATTTACCGGTTCAGCGTTCGCTGCGACCATCCCGATTATACCTTGATCCATATTTAACTTTGTAGAATGTACGGACTTTTTATTAAGACCTTTACTGGCGAATAGCTCCATTATGTCACCAGCCCTAAGTAGGTAAACCGAGCATACTTGTGACGCGAAACCTTCAGCTATGATTTCAACTGTTCGGTCAAGACGCTTCTGTGCGCTATCATTAAGTGATATAACATCACGAATCTGACGTAATATTGATAGAGGTGCCAGTGGCAACTTGGCTATTTTACCACTCATAAAATCCTCCCGCCTTAGTGCAAAAAGACAGTCTAACTTAAAACACAATTCAATGAAAGATTATTTGTTGCTGCAATGCCGCAATTGCATATTGCAGCGCAATAAAAATATTGTTAATTACATAATATTATTTGTAGAAAGATGGCTCTCCGCCTGTGCTATCAGCTCGTCTATTACCTCTTGCATTGGCTGAATATTTTTTACCATGCCAACACTTTGCCCTGCCATTACTGAGCCATTTTCTATGTCACCATCAATAACAGCTTTTCTAAGCGCGCCAGCCCAGAAATGTTCAATTTTAAGCTGCGCTTCTTTTTTATCAAGCTCACCATCTCTGAACTGTTTTATTACCTCATGCTGGCAGCGGATAAAATCATCGGTTGCCTTGTTAGCTAGCGCACGCACTGGTATCACCGGAAAATCAGGATCTATCTGTACTGATGAGGTAGCGTCACGTGCCTGTGCCCTGATAAACATCTCCTTGAATTTAGTATGAGCGATGGATTCAGCGGCACAGACAAACCTAGTTCCAAGCTGGACACCGCTTGCTCCCATTTCCAGATAACCGGTTATCATCTCGCCACGTCCAATGCCACCGGCGACAAAAACCGGAACATCTGTAATCGCTGGAAGTATTTCTTGTGCGAGTACTGAGGTTGAGACAGGGCCAATATGTCCGCCAGCCTCTGAACCTTCAATCACCAAAGCGTCAACCCCGCTACGCATAAGTTTACGTCCGATAATAGCTGATGGCGCGAAGCCGATAACTTTGCCACCATATTCTTTTATTGTCTTGATTGTTTCCCCGCTTGGAATACCACCCGCTAGCACCACATGCGATACTTGTTGCCTTTTACAAACCTCTACTAATTGTGCCAACTGCGGATGCATTACTATAAGATTCACGCCAAATGGCTTGTTTGTAAGTTTTTTTGTCTCAATAATCTCTGTTTCCAGTAGCTCCGGTGGCATAGAGCCACAAGCGATAACCCCGAATGCGCCAGAGTTAGACAAAGCAGATACTAAGTTGCGTTCTGAAACCCAAGACATAGCCCCACCCATAATAGCGTAATGCGTGCCAAGAAACTCGGTGCCACGTTTCCATAGATTGTTGAGTTGTGAGTGTTGAGCGCTGAGTTGTGATTTAGGAGTAGACGAATTCATAAGTTTACCTTCTAGTTCTGCACTCATTATTCCTTCTCCAACTCAAAAGCGGAGTGGAGAGCGCGTACGGCAAGCTCGGTATACTCATCAGCTATCAACACACTGATTTTTATTTCCGATGTTGAGATGACCGAGATATTGATATTTTTCTCCGCTAAAGCCTCAAACATGGTGCGAGCGATACCAGTATGGCTACGCATACCAACACCCACCGCTGATACCTTTGCTACATTACTATCAGTATGTAGAGACTTAAATTTGAGCTTTTCATGCAGGTTTTTTACTACATTGGTCGCTTTCTCAAGATCAGCTTTGGGAACGGTAAAAGTTATATCAGTCGCTCTGCCACCTTCGGTTACGTTTTGTACGATCATGTCAACATTTATTTCCTCTTTCGCCAACGAGCCAAATAATGTCGCTGACATACCTGGTATGTTCGCTACATCGGTAAGGGAAATCCTCGCGTCATCACGTGAGTAAGCGATCCCTGTTATGCGTTTTTGTTCCAAAATATCCTCCTCTTTAACCAGTAATGTTCCTTCCTTATCGCTGAAGCTGCTAAGTACCTGTACGGTGACCTCATGATTCATCGCCATTTCAACCGAACGAGATTGTAAAACTTTCGCACCAAGTGAGGCTAGCTCCAGCATCTCCTCATAAGTGATTTTTTTAAGTTTGCGAGCGGAGGGTACTATTCTTGGATCGGTGGTATAAACACCTTCCACGTCAGTATATATATCACAACGATCAGCTTTAAGGGCGGCGGCAAGGGCTACTGCTGATGTATCAGAGCCGCCACGTCCGAGCGTTGAGATTCTCCCATGCTCATTTATTCCTTGAAAACCAGCGATAACGATTACTTTGCCTTCGGCTATTTTGTCCAGCATCACCTTAGCGTCAATATCTTTGATTCTGGCTTTACCATGAGTAGTGTCGGTTCTAAGAGGAATTTGCCAGCCAGTGTAAGAGCGGGCGGGAATTCCCATTTCATTTAGGCACAACGCCAGTAGACCACTTGTTACTTGCTCACCGGATGATACTATATGATCATGCTCCTCCCATGCCTGCGTCGTGTTAAGCTCAGAAATCTCTTTGACATATCCCACTAGTTGGTTGGTAACACCAGACATTGCGGACACCACAACTGCTACTTGATTGCCTAGATCCAGTTCTTTCTTTACTTTGGTTGCCGCATTACGGATGCGCTGTATATCACCAACTGAAGTTCCACCAAATTTTTGTACTATAAGTGCCATAACCGACTTTATAAACTCATTACGAAATCATGAAAGAGCTAACAGTTAATATAATTTTTTCAACATTACAAGAGCGTCGGTATAGGTGCCATCAATTTGTCGGTAATAAAGCTTACGGCGATCTATTTGTACGAATCCGTTATCTTTATATAATTTTATAGCGACCTCATTACCAACCTCAACTTCAAGTAATAACCTTTTGGCTCCTTCTTGCTTACAGTTATCAACGGCCTTTCGCAGCAAAATTTTTGCTATACCTTGTCCTTGATAATCAGGAATAGTACCGATAGTAAGTATTTCCGCCTGCTCAAACATTGTACGATAAACGATCATGGCTATTGCCGCGTCTGTCATATCTTTCTTTGTACTGTCGATGGCTATAAAAGCAAAAGTATTTTTTACCGAGAAAAAATCAGTAAAAGCCTCACGCTCCAAATATCTGGGGAAACATTTTTTATGAATGTTAGTAAGTATACTGGAATAGCTCTCGTCAATCTGACGTATAATACACTCTTCTTCCGGTATTTTTTTCATCTATTGATTTGCAGTTTGAGCTTGCTGTTGCTCGCTCCTTATTCTCGCCACCAGCTCTTTACCCTCTTTAAGGTCTGGTTTTATTGATAAGGTTTTTTTAATAGCGTCTATAGATTGTTTTTTCTTTCCAATCTTCAGGTAGCTTTCCGCCAGATAGTACCACGCCATATAGTGATTTTTATTAATCAATGTGACAATCCTGAACCTTAATATAGCGTCAGCAAAATTTTCTTGTGCGTAATATTTTCTGCCAAGTTCATAATTAGATTTTGTGATATTGCCAAGTTTAGAAAAATTAGAGAAAAATATCTTAAGGCGGTTTTTTATTTTTTTTAATCCATGAATAAAATTACTATCCGATAATTCTTTTTTCATTGAGGTCTGAATATTTTCCAGATATTTGTTACTACTGGATCTTACTTTTTGTTCTTGATCAGACATTATTTGCTCATCCTGAATTATACATTGTCGTAATCCACACACGCCATAATAATATATTTTAATTAATAAATCTATTCATATATGACAAAAGAAAAAAATATTAATAATATTGCCGGTAGTACAGTAGATACAGCGGAGGTTGATAACTTCTCTCGTATCGCCGATGAATGGTGGGATGTAAGCGGGAAATTCGCACCACTACATAAAATAAATCCGGTAAGGATAGAATATATTAGGGATATTATACTGAAATATCGTGATAAAAATAAATCAATCAATGATGATTCTTTTAAGCCATTATCCGAGATTAGTCTTCTAGATATTGGTTGTGGTGGTGGGCTTATAGCTGAGCCAATGACAAGGCTTGGCGCTGCCGTGACAGCTATTGACGCTTCAGCGAAAAACATATCGGTCGCTAGCGTGCATGCTCAAAAAATGGGTCTTGAGATAGATTACCGTAATCTCACGGCTGAGGAGCTGGTAGGCACAGATGAAAAATTTGATGTGATTCTAGCGCTGGAAATATTGGAGCATGTAGCGGATGTCCCGCTATTCATAAAATCATGTTCTGCTTTACTAAAAAAAGATGGTATTATCATCTGCTCAACTATTAATCGGACGGTAAAATCATACGCTTTGGCTATAGTCGCCGCTGAGTATATATTAAGGATGCTACCGGTTGGAACCCATACATGGTCTAAGTTTATTCGTCCTAGCGAACTTTATGCCGATTTGGAAAAAAATCAACTTGCGGTAAGAGATATGGCTGGTATGGTCTTTAATCCACTTAGCGGTAATTGGCGGATTGATAGTAAGGATCTATCCGTGAATTATCTGATTACAGCGGTAAAACAGTATAGCAGTTTATAATTTCTATAATTAGAAACTACTGTAGTAACCACTACCGAAAGTGATGGTTTCTCGCTGCGACTTGTCTCGTCATAGCCCTTTAGAGCGAAGACGGAAGTGAGTGTTAAAATTATTTTCAATGTATTATTGAAAATAAAAAATATTATAATTACAAACTTGGATTATTAAACAGTTTCTATGTCATCATCTTACCAAAGTGAAATTGGGCAGACATTGAAGAACGCTCGTGAGGATTTACGGGTTTCTCTGCGTGCGGCTTCAGAGGAGCTATATATACGCGCGCATTATCTTAAGGCTCTTGAGGAAGGCAATCTTGAGGAGTTACCGGGTGCCGCTTATGTTAAAGGTTATCTGCAAGCTTACGCGGTTTTTCTTCATCTTGATAAAGATGAGATATTAAGGCGCTTTGATTTGGTTGAGCGTAAAATGCCTAGTCGTAGCCTATTTTTTCCAAAAGTTTTCAGTGAGGAAAAAAGCCCATCTCTGCTTATCATTTGGGGAGGTTTTATATTGGTGGTGGTTTCATATATGACGTGGTATTTCATGTTTAGACCTAGTACGACAAATATATCAATTGTAGATACTCCACCCGCTATGGCTTATTACAGCGATGAGAGTAGGGCGGATTCGTTGCTTAATATGCCGTGCGCGCTTGAGCCGACTATATATCCACCTTGCTATTATAAAATTGAGGATGATTTGGTAAAATATTACCAATTTCTACCACAAAATAATATGAATGCTTCTGTCATGGAATTGTATGAACAAAATTAATTTCTGGAGTTTTGTGTGATAAGTAAGCGTAGATTCAGTAAGCAAGTTATGGTAGGTGGGGTCGCTGTTGGTGGTGACGCTCCAGTAGTGGTGCAATCCATGACCAATACCGATACAGCGGATATAGATAAGACAGTGACGCAGGTACGTGATTTAGCGATGGCGGGCTCTGAGATAGTACGTCTTACAGTAAATAATGAGGCAGCGGCGAAATCAATTCCAATAGTCAAAGAACAGCTAGATAAAGCAGGAATAAATGTACCGCTAGTTGGTGATTTTCACTATAACGGTCATACATTACTTAAAAATTTCCCCGATATGGCGAAATCTCTTGCTAAATACCGCATTAATCCGGGTAATGTTGGCTTTGCCGATAAACAGGACGCGCAATTCTCGCAGATGGTAGAGGCGGCGGCTACATATAAAAAACCAATCCGTATCGGAGTGAATTGGGGAAGTCTTGACCAGCAAATGTTAGCTTTTGTCATGGATGAGAACGCGAAGAGCGAAAATCCAAAAGAAGCCGATGAGGTAGCAAGAGAGGCTCTAATTCGTTCAGCCATCACTAGTGCCAAGAGAGCGGAGGAAATCGGGCTTAATTCGGAAAATATAATACTTTCATGCAAAGTTAGTAGGGTGCAGGATTTAATAGGATTATATAGAGATCTCGCCACTCGCTGTGATTATGCTCTGCATTTAGGGCTCACTGAGGCTGGTATGGGTAGTAAGGGAATAGTCGCCTCAACCGCCGCTCTTGCCGTTTTGCTTCAGGAAGGCATTGGTGATACTATACGTATTTCCCTAACACCAGAGCCAAATGGTGATAGAGCGCGGGAAGTCCGTGTCGCGCAGGAAATATTACAGACTATGGGACTGCGGGCATTTACCCCACAAGTTACCGCTTGTCCGGGTTGTGGGCGCACTACCAGCACGGTGTTTCAGGAATTAGCTGATAAGATACAAAATTATCTGCGCGCGCAAATGCCGCTATGGAAAGAAAAATATAAAGGCGTGGAAAATATGAATGTGGCGGTGATGGGCTGTATCGTAAATGGACCGGGTGAGAGCAAACACGCTAATATTGGTATTAGCCTGCCCGGAACCGGTGAACAACCAGCCGCTCCTGTATTTGTGGATGGCAAGAAGATAAAAACCCTGCGTGGTAACAAAATAGCTGAGGAATTTCAGGATATTGTAGAAGAGTATGTGATAGGAAATTATTCGGCGTATTAGTTGATTTTTATTAATTTATGTTTTATGGTTTTATATAACCGGTTATTCGTTGATTTTGTGATAACGCCTTGAATGAATATAAGGAGCGGTAGATGGAGCATCAAGATAGAATAAGGGAGGTAGAGAGGCTAATTACAGCAGTTTCTACGACTAACCCGTATGATGAAAAACCACCAAAAGTTACACACTCGTTAAAACGAATTGCAGGGATAGGTCATATAACAGGATCCTCTTCTGTGGGAAGTAATCATGTGGCTAGTATGCTAGTAGGTAGAATTAATCATGTTGCTAAAGATGGCATTGGTAATGGAGAGGTAGAAATAAGAGTCTCAGATAATGGTAGAGGTTCTACCGTGAGAGCCAGACTTCCTTTTAATGATAATGCCATACAGCAATTAAAGGGGCAAGTAACAGAAATGCTTGTGACAGAGACGGCGGCTATTGTTAAGCAACATTCTGCTGGACTTGGTTTAGAAGAGGGAGATTTTATTGCTAAGGTTGTAGAACAACTTGAAAAGAAAAAAGAATTAGAATCTGAAAAGCCAGCAAATAATGTAATTGATATTACAAGCGCAAAAGGCAAAAGGGAAAAGGAAAACAAATTAATTGATTTTTGTTAATTTATACTGTTAAATGCTGAGAATTACATATGACTAAATTCATTACAGGGAGGTAACTTATGGCAGAGCCATTATCACTAGAGGACAGGGCAAAGCGCGCGCTGCAAGCAATTACTGGGGTGGATAGTAGTTTTAAGGAAGAAAAGTACAATGGTACTATAATAGCAGAATTTTCTGCTGTCATTAGTAAGAGTTATAGAGTAAAAAATATCCATAGTTCAGATATGCGTGATAGGCTTGGACAGATAAAAACTGGAAGTAATACAAATTTGGTGATAGAAGTTAAAGATCACCCTTTAGCTGATGAATATCGTGTGGTTACGAGCTTTAAGTTAGATGAGCATAATGTGAGTCAGCTTGAAAAACAGGCTAAGGAGATGCATGTACAGGACATCATAAAAGACGTTAAAAATAGTTCGCTAAGGCTTGGTATGGACCGACAAGAATTACTTGATGAGGTTGTAGGACGTATTGCAGGGAATAAAGGGCAGGAGCAGTCTACTGGGACGGCAGTAGGTCAAGAAGGTAGCGGCTATAGTAACTCTCCTTATAAAATTACAGGAGATGTGCCAGGGGGAGTTCCGGCGGATAGGATAGATGGTATTCCTGCCGCGGCAATCTCAGGTGGTAATAAGCATCAGCTATAAGGCTTATTTCCTTAGTAAATTGCCTTTTATTGCTCTTAACCAATCTATCAACTTTGAGTTGTTAGTGGTTGAGTTTCTCCACAAAATAAAGGCAATTTACTATATTATAGCTGTAATATGGATATTCTTGACATGACTAACTAGTTGGTTTAGAATGGGTTATTATGACCATATCAGTTAATATACATGAAGCCAAAGCTCAGCTTTCTCATCTGATCAATCTTGTTGAGCAAGGGGAGAGTGTACAGATTTGCCGCCGCAATGTGCCGGTTGCCGAGTTCAAAAAAATTGAAAAAAAGAAAAAATCAAAAAGACAGTTTGGTTTATTAAAGGGCAAGGTTCATGTCCCGCCAGAGTTTTTTGAGCCGATGTCAGAGGAGGAGTTAGCTTTATGGTATGACGCTCCAATCAATAGCAACGATGCGGATAAACCTTGAAAGTATTTGTTAATGGATTTGTTGCTTGATACTCATTGTTTTATTTGGCTTAATTACGCTGAAAATAAAATTCCTGAATCAGTTATGGAAATGCTGGCTGATGAAGAGTATAGCTTGCTACTTAGTAGCATATCAATTTGGGAAATATGTCAGAAATATACTTCTGGTAAATTAGAATTGCATATTCCACCAGAGGATTTGATTGCTCACGCCAAGCATTCATTTGGTATTGAGATACTAGATTTTACAGAGGTGGATAATTATCGTTTGCAATCTCTACCCAAAATCCATAAAGACCCGTTTGATCGGATGCTTATCTGTCAAGCGATAGAAAACCAGCTTGCCATCGTGACCGATGATAAAATGATAAGTTCTTATCCAATAAAAATAATTTGGTAGTTTTTGTTATATATAATTGGTATAAAATCAGCAGATTATAAAAATTATTGTTTGAACTTATTCATGAATATTTCTTTATTCTTACGTAAAAATCCGCTGTTATTCGCGGTATTGGCAATGCTCGCCCTTACTTTTGTCCGTGAAGTTTTGTTTTTTCCAAAAATGGATCTTTTGCCGAACCCTGATAGTAGTTGGTTGTTATACGCCGCCGGTCGTCTGGCGGATGGTCAGAAATTATATGTGGATATTTTAGAGACTAACCCGCCATTTATTGTCTGGTTTAATCTGATACCAGCGTGGATAGGTAAATTTTTTGGCATAAGCTCATATACAATTTTCCCATATTTTATGACTTTTATAAATATTTTGAGTTTATGGCTTATAATCTCTCTGCTTAAAAAAAGAGAATTTTTTAGTAATTCATCACTATATTACACAATTTCGCTATACACTGCCTTTGGCTATTTTCTGCTTACTCCAGCGATTTATGGTCAGCGTGAGACTATATTTATCGCTCTCGTCCTGCCATATCTTATAAAATCTTTATCGCCTCCCGATAATGATAGTAAAAATCATCAATTTATAAATTTTTTAATTACATTAATGGCTGCCGCCGGTTTTGCTATTAAACCATTTTTTATGCTGTTATGGGGGGTTAATGAACTAACCCTAGCGATTAGAAGACGTAGTCTATTTTCTATTTTCTCACTATCAAATTGGTTTATCGGTCTGTTTCAGCTTATTTATTTTATATCTATCTATTACTTAACTCCAGAATATATAACTAATATAATGCCAGTGCTACTTGGTAGCTATTTTGCCTATTATTCGCTGTGGTCAACTATTCTTAAAGTGGTTATACCGGCTGTTTGTATAGTTATGATTATCTGGTTTTTAGCCTCTCCACATGGCGGATATAAAGCTATTATTCGGCATAGTTTTTTCTGGGTGCTAGCTTGCGCTGGTTTTATGTTATTACAACGTAAAGAATGGATAAATCATGCTTACCCGTTAGTGTTTATGGCTGGTTTTTCCATAATTCTTGTCCTTGCGTATTTAATTGAGGTGTTTAAGGAATTAGGGCTTGATATAGGCAGAGGAAAATTCACCGCCGTATGTCTTGCGGTATCTCTGCTGATTTCAGTTGTCTATATAGACGCTAGATTCTGGTATTTTATGTATACCAAACCATCGGTTGTAAGCACTAAATTACTTGATAAAATAAATGAATACGCTGATGGTAAGAGAGTATATCCTCTATCTACCAGCCTACAAGCGGGTTTTCCGGTTATAGCTTTGTCAAAAGGTGTTTTTGAGGGGAAATTTCACCATTTATGGCCGCTTGCCGGAATGATAATCCGTGAACAACAGGAAAAAGAAAACTCTGAGTTGATAAACATAAGAAATTTTCTGGTAGATAATATAGTGCGTGACTTTTCCGATAATCCGCCTTATTTGGTATGGGTTGATGAAAACGTTAATATGGAAAAAATCGCTGAATATGATATTAAACCCTATAATAGGAATATTATAGATTTACTCTCACGTGATTTGCGTTTCGCTATTTTATGGCGAGATTATAAGAAGATAGATGAGATAGAAGGTGAAGTATCAGAGGATGAGAAAAAGCAAGCCGAGAAAGAAGGTAAGCGGGTGAGGAGTCCGGAGCGTTTTTCGTTATATATAAGAGAAAATAAATAAAAGATATTGGAAGTAGAACTTGAAGATGGCAGCTAAGCTACAGCCGGTGCGTGGTACACATGATATATTGCCGGATGAGAATAAAAAATATCGCTCAATCATTCAGCTTATGGAAATGGTAGCCTATCGTTATGGCTATGGTCAGATTTCAACACCAATCTTTGAGTTTTCTGAGGTATTTCATCGCACACTCGGTGATAGCTCAGATGTGGTGGGAAAGGAAACTTATAATTTTACCGATCGCGGTGGTGAGGAGATTACGCTACGTCCTGAATTTACCGCTTCAGTGGTTAGATCCTTTATATCAAATGGTCTTCAGGATAAACTGCCATTCAAGGTTTTTTATCATGGTCCGGCTTTTCGTTATGAACGCCCGCAAAAAGGTCGTATGCGCCAGTTCCATCAGTTCGGAGCGGAGTTTTTAGGCTCTAATGAACCACTTACGGATGTTGAGATAATAGCGATGACTTGCCAGATGTTGCGCTACCTACAGCTAGATAAAAAAGTGAAGTTGGAGATTAACTCACTTGGTGATAGCATCAGCCGGAAATCTTACCGGAATGTACTGGTAGAATATTTTAATGATTATAAAAACTCTTTATCCGACGATAGTAAAATCCGCCTTGAGAAGAATCCGCTAAGAATATTAGATTCTAAGGATGAAGGGGATAAAAATATAATAAAAAAATCCCCAAAAGCTCACGATTATTTTAATGATGAATCTAAGGAGTTTTTCGCTTATATAACAGAATCACTACATACGCTATCTATAGATTATACGGTAAATAGCTCATTGGTACGTGGTTTGGATTATTATTCGCATACGGTTTTTGAATTTACAACTGATTTGCTTGGTGCGCAAGGTACGGTGCTCGCTGGTGGTCGTTATGATGGTTTGGTAAAGCAAATGGGTGGTAATGATGTAGCTGGCATTGGTTTTGCCGCTGGAATTGAGCGTTTGCTCGCTCTTCAGGAGGAAGTTGGCGTTTATGAGGAAATGAACGTACAAAGACCAATAGCGGTAATTCCAGTAGATAATGCTCAGGAAGTAACGGCGTTACGGCTTGCCTGTGATTTGCGGTTGCAAAATTATTATGTTGAGTTAATTACAGGCGGCAATATGGGTAAAAAAATGAAAAAGGCCGATAAGATAGATTCTTTTATGGCTTTGTTAATCGGAGAGGAAGAAGTGAGAGATAAAACAGTAACCATGAAAAATCTAGGAACAGGTAGTCAGGAAGTTATGACTATGGATAAGCTTGGTCGTTTCCTTCAGTCATATTATCATAAAATGTCATATCATCAGGTACGCTCATGAGCTTTAATGATAAGTTAGAAATGCTCACTCGCCGTCATGATGAGTTGGGTGATTTGCTCTCGCAAGGCAATTTGGCTGGAAACGAGTTTTCAAAAATATCAAAGGAATACGCTGAGTTAACTCCAATTGTTGAAGTAATAGTTGAATATAAGAAAGCGAAAAAATCGCTTAATGAGCTTGGACAGATAGCGGGAGATCCAGACTGCGATCCTGAAATGAGAAGAATGGTGGAGGACGAGATTTATGAAGTTAATCAGAATATGCCTGATTTGGTACATAGAGTTCAGATTTCACTGCTTCCTAAGGATGAGGCTGACGAGAAAAACGCCATTTTGGAGATAAGAGCCGGAACTGGTGGTGATGAGGCAGCTCTATTTGCCGCTGATTTATTTAATATGTATCAGCGTTACGCCCAGAAACAAGGGTGGAAATTTGAGGTTATATCATTATCAGAAAGTGGAATAGGCGGGTATAAGGAGGCAAGCGCGGAAATAAATGGTAAATCGGTATTCGCTAGACTCAAGTTTGAATCAGGTGTTCATCGTGTGCAAAGGGTTCCAGCTACCGAGACACAAGGTCGTGTCCATACGTCAGCGGCGACAGTGGCGGTTCTTCCTGAAGCTGAGGAGGTGGATATACAGATTGATGAGAAGGATTTACGCATAGATGTGTTCCGCTCTAGCGGTCCGGGCGGTCAGTCGGTAAATACTACTGATTCCGCCGTTCGCATTGTTCACTTGCCAACAGGTGTTACCGTACAGCAACAGGATGAAAAATCACAGCTGAAGAATAAAGCAAAAGCCTTGAAAGTTTTACGTTCTCGTTTATATGAGATGGAAAGAGAAAAGTTGGCGAGCGCTAGAGCCAGTTCAAGAAAAGAACAAGTGGGCTCTGGGGATAGAAGTGAACGGATCCGTACGTATAATTTCCCACAAGGTAGGGTTTCGGATCATAGAATTAATTTAACGACTTATAATATAGAGCAGGTTATGGGTGGAGAGCTTAATGAATTCATAGAGGCTTTGATAGCTGAGGATCAGGCTCGCAGGTTATCGGAGATTTCTTGATATATTTCTGATATATATAGTAATTTAAGGATAATTTTACCGAAATGACTATAAAAATAAAGTCAAAAGATTATAGGATTAGTTGAGGTTTTTATGGCGCTACCGGCTGATAGGTTTTTAGATATTAACATTAAAGAAATTTTACGGCAGGCTGTACTTAACCTGCAGGAAGAGCGTATTCAGACCGCTTCTATTGATGCTAGGGTTTTACTTGAGCATGTGCTTAGAGTTAGTAGAGAGGAGTTGCTTTTTTCCTTTGATTTGCTAATGGATGAAGAGCAATATTATTATTATCAGGAATTGCTTAAGAAACGCGTGAAAGGATTTCCAGTAGCTAAGCTAATAGGTAACCGCCAATTTTGGGGTATTGATTTTTCCGTAAATAACTATACACTAGATCCGCGTCCTGATAGTGAGACGGTTATAGAATCGGCATTAGCGTATATTGAGAATAGAGCTTCTGTTATTAGAGTTCTTGATTTGGGTACAGGTAGTGGCTGTCTGTTGATTTCTTTGTTGTCGGAGTTGCCATCAGCTTCTGGTGTTGGAGTTGATTGTTGTGATAACGCTTTGTCTGTTGCCAGAAAGAACGCGGTTTCTGCGGGAGTCGCTGATAGGGTTGAGTTTTTTAGGTCAAATTGGTGCGCTAACGTGAATGATAAGTTTGACGTGGTACTAGCGAATCCGCCATATATACCGTCAGCGGTAATTGAAAGGCTCGAGCCAGACGTAAAGGATTATGAGCCTATGCTCGCTCTTGATGGCGGTAGTGACGGTCTTTCTTGCTATCGTGATATATTAAAGGAATTGCCTGAATTTATGAATGATGGCGGTATAGCTGTATTTGAGATAGGGATAGGTCAGGAAGAAGATTTTGGGAAGATAGCAACTGGTCATGGTTTTGATATAGCTGGCTTTAGAAAGGATTTAAGCGGGATAACCCGTTGCGTTATTTTACGTCATAACAAATAGTTGGTTTAGGCTGGTTTATATCACGGATATTTTTTTGTTTTCAATATATTAGTTATTCCAATTAAAAATTACTTGGAATAACTATCATAACCGCTGCTGAAAGTGGTGGTTATGCGTCGCGTAGCGAGTGGATACTTAAATAAGAAATTTTAAATTTCTTATTTATAATTAATATATTAACTGTTAATTTTTAAGAGGTTAGATAAAGTGAGTTATAATAGAAAAAAATCGCAGTCACAGGGTAGTAGCAATTACGGTAGTAGCAACCAACAACGTGGCAAACGTTATTCTGGTGGTAGCCATCAGGGGAATTCTAACCGTGGTCGCAAGAATTATGGCGCGCTTAAAGACAAATATATGGCGCAAGCCCGTGAGGCGCTTTCCTCTGGCGATCGTGTTCTAGCTGAAAATTATTTTCAGCACGCTGACCATTATTTCCGTATGCAGTCTGAGGAAAACGCTTCCCGTCCACAACGCGGCAATAATAGACATAGCCGGTACGATAGAAATAATTCCAATTCTTCAGAAGTTACAGATAATGAAAATGATAGTGATGATGCCAATGACGATGATGAGCTGGAAAATGTAAGCGCTCTTCCAGCCTTTATTACGTCAACGACCGCACCTGTATCCGCCAATTCTGAAGATGATGATGATGGAAGAGAAGATTAGTTTTGGGTCAGACATAGATAAGGTTAATTGCACACCATTTTTTGAGTATGGTTATTAGCAAGTAATCATTATAATTATATCAATTAATATTTAACATTAAAAATATAACTTAATCCTATTGAAATATAGGAACATACCCCCACATATATGATTATGTAAGATAATTATATCTGGAGGGTAAATTATGGATTTTGAAAAATACACTGAAAAATCTCGTTCTATAATACAAGAGTCACAGGCTTTAGCGCTTAGGAATTCTCACCAGCATTTTACTAGTGAGCATATTCTCGCCGCTCTTATGGAAGACAAAGATAAAACCAGTGATAAGTTAATCTCTGTTTGTGGTGGTGATATATCGCTAATAAAACAACGAATAGAGGAAAAAATCAACTCTATACCAAAAGTTGAGGGTAGTGGCGCTGGCGGGCTTTACGCTACCTCTGACATAGCTAAGTTATTTGCCGCGGCTGAACAACTGGCGAAAAAATCTGGTGATGAGTATGTAACTGTAGAAAGACTACTTCAGGCAGTAGCGATGGCAAGTGGTACTGATAGCGCGAAGATACTTAAAGACGCTGGGATAACTCCGCAAAAATTAAACTCAGCCATTAACGATATGCGTAAGGGTAGGGTAGCAAGCTCCGCCAATGCTGAGGATAGTTTTGAGGCTCTTAAAAAATATACTAAAGACTTTACCTCTCTGGCAAGAGACGGCAAGCTGGATCCAGTAATCGGCAGAGATGAGGAAATCCGCCGTACTATGCAGGTTTTATCACGCCGTACCAAGAATAATCCTGTGCTTATTGGTGAACCAGGTGTCGGTAAGACCGCGATAATTGAAGGATTAGCGCAACGTATCGTTGCTGGCGACGTACCAGAAACTTTGCGTGGGAAAAGCTTGCTTGCTCTTGATCTTGGCGCTTTGGTCGCTGGTGCCAAATATCGTGGTGAGTTTGAGGAACGTCTAAAAGCGGTACTTAACGAGATAGCCTCTCATGAAGGCGACATAGTACTGTTTATTGATGAATTACATACATTAGTTGGTGCTGGTAAAACCGAGGGGGCGATGGATGCTTCTAACCTGTTAAAGCCCGCGCTTGCTAGAGGTGAGTTGCATTGTGTCGGGGCGACAACCTTAGATGAATACCGCAAATATGTAGAAAAGGACGCGGCGCTCGCTCGTCGTTTCCAATCAGTATTTATCGCCCAACCAACCGTTGAGGATACAATATCAATCCTACGTGGTCTTAAGGAAAAATATGAGTTACATCACGGCATTCGCATTAATGACTCAGCTATAGTCGCTGCCGCTACCTTGTCTGACCGTTATATAACCGATCGTTTTTTGCCAGATAAAGCGATAGATCTCATGGATGAGGCCGCCGCTCGCCTGCGTATGGAGGTTGATAGTAAACCAGAGGAGCTTGATGAGCTTGATAGAAAAATAATGCAGCTTAAGATTGAGCGTGAGGCACTTAAAAAAGAATCTGACTCCGCCTCAAAGGAACGTCTATCTAAACTTAATAGTGAGCTTACAATATTAGAAAAGCAAAGCGCTGACCTTACCTCACGCTGGGATGCGGAGAAATCACAGCGTGTAAATGTTCAAAAAATTAAGGAACAGTTAGAGCAAGCACAGCATGAACGTGAAATAGCTGAGCGTAATGGTGATTTGGCAAGGGTAGGGGAAATAGTCTATGGTATTATACCAGAACTTACTAAAAAATTAGAAAATGCCGAAAGTAACATGCAAGATGGTATGGTAAAAGAGGATGTTACAGAGGCAGATATAGCCGCCATTGTCTCCCGCTGGACTGGAGTTCCTGTTGAGAAAATGCTGGAAGGTGAACGAGAAAAACTCCTGAAAATGGAAGATAATCTCCGCAAGCGTGTAGTAGGGCAAGAAGAGGCTCTAGTCGCTGTCTCAAATGCTGTGCGCCGTGCCCGTTCTGGTCTTCAAGATCCCGCGCGTCCGCTTGGCTCATTCCTATTTTTAGGCCCTACCGGAGTTGGTAAGACCGAGCTTACTAAGGCGCTCGCTGAATTTATATTTGATGATGAGGCGGCACTGCTCAGGGTTGACATGTCAGAGTTTATGGAAAAACACGCGGTATCCCGTCTTATCGGCGCGCCTCCGGGTTATGTCGGCTACGAGGAGGGCGGGGTGATTACTGAAGCTGTCCGTCGTCGCCCATATCAAGTAATATTATTTGATGAGATAGAGAAAGCCCATCCCGATGTGTTTAACATCTTATTACAGGTGCTTGATGATGGCAGGTTAACTGATGGTCAGGGGAGAACGGTTGATTTCCGTAACACTATGATAATACTTACCTCTAATCTAGGCTCAGAGTTTCTCGCTAATTCTAAGGAAGCGGAAATTTCTAAGAAAACCAGAGATTTGGTAATTGAGGTGGTAAGGGAATCATTCCGTCCTGAATTCCTAAATCGTCTTGATGAGATTATTCTTTTCGGTAGGCTTAAAAAGGAGGATATGTCTGGTATTGTGGATATTCAGATGCGGAATCTTATAAAAAGACTGGAAGATAGAAAAATCACTCTTTCTCTTGATGATAAAGCGAAGGAGTGGCTTGCGGAAAACGGTTATGATCCAATGTATGGGGCAAGACCGCTAAAGAGAATTATTCAAAAAGAACTACAGGATAAATTGGCAAGCGCGATTCTCTCTGGGCGGATTTCTGACGGGCAGAAGGTGAAAGTAACCGCTTGGGAAGGTGGACTTAAGGTCTAGAGTTATAGGAATTGGGCTTTAGGCGACAGACATTAAGGATTAGGGCTGACTCGGTCTATTGGAAACTTAATTATTGCCTAATTATATCTCATCCTCGTGAAAGACTACTGTCTTTCACAGGGGATACCGCTTTGCGGGCTCATGGCTGACTCGGTCTGCTGACCGAGTTTCTTGTTCTCTATAACCAATTTCCTAGTGCCTATTCCCTAAAGCTTAATGCCCAAACCTATACTACCCGTCATGTCTGAATGAAATAGCGCAGGTCTCGTTGTTTCCACCATTTTGAGCCATAGAATATTTCTGTACCTCACCAGCGGTATTGTTGTTATCATAGCAAGTCGTGTCAGAAGCGGGAACAGCCTTGGTTGTCGCAACATTCCAGCCATTTGGAGACCATATAGTAGGTGTATGGCTTGCTCCTACCCATCTAGCTGAAATGCAACAACCCACCATAGCCCCCGGATAGGCCGCTATCACATCTCCTGACTGTGGCAATCCATCATCAATTTTTGAGTCTATGTTATAAGCGTCAACCGCTTTTATGGTAGGGAAAAACACGCTTTTATATCCATCAGGCGTTACTGCCAAGAATTGATTCCCACCTGCAACCGCGTTTACCTCAGAAAGTGCAAAATAAAGCTTACCATCTTGTATAGGAGTATATTGAGAGAGTCTTATACCATTTGACCATACATGTACGTATTTTTTATTCCCTATTTTAGCGGCTGGCAGATATTCCTTCACATTATAGGTTAAAGTGTTAGCATTTAGTGCTTCTGTTATTTTTTCTCCTATTAACTCAGCGTCAATCAAATCAAGCCAGAACAGATGAGTTTCTCCGGTAAAATCATAAGTTGATAATACTTTTGTTACTCCGATTTCCCCTCCTATTTCTGCTCCATCTACTGTTCCATTGCCATTGCCGCATCCCGACGAGAAATAATTATTACAACCAGTACTTCTATGAAACCCATAGCTTGATGCTTTCGGATCTGGCATATCTCCAGGCATATAGTTGTATTTTGTTTTAAACAGATTGACCGCTGATTTATATTTCTCAATCTGTGCTATTTGAGCATTAATCCTAGATGAGTCAATAAGCGTTTTTCCAACCAGAACACCACCGACGATAAGAGCTATCACCGCTAGAACTATGGACATCTCAATCAGAGAAAATCCATGTCTATCATGTTTGAAGAAAATCTTAGATTTTATAAAAAATATTCTAAATTGAGTCATAACTAAATTATGACATTATAGATATTAATCTTTAGTTAATATATAACCGAGTCATTTGGAATAAGAAGGTCTTACCGCAAGTGGAAAGCCAATATTTTTACTATCAAAATAGCTATTTACTTGCGTCAGCGAGTGTTACCGCCCCACCTATTTTGATTGAGGCAAGCTGCGCATCAATTTTGGCAACATTCCTGCGGAAAGCAGCTAATTCACGACCCCTCAATATCTCTCCACCCTTGAACTTGACTTTGGATGGGTTAACCTGTTTGCCGTTTACCAATATTTCATAATGCAGATGAGGACCTGTACTGCGACCGGTAGTTCCGACATAAGCTACTATCTGACCTTGTTTTACTCGCTTACCTGGAGCTATACCCTTAGCGTACCGGCTAAGATGTGCGTATGCCGACGCGTATTTGCTATTATGCTGTATTTTAAGATAATTACCGTATCCACCATTTCTGGAAGCTTGTTTTACCACCCCGTCACCTGACGCGTAGACGGGAGTTCCTTTTGGCGCTCCGAAATCTACTCCACGATGCATTTTGGTATAACCAGCTATCGGATGTCTACGCAGACCATACCTAGACGTTATTCTCGCGCCATTCACAGGTGTTTTAAGTAGTCCTTTACGCACACTCTCACCATTTTCATCATAAAAATTAGTGTTTCCATCTTTATCAGTGTAACGATATATCTTCAAAGAACGATTGCCTAGATTCAGTTCTGAGAATACAAATCCTTTATTTTCAATAACTTCGCCATCTTTATTCTCGGTAAGCTCAAACAGCACATCTATAGAGTCGCCCTTTTTAACGTCACGTTGAAAATCCACGTTATAGCTGTAAGCATTTACGACTTGACTCAGTGTAGACATCGGAATTCCAAACTCAGCCGCTGTTTGATATATACTGCTGTTTATCTCACCACCAGCTCTTGCCAGCTTTTTTGTAAGTTTAGCTTTTATTTTCTGCACTGAGAAAGAATCATCATTTTGCCTTTCCAATCTGACGGTAGAGACATTAGATACAGGCATTTCCAAGCTCTTTACTACAACTTCATTACTAGCGTCGCGGTCAATTTCCAATGTAAAGCTATCTCCCACATTTAGCTCTCTTGGATTGAACACTTTCTTTATTGAACCGAATATATTGTTAGTCTCATCAAACGGTACACCAGCCTCAGTCAGCAAATCAGTTAGTGTATCTCCTTTTTTTACATTTATTTCCAGAGATCTAGGGTACCGTGTATATGCGTTTTTTGTGACTATAGCGCCAGACGTTTTTTCATCATCATCCTTTATATTATCAGTTATAGCTATACTTTTTGTAACATCATTACCGATTTCTATATCATCTCTAGCACCAACATTCTCACCGACAATCCCCGATTTTAATACTTCATCACCTGTTTGCTCATCACTATAACCGCCATCACTAGCTTTTAATACTTCCAACTTCTCTTTTGCTATATCCAAAACTTCCGGTGAAACAACCTCAGAAGCTACACTCTTATAATACGAGGCGTTTACTATTTCCTCTAAAGATTGTGGTGATACGCCACCAGCCATATATTCAGTATTTTTATTCAGTAATATAGGGCTTATAAACGAACTATAAACTATAGCAAAGGCAGCCCCTGCCACAAACCATGAAAGGCGTATCTTACGCAGCCGGCGACTACTCGCCAGACGGCAGTTTATCTTAATAGGGTACGAGGAAAATGACTGATTATTATATGTGCTAAAATAACTATTCAATTTTACTACCTTTTTTTATTGCTCCTTCAAGGGATACACAAATTTATAAACACCTTGAGGCTCCTACTTAAGAGATTTTTCTCTTTATGCCAACAATAAAAATATCAATTATACATTTTTTTATCATTTCTTGTAAATTTAGCTTGACGACAGACAAATAGATAATTAGTTTGCGTGCCTCCGTTGGACAAGATTGGTTGTTTTTAAGTTCTTGATTAGACTACTTTATACATAATAATCAAAAATGTGTTAAAAATTACCTAAAATAGTCGTTCTATCCGGAGGTTTTTCATTCTAGCCCATTTTTTGGATGTCTTTCCATTTATTTGGCTGGTTTGATTTTATTTGTTAACAATTTGAAATATAAGGGTATTTTGATGCCGACAATTAATCAGTTGGTTCGTGGTCCTCGTCGCTCTGTAGCCAAGCGTAATAAGGTTCCAGCTTTGAAGGCTTGTCCTCAAAAGCGTGGTGTATGTACGCAGGTTAAGACGGTAACGCCAAAAAAGCCGAATTCAGCTTTGCGTAAAGTGGCTCGTATTCGTTTAACTAACGGTTTTGAGGTGTTCGGATATATACCGGGTGAAGGGCATAACCTGCAGGAGCATAGTGTTGTGTTGATACGTGGTGGTCGTGTTAAGGACTTACCGGGTGTTCGTTACCATATAGTTCGCGGTAGTCTTGATACCCAAGGCGTTAAAAATCGTAAACAATCTCGTTCTTCGTATGGTGCGAAGAGACCGAAATAATTTTAGGATAGGGTTAGTTAGATAGGTTAAATTTATGTCACGTCGTCACGCAGCTAAAAAAAGAGAGATTTTACCTGATGCTAAATTCGGGGATGTAGTTCTTACTAAGTTCATAAATACCATGATGTATGATGGTAAGAAATCGTCAGCTGAGTCAATAGCTTATGGTGCTTTGGATATTATAAATAAAAAAACTAGCGCGGATCCTATTAAATTTTTCCATGACGCGCTTAATAATATTAAGCCGACTGTAGAGGTTCGTTCGCGCAGGGTTGGTGGTGCTACTTATCAGGTGCCTACGGATATACGTGAGGAGCGTCGTCTGTCGCTAGCGCTTCGTTGGCTTATATCGGCCGCTCGTGCCCGTAAGGAAAAGACAATGCGTGACCGGATAGCCTCAGAGCTTATGGATGCGGTAAATAATCGTGGCGGCGCGGTTACTAAGCGTGAGAATACTCATAAAATGGCGGACGCTAACAAGGCGTTCTCGCATTATCGTTGGTAGTGGGAAATTAAGGTTATGGCACGTAAAACAGAATTATCAAAATATCGTAATATTGGCATTTGCGCTCATATTGACGCTGGTAAGACTACTACAACCGAGCGTATACTCTATTATACCGGAAGATCTCACAAGATTGGAGAGGTTCATGAAGGGTCTGCCACTATGGACTGGATGGAGCAGGAGCAAGAGCGTGGTATTACCATTACTTCCGCTGCCACCACTTGTTTCTGGAAAGATAAGCAGATTAATATTATTGACACACCGGGACACGTTGATTTTACTATTGAGGTAGAACGTTCGATGCGTGTTCTTGATGGTGCGGTTACTGTTTTTGACTCGGTTG
The DNA here is from genome assembly GCA_041396965.1 of Rickettsiales bacterium. Classification (NCBI taxonomy): domain Bacteria; kingdom Pseudomonadati; phylum Pseudomonadota; class Alphaproteobacteria; order Rickettsiales; species Rickettsiales bacterium. Next base: position 544,369 of record JAWKXN010000001.1, read on the forward strand.
CTGGTGTTGAGCCTCAATCAGAGACTGTGTGGCGGCAAGCTGATAAATATAAGGTTCCACGTATCTGTTTTGTTAATAAAATGGATCGTATTGGGGCTAATTTCCAGCGTTGTGTTGATATGATGATAGATCGTCTTGGTACGGTGCCTTTGGTTATTCAGCTTCCAATAGGTAGCGAGGATAAATATGAAGGTGTCGTTGACCTTATCAAGATGAAAGAAATTGTCTGGAGTGGTGATCAACTTGGTGCCGCTTTTGAGGAGCGTCCTATTCGTTCGGAGTTAGAGTCCGCGGCGAAAGATGCTCGTATCGATATGATAGAAACCGCTGTTGAGATGGATGATGCGGTTATGGAGAAATATCTTGGCGGTGAGGAGCCTTCTGAGGAAGAGCTTAAGAATTGTATCCGTAAGGGTACGGTTGCCTTCAAATTTGTTCCGGTATTAAACGGAGCTGCTTTCAAAAATAAAGGTGTTCAGCCGATGCTTGACGCTGTGGTGGATTTTCTGCCAAGTCCCGTTGATATTGGCTATGTGGAAGGCATAGACGTTAAAACTGAGGAAAAAGTGCGTCGTAACGCTGATGATGGTGAAAAGCTCGCTGCTCTTGCTTTTAAGATAATGACTGACCCTTTTGTTGGTTCTCTTACTTTCGTGCGCGTATATTCCGGTAAGTTAGAGGCTGGTAGCTACGTCCAAAACACCGTAAAGGGAAATCGTGAGCGTGTTGGTCGTATGTTGCTTATGCATGCTAATTCACGTGAGGATATAAAAGAGGCTTACGCTGGTGACATAGTGGCTATCGCTGGTCTTAAAAATACCACTACTGGTGATACTCTTTGTGATATGGACTCTCAAGTTATCCTTGAGCGTATGGAGTTTCCTGAGCCGGTTATTGAAGTTGCTGTTGAGCCTAAAACCAAAGCTGACCAAGAAAAAATGGGTATGGCTTTATCTCGTCTTGCTTCTGAGGATCCGTCGCTTCGTCTTTCTACTAACGAGGAGACTGGTCAAACTATATTAAAAGGAATGGGTGAGCTCCATCTTGATATTATAGTTGATAGAATGCGGCGTGAATTTAAGGTAGAGGCAAATGTTGGTGCTCCACAAGTCGCTTATCGTGAGACTATTACCAAGCCTTATCAGATTGATTGTACTCATAAGAAACAGACGGGTGGTTCTGGTCAATTCGCTAGGGTTATACTTAATTTTGAGCCTTTGGAGCCGGGTTCTGGATTTCAGTTTGAAAGTAAAATTGTTGGTGGGTCGGTTCCTAAGGAATACATACCGGGTGTACAAAAAGGGCTTGAAAGCTCACTTAGTACCGGTGTGGTGGCTGGATTTCCAACAATAGATTTCAAAGCGACTCTTATTGATGGCGCATTCCATGATGTTGACTCATCTGTGTTAGCATTCGAGATTGTATCACGCACCGCCTTCCGTGATGGTATGGCAAAAGCCTCTCCAGTTCTGCTTGAGCCGGTGATGAAGGTTGAGGTGGTAACACCGGAGGAATATATGGGTGATGTGATAGGGGATTTATCATCACGTCGTGGTCAGGTTTCAGGTATGGATTCGCGTGGTAACGCCCGTGTGGTGAACGCTATGGTGCCTCTTGCCTCAATGTTCGGGTATGTGAATACACTACGCTCAATGTCGCAGGGGCGTGCGCAATATACCATGTCTTTTGATCATTATGAGCAAGTGCCGTCAAACGTGGCTGATGAAATTAAAAAGAATGTAGCTTAGAAATATTAGAAATAATTGAGGAGAACATAAACAATGTCTAAAGAGAAATTTGATAGGAGCAAGCCTCACTGTAACATCGGGACTATAGGTCACGTAGATCATGGCAAGACGAGTTTGACTGCTGCGATTACGAAGGTATTGGCTGAGGCTGGTCGGGCTAAATATTCGGCATATGACAGCATTGACGCCGCTCCTGAGGAGAAGGCGCGTGGTATAACCATTAACACCGCTCACGTTGAGTATGAGACTGAGGGTCGTCACTATGCTCACGTTGATTGTCCTGGTCACGCTGACTATGTAAAGAACATGATTACTGGCGCGGCGCAGATGGATGGTGCGATACTTGTTGTATCCGCCGCTGATGGTCCGATGCCGCAAACTCGTGAGCATATACTTCTCGCTCGCCAAGTTGGTGTTCCAGCGCTTGTCGTGTTCCTTAACAAATGTGACATGGTTGACGATCCTGAGCTTTTAGAGTTAGTTGAGATGGAAGTTCGTGAATTGCTTAGCAAGTATAAATTTCCTGGTGATGATATACCAATCATTCGTGGTTCGGCTTTATGCGCTCTTGAGGATAAGAATCCTGAGCTTGGTCGTGAGGCTGTTTCTAAACTTATGGACGCTGTTGATAGCTATATACCGCAACCTGAGCGTCCGATTGACAAGCCTTTCATCATGCCGATTGAGGATGTGTTCTCTATATCTGGTCGTGGAACTGTGGTAACTGGTCGCGTTGAGCGTGGTATTGTTAAGGTTGGAGAGGAGATAGAGATAGTTGGTCTGCGTGATACTCAGAAAACCACCTGTACCGGCGTTGAGATGTTCCGTAAGCTTCTTGATGAGGGTCGCGCTGGTGATAATGTTGGTGTGTTGTTACGTGGTACCAAGCGTGATGAGGTTGAGCGTGGTCAGGTTCTAGCTAAGCCTGGTTCTATCACTCCGCATACTAAGTTTACCGCTGAGATATATGTTCTTACCAAAGAGGAAGGTGGTCGTCATACTCCGTTCTTTAGTAATTATCGTCCACAGTTTTACTTCCGTACTACTGATGTTACTGGTTCTATTAAGCTTCCAGATGGTGTTGAGATGATTATGCCGGGTGATAATGTGAGCATTGAGGCTTCGCTTATCTCACCAATCGCGATGGAGGAAGGCTTGCGCTTCGCTATCCGTGAGGGTGGAAGAACTATCGGCGCTGGTGTCGTAGCCAAAATTGTGGAGTAGTAAAAATGCAAAACCAGAAAATTCGTATTTGGCTTAAGGCTTTTGACCATCGGGTGCTTGATCAGTCAACCACTGAGATAGTGTCAACCGCTAAACGTACCGGAGCTCAGGTTCGTGGTCCTATACCGCTTCCTCTTCGTACCGCTCGTTTTACGGTTAACCGTTCTCCGCATGTTGATAAGAAATCTCGTGAGCAGTTTGAGATTCGTACTCATAAGCGTCTTATAGATATAGTAGATCCTACTCCTCAAACTGTTGACGCTCTTATGAAGTTAGATTTAGCCTCTGGTGTTGATATTAAAATTAAGGCGGAGGCAGCGTAATATGCGTACCGGATTGATAGCGAAAAAGGTCGGAATGACCAGTATTTATGCTGAAGGTGGTGTGGAAACGCCAGTTACAGTTCTGCAAATTGATAATTGTCAGGTTGTAGCGAGAAAGACCAAAGATAAGGATGGTTATAATGCGTTGCAGCTTGGTGTTGGTAGTGCTAAAGTCAAGAATGTTTCTAAGGCTTTGCGTGGACATTACGCTAAATCAAAAGTTGAGCCAAAGGCAAAGCTTGCTGAATTCAGGGTAGATGAAAAAGCTATGCTTGATGTTGGTTCTGAGATAGTCGCCAGTCATTTTGTTCCAGGTCAATTTGTTGATGTGGTGGGAAGAAGTATTGGTAAAGGTTTTGCTGGTGCTATGAAACGCCATAATTTCGGTGGTCTTGAGGCAACACATGGTGTATCAGTGTCTCACCGTTCTCACGGTTCAACCGGTCAACGTCAGGATCCAGGTAAAGTATTTAAGGGTAAGAAGATGGCTGGTCACATGGGTGATAGGCGAGTTACTACTCAAAACTTACAGGTAGTGTCTATTGATGATGAGCGTGGACTTATTATGTTAAGCGGAGCCGTTCCGGGAAGTGATGATGGTTTTGTGCTGGTTAAGGACGCTTGCAGAAAGGGAACTCATCCATCCGCTCCATTTCCAGCTGGTTTGCGTAAAGTTGAAGAAAATAAAACTGAGAATATAGTGGAAGAATCATCTAATGAGCCGGAAGCTGACAATAAGGAAGCTAAATAGTAGGACAGTTAAAGAGTATATATTATGAAAATAAAAGTAATTACATTGGAAAATAAGGCTGCTGGCGATATAGAGGTGGCTGATAGTATTTTTACCAGCGAGGTTCGTAAGGATATACTACACCGCGCTGTTACTTGGCAACGCGCGAAAGCTCAGGCTGGTACTCATAAAACCAAAACCGTAAGTGAGATTAGCGGTAGGCATAAAAAACCATTTAGACAAAAAGGTACTGGTAACGCTCGTCAAGGCTCAACCCGTTCAGCGCAAATGCGTGGAGGTTCTACTATATTTGGTCCGGTTGTTCGTAGTCATGCCTTTTCTCTTCCTAAGAAGGTTCGGAAAATGGCTCTTAGAGTTGCTCTTTCTGCTAAATATTCTGATGGTTCGCTTTTTGTTGTGGAGAATATTGACATAAAACAACCAAAAGCGAAATCGGTTGCGGATATAATCGCTAAAAACGGATGGGACGCTCCTTTGTTTATTGGCGGTGATAACTTAAATGAGAATTTTGTAAAAGCCGCCCGTAATATAAAACATGTTGATGTGTTACCCCAGCAAGGGGCTAATGTTTATGATATATTGCGCCATAGGCAGGTTATTTTGACTAAAGACGCTGTTAAGTGTCTTGAAGAGAGGCTAAAATGAGAAAAGCGAAAAAGAAAGTAGAAGCGAAGGAAGTACGTGCCTGTCATTATGATACGGTTTTGTCACCGGTAATTACCGAGAAATCAACACATGTTTCTGAGTATAACAAGGTGATGTTCAACGTGCGTCTTAATGCTAGTAAATCTGATATAAAAGAATCGGTTGAGGCTTTGTTCGGCGTGAAAGTAGTTAAGGTAAATACGCTGCGTCGTCTTGGTAAGACGAAGCTTTTCAGAGGTACCAAAGGTAAGCAGAGTGATAGTAAAAAAGCTGTTATTACCCTTGCAGAAGGCAGTTCAATTAATTTAGAGGGAGGAGTAAACTAAGATGGCTCTTAAAAGTTTCAAACCAACAACTCCCGCCCAACGTCAATTAGTTATCGTTGACCGTAGTGAGCTTTATAAAGGTAAGCCGGTTAAAAAACTTACTGTCGGTAAAAAGAAAAGTGGTGGTCGTAACCATTATGGTCGTCTGACCTCTTTTCGTGTTGGCGGTGGTCATAAACAATCTTACCGTATCATAGATTTCAAACGCAGTAAGAAAGATGTGTCGGCGGTTGTTGAGCGCATAGAATATGATCCTAATCGTACATCGTTTATCGCTCTTATTAAGTATGATGATGGCGAGCTAGCTTACATCATAGCGCCGCAACGTCTTGCTGTTGGTGATAATGTTGTATCATCTGACAAGGCAGATATTAAAGTTGGCAATAGTATGCAGCTTAAGAATATTCCAGTTGGAACTATAGTTCACAATGTTGAGATGAAGGTTGGTAAAGGTGGACAATTAGCCAGATCCGCCGGTACTTATGTTCAAATAGTCGGTCGTGATGGCGGATATGTTCAGATAAAACTTCGTTCTGGTGAGTTAAGAATGGTTCCTGCCGGTTGTATGGCGACAATTGGAGCGGTTTCTAATCCTGACAATCAGAATATAGTTGTCGGTAAAGCTGGTCGTAGCCGCTGGCTTGGTATTCGTCCATCTGTTCGTGGTGTCGCTATGAACCCTATAGACCATCCACATGGTGGTGGTGAGGGGCGTACTAGTGGTGGTCGTCACCCGGTTACTCCTTGGGGTAAAGGAACAAAAGGAACGAAGACCCGTTCACGTAAGAAAAAGAATAAGCTTATTATCCGTAATAGGCATCAGAGTAAGTAATTAGATAGTAATTAGAGGAATTAATAGTTATGGCACGCTCAGTTTGGAAAGGACCTTTCGTAGATGGTTATCTGCTTAAAAAAGCAGACGCGGCAAGGAATTCAGGACGCAATCAGATAATTAAGATATGGTCGCGCCGTTCTACCATTCTACCACAATTTGTGGGGCTTACCTTTGGTGTATATAATGGTAAAAAATTTATTCCCGTATCTGTAAATGAGGATATGGTTGGTCATAAATTCGGTGAATTTTCGCCAACACGTACCTATTATGGTCATGGCGCTGATAAGAAGACTAAGAAATAAGGATTGAAAAGAGGGTTTTATGTCTAAAAAAGCAACAGAGCGCGGTTTGGCTCCAAATGAGGCGAAGGCGGTTATAAACCGTATTCGTGTTAGCCCACAAAAGTTGAATCTGGTCGCGGGATTGATACGTGGTATGGATGTAAGCAGCGCGCTTACCCAGCTTTCATTCTCCAGCAAAAGAATAGCCGGTGATGTTAAGAAGGCTTTGCAGTCCGCTATCGCTAATGCTGAGAATAACCATAATCTAAATGTTGATTCTTTGTATGTAAAAGAGGCATATGTCGGAAAAAATTTGGTAATGAAACGCATGCATACACGTGGTCGTGGTAAGTCAGCTCGTGTGTTCAGACCATTTGCTAATTTAACGCTAATTGTGCGCGAAAAAGAGGAGAACGTTTAATATGGGGCAGAAGGTAAATGCGATAGGTCTTAGAGTAGGCATTAATAAGACTTGGGATTCACGCTGGTTTGCCGGTAAAGATTACGCCGATAAACTACATGAGGACTATAAGATTCAGGCTTACTTGAAGAAGGCTCTAGGCTCTGCTGGTATCAGCAAAGTGATGATTGAACGTCCTACTAAAAAGGCTAATATTAGTATCCATGCCGCTCGTCCAGGTGTGGTTATTGGTAAGAAAGGCGCTGATATTGATCGGATTAAGAAAGATCTAGCGAAGTTTACTAAAGATGAAGTTAATCTTAACATAGTTCCGGTTCCTAAGCCAGAGCTTGACGCTACTCTAATCGCTGAGTCAATCGCCCAGCAGCTAGAAAAGCGTGTGGCTTTCCGCCGTGCTATGAAACGCGCGGTGCAATCTTGCCTTCGTCTTGGCGCGCTTGGGATTCGTGTTAATGTTAGTGGTCGTCTTGGTGGAGCTGAGATAGCCCGCATGGAATGGTATCGTGAAGGACGTGTTCCTCTGCATACTCTACGTGCGGATGTTGATTATGGTGTAGCTCGCTCCGAGACCGCGTATGGTACTATCGGTGTTAAAGTATGGGTGTTCAAGGGAGAAATACTTGGTAAAGAGAAAAAATCTGAATCACAGAGTCCTGCTGATTCAGCTCCAGTTGAACTAATAGCAAGTAATAATTAAGAGTTGGTTTTTGTGTTATGATGAGTCCTAAGAAAACTAAATATCGTAAAGCCCACAAAGGGCGCATAAAAGGCGCTTCTAAAGGTGGTTTTACATTGAATTTTGGAGAATATGGTTTGAAAGCCATGCAACCTGAGCGTATTACCGCCCGTCAGATAGAAGCGGCTCGCCGTACTATATCAAGGCACGTAAAGCGTGTTGGTCGTATGTGGATAAGGATTTTTCCAGATGTGCCAGTTACCAGTAAGCCTGCTGAGGTTCGTATGGGTAAAGGTAAAGGGTCTGTTGAATATTGGGCTGCTCGTGTTGCGCCGGGACGCATTTTATTTGAGGTAGAAGGAGTTCCTGAGAATGTAGCGCGTGAGGCGTTCGAGCGCGCTTCTGCTAAGCTTCCAATAAAAACCAAATTTGTCGCCCGTGTGAAGGAGGAGAATTAATATGAAAATCGCCGAGCTTCGCGCAAAAAGTAGTGAGGAGTTAAAAGATATTATTTTAACTTCCAAAAAAGAACAGTTTAACCTGCGTATGCAGGCGGCTGCCGGTTCTCTTGAGAATAGGCAAGGTATAAAAAAAGCTCGCCGCACTATCGCTAGGGCAAAAACTTTGTTGAATGAAGAAAATAAAAATGCTAAAAGCGCTACCCCTAAAAAGGTTAGGGCAAAAAAAGAGAAGAAGGGATAGATCATGCCAAGGCGTGTATTACAAGGTGTAGTAGTTAGTGATAAAGCTGAGAAAACCGTAACTGTTCTGGTTGAGCGTAGGGTTTCTCATCCACTTTATAAAAAGACTATCCGTCGCTCCAAGAAATATGCGGCGCATGATGAGAAAAACCAGTTTAAGATTGGTGATAAAGTGCAGATTGAAGAGTCTGTACCAGTTTCCAAGACTAAAAGCTGGCGAGTTGTTTATTCGTAAGATTTTGATGGAAATATACAGTAAGTTTTGTAGGAAAGAAGTGATATGATACAACAGCAATCCAAACTTGAGGTGGCCGATAATTCAGGAGCTCGTCGGGTTATGTGTATAAAGGTTCTTGGTGGGGCTGGACGTAAGTTCGCTTCTGTTGGGGATGTTATAATGGTGTCGGTAAAGGACGCTATACCTCGTGGTAAGGTCAAAAAAGGAGAGGTTCATCGCGCTGTTATAGTCAGAACTAGTCGTGATATACATCGTCCTGACGGTAGTACCATCCGTTTTGATAAAAATGCCGCTGTGTTGCTTACCAAGCAGAACGAACCTATAGGGACTCGTATATTTGGTCCTGTTACTCGTGAATTGCGCGCTAAGCAGTTTATGAAAATTGTGTCACTAGCGCCGGAAGTATTATAAGTTAAGGAATCATTGAAAATGGCTGTTAAATTCAAAATAAAAAAAGGTGATGAGGTAGTTGTTATCGCCGGTAAGGAAAAAGGCAGGAAAGGTAAGATTACCAAAGTAATCACCGATGAAAGCAGGGTTATTGTAAGTGGGCTTAACATGGTTAAGCGTCATACCAAGCCGAGCAGGGAGTCTGCTGGTGGCATCATAGAGAAAGAAGCGCCTTTGCATATATCAAATGTCGCTCTTGTTGATGCTGGCTCTGGTAAGCCTACACGTATTGGTTATAAAATGGAAGGTGAGCGTAAGGTGCGTGTCGCTAAGCGTTCAGGAGAGGTAGTATAATGGCTGGTAAGGCAAAGAAAACCGCGTCAAGTGGCTATGTTCCACGTCTTAAATCTGTTTATGAGAAGGATATTCGTCCAGCTCTTCAGAAGCAGTTTAATTATGGGAATGTTATGCAGGTTCCTAAACTTGATAAGATTGTTATCAATATGGGGGTTGGTGAGACTGTAGCTGATAGTAAAGTTATTCAGAACGCGGTAGGAGAACTTACTCTTATTTCTGGTCAAAAAGCTGTTATAACCAGAGCGAAGAAAGCTATCGCTGGTTTTAAGCTACGTGAGAATATGCCAGTAGGCTGTAAGGTTACGCTTCGTGGTAATCGTATGTATGAGTTTCTTGATCGTTTGGTTAATGTTGCTATGCCGCGTGTTCGTGATTTTCGTGGTATTTCGCCGAAGAGTTTTGATGGTCGCGGGAATTACGCTTTTGGTCTTAAAGAGCAAATTGTATTTCCTGAGATCAATTATGATAAGATAGACCAGATTCGTGGTATGGATATTATAATATGTAGTACGGCAAATAATAATGAGGAAGCAAAGGCTCTGCTATCTTCGTTTAATATGCCTTTTATAAGGTAAATTCGTCAAATAAGTTGGTAAAGTAGATCGGAGAGATTAAAGATTATGGCTAAAGTGGGTTCTATAAATAAAAACAAAAACCGTATGGCGAAGATAGAAAAGTTCGCCGCTAAGCGTAAGGAACTAAAATCTATCGTTATGAATAGAGAGCTTCCTTTTGATGAGCGTCTTCAGGCGCAAATGAAGCTTTCGGCTTTGCCAAGAAACGGAGCGAAAACCCGTTATCGTAATCGTTGTGAGCTTACTGGTCGTGCTCGTGGAGTATACCGCAAGTTCAAATTATCTCGTATCAAATTACGTGAGCTAGGAGCGTTTGGACGTGTACCTGGTCTTACTAAGGCAAGTTGGTAGGAGGTAGTTATGTCAATGAATTATCGTCTCGCTGATATGCTTTCTCTGATTCGTAACGGACAGTCAGCCCGTCTTTCTACCGTTAGCTGTCAGGCTACCAAACTTCTTGGAGGAGTTTTGGAGGTTCTTAAAAAGGAAGGGTTTATAGAAGGGTTCAAGCGTGTTGAGGAAAGTGGTAAAGCTAAGTTTGATATTACTTTGAAATATGAGGGTGGTCAGCGTGTCATCAAGGAAATAAACTGTATATCCAAGCCGGGTCGTAGAGTTTACAGTGAGATTTCTAGCCTTCCTAAGTATTTTAATGGTCTTGGGATCGCTATACTTTCTACCTCAAAGGGCGTTATGTCGGATTTTGACGCTCGCAAGGCTAATGTTGGCGGCGAGGTTCTTTGTTCAGTATTTTAGAGTTTATTTTGGTAATTGTTTAGTTTTAGTTGTTAGGAAGTTGAGGATAAAATGTCTCGTGTAGGTAAGCATCCAGTTGTTATTCCATCCGGTGTTACGGTTACAGTTGACGCTGGTGAGATAGCGGTAAAAGGGGCGAAGGGAGAGCTAAAAGCTCCGGTTTCTTCCAGTGTTAATGTTACCGTTGATGACGGCAAGGTTATTGTCCTGCCAGTAAATAAGAGTGATAAACATTCCAGAGCTATGTGGGGAACAACCCGTAGTCAGCTAAATAACATGGTAGATGGAGTGTCTAAAGGCTTTACTGTTGAGCTTGAGATACAAGGTGTCGGGTTTCGTGCGGCGGCTGATAAAAATTATCTAACCTTATCACTCGGTTTTAGTCATGAGATAAAATACGCGATTCCAGAAGGTATATCTATAGTCTGTGAAAAACCAACGTCAGTTGCTATATCTGGTTTTGATAAAAGGCTTATAGGTCAGGTTGCCGCTGAGATTAGGGCGCTGCGTAAACCTGAGCCATATAAAGGTAAAGGTGTTCGTAAGAAGGGTGAATTTGTCCGTAAGTTAGAAGGGAAGAAAAAATAATGTCTCAGGTAAATAAATCTCAAATGTTATTTGAACGCCGTAGGAGGCGTGTTCGCTATAATCTTCGTAGGCAAATGAATAATCGCTTGCGTCTTAGCGTTTTTCGCTCTGGTAAACATATTTACGCCCAGTTAATAGATGATAGCAAAGGAGCTACCGTTGCTGCCGCTTCCTCTCTTGATTCAGAAGTAAAAACAAGTGTTAAGTCTACCAGCTCAATTGAGGCGGCTAAATTGACCGGTGCTTTAATCGCGAAAAGAGCGAAGAAAGCTGATGTAAAGGAAGTTGTATTTGATCGTGGTGGCTATTTGTTTCATGGTCGTGTTAAAGCTTTGGCGGATTCCGCGCGTGAGGCAGGTTTAGCGTTTTAACTGATATTTACGAATATTTTAATTAATAGTTAGGGAAATTAATATGGTACGTCCAGAACGTAATGATAAGAAAAATAACCGCGAAGAACAGTCTGATCTGGTTGACAGGTTGGTCTCTATAAACCGTGTCGCTAAGGTGGTTAAGGGTGGTCGCCGTTTTGGTTTCGCTGCGCTTGTCGTTGTTGGTGATGGCAAGGGTAGGGTAGGATATGGTTCTGGCAAAGCTAAGGAAGTTTCTGACGCTATGCGTAAGGCTACCGATAACGCGAAGAAGTCAATGGTCAGAATTCCACTACGTGAGGGTCGTACAGTGCATTATGATCTTTATGGTCGTTTTGGCGCTGGTAAGGTTATTATACGCACAGCTCCGGTCGGTACCGGTATCATTGCTGGTGGTCCTATGCGTGCTGTTTTTGAGGCGTTGGGCGTACAGGACGTAGTCGCTAAGTCAGTTGGTACTTCTAACCCGCATAATATGTTAAAAGCAACTTTTGATGCTCTTGAAGGTATGAAGTCGCCACGCGCGATCGCGGCTAAGCGTGGTAAAGCTATCGGTGAGATAGTAGAGCGTCGTGAAGGCAAAGCGATAGAGGCAGCCTCATCTAAGCCAGAAAAAATAGTTAAAGAGGCGAAGGAGTAGTAATATGGCGACTGAATCTACAAAGAAAGAGCAATCAGAAAAGGCTAAGGCAAAGAAATCTCCCGCTAAAGCGGAAAGCACCGCCAAAAAAACAGCTAAAAAGGTTGATAGTAAAAAAACTGAGCCTAAAAAAGTGGAATCTGTGCCTGCTGCGAAGCCTAAAACCTTCAGAGGGTTTTCTAATAGCAATAAAGCTGATGCGGAAAGGGAAAGTAAGAGGACAACTGCTGGTAAAATTAAGGTAACCCAGATGGTTGGTACTATCGGTCGTAAGGCTGATCAGCGGGCTACTCTTGTCGGTCTTGGTCTTAATAAGCGCCACAGAAGTCGTGTTCTTGAGGATACACCATCTATACGTGGTATGATCTACAAGGTTCGTCACTTGGTAAAAGTTGAGTCTGTTGGTTAACTATAGTTGATTGGTAATGTAAGTTTTTAGGAATAAGAAGATGCAGTTAAATGAGTTAAAAGATAATGATGGAGCTAGGCACCGTAAAATGCGTGTTGGACGTGGTATAGGCTCTGGTAAGGGTAAGACATGTGGTCGTGGTGGCAAAGGTCAAACCGCGCGTACTGGTGTTCGCATCAATGGTTTTGAAGGTGGTCAGACTCCTATACATCGTCGTCTTCCTAAGCGTGGATTTAATAACTACACACGTCATGAATATGAGGTGGTGAATCTTGGTTCTATCCAAAAAGCGATTGATAATGGCAAGCTTAAGGCAGGCGATATCGGTCTTAATGAGCTAAAAGAGTCAGGATTGGTTCGTAAAACCGCCACTGAGGTAAAACTTCTTGCCAAAGGTGAATTATCAGCAAAAGTAAATATTACTGTTAAGTTTGTCTCAGATAGTGCTAAGAATGCTATTGAAAAAAATGGTGGTAAAATTATATTATCAGCATAAGTTGTAAAACTTATTTATATACTAGTTTTGAGTAATTTTTATTCATAATGAGTATAGCTGTGTATTTTGTTAGAAATTTCAGTTACGATTTTTCTGGTCTGTATCTGGTCTGTAATTTAATAGAATGGTTTTAATATGACATCAGCCGCTGAGCGTTTTGCTAGTAATATGAATTTCAGCACCTTCTCAAAAGCGACTGAACTGAAAAAACGTTTATGGTTTGTGCTGGGTGCCTTAATCGTATATCGTATAGGAACTTACATACCAGTCCCAGGAATTGACCCTAATATACTAGCTGAGATTTTTGAAAGACACCAAGGTGGTGTTATCGGAGTATTCAATATGTTCTCTGGTGGCGGTTTATCTCGTATGTCTATTTTTGCCCTTGCTGTTATGCCTTATATATCTGCTTCAATTATAATGCAGATATTCTCCTATGCTATACCATCGCTTGCCGCTCTTAAAAAGGATGGTGAGGCTGGGCAAAGAAAGATAAACCAATATACTAGGTATGGAACAGTGTTTCTTGCCGCTTTGCAAGGATATGGTATTGCGGTGGGGCTTGAGGGAATGACCGGAAGCAGAGGTTCCGCGGTTATGGATCCGGGTGCTTTTTTTAGGTTTACCACGACTGTTACCTTAATTGGTGGTACCATGTTTCTGATGTGGCTTGGTGAGCAAGTGACCGCTCGCGGTATCGGGAATGGTATTTCTTTAATAATTTTCGCCGGTATTGTAGCAAACCTGCCAAGTGCTATCGGTCAGACTTTTGAACTAGGTCGTACTGGTGAGCTCTCCACACCTTTTGTGTTATTGATAATTCTTGTTGTGCTAGCTCTTATCGCCCTAATAGTTTTTATTGAAAGCGCGCAGAGAAGAGTGGTAATCCAATACCCAAGAAGACAAATGGGAGATCGGGAAGCTAACCATATGCCGCTTAAAATTAATACTGCCGGTGTTATTCCGCCAATATTCGCTAGCTCGCTACTCCTATTTCCGCTTACGATAGCTAGTTTTAACGCTGAAGGAGGCGGTGTTTTGCAAACTATAAGCGCTTACCTCGCTCATGGTGAGCCATTATACATAGTTTCGTATGTAGGGCTTATAGTGTTTTTTAGTTTTTTCTACACATCTGTTGTATTTAACGCGGAGGACACAGCGGATAATCTTAAGAAGAACGGAGGTTTCATCGCTGGTGTAAGACCAGGGAAGCAGACTGCTGATTATCTTAGTTTTATCCTTACTAGGCTTACTGCGGTTGGCGCTATATACATGTCTTTGGTTTGTGTTATGCCTGAGATATTTGTCGCTAAATATTCTGTTCCTTTCCAGCTTGGTGGGACTGGACTTCTAATTGTCGTAAATGTGGTTATTGATTTCGTGACTCAGGTACAGTCGCATCTATTTTCACACCAATATGAGGGGTTAATTAAAAAAGCTCGTTTGAAAGGCAGGATTAAATGAAAATAATTCTACTTGGTCCTCCTGGTGCCGGAAAAGGTACTCAGGCGCAATATCTTCAAAATAAATTATCAATAGCCAAGCTTTCAACTGGCGATATGTTGCGCGCTGCTGTTGCCTCTGGTAGCGATATCGGTACGAAAGCTAAGGATATTATGGATAACGGTGGACTTGTTCCAGATGAATTGGTGCTTGATTTGATTCGTGAGCGAATAAAACAGTCTGATTGTGTCAATGGTTTTATATTGGATGGTTTTCCACGCACATTAAAACAGGCGGAGTCTCTGGATGATATGCTTGAAGGTGAGGGGGCAGCCATAGATTGTGTTATAGAGATAAAGATTAATGATGAGGCTCTTGTAAAACGTATAGCTGGAAGATTTTCCTGTTCTGGCTGTGGCGCTGGCTATCACGATAGCTTCAAGAAACCTCAAAAAGACGGGGTTTGTGATGAATGTGGCGCTACTGATTTCACCCGCCGTGCTGACGATAATGCTGGTACGGTAGCAAAACGCTTAGAGGCTTATCACCAGCAAACAGCCCCATTATTGCCTTATTATCGGCAAAAAGGGATGCTAGAATCTGTCGATGGAATGGCTGAAATTGGTGACGTTACCAAAAGTATTGATGATATTTTGAAAATAGTGAAAAAAAATAGATAAAACATATTGACGGAAGCGATAATTTCCCTATTATCCTTCCTCTTCTTGACTATTTTTTGTGATTTATTAATTTGTAATTTGTTAATTTAAGAGGTTTTTTTGTGGCTCGTATTGCTGGTGTAAATATACCTTCTGGGAAGCGTATTGATGTGGCGCTTACCTACATTTATGGTATTGGAAGTGCTAAATCCGCACAAATATGTGAAAAGGCTGGATTGTCGCCTGAAAAGCGGGTGCATCAACTGTCTGAGTCTGAGGTAATACAGGTGCGTGAGATTATTGACCGTGATTATATGGTTGAAGGTGATCTTCGTCGTGAAATATCCATGAATATTAAAAGATTGGTTGATTTAGGGTGTTATCGTGGTTTGCGTCACAGGAAGAAGTTGCCGGTGAGAGGGCAGCGTACTCATACTAACGCCCGTACTCGTAAGGGTAAGGCGAAGCCGATAGCTGGTAAAAAAATAGCAAGTAAATAGTAAATAGTTAGTTGAAAAGGAATAAAAATGGCAGCTAAAGAAGCGGGTGCCGCGAGGCTTAAGAAACGTGAGCGTAAAAATATAACCACAGGTGTGGCTCATGTTAATGCATCTTTTAATAACACTATCATAACGATAACCGATATGCAGGGCAATACTGTGTCATGGTCGTCTGCTGGACACCACGGTTTTAAGGGATCTCGTAAGGCTACTCCGTACGCCGCGCAAGTAACCGCTGAGGATGCTGGTAGAAAAGCTCAGGAGCATGGTATGAAAACCATTTCTATCATAGTGAAAGGACCTGGTTCTGGTCGTGAGTCAGCTCTTCGCGCTTTTCAGGCAATTGATTTTACGGTGACCTCCATAAAGGATGTCACGCCCGTTCCTCATAATGGTTGCCGCCCACCAAAACGTCGTCGGGTGTGAGTGTTGGGGTTTTTTATTGGTTTTTGTTGTTTTGATTTATAGCTTGATACTTAGGAGAATGTAAATGTTGGCAAAAAATTGGCAGGATATGATTAAGCCGACCAAACTTGATGTGGTAGCTTCAAAAAGCAATTCATGTCAGGCTACTGTTATAGCCGAGCCTTTGGAAAGAGGTTTTGGACACACTCTTGGTGTGGCGTTACGTCGTGTTTTATTATCGTCATTGCGGGGAACTGCGGTAACTTCTATAAAGGTTGAAGGCGTTCTTCATGAATTCTCCTCAATACCAGGTGTACGTGAGGACGTAACAGATGTGATTCTTAATATCAAAGAGCTACGTTTTAAGACAGGGACCGCCGATAAAAAGAAGATAACCCTTAAGGCGAATGGTCTTGGAGAGGTTAGAGCTTCTGATATAGAAGTGTCAGGTGATTTAGAGGTGGTAAATAAAGACCATGTAATCTGTACTCTTGATAAGGACGCTAAGCTTGATATGGAGATGACAGTAGAAGCCGGTAAAGGCTATGTACGCGCTCAACGTGCTGAGGATGCTCCAATAGGTCTTATCCCTGTTGATGCTTTATTTAGCCCTGTTGTAAAAGTTTCCTATAAGGTTGATAATGCTCGTGTTGGTCAGATAACTGACTACGATAAATTATCTATGGACATTGAGACCGATGGTTCAATTACCGCTGAAGACGCTGTCGCTCTTGCCGCTCGTATTTTACAAGAGCAGCTGCAGCTATTCATCAATTTTGAGGAAGCTGGTATAGAGCAAAAAGAAGATGAAAAGCCAGAGTTGCCATTTAGCCACTATCTGCTCAAGAAGGTGTATGATCTTGATGAGCTTTCAGTAAGAGCTACTAACTGTCTTAAGAATGACAATATCATCTATGTTGGTGACTTAGTACAAAAAACTGAGGGTGAGATGCTTAAAACACCTAATTTTGGTCGTAAATCACTAAATGAGATTAAAGAAAAATTGGCCAAAATTGGGCTGCGTTTTGGTATGGAAGTACCAAGTTGGCCCCCAGAGAATATAGAAGAATTAGCTCGTAAATACGAGGATCCATATTAATCATAGACGTTAGTCTAAGAAACATTTGAGGAGTAGTAAAATGCGTCACGGTATGAAAGGTCGCAAATTGGGTCGTAAGTCAGCACATCGTAAGGCGATGTTTGCTAATCTTGCGAATGCGTTGATAAAACATGAGCAAATTTCTACGACTTTGCCTAAAGCGAAGGATTTGCGTCCTGTAGTTGAGAAACTAGTAACTCTTGGTAAGAGAGGTGATTTGCACGCTCGTCGTCAAGCAATAGCTTTCGTCAAGGATGCGGAGATAGTCGGAAAACTTTTCTCTACTATAGCTGAACGTTATAAGACTCGTAACGGTGGTTATTTGCGGGTGCTTAAAGCAGGCTTCCGTTATGGTGATAACGCTCCAATGGCGATTATAGAGTTTGTGGATCGTGATGAGTCAGCGAAAGGCAAAGATTCTGGCGCGCCAGTTGAAACTGAGGACGCTGTCGCTGCTTAGTTATAATAACTTGTCTCGTCTTAGCCCTTTAGAGAGAAGATGGAAGCGAATGGAATAACTTTATTTTTGCAGAGAAAATAAAGTAGGCTAGTTGTAGTTTAGTAAAATTCTAAATATAGGTTGTTCTGGTAAGTTTAATAGCTCTGGAGTCATAACGGAATGATAAATCTTATGTCATTGATATATGTTATGGTTGGTGGTGCTGTTGGTTCACTACTTCGTTATTTGCTTATGTCTTTTGTCGGACGTATTACCTTAAGTGAGTTTCCTTATTCTACTCTTGCTGTGAATATCGTAGGCTCGTTCCTGATGGGAGTGTGGATAGCAGCGGTAGCTTATTGGCTGCCATCTAAATCAAAAGATTTACATTTACTTTTCGCTGTTGGTCTTCTTGGCGGATTTACCACATTTTCTACATTTAGTCTTGATTTGTTTTACCTAATTGAAAAAGGTGCTTACAGCAGCGCTGTTTATTACATTTTATCATCCATAATAGCTTCTGTTATCGCTTTGGTTTGCGGCATGTTTGTTGTACGGATTATCGTATAATGATTGTAAATAAGCTTGTTGAAAACGATAGTGATAATATTAGGTTGGATAGATGGTTTAAGCGTAATTATCCCTCGTTAAATCACTCATCGTTAGAAAAAATGCTGCGCAAAGGGGAAATACGTCTTGATGGCAATAAGGTGAAATCGTCAACAAGAATAAGCGGTGGACAAAATATAAGCTATCCAGAATTTATTGACAAATTACCGCCTACAACAAGACAGTCCAGTATAAGTAAGGATGATATAAAATTTATAAATAGTCTCGTTCTGTATAAAGACAATAATTTAATTATAATAAATAAGCCGTCAGGTCTTGCCACACAAGGTGGTAGCAAAATAAGAAAAAACGTTGACGGATTGCTTGATGGACTTAAGTCTGGAAATGAGATTCGCCCTAAACTCGTCCATCGCTTAGATAAAGATACTAGTGGTATATTGGCGCTCGCTCTAAATAGTCAGTCAGCTAACTACTTAACCAAAATGTTCGCTGATAAGAAAATAGAGAAAACTTATGTTGCTCTTGTCAATAATCGCCCAAAACAAGCAAAGGGAACTATAGATTACAGCTTAATTAAAACCGGTAATTCCACCGGCTCATACGAAAAAATAGAGGTAGATGAGGAAGATGGAAAATACGCGATAACCGAGTATCTGGTTTTGGATTCTATTGGCAAAGAATACGCACTGGTGGAATTAAAGCCACTTACCGGACGCACCCACCAGCTGCGTGTGCATATGCAGGCGATTGGTTGCCCGATAGTGGGAGATGGTAAATATGGTGGAATTAATGGCAATGAGAATAACATAGGTATAGAAAACGGCTTGCACCTGCACGCAAGAAGGATAGTTATTCCGGCGTTTTTAGGTGGCAAAAAAATAGATATAACTGCCCCATTTCCTGAACATATGCAAAAAAGCTTTAAGAATCTGGGGATTAATTAAATTGCGTTTATCTTTTTATTCATTTAGAATATTTAAGAAAATTAATCTGGTTACATGAAATGCACCCTGAGCAAACTGAAATTATAACTCCAAAAACAGTTAATTTTCCTGAAACTGCTAAACAGGAATTTATTGCTTACATCAAAGAACATTGCAGTGATGATAATCCTTACGTGGATTTTGAAAGCAAAAGATATGCTCTGGCAGTAAAAATGCATGACGCGCTTAAGAAAGTAGCGCAAGAGCAAGGAAATGAAGCAAAAAACGCTAAGGAACTATTAGAGTTTACAGGGAATCTCCGTAAAGGAAGAAACAATCCACCATTACTTATCAAGAACTTTCCTGTAGACGCAAAAGAGGATTTGCTTTCCCCGCCGACAAACCCCAAAGATTTCTCTCACTCTCCACCGGAAAAAACTGGGAAAAAAGGATATATAACGGAATGGGCATTAGAGGCATTTAATACATTGAGTAGTATGTCTCCAATTCAGAAAAAATCTCTGCAAGATGGCAGGCGTTACCATTGGCTAATACCGCGGAAAGGAAAGGAGGATTCCAAAAGTAGTTATGGTTCTATGTTGTTTGAGCTACATACAGAGGATGCATCACATTTAGGTGATAATGATATGCAAATTATGTTGCTTGGGTTACGTAATAAAAAAACACCAACTATTTTGTTACCATTAGAAGACGCAAAACGTATTTTTATAAAAGAGTTTAGTAAAGAAGAATTGGATTTATTAAAACTTCCTGTGTTTAAATTTACCCCTGATACCAAAAGATTTCAAGATGCTTTGCCTTGTACCAGAGCTATGCTCAAATGTAATTTAGAAGGTGATTTTACAGAAATGCAAATGCATGGCAACTTGGATAGAATAAAAGTTGATCAAGAAGCTGTTAGGAATCACAATGTAGATACAGGCAGAGTACAAGCACTCATCAAAAAAGTCTCCAATGTTTTGGCCGAAATAAATCAAGGAGTGATTTTAGGGCATGGAGATTTGCTGGTTTTTGATAATTTACGGGCACTTCACTCCCGAACCTACTTACATGAGGATGATAGAAAAAAAGGTGAAGAGCGACATTTAATGCGTACCCAAAGTTACCGTGACGATGTGGTAAAGGGTAGAGTGGAAAATGAAATTGGGGCATCCAGATCATGAAATTATACGTGTATTATACTTCACCCGCCGATAACATGGCGTTTGACGCTATACGAGGAATGGCTTTAATCCATGATATTAATCATGTTGAATTTTGCTCTAATCCAGAAGAATGTGACAGATCATTATTTCTGATAAGCTCTGCCAGTGATATTAAAAAAATACGAGAAACACAGAATAAATTAAACTTGCTCAAGAAACCGTTTTTTACTTTCTGGATTCACGGTGATAGAGAAAAAATGCCTAACCTTCCGGAATTAAATATTGCCGTTTGGGATGAGGGGGCTATCTTAAATATTCTAAAAAATTAACAATAATGGAGGATATATGAAGAGATTTATTTTATTGCTGTTAGGCTTGGTAAGCATCGGCAATTTTATTTTTATGTATTGGCTGAATCCGTTAAACTTGATTTCAACATTATCTGTAGGGGCGTGGTTATCATTGCCCTATGCGACTCTAGCGCTATTGATACGCTATATAGTAAAAAATAAGACGGATATTATACCAATTTTGTTTGTTGTTGCCGCTATTACTATTTTTGCTATTAGAGAAATAATTAATAGTGTATTCATAAATCCAGACCCACAAGGCGCATTGGTGTTTTTGTTTGTTCCAATCTATCAATTTGCTATTATTGCTCTTGCCGTAGTCATATTGATGGTAATAAAATTGACACGGAAAAAAACAATATGACCATCCCGACACACACACCGGCGAAGAATGAATTCGTTTTGTCTTCTAATTCTCTTAAAGAAGCGATAGAGAAAGAATGGAATTGTCACCCCGCACTTGTTGCGGGGTCTGAAAATAAAAAAGACCGGATACCGCAACGAGTGCGGTATGACAGTAGTAAAATGCCGCTCACCGCGCTTGCCTATACCGCGATAGACAAAATATCCGCTAGAAAAAATGATGTCGTTGAGGCGCTGATGGTATATGTTGATAGTGACGCTCTTACTTATCGTGCTACCAGCTCCGACGAATTAGCTGAGTTGCAGAACCAGAAATGGGGAAATGTGCTGGATAATTTAGGCAGGAGGTTTGATGTATCTTGGCAAATCACCAGCGGAGTGATGCCGCTTGACCAGTCACCGCTTGTGCATAAAGCCATAAGACGTTACCTAGAATCACTTGATGAGTGGCATATAGCGGCATTTTGTGTAATCTCCTCGCTTTGCTCATCCATCGCTCTTGCCATAGCAGTCTGTGAGAAGCAGATAAGCGCGGCGGAGGCTTTTGACTTATCACGGTTGGAGGAGAATTTTCAGGCGGAAAAATGGGGGCGTGATGAAGAAGCGGAGCACAGAGCGGGAAAAATGGAAGATGAAATTATCGCCGCCGGACATTTTTTAAGCTTGCTTGGATAGTTATAAACAGGCTATTAAGGTGCTACTATATTTTTATTAACTTCATCGGAAAAAATAATGACAATAGCAAAAAGAAAAAATGTTATTAGTAAAGAAATTATAGCACAAATGACTGCGAAAGCCCCTTTGCAGTCAGACACGGTTATCGCTGAATTAGAGCATCGTAGGGAAGGCGCGCGTAGAGGAGGCGGTCAGAAAAGAACCGACGCGCAACACTCTAAAGGAAAACTTACCGCTCGTGAGCGTATAGATGTATTGCTTGATCCGGATTCCTTTGAAGAATTTGATATGTTCGTTGAGCATCGCTGTACTAATTTTGGCATGCAAGATAATGTGATACCTGGTGACGGCTGTGTTACCGGACACGGAACGATAAACGGCAGGTTAGTCTATATATATAGTCAGGATTTCACGGTTCTTGGTGGCTCTCTGTCTGAGACTAATGCTGAGAAAATATGCAAGATTTTAGACATGGCGATGAAAGTAGGAGCGCCGGTTATCGGTTTGCTTGACTCAGGAGGAGCGCGTATCCAAGAAGGTGTCGATTCGCTTGGTGGGTTCGCTGAGATTTTTCAGCGCAATGTACTCGCTTCTGGCGTTATTCCACAAATATCGGTGATAATGGGACCATGCGCTGGTGGCGCGGTATATTCTCCGGCACTTACCGATTTCATAATAATGGTACGTGGTTCTTCATACATGTTTGTAACTGGTCCTGACGTGGTTAAAACCGTAACTCATGAGATAGTAAGTCAAGAACAGTTAGGGGGTGCGGATACCCATACTCATAAAACCGGTGTCGCTGACCTTGCGTATGATAACGATATAGAGGCGTTGATTCAGGTGCGTCGGATGTTTAATTTCTTGCCGCTTTCTAATAAGACAGGTGTTCCAGTGCGCCCAACCTCTGATCCTGCGGATCGGGTGGAGATGTCACTAAATACCTTAGTACCGGAAAATCCAAATAAAGCCTACAACATGAAAGAGCTTTTGGAAAGAGTAGTTGATGAGGGTGATTTCTTTGAGGTGCAGCCGGATTACGCTAAAAATATAATTATCGGCTTTGGTAGAATGGAGGGACATACGGTTGGTTTTGTCGCTAACCAACCAACTCAACTCGCCGGTTGTCTTGATATTGACGCTTCTCGTAAAGCCGCTCGTTTTATCCGTTTCTGTGACGCTTTCTCAATACCGCTAGTTACATTTGTTGATGTTCCAGGATTTATGCCCGGAACTCATCAAGAACATAATGGGGTAATTAAGCATGGAGCTAAGTTGCTGTTCGCTTACGCGGAGGCTACCGTGCCGAAAATTACCGTGATAACCCGTAAAGCTTACGGTGGCGCTTATGACGTTATGAGTAGTAAACATCTGCGTGGCGATGTTAATTACGCTTGGCCATCAGCGGAAATCGCGGTTATGGGACCTAAGGGAGCTGTTGAGATAGTATTTCGTGGTAAATTCGCTAACGATGAGGAAGAGCAGAAATTGATTGACGATTACCGTGCTAAATTCGCTTCTCCATTTGTCGCCGCATCACGAGGTTTTATTGATGATATTATCAGACCGCAGAATACACGCTGGCGAATATGCCGCTCGCTTTCAACGCTACGTAGTAAGGATATTAAAAATCCTTGGAAGAAGCATGATAATCTACCATTATAACTCGTTATAACGTAAAATGATAAAGTTGCTTTTAGTTGTTATTTTTATCTTTCTAGTCTTCGTCGTGGCAGGTTGGCAGAAGAGAGGTATTAAAGATTTTGCTGACCGAGCGGAGGTAGTTACAGCCATAGTCATTGAAAAATATGAAAAGACGCGTAAGGCTGACCATCCTTCCCGAGTGGAGAGGATTATAAATTACAGCTACATGGTAGAGGGTAAGGAATATACTGGTGAGGATACGGTAGAGTTTTCTGATTTATGGCAGCAGGTAAAAAAAGGACAGGAAATAGAGGTGTATTTCCTTAGAGAAAATCCTGCGAAAAGCCATCCAGTTATCCTCGTGCGACGCAGAGCGGGAAAAGGAGATTATTGAGCTATATTCATGCGTTACCTCTAGTACCTAGCACCTAATATGTATTTATCTAAAATTTTAACATATATTAATAATTGATTAATTTATCTTATATATACTGTAATGGTGAACGAGTATATATAAGGATTTTCTCATGGTAGATGCCGTAGGTTCCGTCCTTTCCGGTCTTGCCGCCGCTAGCAGAAGGCTAGAGGTAAGCGCTAATAATGTGGCTAATCAACAAAGTACGGCGACACAGGTAAATGGTGTTACCACCAATAAGCCGTTTATTCCAAAAGATGTTGTGCAGATTTCTTTAGGCTCCGGTGGTGTTCGTACTGAGATAAGAGACATTGATAATGCGACTGTAAGAAGACAAGACCCTGATAGTCCACAAGCTGACACGGAAGGGTTTGTTGAGTTTCCTGATGTTGATATCGCTAAGGAATTAGTGGATCAGCAAATCGCCTCTTATGATTTTAAGGCTAACCTGAAGTCAATACAGGTAGCTGACCGCTTGCAACAGAATCTACTAGATATTTTAAGCTAGTAGCGATTATTTTTCTGAATACAGCTTTGCCTTGTTAGCTCTGATCCATTACGTATATGAAAATCAGTATATTTTCACGGGGCAAATATAAATACCTTATCTCCATTCAACTTTTACATTGAATTAGTTTTAGCCGCAGTTTACAAATATAATCCACTTAGGATTAACATTTTTTATATTCTGTAGGTCTTTAACATATGTTCAATAAAATTTTAATAGCAAATCGAGGCGAAATAGCTGTTCGTATTATTCAAACCTGTCGTAAGATGGGTATCAAAACAGTCGCTATATATTCAGAATCAGATACTAGCGCGTTACATGTTAAGGAAGCGGATGAGGCGGTTTATATCGGAGCGTCTCCATCAATTAAAAGCTATCTGAACATAGATAATATTATGAGTGCTATTGATTTTAGTGGCGCGCAAGCAGTTCATCCGGGTTATGGCTTCTTGTCTGAAAACGCTGAGTTTGCTGAAAGACTAAAGGAGGCAGGAGTAACTCTAATTGGACCGGGTGCTGACGCTATCAGGCGGATGGGAGATAAAATAGAATCAAAGAAAGTAGCGGTAAAAGCGGGGGTATCTACCGTGCCAGGTAATTTGGATGTTGTCTCCTCTAACGAGGAAGCAATTAAGATAGTCGCTGATATCGGTTATCCGGTTATGATAAAAGCCGCCGCCGGTGGTGGTGGTAAAGGTATGCGGGTAGCCCGTGATGAAAAAGAACTGATTGATGGCATTAAACACGCCGCTTCAGAAGCCGCTAGTAGCTTTAAGGATAGTCGGGTTTTTATAGAGAAGTTTTTTGAGAATCCCCGCCATATAGAAATTCAGATACTCGCTGATAGTTATGGTAATACGATATGGCTTGGTGAGCGTGAATGTTCAATTCAGCGCCGCCACCAAAAGGTTATAGAAGAAGCGCCGAGCTCTTTTATAAGTGATAAAGTACGCCGTAAAATGGGAGAACAAGCGGTGTCTCTTGCTAAGGAAGTTGGTTATGTATCTGCTGGAACTGTGGAGTTTATAGTTGATAATAACAGCCAGTTCTATTTTCTTGAGATGAACACCCGTCTGCAGGTTGAGCATCGTGTTACCGAGCTTATCACCGGCATAGATTTGGTTGAGCAGATGATTCGCATTGCTGCTGGTGAGAAATTAGAATTAAAGCAGAAAGATATAGAGTTTGAGGGATGGGCGTTTGAGGCTCGTCTCTACGCCGAAGATCCAAAGCGTGGATTCTTGCCTTCTACCGGTAGGGTAGGTCGTTATATTGAGCCAAAAAATATAGACAATATTTTGATTGATACCGGAATTTATGAAGGTGGTGAGGTAAGTATGTTCTACGACCCGATGATCGCTAAGGTATGCTCTTACGGCGATGATCGTAAGGAGGCGATTGATACTTTGAAAACTGCTCTTTCTTCTTTTGTTATAGAGGGAATTTCTCATAATGGCAGTTTTTTGGAAGCCATACTTGCTAATAAACGTTTTGAGGAAGGCGATATATCCACAAATTTTATTGAGGAAGAATATCCTGATGGTTTTATCGGCGCGGAACTTACTTCTGATATTACCAAAACTTTCTTAGGTACTGCGGTCACTGTATTCCTACGTGACGCCGAACGAGCTGCGAAAGTAAGTGGTCAGCTTTATGGTAGAGAGCGAGCTATTGGTTCGCACTGGGTGGTAAGTGTTGATAATGAAAATTATAATATTTATGTTCGTCCGGATCAAGATCAAGGCTATTTTATTACTCACAATCGTAAGCTTATATCAGTAAAAACTCAATGGAAAATCGGGCGTAGCTTATTTCAAGCAACTATAAATGGTAAGCCGGTCGCCGTTCATATAAAGAATCTTGAGGAAGGTTATATACTTACCTATGGTGGCGCGGACGCGGAGGTGAGGGTGCGCTCACCAAGAGTAGCTGAACTAGCGCAGTTCATGCCAGAGAAAAGAGATAGGAATCGTAAAGATCAATTGCTCGCGCCGATTGCCGGACTTATCGTTGAGCTTAAGGTTAAAGAAGGTGAGCAGGTAAACGCTGGTCAGGAGTTGCTAGTAATTGAGGCGATGAAAATGGAAAATGTCATTTACGCCGATCACGCTACGACTATAGAAAAAATAGAGATTGGCGCTAAGGATACAGTGGCGGTTGATCAACTACTTATAAAATTCGCCGCTTAGAGTTTTTCTGTAAGTCAAAAAAATGTATAATTCCAACCGAGCATTAGCGAGTTGAGAAATCTTAAAAATAGGCATAATTAAAAAAGTGTGATGCTTTTTAGAAAGAATTGAGGAAAGCTTTTATAGCTTTTTTCTTTCTATGGAGTTTCAACCCACGGTGGATATTTATTCTTTCCTTGAGGTGAGAGAAGAAGCCTTCTAGATGGTTGGTTGTTGGCGGAATATTCTGTTCTGGAAATTCCTTGTATGTAAATAGCCTGTGCAGATTTTCTTGCACGGAATTATATGCAGAACGCGTCCTTCCGTGCGTAAATCTTCCACCCTTTTTGGCATTCAGGAATCCTTTGTGCTGCTCTGCCAGAGCGTAAAATTGAGCCACAAAATCTTCTGGTTCGGTATTGCATAATTTTTCCATCAACTCCTTCAAATCCTTTGCAGGACGGAGCTTTGGATTATTTCCAGTATATCGCCTTACAATCGCTTTTTGATGGAAAATACACATTTGAATTGGTACTCCACCAAGTGTTTTTCTGATGTTTTCATAAAACCCTTTGCGCCCATCAATGGTCACTGATTTGAAGCAATATCCTGCCTGCACAAGCTCATGCAAAGCTTCACGCAAATGCTTCACTGATTCGGTTTTGATCTCTTGGTAATAAATGATTCTGCTGCCATCATGCGCACAGAAATAGCCATATTCTCTGCCGAAGAAAGACGCATCCATGAGCAGGTTAATCGCTTCTTTTGAGGCAGGAAAAATTAATCCTTCTGCCCACTCAAGAGCATCAAATTCCTTGGTGAGCTTGGGGATGGAAATATCAAGAATGCTAGCAATTTCTGCTAGTGTTCGGCGTTTGTGCAGCCAGTCTAAATAGTAACGCTTATAGTCGGTTTTTTTGCCGCGCTTATCAACCCATTGATGTAAGCACAAGTTGCAACGATACCGTTTACGACCACGCAATTTGCCATTGCTTTTTATGCTGCTCAAACCGCATTTTACACAGCGTTTTTAGACACTTTTATAATCCTTTTTTAAAAATACAGTATATCGCATTGTTTTATAAAGCAATTATGCAGATTCTAGCATCACACTTTTTTAATTATGCCTAAAAAGATCCTTCGTCGCTTCGCTACGTTGGGATTACATTTGAGAGTAGATAAAACCGGAAGCAAGTAACTTATCCTTCACTTCCGAATTTTCTATCCTTCTTTCTTCTAACCTTCCAGCCCCGCGCAGGCGGTTTTTATTCGCTCCATAGCTTTTTGTAGGGCTGATTCGCTGGTGGCATAGGATATTCTGAAATATCCTTCCATACCGAAAGCGCTTCCGGCGACCGCCGCCACTAGTGCTTCTTCCAATAGATACTCACAAAAATCATTACTGTCTTTTATAACTTTGCCTTGAGAAGTTTTTTTGCCAAGTAATTTTTTTATGTTTGGAAACACGTAAAAAGCGCCTTCTGGCTTTAGACAACTTATACCATCTATATTATTTAGAGCGTCTACCACCAAATCACGGCGACCAGCGAATGATTTATTCCACTCTTTCATAAAATCCTGCGACGAGTCAAGAGCGCACACAGATGCCGCTTGGCTTATAGAACAAGCACCAGACGTACTTTGTGACTGAATATCAGCTATTGCTTTTATAACTTCTTTATTCCCACCGGCGTAACCTATACGCCAACCAGTCATGGCGTAAGCTTTGGAAACACCATTTACGGTAAGTACACGGTCAAATAATTCCGGCGCAACTTCAGCTAGCGTATGGAATTTGAAACCGTCATAAACCAGATGCTCATAAATATCATCAGCAAGCACCATAACTTGCTTGTGCTTAAGCAGTATGTCAGCCAAAGCTTTAAGCTCAACTTCGCTATAAGCCGCTCCAGTTGGATTGGATGGCGAGTTAAGTATCAACCATTTGGTTTTTGGGGTTATCGCTTTTTCTAAGTCTTTCGCTGTTAGTTTGAAGCCATTTTCTTCTGGGCAATCTATTATAACTGGCTTTCCTTCAGCGATTAATACCATGTCAGGGTAAGATACCCAGTAAGGAGCTGGGATTAAAACCTCATCTCCAGCGTTTAATGTGGCAAGAAAAGCGTTAAATATTATCTGCTTCGCGCCAACTCCAGCGATAATTTGACTCACGGCATATTCTAAATTATTCTCTCTTTTGAATTTGCTGATAATGGCTTTTTTAAGAGCGGGAGTTCCAGCGACCGCCGTATATTTGGTGTCTCCTTTATTTATCGCCTCAATAGCGGCTTTTTTGATATGCTCCGGTGTATCAAAATCCGGCTCACCAGCGCCTAACCCTATTACGTCTTTTCCGGCTGCCTTAAGCTCAGCGGCTTTGGCGGTAACAGCAAGGGTAGGGGATGGTTTTACGACGCTTAATCGGTTTGCGATGTTTGACATGATATTTCCTGTAATTATGTGTGTTGTTGAATAATACGGTAGAATTATTTAAGGTATAGCCTCTATATATATAATCGCTGTTTGCTCTTTGGGAAGAGGTAACTTAATCTGATTAGAATTTTCTATTAGCGGTTTTTGGGTAGATGGCGGCGCTATTATAACTCTTTTCTTGCCTGGCTCTAAACCCAGAACTCCTTGCTCTAAGGCGAAGAAAGTATCTGAAGCGCCTATGGTAAAACTTATAGTCTCTTTTTTGTCGCTATCCATATTATCATATAATTTATTTCCAGCTATATCCCAGATGGAAATATTGAGTTTTACCTCATCCCCACAACTATAAAAAGCTCCTTTATCATACGGAGCGTCATTTAGCACCTTAAAGGCTGATATATCTGGAATCTTCGGCGATATATCAACCATTTCAACTTCAAAATTAGTGTCGGTATCATCCGTTATGCTATCTTTATTAAATCCATCAGCGCCATACGCCATATGGTGTGGCGATAATATGTTACGCTTACCACCTTTTTTCATGCCTATAACCGCCTTCTCAAGCGCGGGCATTGATTCTCCAGCGCCGATTATAAAGCTAATCGCTTTTTTATTCTCAATTTCTTTTTTGCTGATTATCTCTACTTGTTCTTTAGAGTCCTCATTTTTCTTTTCTTCCGCAAACGAGCGATAATTTATAGTAACTTTCTGACCACAAATAGCGCCGTCACCTTCGCCTACTTCCGCGTCAGTAGCGCTCAACCTTCTAGTTTTTACTGGGAAAAGTTTACCTTTTAACGGTTCAATATTTATTATTTTTTTGTCGTCAAATATTGAGCCAAGAGACAGAGCTTCTTCACTATTATGATTTTTGGTTAAAGACTCTACAGCATTTTGGTGGTTTTTTTTACCAATACCATTGGTAATAAACGCATAGATAAGAAAAGCGAAAAAAGCCCAAACCAGTACAGGTGAGACTGGCTTATGATCTGGCTTTTTCTTAAAAAAGTTAAACATGATATATTTCTATAATTTTCTACTTCCAACCTTTAGTTGCTAGTCCATAGCACCTAATTATTAAATCTAAAATGCAATACATCGCCATCTTTTACAATATATTCTTTTCCTTCCAAGCGAAATTTACCAGCGTCTTTAGCTCCACTTTCCCCATTACATTTTATGTAGTCGTCATATGAGATAGTCTCAGCCCTTATAAAACCTTTCTCAAAATCGCTATGGATTATTCCTGCCGCCGCCGGAGCCGTAGTCCCACTAGTTATTGTCCACGCTCTTGCCTCTTTAGGACCGATAGTAAAATAAGTAAGAAGATTTAGTAAGCTATATGACGCTTTTATTATTCGTGAAAGCCCTGTTTCCATAAGCCCTATAGTTTCTAAGAATTCCCGCTTTTCCTCATCACTGCCAAGAGTTGATATTTCCGCTTCTATTTTCGCTGAGATAATTACAGAAGCCGCGTTTTTGGCCTGAGCCATAGCTTGTACTTTTTGTGATAAACTATTACCACCTGCCGCGCTCTCCTCATCAACGTTACATATATACAATACAGGTTTAGAGGTAAGAAGCTGCAATAGCTTCATTTGCCGCCTTTCTTTCTCGTCATACAGTTCAGTATCCCTAGCTGGTTTTCCTTCAGCCACAACTTTGATAACCCGTTCAATAAGACTCACCTGTTCCGCAAGCTCTTTATCTGATTTAGCTTTTTTCTGTAAAGTGGGAAGCCGCTTTTCTAGGCTTTCAAGATCAGCGAGAATTAATTCGGTTTCCAC
Organism: Rickettsiales bacterium; assembly: GCA_041396965.1. Taxonomy (NCBI): domain Bacteria; kingdom Pseudomonadati; phylum Pseudomonadota; class Alphaproteobacteria; order Rickettsiales; species Rickettsiales bacterium. The sequence continues at coordinate 574,667 of JAWKXN010000001.1, forward strand.
AATCTCAGCGTCCCGCATCGGGTCAACACCGCCTTCAACATGGGTGATATTACCATCCTCAAAACAACGCAGCATATATATTATAGCGTCAACTTCCCTGATATGAGCGAGGAATTGATTGCCAAGCCCTTCACCTTTACTAGCGCCTCGTACTAGACCAGCTATATCAACAAATTCAATTTGAGTTGGTATGATCTGAGCTGATCCAGCTATTCTTGCTAGTTTTTCTATCCTATCATCAGGGACATTTACCTTGCCAATATTTGGTTCTATCGTACAGAATGGATAATTGGCGGCCTCCGCTTGCACAGTAGAGAGTAAGGCATTGAATAATGTCGATTTACCGACATTTGGTAGTCCGACTATACCACACTTAAACCCCATTTTTCCCTCTATCTATATCTTCTTAGTTTGTAATGAGGCTTTATTCATAAAGTCTGCCTGCTTGCCGTCAAGAATTAATTCAAGATTATCATTTATGGCTTCTACCGTGTTTTCCATAATTTCTCTCTCATCTTTACCAAAATCTGAAAGCACATAGTGTGACACCATATCCTTAATCTCAGGTCGCCCGATACCTATTCTTATCCTCGTGTAGTCAGCCCCCAAATGAGAGTCCAGACTTTTCAGCCCATTATGTCCGCCATTGCCACCGCCTATTTTTACTTTTATTTTACCAGTAAGCAAGTCAAGGTCATCATGGATAACAATTATTTTACCCAGATCTATCTTATAAAAATTAGTGGCTTTAACAGCGGGATTTCCAGAAAGATTCATATAGCTAAGAGGTTTTAATATGAAAACCTTATTCCCTCCTATAAAACCTTCTGATAACTCTCCTCCGAATTTTAACTGTGGCTTTGAGAAACTACGCTTATCTCTAATATAGTCAGACGCCATAAACCCAATATTATGACGATTACCCTGATGTTTTTTATCAGGATTGCCCAGACCAATTATCAGATAAGTCATAATAACTAATTATTTTTTAGCTTCCTCACCACCTTCTGCCGGTTTTGCTTCAGCGCTAGCTTCACTATCAGCGGCAGTTTCCGCGACATCATCAGCCTTACCACGACCAGATATAGTAATAATGGTGAAGTTACGCTTAATAGTTGGGATTGCGCCTTTAGGTAGCTCTATGTCATTGATATGTACGCTCTGACTTATGTCCAGAGATTTAATGTCTATTTCAATATAATCAGGTATTAGGTCAGGTTCACAGAAGAACTCTATCTCGTGACGTACTATATTTAATACACCACCACGTTTTAAGCCTACTGATTTATCTCTGCCAGATATTTTTACTGGAACCTCAACTCTGATCTGGCTATCAGCTTCTACTTTAATGAAGTCAGCGTGCTCTATAAAATCACTAACCGGATCAAATTGTAGATCCTTAGGTAGGGCACGTACGGTCTTATCAGTGAATTTAAGCTCAACCAGCCTGCTTTTGAAGCGACCTTTGGCATACTCCATTGATATGTTTTTAAGCGGAATAGAGATGCTTACAGCGTCCTGTCCCTTAGCGTATAAAACCGCTGGTATGCTACCGGCGCGACGTAGAGCACGGGCGGATCCTGTGCCACTTTCTTTGCGTATATCAGCGGGAATAACCGCAATTTTATTAGATGTTTTACTCATTTTTATCTCCTTGTTACATTAATATTCCATATTTATTCTTCAGTCAAAAAGGCTAGATATGCTAGTTTCCTCATTTATGTTCTTTATCGCTTTAGCAAGAAGCGGAGCGAGTGAGATTACTCTAATATTTTTGGCCGCTTTTACCGTATCAGTAGTCATTATGGTATCGCTTACTACCAGTGAAGTAAGAACAGAATTCTCAACCCTTTCTATCGCTTTTCCTGATAATACGCCATGTGTGACATAAGCAGCTACCGACGACGCACCAACATCTTTTAACGCCGCCGCCGCGTTACACAACGTTCCGGCGGAATCAACTATATCGTCAAACAATATGCAGTCACGCCCGTCAACATCCCCGATTATATTCATAACCTCCGATTGTCCGGCTTTCTCACGACGTTTATCCACAATCGCTAGATCCGCTCCTAGACGGTTGGCAAGAGCTCTCGCTCGCACCACACCACCAACATCAGGTGATACGATAACCAGATTTTTAGGGTCTTTATACTGTTCACTTATATCTTTTACTATAACTGGGGAAGCGTATAAATGATCTAGTGGAATATCAAAAAAACCTTGAATTTGCCCAGCGTGCAAGTCAACTGTAAGTACACGATTAGCACCAGACGCGGTAATGACATTTGCTATGAGTTTCGCGGTGATCGGGGTGCGTGAGCCAACCTTCCTATCCTGACGGGCATAGCCGAAATAAGGTATTACAGTGGTAACTCGGCGCGCAGACGCTCTTTTCAACGCGTCTAGGCATACCAGTAATTCCATGATATGGTCATTTGCTGGATAAGATGTTGATTGTATTACAAAAACATCCTCTCCACGTACATTCTCGTTTATCTCAACAAATACTTCCTGATCAGCAAAACGCTTAACTGTGGCATTAGTCAGTTCAATGCCCAAATTATCAGCTATTGATTTGGCAAGCGGTATATTACTGTTACAGGCGATCAGTTTCATTTTTTATATCCAAAATTCAATAGGTTAAATAATAAGATAAATTTTACTTATTAGCACGGCGCACCAAACCCTCCATCTGCCATGTGACAAACACACACCAAACGGATAAATATCAGGGCTCAAAAGCGCCAATGCTATAGATTATTCAGGCGAGCTACATAGCATTATAGTCAGGCAAAGTAAATGCTTAATTCTCATATAAGTGAAAAATAATAATATTTATTAATATAAGCTTGAATTGTTAAATTTTATAAAGTTAACTAGTCTTATGATTATACCTGCTTATGATAGTAAACATTCAAAATACCGCGGCGATATTATTATTGACGCTTGCTCATTGTTAGGGCTGAGGACTGATATGCCTAATTCAGATAGTGAAGCTGGTAACAGCAAAAAACTTCTAGATATTATACCATTTTTGGCAAAAAATGGCTATCGTGTGTTGATTCCTGAAATGATTTCGTATGAGGCGGATAAAATATTAGCTTCAGGAAAAGATTTAGGGGCATATTCACATACGGTTAATATAAAAAGAAGCGATAGCAGTAAGGTAGGAAACGGTAGAGAAAAACTAATAGAAATTCTAAAAGATGCTAGTCTTTCTAGTGATAACCCTTCCAAGAAAAATCCAAATATTCATACTATAACAGATACGGGACCTAAAAAAGTTGACGAATTTATAAGAGAACTTTACAAATTTGATGATTATGAACAAGAAATAAGGGCTAAAATAGCGAGAGCGAAGTCTAGTAACGGGATTGGCGTTGATTTGATAGATCCGTCAGATACTGTAGCGTATATACTTGGTAATAAACTTGCCGTTATGCATCGTAACGCGGTAAAAAATTTAGGTGATGACTCAATAGTCTCAATGTTGCGGAAGAATTATACAAGAAACAATGATAAGCCGGTATTTATCTTAACTGATGATAACGGGCTTGGTAAAAAAATAAATGGATTGGGTGTTTCTAATAAATATGTTATTGGTAATGGAGCTCTTGTCTATAGCATAGTTGATTCTGGTCTTGGTGAACACTTAGGATTTCCTGAAGATATGAGCGCGTTGGAGCTAGAAAGGAAGCGTAGAATTGACTCGGAAGCTTTTAGAGCACATAAAAGAAATATTCCAGAACAAATACATAGGAATGAACAAGCTTATTCCAACAGTATAAAAGAAAGCGCTTTTTTTGAATCTTTAACTAGATTAAAAAAAGATATTGAAAAGCCTAGTAAGATAGTAAAGGATACTAGATCCAGTATGCGAAATGGACAAAAAAGTATAGCGGCGGCGACATTAGGTGGTCGCTAGCTTTCCGCGCTTCGGGTGAGGGCGTAATCCTCAGCCCTAAACACATCAATTATCCGACTTATCTCATGCTCGGAAATACCTATTTCCCTAAGTAAAGAGCCTCCTAATTGTAGACTTACCTCAAACATCTCAGCAACCGCCAGATTGGCTCCGGCTTTTTCCAGCTTGATTACCTGTTCAATATTTACCGCGCGCGCCACTATCGGCAGGCTAAGGCTTATATCACGAATTGTTTGTATGGTCTGGATAGCCGCTCTAGTGTTGCTATGAGTTATTATGACCGCTTTCGCTCGCTCTATCGCCAGAGATTTAAGGACATGCGCTCTTGATGTGTCACCATAATATATCGGCGCGCCATTTTTGCGTTCTCTTGCCACCGTAAATGAGTCTATATCTATTATCACATAAGGTATATTCTCACTCTCAAGGAGTTTGGCTACAGTGTGCCCAACTCGCCCAAAGCCACTTATTATGACATGTTGCTGTAAATCTATGGTTTCCTCTATAATAAAATTAGTTTTCGCTAGTGATTTTTTATCTATCATATAGGCTATTTTCTTGCCCAACTCAGCAACCAGTGGAGTAAGAGCCATGCTCATGGTGACAACTACCAGCAATATCTGTGACGTACCAGCATCTATTACCCCGTTTTCACTGGCTATGGAAAATAATATGAAAGCGAACTCTCCGCCCTGTGATAGTAACATACCAATATGTATCGCGGTGCTAAAACCAAATTTGAACAATCGGCATAACAGGAATATCACTATTGTCTTAAATCCCATCAGGGCAAAGGTAAGAGCGATTATTAGTGGGAAGCTTTCTATGAGCATTTCAACATTTAGTGACATGCCAACCGTCATAAAAAACAGTCCCATTAAAATACCCTTAAACGGCATTATATCCGCCTCAACCTGATGTTTGAATTCAGTTTCGGCTATCAACAGACCAGCTAGAAACGCGCCAAGTGCCGGAGATAGTCCAGCAAGGGCTGAAAGTAGGGCGACTCCAAGCAATACCAGCAGGGTGGTCGCCGAGAACAGCTCGGTATTACCTAGTGAGGCAATAAACTTGAACAGTGGGCGCAATAGTAATTTACCAGCGGTAGAAATTACCACTAAACAGACTACGGCCTTAAAGGTAGCATCAATAAGTGACGCGGTAAGATCGCTGCTTTTATCGGCGAAAACTGTAGCGAGCACCAGTAAAGGAATTACCGCTAGATCTTGTAATATCAACACCGCAAGAGATAATCTTCCAACTTGTGATGACTTTTCCCCATGCTCAGAAATTACTTGCAGAACGATAGCGGTTGAGGAAAGAGCAAGCCCACCAGCTATGATTATTGCCGGCTGTGCTTTGCTACCCATGAACATGAATATCGCGACAAGGAGTGCGCCAGTTATCAGCACCTGCGCGCCACCAAGCCCGAATACGTGTTTTCGTATGCTTTTAAGCCGCTCAAAAGATAGTTCAAGACCGATCAAAAATAAAAGAAATATTATACCAAATTCAGCGATACCAGACGTGGTTTTTACGTCTTTTATCAAAGAAATGCCAAAAGGTCCTATAACTGTGCCAGATACTAAATAACCAAGAGCCGGACTCAGCCTTAATATACGAAAAGCTGACACCATCAGCACCGCGAATAGTAGCAAAACGACAATTTCAAATAATGGTATAGAATGATGCATATTCTCTATTTTACCTTAAACTTTATAAATACAGTTTTAATTCGCATTACTATAGTGAGTTTGAAACAATAAATTATTGTTCCAAATAACAAAGCTACGACCGTAGCCCGCCGCTCGTGCGGCGTAAGCCTTAGCGGCGTATGAGCGTCCACTCAAACTTTTTCAGGAAAAAATTAAGTGGAATTACTATAATATTTCACAAAAAACTATTGAAATGTAAGTCAAAAATATTAAATTTGGGTTGATTTGCTTATTGCGGCTGTTCCGGTAAGCCACTTTAGCAGAAATTTCACGCGGAAAGAATACATAATTTATGACTGATATAAAAATATTGGCTGAGAATGCCAAATCATGGCCGTTTCAGGAAGCCTTGAAGCTTGTGGAGCGTTACAAAGAATCTCCTCCAAGCAAAGGCTATGTGTTGTTTGAGACTGGTTATGGGCCATCAGGTCTTCCTCATATCGGAACGTTCGGTGAAGTCGCCCGTACTACTATGGTACGCAGGGCATTTGAGGAAATAAGCGATATTCCAACCAAGCTCATCTGTTTTTCCGATGATATGGATGGGCTGCGCAAAGTGCCGGATAATTTGCCGAATCCTGAGATGATTAGGGAGAGTCTTGGCAAGCCGCTTACCTCAGTTCCTGATCCGTTCGGCACCCATGAAAGTTTTGGTCATCACATGAATGTGCGCCTTAGAGCGTTTCTTGACCATTTTGGTTTTGATTATGAATTCAAAAGCTCTACCGATACCTACAAGTCTGGTGAGTTTGATGAGGCTTTGCTTACCCTACTTAAAAATTATCAGAAAGTTATGGATCTAATGTTGCCGACACTAGGCGAGGAAAGGCAGCAAACTTACAGCCCATTCTTGCCGGTATCTCCGCGCTCGGGAAAAGTTTTGCTGGCTAAAGTGGTAGAGACTAAGCCGGAAAAAGGTACGATTGTTTACGAGGAAGAGGATGGAACGCTGGAGGAAGTACCAGTAACCGGTGGGCATTGCAAGTTGCAGTGGAAACCTGATATGGGGATGCGTTGGGCGGCACTTGGCGTGGATTACGAGATGTATGGCAAAGATCACCTAGCGTCCGCCAAATTATACAGCTCTATCTGTCAGATAGCCGGTGGCAGACCACCGGAGCAATTTATGTTTGAGTTATTCCTTGATGATAAAGGGCAGAAAATATCCAAATCCAAAGGCAATGGGCTAACCATAGATGAATGGTTACGTTACGCACCCGCTGAATCGCTTAGTCTCTATATGTATCAGTCGCCACGTAAAGCGAAGCGCCTCTATTTTGATGTCATTCCTAAAGCGGTAGATGAATATCAGACTTACTTGAGTAAGTTCTCGGACGAGGAACTGGCGGCGCGGCTTGATAATCCAGTGTATCATATTCATGGTGGAAAACCACCGGTAGGTGAGGAGCTTCCAAGTTTTAACCTGTTGCTTAACCTTGCTAGTGTAACAGGGGCTGATGACGGTAAGGTGTTGTGGGGATTTATTAATCACACAATGCCTGAGCTATCACCAGATACTCACCCATTTTTGGATAAGCTAATTAATTGCGCGGTAAATTATTATCAGGATTTTGTAGGGCCAACCCGTAATTTCCGTAAGCCTAGTGATATAGAAGGAAAATCACTAAGTCAGTTGGCTGAATATTTGGGTAGTATGGATGAGAATGTGACCGCTTCAGACATTCAAAATAAAATATACGAGATAGGAAGAGATAATAATTTTACCAATATGAAAGATTGGTTTTCCGCTCTGTATGAAACGTTGCTTGGACAGAAACAGGGGCCTCGTATGGGATCTTTTATTAAGCTTTACGGTATTCATGAAAGCGTAAAACTTATCCACAAGGTACTTGCTGGGGAAGATTTGGCTTAATTTTTTTATTATTGTCCCCGTGAAAACCTCCTGATTTTCACATGGGACGTGCTCAGGGCTGGCAAAGCCTACTGGCTTTGCCTTTTGTTCCCTCTCCCTAGGGAGAGGGTTAGGGTGAGGGGGGAATCTTTGTTTTGTTCCCGTAAAAGTCCACTGACTTTTACATGGAACGTGCTGGCGGCATATAGGGTATACGGTTGGTTCAAGTCTGACTCGGTCTACTGACCATATTTTTTTGTCTCTTGCGCAGGACGTATCTTTGCGGGAATAACTGAAGGATAATCATGAAAACATCTGATTTTGACTTTACCTTACCACAGGAATTAATAGCCTCCGCTCCAGTGTGCCCGCGTGATGCCGCGCGTATGCTGGTTGTCGCGGAAAATACATACGACAAAAAAATAACCGATCTGACAAGCTATCTGAAAAAAGGCGATGTGTTGGTCTTTAATGATAGCAAGGTCATTCCCGCTCGTCTTATCGGCAAACGTGGTGATGCCAAAATTGAGGTGTTGTTGCATAAACGAATCTTTTACCCTATGAACCCTCACCCCATCCCTCTCCCAGAGGGAGAGGGGACTAATATGTGGAAATGTTTCGCAAAGCCCGCAAAAAAACTGCGTGTGGGCGATGTTGTAAATTTTGCCGATGATTTCAGCGCGAGCGTTATAGAAAAATATGATGACGGGCAGGTTTTACTGGGGTTTTCCTATTCGGGCGACATATTTGAACAAAAGCTGAACACTTACGGAGCAATGCCACTACCGCCTTATATTGAACGTGTACGCTGTGCTGATGATGCGGACAATAACAGTTATCAGACGATATACGCGAAAAATTCCGGTTCGGTGGCGGCTCCCACAGCTGGTCTGCATTTTACCGATCGCTTGCTTGATGCTATTGATAAGATGGGAGTAGAGAGATTACATGTCACCTTGCATGTAGGTGGTGGTACTTTCCTGCCGGTAAAAGCTGAGGATACGAACGACCATGTGATGCATAGCGAGTATGCGGTGGTAACTGGTGATGTGGCGGAAATTATAAACGTGGCTAAAAAAGCAGGAGGAAGGGTGATAGCGGTGGGTACGACCAGTGTTCGTACCTTAGAGTCCGCCACCAATAAACACGGTATTTTGCAAGAATTTGCGGGTGAAACCGATATTTTTATTACGCCTGGCTATGAATTTAAGCTGGTGGACGCCATGCTTACCAATTTTCACCTGCCAAAATCTACCTTATTTATGCTGGTATCGGCATTTAGCGGGCTGGACAGGATGAAAGCCGCCTACGCTCACGCCATAGAGCAGAAATACCGATTTTATTCGTATGGGGATGCGTGTTTGCTTTTCTCCGAAAACAAGTAATAGAGTTGTTATTTCTTAACTTTAGCGGCGGCACTAGCAGCGGCGGACGCTGTTGTCGGAACTTCAGGAGTATGAAGACTCCCCAATTCAGCGGCCTCTCCTGAATCCGCAGCTAAGGCACCGACTGCGCCACCACCATGTCTATTAAACAATACTATACCCGCAAAAGAAGGACCAAGACGTTCATCACAAAATCCCATTCCAGTTTCGCATGCTGCATCGTTAATGGTTCGTGCCATTTGGACACCACCCAAAGCCAGAGCAGAAGGAACTACAGCAGGCGTAAATAGACCAACAGAAGCAGCAGATTCAATGGATGAAGCGGTAAGTTCAACATTGTTTCCCGAATCATGGGCATCCCTAGCCGCTGCGGCACTGGATATAGCAGCACCGCCAGGGAGCAATTTTTTAGCAACGAAACCCCCTATTCTCCCTAACATCTCATATTCCTCTTTGACAGAAATTACTAAATTGTTAACCATTAAACCATAGTTTTTACTAAAAAACAAGTGTAATAAGCCGTTATGTCTATAAAATTTACTATAAATCATCAGGATGGCAGTGCCCGAAGTGGGATTGTTTCCACTGCTCATGGTGAGATTCGCACACCAGCGTTTATGCCAGTGGGGACAGCGGCGACCGTAAAAGGTATGACACCGGAGGCGGTGGCGGAGACTGGCGCGGATATATTACTATGCAACACCTATCATCTGATGCTGCGACCAACTGCTGAGCTTGTCGCTAAAATGGGTGGCTTGCACAAATTCATGAACTGGAATAAGCCTATACTCACTGATTCTGGTGGGTTTCAGGTAATGTCACTGTCTAAGTTACGGAAAATTGGCGAGCAAGGGGTGGTGTTTAAGTCGCATCTCGATGGCAGTGAGTATAATCTGACACCTGAACGCTCTATGGAAATTCAGCATTTGCTGGGCAGTGACATAACGATGGCGTTTGATGAATGCACGTCATTTCCGGTAAGTGAGGAGGAGGCCGAAAAATCCATGTGGCTTTCCATGCGCTGGGCACAGCGTTCTAAAGACGCGTTTATCAAACGGGATGGCTATGGTTTATTTGGTATCGTGCAGGGCAGTGTATTTCCGAAGCTTAGAGAGCAATCGGCAGGAGCGCTCAAGCAAATAGGTTTTGATGGCTACGCGATTGGTGGGCTTGCCGTAGGTGAGGGGCAGGAGTTGATGTTTGAGGTATTGGATTATACCACGCCATATTTGCCGGAGGACAGACCACGTTATTTGATGGGGGTAGGCAAGCCTGATGATATTATCGGGGCGGTGCTACGCGGGGTGGATATGTTTGATTGTGTGATACCCACACGGGCAGGGCGGTTCGCGAGAGCTTATACCGATGAGGGAGAGAAAAATATCCGTAACGCCAAATTCGCCGATGACCCAAAACCGTTACAGGAAAATTGTCCATGTCCGGCGTGCGCTTCCTACAGCAGGGCGTACCTCCATCATCTGTTCAAGGCGCAGGAGATGTTGGGAGCTACCCTACTTACTTGGCATAACCTGACCTTCTATCAGCAATTAATGCAGGGTTTGCGGGAGGCAATAGAGGAAAATAGGGTTAGTGAATTCGCGAGTATGTTTCTAGAAAAATATAATAAAAAATAGAAAAGCTATTTATGAGTATTCAAACTTTTAGCAAACTAAATCCTGCAATTGAAGAAGATGCTATTTATAGTAAGGCTTGGCGGTATTTACGAAAAACCGATAATGATGTAAATACTGAGCAGGAGATATTTGAATCTATTGATAAGTTAAGAGTTCCTTTGCTGATAGAGGAATATGTTGGAGGTTCAACATTATTCGCGCTTGCGGCTAGAAATGGCAGTGAGAAAATAGCCAAGAAAATGTTTGATAAGATAAAGGCAGCTATTGAGAACCAAGAAATTACAGTAGACCAACTATTCAAGAAGGAAGAAGATACTCAGACTATATTAGAATACGCGATTAACGCTGGTTTTAGTAAGCCATATTTTAGGAAAATGGCATCTGAATTAGTAGATATGGCAAAACCGGAGCATTTGGTTATGTCCAGTATAAATCCTGCTGGTGAATGGGGAGATGAGCGGAGATTCCCTATTGTAGAAAATGCTTTAGGGGCAGTTTTAGAGCAGGCATTTACAGCTTCTAGGTGGAAGGGTGAAGAACATGAAGTTAAAAGTGATAAAAAGAGAGCGGAATCTTATCTGGCGTTAGTCCAAAAAATCTCAAAAAAAGCCGAGCCGCTTATGGCAGGTAAGTTAAAGGAGATAAGTGAACAATATGGCCCGTCTCCCGTTAGTAGTTTTTTAAGTAGAATTTCAGAAATCAATTCTAACTCACAGCCCATAGCTATGGTCAATGAATTGAAAGTATCTATAAGTGGTAAAATCATAAAAAAACATATTACGGATGAAGATAGAATAACAGGCTCTTCTTCCACTCGACCTCCAACTTTGCTTAAAAACATGGTGAGTAAGGCAAAAAAATAAGTAAAAATTACTTTTTACGTTTTTTCTCTCCTAAACTATTGACAACGGCTTATAAAACCGTATTGTTCCCAATCCATTGCGATTTTTTGTGTTGTGATCCGGTAGCTCAGTCGGTAGAGCACCTGACTTTTAATCAGGTTGTCGCGGGTTCGATTCCCGCCCGGATCACCATCTCTTCAGCGTTCATTGCCTTTTTTGGCTTTTTCTTTCATCGCCGCTTTTAGTTTGTCCGCCAGTGATGTGTTAAGGTTTGTCTGTGGATTTCTGCCGCCATGTAGCTTCTTTTCACGTGCTTTTACCATTTCTTTCTCTAGCTTCCTCTTAAAGCTCTGATTACCTATAAATTCTGGTATGATGTGTTTAATCTCGACGTAACCGTCAGATATAGGGTCTCTAATCGTTATTATCTCCCTATCTTCCAGCTTAATCCAACTTAGTAGATTTTTTTTGAATTCTTTATTTTTCAAGAGAGAGTTTACCACGGTACAGCATCAAGCAAGTGTGTGTTGAGTTTATCGGGATTTACTATAAGCTTGCCGATAAATTCAGCCACAGGGGCGATATTGGAGTCATTGAGATTATTTAACTCTCTGGAGAGCTCTTGGTTTTCTAATATTTTGACAATTTGTGCTCTATTGCCATCTTGTAATAAAAATGATAAACCATTGACCAGAATTTCCCCAGCAATTTGAGGATTTCGTTCTTTCGCAAAGCCAAAGAGTTTACTGTTAAAAGCCAAATCTATCTCACCGGTGGCAATGGTTCTGTCCAAAGCTGTGAGTATATAGGCTTCGCATTCATATCTGTTATCCCTATCGGGTATTTTACTGACAGCATCAACATCGTGTTTTTCTAGAATCCCCTGAATGGAATCCTCAAGTATTTATGCGTATTTCCTTTAATAAAATCCGAATCGTAGTTTTTTATGTCGTTGGAGTCGGGAATGCTGACGCTAGCGACTCGTGCTTTCTCTAAAAATTCATTCTCAGATTGTGTTTTCATATTAATAGTCCATATTATATAAGTAAATTTATTTTAACAGATGTTGGATATTGTAGTACATTAAGATTTTTGTAAAGAGGTAATTACATTCATGTAGCCACGTTTTCTTAATTGTGCAGATAATATCCATTTGATTATTTAGGAATTTTTTCCTAAACTGGCTGTATGTATTCTCAGGAAAATAAACCCCTATCTGTCCCAACTCGTGCCAGCAATCTTGCCGGTTGGGGAAATTATCCAGTTTCTAGTTGCCGGACAGCGCGCCCTGAAAAACTTACGGATATAGACAATATTATTAGTTCTGTTGAAAATGCCGGTGGGGGGCTTATCGGGCGTGGTCTTGGTCGTTCTTATGGTGATGCCGCTCTAAATAGCAACCTCACTGTAGATAGCACTAGACTAGATCATTTCATCGCTTTTGATAAAGAACATGGCATAATAAGCGCGGAAGCTGGAGTAACACTTGCTGAAATATTAGAGATAGCAGTGCCTCACGGTTGGATACTACCGGTAATACCTGGTACCAGATATGTAACTCTGGGTGGCGCTTTTGCCTGTAACGTTCATGGGAAAAATTCTTATATATCAGGTGAGTTTGCTGATCATGTGTTATCAGTAAATATAATAAAGGCAGATGGTAGCCGTGTTACCTGCTCACCAGAAGAAAATAGCGAGATATTCCTCGCTCTTGCCGGAGGAATGGGGCAGGGAGCTTTTATTGAAAGCCTTACCATTCGCTTGAGGCAGGTAAAATCAGCGTCTCTTGCTACTCAAACGAAGGCAGTGGATGGTCTTGATGAGATGCTTAACTGTTTTGAAAGCACAAAAGATAGCTCTGATTATATGGTCGGCTGGATAGATCACACCAAAAAAGGTCATGATTTAGGCAGAGGGTTGTTTGAAGCCGCTGAACATATATCGGAAGGTGATGGCGGGGAAAGTATTTCCGATTTTTACTTTCCCAAACCGCGCCTTAACGTACCATTTTTTATGCCCTCATTCTTGCTTAATAAATATACGATGGCGATTTATAACAATCTGCGTTTTCGTAAATATGACAATAGATGGAAAGAGGAAATAAAGAGCTTTCGGGAATTTTTTCATCCTCTTGATGGTATTAAGAACTGGTATCGTCTTTATGGAAAAAAAGGTTTTTTTCAATATCAATGCCTAATTCCTGAAAGTAACGAAACTAAAAAACATATACGTCATATACTGGAGCTGATTCATAGCAGAAATAGTTTTTCAAGCCTTGCGGTTATAAAATACCATAGAGAAGGTAATAGTATGCTTTCTTTTAGCAAACGTGGTTATTCATTAGCTCTGGATTTTCATAATAACGCCAGAATTTGTATGTTGATTGGTGAGCTTAATGATTATGTGGCGGAAATTGGTGGTAGAGTTTATTTGGCAAAGGACGCTCTGCTTACACCGGAACATTTTGTTAGGATGTACGGAAGTAATCTCGGAAATTGGCGTGATGTTATAAAAAATATTGATCCGGAAGGTAAATTTTCTTCCCTAATGTCGGTACGTCTTAATATGCGTGGAGGTAATATTGGCTAGAGTCCTTATAATAGGAGCGACATCATCACTGGCAAAAGAGATTGGTCGTCTGCTCGCGAAAGATGGCGATAATCTGGTGCTTGCTGGTCGTAATGAGGAAGAACTTAAACGTATTTCATCTGATATAGCGGTTCGTTACGATATTGTGCCTGAGATTTTTATTCTTGATTTATCTGAGAGCGATTTTGATTATGTTGGCTGGTCGGAGTCTATTGGTGATGTAGATAGGGTAATATTTATGTCCGGTGATATGGGTAGTGGAGATAATAATAATCTTTCCAACATTGAAAATGTTATAAGAGTGAATTTTACAGAAGCTGCCAAACTACTTACAATTTTCGCTGAGAAAATGGAAAAACAGGAAAGTGGCAGCTTAGTTGTTATCTCATCGGTCGCCGCTGATAGAGGTAGGCAGAGTAATTATATTTACGGCAGCGCAAAGGCTGGACTTACCACGTTCGCTTCTGGTCTTCGTAACCGTCTAAGCAAAAAGAATGTACATGTACTTACGATAAAACCGGGATTCATTGACACACCGCTTACCTATGCAATTAACAGCCCGCTTACTTGTAATAGAACAAAAGCTGCCGAAATTATTGTAAAAGCTATAAAACAGAAAAAAGATGAGATATATGTCCCAGCAATATGGTTCTGGATAATGCTTATAATACGCAATATACCAGAAAAAATTTTCAAGCGTCTTAAATTATGACTCTGGAAGAATTATACGGAGAGATTTATAAATGTTATCAATATCATCAATATTAAACAGTCCATATATAAAAATTACTCGCCCAGCTGGTTGGGTTAAAAGTTTCTTCGTGGTTGCTCCGTTATTTTTCGCTATTAAATACGATTCACTAACTGATTGGATAAATATATTGGTCGCTGTGCTAGCGTTTCTCGCCGCCGCCTGTTCTGTGTATGTTTTTAACGATATAAAGGACGTTGAGGAAGATAAAAAACATCCGGTTAAATCAAAACGACCTATAGCTTCTGGTGAAATAACCGTAAGAAATGCCACTATGCTTGTTGTCGGTCTTATTTTTACCTCATTTACGCTATGTATGTTTTTGCCTATTGGCTGTTTGTTTATAGTTATATCATATCTTTTGCTTAACGCTTTTTATAGCTTATACATAAGAAATTACTCGGTAATTGATGTTGTGGTGCTTGCCTGTTTTTATTTACAGAGGGTGCTTATGGGCTGTCTTGCGATAGATGTTCCTGCCACTCAATGGATCATGCTAGCTACCTTCTTCCTTGCTCTTACTATCGGTTTTGCTAAAAGATATAGCGAGTTCAATATAACTGGTTACGCTTCTTCCAAAAAGAATCTACAGGGCTATAATAAGCTGCTAGTTACCTGCTTACTTGGTATATGCGTATCCGCCTCGCTTATGACGTATGCCATCTATATAGCTGAGAAACAGCATGATAATAGTCATAATTTTCTTACCTATAGCATAATTTTTGTCGCTGCCGGACTGTTTCGCTTCTTACAGCTCGTATTGCATGATGGAAAAGGCGGTGAACCGGAAAAAATATTCATACAAGATTCAGTATTGCGCCATATCGGTATTGCATGGTTTGTTTATACGATATGGGCTATTAGCTAGAAAGAATTCTTGTATTGTTAGTTAACTATTTGTTTTTTATACGTTCATAATAAGTGAAAAACACTTTCTTATCTTTTATAAGGCTTGGGTATCCTCTTTTCATAAAAACATTTTCTGCATGCCAATACAATTTATCACTTATGTCAATCCAGACATTTTTTTTTGTATATCCTTTGTAGCTATAATTATTACTATCTCTCTTTTCATCATCTACTTCATTTAATCTATATGACAGTATGTAGTCTGGCTCACGTGATAACACATAATCTATATCAGATTTTAGGTGACCAATCTTTGGATTTGCGGGGATCTTTGATATCTTTTTATGAGATATATGCTTATCAAGGAGACCTAGCATATCTATATAATAATTATCTGATACCTTGTATGGAAGAACACCTGCCGTACTGAGAGCTATAACTGAGCCCTTTGGAAAATTCTTTCCTACATAATCACTAACAATATTCCCGACCAAAGCTCCATACGAATATGTAGCTCTCCTTTTATCTATAATACTAAGCTGCATAAATATAAGAACTATAATAAAAATACTTATGCTTTTTATATATTTGGTGATATGTCTTGCCGCTAGATCATACATAACAAAAAATAATAACACTACTATTGATGGCAAGAGTGGTACTAAAAAGCGATGATACTCCATAAAATCACCACCGACTTTTATGGTATATAAACTAACCGTAGCTATTACGATAAATAGATAGAATATTACAGGTGACCATTTTTTGTTTTTGCTGAAATATATAACGCTACCTATGATTATTAAGAAATTAATTAAAGGTGGCTCTAACAGAAATCCAAAAAAATATTTGATTCCGCTATTTAATATAAATTCTTTTACCTCACCTTCAAAACCATATGCTTTAGTATAATATGTGTTGGGTAATATATCGCCGAAATACCAGTATTTCCACATTAGATATGGTGCTATTACTGTCAAAATAGTTAACCCAAAACCGCCCAAAATATAAAAACCATATCCCGGCTTAATCGTCTTAATTAACCCGTTTCTTTTAATCAGTACTACTAAAAGGAATAATCCACTTGCTCCAGCGAATAATAACCCTTCAGGTCTAGTAAGAGCCGCCATAGAAAACAGTAAACCGGCTGAAATAGCTCTGCGTACATTATGTCTTAAATCACCATCTACATTCTGGATAATATTTATAGTTGATATAATTCCACCGGATGCAAGCAACACAAAAAGATTAGTCTCCAATCCAAAAAGGCTACAGCCTATAAGATTTAAGGAGGTGGCGAGTACAGCAGTCGGCACTATAGTAACCAGTAATTTGTCTTTTGGATCAGATGTGTTTAAGCTTTCTGATTGCTTTCTAAAGAAGCTATAGCAAGCATATACAATACCAATATAACAGCTCACTCCTAATATCCTAGTGGAGGTTACCGGATCAATGCCAAAATACACAAGAAAAGCCGTCAGTATAATCCACAAAAAATTTGTGTATCCTTCTATACGCTCCCCCGCATTCCAAGTCATACCGTTGCCGTCTAGCAGGTTTTTAACATAACGCAGAGATATGTAAGAGTCATCCTTGTATATATTCCAATTGCTATAGAATATCGCTATGATTAGTAGCGTCGAAAGAAACACGGTAATCCAAACCAGTGTTGAAGACTCTATCTCCTTATTTGCTTTATTAGGTTTAGTATTTATAGCCATTTGTTTGCTAAATTTACGTTTTTACATTGTTTGTTATCATATTGTTATATAAAATATAGATGGTTAGATGTGTATAATCTATACATGATTAATCTGAATTTACTATAATTAGTTTGACAAAATACACAAATTCTGTTGTATGTTGCATCCCTTGTAACCAAGTTTAGAGTAGGAACATATATGGCAAACTCTCCAGCGCAAAACACTGTAGCAGAAGATACTGAAACTCTTGAGGAACGTAAGCGTAAAGAGATTGAGTGGTCTGATTTTCGCCGTACCCTTACTAAAGAGGAAGATGGAGATGATTTTGATAAATATACCGCTAATCTCAAATATTACTGTATAATTGATAAGCAGACTGAGGATATTAAAAAATGGCTGCTTGCTAACACACGCGATAAAGATGTGTTTGAGATGGCATGTGGTAACACTGCTATGCTTCCACTTGTGGCTAAATATGTTAAATCAGCGGTTGCCGCTGACATCGCTCCGGTTACAATTGAGCTTGCTAAGAATGCGGCGAAAGGTGACCCTGATTTAGAGAAGATAGATTATCGGGTGATGGATTGTGAGAAAACTGGTATGCCGGATAATTCTTTTGATGTTATTTTAGAACAGGGCGCTCTCCATCATATGGATCTTGACGCTGCTTATAGTGAGGCGGCTAGGCTTCTACGTCCGAATGGAAAATTTTTCTGCTTGGAGGCAATACGTCATAATCCGATAATTCACCTGTATCGTAAAATGACCCCGCATTTGCGTACTGAGTGGGAAGCTGAGCATATTCTTGGTCATTCTCAGGTTATGAAAGGTCTTGAGTATTTTAACAAGATAGATAAGAAGCATTATTTCCTATTCTCTATATTTGCCGTTCCGTTCCGTAACACCTTTATGTTTAAGCCATTGCTTGCGGTGCTCGGTGGTGTAGATGCTGTTATAAGCCGTATTCCAGGTGTAAGATGGCTTTGCTGGCAATGCTTGTTCGTTCTAAGCGAACCTAAAGATAAGAAATAATCATTCCCTTAAATTAAGGGTAAGAAATGATAGAATCTTCTGCTATATCTTGGGTGTTGTTGTTTTCCTGCGTTTTTTTATATAGTATCGCCGGACTTGGAGTTTCGCGTTTTATACCTTTTTCTGTTAAGGCAAGAGCTATTGGTCTTAATTTTTTTGTAGGTCTTTCCATAGCACCTTTTTTGATGGGCTTTACAACTATACTCTCGCTATGGTTGTTTTCTGGTTATGAGCTTGCTGTTCATCTCTCAATAATTTTTATTGCTGCGATATTTTTGTGTGTAGTTACTCTCATACCGTTTAGAGGAGAACTTACTAGCTATAACCTGCGTTGGAATAAGTCATTATCTTTTGATGAAACCTTTATTTTTATATTATTTTTAGCGTTTGTGAGTTTGTTACTTGTCAATAGCCTGTTTTTTCCTCTAACCCAGAATGATTCATTGGAGTACGCTTCTGTAGCCAGAATATTTTATGATAGCCGCGATTTGTCAGTATATCCGGTTTTGAATTCACAAGATAATAGATCAGGTTTTTACGCGCCATGGACGCATCCTCCGTTTTATCCAGCTATGATATACGCTTTTTATCTATTGCAGGGTAGCTCCGAGCATGTAGGATTCGCTAGACTAATTACTCCTTATTTTGCGATTCTTTGTGTTTTGCTTACCTATTCGCTTGGTTGTCTCATAAATAGAAGGGCAGGGTTATTCGCCGCGATTTTTCTTGTTTCTACTCCTCTCTTCTTTCTAGGAGCTGATTCTGGTCTGATTGATTCAATACCGATTTTAGCTCTGCTCTTAATTTTTACTATGACTATAGCGATTGAGTCCTCACCTATAAAAACCGGTATAATACAGGGCGTATTTTTAGGAGCGTCTCTATGGACGCATTCCCAAGCTATACTTTTTATCCCATTATCTGCTTTTATAATACTGGCTATCAACGGAGTGTTGGGCTGGAAGAGGTCTTTCATACAGATATTGTTTATGACATTTGTCGCCTGTCTGCTCGCTAGTTATCCTTATGTAAGAAACTTAGAGATATATGGAGCTTTGGTCAGTGATAATAATTTGGTTTACGCTCTACCTGAGCTTGGCTGGAAAGATTATTTTAATGAGGCAAGAGGACTTAATTCTCCAGTATCAGTGATGCAATATGGCATACTTAAAGGCTGGTTCATGATAGAGTATTACGGAATAATTTTCTGGCTAATGACTCTAGCGGCTATCGTGTTTTTATGTAGGAATTGTTCTTTTGCGAGCTGTGTTTTTGGTAAAACAGTAGTAGAGATAGAAAAAAATCAGTCATATTTACTATTTGGTAGCTTGCTGATAGTGCTCGCTTATCTTTCGGGAGTAGTTCTTTCAGTTTTTATAAAAACTGATGTTATGGTGCGTAACGAGCGCTACCTTCTAGTAATTTTTCCTTTTATCGCGATTTTATCAGGGTGGCTTATGGCGGTTTTTATATCCGGTAAAACCAATAGTAACCTAAAAGATAAAATAAAATATTTATTTGTTATATTGATATTGCTGGTTGTGACTTTACAACTAGTATTTTTCTCAAAATACCGTTTTGATAAAAATGCTATTTCAATAGCTTCTATTAATAAGCCACAAAAAGATAAATTGCTAAATTTTCCTGAAATGCGGGTAATGGATTTTATTAATAGAAAGCTCGCTAGTAATAGTCTTATATTATCATCACAACCGGCTAATATGTATTATTCAGGCCGCAAGATGGTCAGCTATCTTGATCCACGTCTACTTGATTTTTATAAAACTAAAGATCCTAAAATCGGGTTGGAAATACTGCGTGAAATAGGAGTAACTCATATACATATTACGGACTATTCTCTACCAATTTTTTATAATTCAGTGTTAAAAGACATAGTATCATCACCAGATATGTCTAGTTTAATTTATTCGTATGATGGAAGTCAGTTATATAACTTAAAAGACTCTGGATTGTCTTATTCAGCGAATGCAATTGATATTTCTCCAGAAAAAATTACGTGGGAAAAATTTAAGCAATATAGGTTTCTTGGTAAGAAGGGTGGTATGTCATCTGATGATACTTCTTCCATATGGTATGGTAATAGCTCGGTATCTACTTTTCCCTTCGGATTGTTTCAGCGTAATTTCTCAACCATTTTATCAACATCAAAAAATCCTGATTCTGCTATAAAAATATCATCCTCAAAAGAATATGTAGTTGAGTTTAATGTATCGGGAAAAGGTTTTACAAGCTTTTTCATGGAGCAGTATGACAAAAACGGTAGTTTGATTAAAAGTACTGAACACACTTCCTTGCCACGAATAATGCTTGGAGACATAATTATTGGTAACGAAATAACGGAAAATAAATTTATAAGAAGAATAAAATCTATGCCTAATGCTTCTTTTATAAGAATCATAATTGAGCAGCACGGTAACTCAATACTGAATGTAAATAGCGCGAAAATCATAGCCTTAAACAAACATATTAAAGGAAAGCATAGATAAATGAATAATCCTCTACTTGATAATTTGACATTATCGTTTCCAGGAACATGGTTTTCCTATTATACACTCGTAAATTCTGGACTTTTTTTATCCTGTTTGTTTTTTATTTCCTATGCGTTTTTTAGAAAACCAAATAATTTCAGACGACCGGCCTTTATAGTCGCGCTATTTGTTTTTATATTATACCAGCTACCACTAGTGGTCTTTTCGCAACTGTTTCGTGATAATCTTAGAGAAGCCGTATGGTTTGCGGTAGCGGTAAATTCCGCTGC
Organism: Rickettsiales bacterium; assembly: GCA_041396965.1. NCBI lineage: Bacteria > Pseudomonadati > Pseudomonadota > Alphaproteobacteria > Rickettsiales > Rickettsiales bacterium. The sequence continues at coordinate 595,726 of JAWKXN010000001.1, forward strand.
GCTTGTTAATTTATTTTGGGTGTATATTACACCTGCTCTAAACAGAGCAGACAATAACATAGAAATGTCTAATTCTTATAACCGTAGTTATTTTACCGGCTTTCCGTTCTGGTTTCCTATCATATTGATGTTTTCGTTTTTAGGAATTTATTTTTATCGCATACCTTTTGATTGCACGGCTTTATACGCTCTTTTCGTAGATCAGGATTTAACTCTAGTAGTACGTGAGGTAATAGGTAAACTCATGGGCAGGACTTACGCTCCACACCTGCTTAATGTGCTAACCAGCGCTGTAGCGCCAATAGTAGCCTTTATGGTTATTGGTAGGATATGGTTTTCACTTTCTGACAAAAAATATCTTCAGGTAATTATATTATTATTATTATTGCTTTCCGCTGTTCTTATTATGCCACTTATAGGAGGTGCTAAAGGTTCACTAGTCCCGATGTTTGTTGCTTTATCCGTTATAGGATTTCTGGTTGTAAAAAAATGGCGATGGAAGATTGTTATAGTTCCATTAATAGCGGTTATTTTTGCCGGCATGATCCTTATAGTCAAGGTAATGCAGGAGAGTAATGTAGGGAAAGGTGGATATGAGTTTGGCAAATGTATGGCAAGACTAGATGTTTGCGATCGGGCGAAAAATCTTCTTGAGTCACTAAAACCACCAAAATCATATTATGGTATGAGCCGGCAACGTATAGATGAGCTTGGCTATGATATGGCTAATTTTTGTAAGGATGATAAAGTAGTCTATGAAGCATCTTCTCAGTCACTAAGTGATGATGGCAAAGAATCGGCAAACCCTTCTGAGGTATCGGTATCCGGTCATATTTGGGGGCTAGTATATAGAATTATAGCGACACCCCTACAAGTAGTATCATGGCATTACATATATGTTGAGGATTACGGAAGACCTGGATTACTCGGCATATCCATAGCTAAACTATTTTCTCCTAACTATATAAGCGTTCCAGCCAAAGTTTGCGAAATATATTATAAAGGAGATAAAACCTCTGCCTGTACCGCGCCTACTAGTTACCTATTTACTTATCCGGCGTATATGGGTTACTTAGGATTGTTGCTTGCGTGCGTGCTTACCATCATTTTTGATATATTTTTTTCTCTATTAATAAAATATACGAATAGACCATTTGCGGATCTGGCAACTGGAGTAGTAGTAATATCCATAGTAAACTTTATAGTGGCCGATTTCACGACTGTGATAATTTCTCATGGAACAGCTATCGCTTTTGTGATGATCTTAATTATGTATGGATATATGAAATTCTTTAGTAAAGCGGATAAATAACTATAATTATAAAGGTACTTATGTCTGGGGACATATTAATTAATCTTTTAGGAGCTAAAGATTTATCGCAAGCTCTTTATTGGCTAACAAACGTTGGTTTCGCTTGCTTCAGCCTGCTTATAGCGCTGATTCTTTTTTTTCGTTCTAAAGCCATAATTACCAGACCAGCCTTTATGGTCGCTATACTTATGATGGTGTTCTATCAATGGTCGCTAATTCCGTACTCATTTGTTTTTTACGAGAGAGGTTTTGATATATGGTGGTTCGCAATAACTATACATTCTATTGTTCTACTCAATTTTTTATGGGTGGCTTTTACTCCAAATCTTACAAGTTCTGACATATATAAAAAACCTTCAGAAACTAGCTCTCCTTCGGGATTCAAAGGTTTTGAAATTTGGTTCTCACTTGCGTTATTTTTTATTTTACTCGCCGTTTATTTATATAAAGTCCCACCAAGATGTACCGCCCTATACTCTATATTTTTTGACCCATCACTTGCATTGCTAATCCGTGAAATAACCGTAAAGCTGATTGGAACTACTTACTCCACCTACGCTCTTTCCATTTTATATACCACTATAAATCCAATAATGGCGTTTCTCGCTATATATATGATGTACAAAGCGTTAGCTGATTACCGTATTTTCCGCTTTGTTTTTTGGCTAGTAATTCTATCACTAGTTTTAATTTCTAACCTACTTAGTGGCGCTAAGGGTAATCTTATCCCGACATTTGTGGTAATAAGTGTTGCCGGATTTTTAAGTGTTCATAAATGGTATCTGCGTATTATTACCGTTGTTGGTCTTAATGCGGTACTTATTTTGATTTTATCTCTTTTTGGTATGGAAAGAGCGTCAATAAATTCTCTAGCGAGAAAAGATTATAATTTTGGCAAATGTGTAGTTGAAATGGGAGTTTGTAAGCCTACAGGAATATTATTAGAATCGCTTACGGCTCGTGATTTTTCTCTGGATTTACCGAAAAGCGTGATAGCCTCTCTTGAAGAGGAAAGGAAGAATTCGTGCATGGATAATATTCCCGCTAATATTGTTGAGCAAGAATTACCTAGAAAAACCAATATAGATATAGCTGGTAAAGAAATTATCAGCACATCATCTGAAAAGAGAAACAATAATAAAGATATTGTTATAACAAAAGAAAAACCATCTCATCATAAAACAAAAACCACTAAGGAAATGGAGCTTACTATTGGTGAGAAATATATAGTTAATGAACATTCTAAGATAACTGTGATGGATAGAATAAACGGTATTATAAACCGTGCTTTTGTCACTCCTTTAATAGTCGCTCACTGGCATTTCCTTTATGTATCAGAATATAGCGCGCCGGGTTTTAATGGTATATCAATAGCTCGCAGATTATCTGATAATTATATAGATATGCCGAAAAAAATATGTGAGAAATATGAGACTATACGCTCAGGCGGTGATAGGACATCAACTTGCACTGCTCCTACCAGCTATCTGTTTACCTATCCGGCATATATGGGAGTGATTGGTTTATTGCTAGCTATATTCCTTACCATATGTTTTGATCTTGTAGTATCTCTGATTATCAGATATTCGGCGATACCACTTAACTATTTGGCGGTTGGTCTTGCCTCAGTTTCTGTGGTAAATTTTATGGTAGCGGATTTTACAACAGTAATGCTTTCGCATGGAGCAGGGGCGGCCTTTGCTCTTTTAATGTTTTTTCGTATTTTTAGGTTATTATAGTTAATTAACTTTATTTTGCATGTAAAATAAAGTATTCTCGCTCGTTTCACGGCGGAAAACCTTATATCTCGGATAAGGTTTTCATAGTCAGCAAAGGTAATAATTACCTTTGCTGACTATGTTCGCTAAGTAACGCTTTGTTTATCTTTATACGTGAATTGCCATAATGCTCTATCGCTATTTTCAGATATTTACTAAACGTAGGAGTAATAAAACGATACACCACATTTCTTTCACTGTATTTCTTACTTAATATTGTTTCGGTTAACAGATATTTCTTGTTACAGCTGTCGTATATTTTCTTATTTACTTCTTCATCATTGTTACAATAAGTAAGCCAAATTCTTATCAAACCATATCCTTTTATACCTAGCTTTAATTGGTATTGTGTTTCTTGTTGGATTTGAACAGGATGTTTTATTTCTAGTGAAGTAGAGATGTCTCTCTGAAATAACCGTAAAGGAAAATGTAAATCTGAACGTAACTCACCCTCTATGTTATTGGTAGATAGGGGTATGCGTGCCAATGATTTTCTACCACCGATGAGAAGATTTGTCGTTCTGTTCCATTGTCTACTTGCCGGAGATAAATCAAGCTTACTTTCAAAGACAGGATTATAGTCCAACACTTCGTTGTTAAGCACGTAGAGCTGATTACCAGAAGCATCGTAAAGCAGTTTACTGAATTTTTTGTCTGAGGTTATTGATTGCATAACAGAATTATAAAAACTGGGAAGCGCGCTAGGGATGGCATAGATATGGGTAACCCCTAGTTTTTTGAGCATTCTCCAGCCTTGTTCGGTATCATTTGTTTTGTAAAAATTTAATAATCTTGGATCTAGATTGCCAATCATACGTTTGTTGGTGTAATACATATCGGCTGTTTGGGTGGCAAGAATCAAGGATTTTTCAGGTAAATTATTTATTGCGGATATAATACGTTGTTCCGGTAGAGACATTAAGGTTTGTGATTGGCTACGACCTATATTATTCAAACTTAGGTTATTTACTTTAAGAAGGTGACAGGAAAAGACAATAAGCTGGATTCCAACCACTGACAACACACCAAAAATGAGAGTTTTTTGTAATATAGTTTTAGAATGTGATGTAAAGCATTTATTTAAGGCTAATCCGGCGATTACAGCAACGCATGGTACTATGATTAACATATAACGTTCTATGCGAAATAGCTGGTTTATGCCAAGAGCGATAGCTATTACTTGACCGGCGTGATAAGCGGCGACGATAACAAAAGCCGAAAAGACTATTTTACTTCTAACATTGTCATCGTTATCATTTCCTAAACCGATTATAAGAGAGTATATTTTTTTGTAATTTACTTTTCTAATACAAAAAACTAATAAGGAAGCTATCCAGAAAATTATTCCATAAGCCTCAATTGCGGTCCAACCTTTGAAAAAACCGTATTGAATTTGCGCGCTTAGGCTATCAACACCTCGTCCGATTAAAAAATAATCGTCCCACGCCAGATTCTTTAGGCGAAATACCAGAGGGCTATCGCTAATGAATGAGCCAAATTTTATATAGTTATTAATATATGGCCATATACCAATAAGGGCAGCGGATAAAGACATAGTAATAATTTGCGTTACTGTTGTCTTTGAGCCTCTAAGCCCGTTATAAGCCGCTACTCCGGCGATAAACAATAATGGAAATAGTATCGCCTGTGAATGTGTCCATAGCGCCAACCCAATAACAGCTCCTTGCAATAAGCCAAGTTTGATGGGCGGTAAGCGAAAACAGAAAATACTAGCGAACACCATCGTAAAACCCAGTGTGGAAAGAGGGTCTATCAGAGAGGTAACCGCACTCATAAAAAGTAGTGGAGTTGAGATAAATAAAAGAGCTGCTAACAAGCCAACTCGCCTATTTATCATAACGCATAAAGAATAAATAAGACCGGTAGAAAGAATCACTAACCATGGACTTATTAGCCGCATTATAATTGGCATATCAGCATTTCCCTGCACGAGGTAGGAAAAATAAATCATCACGGCGTAAAGTGGTGGATGGGTTATTGGCAGATACATGCCGGATGAATTGGTATTGGAGTGAATAGGAGGGTAGTCGGCAAGCGTATTGCTGTTGAACAATATCCTCCCAACTTCGGCATATTCCAAAGCGTCAGTTTGAGTAAGTGGGAAGATAAAAGAGCTGATAATAAGCAATAGAGAAAAACCCAAAATCAGGAAAGCCGTCATCAATTCAGTAAAGGAAAATTTTTCCTTCTGGTACGCATGATTTTTTTTTGCTTTTGGTAGAAAAAAGAAAGAGCATACGCTCAAGGTGAAAAGGCTAGAAATTATAGTAATAAGATGTGTTTCGCCATCACTATCCGGTAATAATGACATGGTTGTGATTATTGTAAATCCAAGCAGGAAAGGGGCAAGACAAGCGCCAAAAAATAAAGGAAATCTAGTATTTAGGGCTGGCTTGGAGTATGGAAATAAGCTAGAGATACGATAAGTTATAAAATGGCACAGCGACAAAGCTAGCAACCAAACCGATAAAGAATAAAAAGAAATATCCGCCATAGAGTAATCCTACGACATTATCTAACTGTGCAACCCGATATTATCAAGCTTATTTATTGCTTTTATAGTGGAGTCAAAATCAAGCCCTATCGTATCCAAATACCAGCGCAGTGATTCTGTACGTGGTTTGTTTTCGTCAAGTATCCTCTCCATAGCGTAGTCACGGCTTATTACTCCTTCACGAATTTGGTTGCTGCGGAAAGTATCAAACTCACTGAAGCCACGTGTGGTTACATAGATGTAGTTATAAAAAGGAGCGGTGCCATCACCAATCCGCCATGTGCTGGAGCTATCAGGCGATAACTCAAAATTATATTCATCTATTATGGTTTTGTTGACCTCATCCTCATTCCAGACCATATGGTTGAAGATGAAATAGAAATCACGTCTAGGCTCTATATAATAGGCGAAGAATGAGCTTAGAGAGTCAAGCAGTGAGCTATTGATATAAGCCGGATTGGTAATAAACTGTCCAGCAAAGTGACTTATCATTTTAAGTTTTCTACCAGCGGATAAATAATCCAATCTTTTTTTATCAAAGTCCGGTTTAATTCCACAAAATCCAGATTTGAAGTCGGTATTTTCCAGCGGGTTGGCACACCATAGATCAAGTTTTACACCAGTTTGTTTTTTAAGCTGATTTACCACCGAGAAGAAATGTTTATCGCCAGCCATAAATAGCGGTACCATTCCCAGATCTGGCTTTTTAAGCCACGCCGCGACATTTTTTCTGATATTTTCCCGCTTGGTTTTAATATCGGCTGATACTAGTATATTCTGCACTCCAAGCTTACCGCATATTCTCGCGATATTACGACGAGCGAGATCAGTCACCATTCCCCAATCATAAGTAAAGCTTATCGGGGTAAGCCCAAATTCTTTTTTAATAAGATGCAGACCATAACAGCTATCCCGTCCACCACTAAATGGCACAATTACATCAATATCTGTCCCGTTACCCTTATACTTTTGTAGCGAGGCGATAAAATCACGCTTTGCCTCATCAGGATTTAGATGCTTATATTTAGGTTGATACCCATGACAGTAATTACACACACCATCATCGTCAAAATGGATAAAAGGAAAAGTCTCAGGCAGCACGCAACGTGAGCAACGTTTTAGTTGTTTAAGGCTATCAGGACTATAGCGCGGCAAACTCTCATCAGCGTCTTTATTTGTGATAAGGATATTCTTATTACTCTTTTGCTCAGCGGATGATATGGCTTGATGCGTTGCTGAAGCGGAGTAAACGGGTAGGGAGGGTGTGTTGGTATTATTATTGCTGAATTCAGAGATTTTCAAGTCAGCTAACTGAATATAGAGCTTGGTATTTGGTTTAACCCAAGTAATATCAATATATTCTTTTTCTTTCCCTATGGATGATTTAATAGCTTCTTTAAGTATATAACGCTCAGAGGCAAAGCTTATAACTTTTTTGTCCCCGTCTATATTATAAAATAAATCACCAGTATTGGTAGCAAGCACCATAAAGTTAGATTTATCATTTACCCATGCGATACTTGCCGCTCCCTCTATTTCAGAAAATAGCTTTTCGGTTGACGTTATGGGATGGGTTTTATGTTGTTCAGTCTGTGAGAGAATAGCGGCGATCGCTTCAGTGTCTACCACCGCGTGTCTTTTTAAGTGGGGATGTTTCTGCCAAAGCTCATCTATGTTCGCAATGATGCCGTTATGCACCACACACACATCACCATAATAAACTGGCTGGTTATTTTTATCATCTTCAGCAAGCCCGTTAGTGACCAGACGTGAATGCGCGATAACTGAAATATCTCCCCGATTCTTTGATTGTTCGGATAACATCTCACTAACAATATTTTTATATTCCGCTAATTTTATAAATTCTGAAGCAGGACGCGCGCTCTTAAGCGTCCATGATTTTTGTGACTTTGGCAGCAAAACATGGATACCAGCAGATTCTTTCCCTCTGCTTTCGGAAAATTTATAGAGTTGTTCTAGTAATTCTATTATCTCATCACCTGATATATTCGCGTTTTCCGCTATGGAAATCCCAAAAATTCCACACATTTATTTTGACTCCAAATTTTTATTTATATTGCCATTGCCAGCATTATCCGGTGTTGTGTTACTTATCATATTCCAGCCCAAAAGTTTATAACTGAAAAATATCATAATGGAAGTACCAACTAGATAGCTGATCGCAGTTGATGCGGCAGCTCCGGTAATCCCCAAAGCTGGTATAAGGATAAGTCCTAAGATGATATTTACGATAGCGATGCTCATATTCTGAATTGTCTGATGTATCGGAAAACCGCTGGCAAGCAGCAGGTTATCAAACGGTGTAAATCCTGAGATAATGATATAGGTAAAGAACAATATCGCCAGTATCTTCCAGCCTTCAAGCAAGCTCTTATCGGCGACAAAATAGCTGATAAATACATAAAATGCTGGAATCACCATAAAGCTAAGCAAAATTACCCCGAAGAATACATATATTTTGGAATAATACAGAAGTTTTTTTGCTTCTCGCCAGTTTTTATCACGGATGGTCGCGACCAGCACTGGATTGAAATTTACCCTAAGCATGGAAAGTATATGTTGTAAACCATCAACCAGCATGGCGGCGAAACTGTAAATACCAACCGCACTGTCACTTAGGAACATACCAATAAGCAATACATCAATACGGGTGTTCATATCAAGGAATATGCTGCCAAGCGCACCCTTGCCACCAAATACCATATGTTCTTTTATCCATTTCCGGCTAAGACGCATATTTTGTAGCAAGCCGGATTTAGCCATATATACAAGGCTCAATATGGTGGTCAAAATCTCAGCGGCGAAGAATGAGAAAGTGGCGTAAGTAAAATCAATATCCGATACGCTGATAATCGCGACACCAAGAAGTACGGTGATGTAGCGGATAGTTTGCAGTATCGCCAGCGCGCGCATATGGCGAAGACCATTTATATAGCTGATAAGAACCTTGTTAAGCGGAAAAAGCATCAACCCAAAACCGCTATAACCAATAGCACGAGCGGATTCTGCGCTGCCAAATATATTCTCAAACAATGGAGTCGCCAGATACACACCAAGCCCAAAAGCAAAACCAAATATAAGAGTAAGAATCGCCGCTGATGAAAGCATATTCCCACGTTCTAAAGCATCTTCTTTGTGATAGGCAGAGTAGCGCATTACCGAATTATGAATGCCAATAACCGCGAGTTGTGAGCCGATAAGATAGATAGAGTAGGAGAGGTTAAAAATACCAAGTGCTGCCGAGTCACGAAACAGAACGATCATCACGTTCATTAATATACCGCTTGCCGCCAGTATAAAGAAGCTTACGAATGTCCAAGCTATATCCTGATTAAGCTTGTGACTTAGAGAGTTTTTTATGAAATCTATTATGGATTTCATCTAGTTTTCTTGCTTGTTATCTATAGTTTTTCTTACTATATCACGGCTTTTCATTGGCGGATTCAGATGTTTGTTCTCATCATAATCAAACCACATTGCAAACCCAAAAGAGTTAAAGCTGAGGGAAAAACAAAACAACCAAGTAAGGAAAGTGATTTCTGGCACGTGACCAATCCCTATCCATAGCCAGACAAGCCGTATAAACATAAGCACGCTTAAAGCAAGTGCGAAAAAACCAAACGAGTAAAAGAACACTAGCGGATGGAAATTACGGATAATGTATTTTTCTTTAAGCCTCCAAAAAAACAGACGTAGCAGCAAGTAATTGATGGTAAACATTACTACCCTGATTTTTATTCCTGATACTTCGCCGACATTATATACCGGCTCTACCGGAACGTCTATTACTCGCATATTCTCTACATTAAGTTTTACTAGCAAATCGTTGGGTTGCCCGTAACGCTTATACATCTTATCCCAATCAATAGCCCTAAGTGCCTTAGCGTTAATCGCGGTATATCCAGTTTGAGAGTCCGCCACATGCCAGTATCCAGAAGCGATTTTGGTCAGAAGTGATAAAATGGAATTACCAAAAAAGCGGATTTTAGGGATTTTGCGAAACGCGTCTCCGGTAACAAGGCGGTTGCCTTTTGTATAGTCCGCCACATCATCCGCGACCGGATCAAGTATCGCTGGCAAATCATCAGGATTCATCTGTCCATCACCAGCCATGACCACAGCGATGTCGACCCCGTTATCACGACTCCACTTATAGCCGCTGGCGATCGCTCCGCCAACACCCTGATTTATCTTATGCTCAATAAGCTCGATTTTTGACGTACCAAACGCCGGATGTTTTCTTATAACTTCAGAGGTTTTGTCTTTACTAAGATCATTTACGATAACGATAACGTCCACAATGTCGGGCATTGTGTCAATTACTTTGGTAATCTGAGTTTCCTCATTATACGCCGGAACAACAACGCTTATTTTATGATTTTTATACATTAAATTTGATACTAGTAAGTTGGTTGATTAGCAAAAAGATAGCTTACGGTATAAAGACAACAGTTACTGATTACAATATTTAATTACGTGATATTACTATCTCATCACTGCCGACCGGCGGAGTAGGAATGAGTGGTTTATCTCTGCGGCAAACATTGATTAATTCTTGTGGCGCGTCGAGTCTTTTGAGAATTTTTTCTATATGGCGCAGGGCGGTCTGTTTGGAAAATACGGCAACGCCGGTGAGGATGATAAGTTGTATGTCAAGCAACAGTGAGGATTTTTCTATATAAAATAATCCCAGTCTGCTTTTCCATGGGCGGACAAGCTGGTTATAGGCGATATTGGCATCAGGTTCGTTCGCGACGATCTCTGCCAGATCCGAAAACACGATAGAGGAAAAATCGGTAATGCCAGGAGGCGCGGCAAGTAATCCTTTTTCTGCTTCAGTATATAGAGCGACCTCACGGTCAATCTGCGGACGAGGACCAACAAAGCTCATTTGTCCGATAATAACATTCCATAGTTGAGGTAACTCATCAAGTTTATAGCGACGGAAAAAATGCCCAAGTCCCGTGATACGAGAATCGTTAAGACCAGTCGTATCTACTTTGTTTTTATCAGCCCCGATGACCATCGTACGCATCTTGTGCATATGAAACTGAATATTGTTCATTCCGGCGCGTGATGGGCTGTAAAGCGGCCAAGCTTTGTCCTGTAAGTAAATAGCGATAAGAGCGATGATAATGATTGGGAATGTGACGGATAAAATAGTCAGAGCTAATACAACATCTAAGATTCGTTTTTTGAGTAAGGTTTCGCTGTTCATCTGTCTGTATTTTCCATAGCTGAAATATCTTTTAACTCTCTGAGTGATTCATTGCCTAACTTCCAATTCAGGCATCCGGCATTATCCGTTAGCTGTCGGTTATTTTTGATTCCGGTAAGGACAATGCTTTTCGGTATATTATCAAGGACAAAACGCAGAGCGGTTTGTGCCATATTTTTATTATTATCTGTGGCTATTTTCTGAAGTTTATCAAGTAGTTTTTCAAAATAATCCCAGTTATCTTGGCTAAATAGGGAGCTTTCCCTGCTGCGCACGTCACTTTCTGAAAATACGCTATTACGGTTATATTTGCCAGATAAAAGCCCCTGCGCGAGCGACCCCCACGAAATAAAGCCAAGGTTTTTTTCTTCTGTCGCTTTTTTTATTTCTTGCTCATTTTCTCTTCCCGCTAGGCTGTATTTCATCGTAAAACTTACGAGCCCTTCCGGTGTGTTATCGCTATCAATATCTACACTATCAATATCTAACGGTGAGATATTAGAAATTCCATACCAACGTATTTTTCCTTGTTCTCGTAATATTTCTAAATCAGTAAAAATATCATCAAGTGGTCTTTTGCCATCATGCCAGTGTAGTTGGTATAAGTCTATTGTCTCACGCTCAAGCCTCTTCAGGCTGCCTTCTACAGCTTCAAACATCCACTCCTTAGAATTATCATAATAGGTGCTGCCATCATTTTTTTGTCTTACCGCGAATTTACTGGCAACTATAGCGTTCTTACCGAGAGGATGCTTAGCTAATGTTCGCGCTAGATTTTTTTCCGACTCACCGAGACCATAAATATCCGCCGTATCAAAAAAATTAATTCCCATATCAAGCGCACTGTGGATCGCTTTTTCTATTTCTTTCTGGTCAATATCCTGCCAGCCATGCCCACCAAGCTGCCAACAGCCAAAACCCAAACGTGATACTTTTAAGTCGCTTTTTCCTATTAATGTGTATTCCATAATGGTTAACAGTTCGCAGCTTCAAACTGAGATTCCGACACGCAAGCTTTAAGAATTTTATCCGCTATTTTCCGTGCGTCAGTATAATAAATTTTCTCGAGCGTACCACTGGTCGGGGCAGGGCAGTCGGGCAAGGTAATACGAAGCGGTGGCATCCTAAAGCATGATGGCGGAATATTCTCGCACACGCCAGTAATCATCTCGGCTGCCAACCCGCAATTACTCCAGCCGCCATCAATGGCAACGAGTCTTCCGGTGTTTGTTACTGAATTTATAGTAACGCTATGATCTATCGGGTTGATAACCCGCATATCTATAATTTCCGCTGATATGCCGTTTTGCTGTAATATATCTGCCGCCTCAACAGCCAGTTTCGTTGAGTAACTGCTTGCCACTATGGTGACATCACTACCACTACGCATTATTTTTGGTTTGATACTAAGCAGATCAATATCACCTGCTGGAGGCAACTCATCTTCCATTTCATACAGCCAGCGATCATCAATATACATTACTGGATCATCGGATAATGTTGCCGCTATTAATAGATCCCTAGCGTCAGCAACGGTCGCTGGCATAACCACCCTAAGACCAGGTATATGGGCAAGCCACGAATGTAGAGCTTGTGAATGTTGCGCTCCTTGCTCACCACCACGATTGACCACCGCCCGAAACGTAACCGCCGGATGCGCTTGCCCACCAAGCATATGTGACCATTTCGCCGCCTGATTTACGATAGAATCCATCGCCAGTATCATAAAGTCAATTCTTGGATGCAATACTATCGGGCGATAACCACATAGCGACGCGCCAACCGCCGCTCCAGTCGTCGCCGCTTCTGATACGGGAGTATCTATCACTCTTTCCTTGCCGAATTCTTTTTCCAGCTCCAGCATGGAGTTTCCAGCGTACCAAGGACTCCATACACCTTGTCCCATGACAAATACGTTTTTATGGTTTTTAAGCAGGTACGCGTGACCTTCCCTGATTGCCTGCCCGTAATTCATTTTTTTGTTAGCTGGCATAAACATATTCCATAAGTGTTTTTTCCTCAGGAGCGGGGTCTTTTAATACCTCGCTACGCATAGCGGCGAATTCTTCTTTTATCTCGGTGACCAGAGAGTTAAGTTTCTCTCTATCGTAATAACCATTTTCTATCAGGCTGATAAGTAATCTTTCTATTGGGTCACGTTTTTTCCAAGCGTTTATCTCTTCTTGTGAGCGTCTTATGCCGACATCAATGTCCTCTCTGGGGCCAACATGACCACGCCAACGGTAAGTCACCGCCTCAATCAGTGCGGGCTCATTGTTGGCGCGTGCTTTATCCACTAACTTCTTGGTTTTATCCATAACCTCACAAACATTGTTGCCATCAATAGTATAATGGTTCATTCTAGCGGCTTCAGCGAAACGGGATATTTTATCGGATGGTTGCCGTAGATTTATATCAAGATGGCTGGAAAATAGATTATTTTCTACCACAAAGATAACTGGCAGTTTCATTATCGCCGCCATGTTCAAACTCTCATGGAAGACACCTTCCTCACACGCGCCATCACCAAAGAAAGCAAGGGCGACATCACCATTGCCATCAAACTTAGCGGCGATACCCGCGCCAACCGCAAGTGGTATCGTGCCTGCCACAATTGGAACCGAGCCATAAAATCCTACGTCTTTTCCATAAAGATGCATAGAGCCACCAAAACCATGCGAGCAGCCGGTCGCTTTGCCCAAAACCTCAGCGAATAATTTGCGTGCTTCCCCACCCATCGCCAGATAATGTCCGTGCGAGCGATGATTGCCGAATCCTCTGTCCGTTTTTCGTAAGTTAGTCGCAAGCCCTACTGATATAGCTTCTTGACCTATCGCTAGATGTACTGGACATTTGGCTTCCCCGCTTTCAGCCATATCCGCGATTGTCTCTTCAGCGAGGCGAACTCGCAGCATGGCACACAGGCAATCTATAAGTGTGGATTTATCATAACCATCTATATTAACGGGGTTATTAAACTCTAAAGGATTAGACAACCCACCTAAATCAGACTTTATTGAAATCGTATTATGCTTCATTCTCTTTACGTGTAATTTACTTGCTTTTAATGAATTATTACTTAGACTGCGACGTGAGTACAAGGATTTATTTTATATATTATATCGCCTCCGTGAAAGATTACTATTTTTCGCGTGAGGCGTGCTTCCTTCTACGTATAAAGCTCAGAGGACAGGCAGGGTTGGCGCGGTTTATGACTGTGCTTCTTATTCCCTCTCCCTCTGGGAGAGGTTTAGGGTGAGGGGGCACAAAAGGGAGAAATATGGCGAATACTAAAATAGCGGTTATTGGTTGTGGCTATTGGGGGAAGAATCTTGTTCGTAATATGGCAGAACTCGGTGTCCTTCATTGCGTGGCGGATAGTAACGCGCAAACAGCAAAAGATATGGCAGCCAAACACAGTGTTAGAGTAAATACGGTCGCTGAAATAATGGCTGATAAAGACATAGCGGCGGTGGTAATCGCCTCATCGGCGGCGACGCATTTTGCGCTTGCCAAGCAGGCGATGGAAAGCGGCAAGCATGTGTTCGTGGAAAAGCCTCTTGCTCTTGACGTTAAGGAAGCTGCGGCTTTGTCAGAAATTGCCGCCGAGAAGAAATTAGTTTTAATGGTCGGTCATTTGCTGCAATATCATCCGGCGTTTGTCAAACTGCTTGCTGAGGTAAAAGATGGGCGTATCGGTAAATTGCGCTATATCCAATCGCACCGTCTTAGTTTCGGTAAAGTCCGTACTGAGGAAAATGTGGTATGGAGCTTCGCGCCGCACGATATATCCATGATTCTGGCGATTGCTGGACAAGCTCCTGATAAGGTTCTGACTCGTGCCAACACACAGATAAGTGATGGGATATGTGATATAGCAACCCTGCATCTTAATTTTCCCGGCAAACTCACGGCGCATGTAATGGTGTCATGGTTGCATCCGGTAAAAGAACACCGCCTCACTGTGATTGGTGAAAAAGGAGCGCTTGTTTTTGATGACGCTAAGGGCTGGGATGAAAAACTGGTTTTCTACGAAAATAAAGTATCCTTTGAGTCCGGTGCCCCGTTTGCGCAAAAAGGTGAGGCAACAGCTATAAAACTTTCTGAAGGAGAACCGCTTAAGCTTGAATGCCAGCATTTCATTGATGCGGTGAGCAGAAAAACGGAAGTAAGGACAGACTCTAAAGAAGCGATAAGAGTATTGGAAGTATTATCAGCGTCGGAAAAATCATTGAAAACTGAAGGTGAAGTGTCATTGGAAAATAATAAGAATAAAGACTATTTCGCTCATGATACCGCTGTTATTGATGATGGTTGCGTAATTGGTCATGGCAGTAAGATATGGCATTTCAGTCATGTCCTAAAAGGGACAAAGATTGGCAAAAATGTTGTAGTTGGACAGAATGTAATGGTCGGACCTGACGTTACTGTTGGTGATAACTGCAAGATACAAAATAACGTAAGCTTATATAAAGGAGTGAGTCTTGCTGATGGGGTGTTTTGTGGTCCGTCATGTGTATTTACCAATGTGAATACTCCACGTTCGGAAGTTGAGCGTAAGGATGAATTTCTTGCAACACCGGTTGGCAGAGGGGCGACTATTGGCGCGAACGCGACCATAATATGCGGCAATAAAATAGGCGAGTACAGCCTGATCGGGGCAGGTGCGGTTATCACTAAAGAGGTAAAACCGCACGCGCTTATGGTTGGCAATCCGGCAAAGAGAATAGGCTGGGTAAGCCACAGCGGTGAAAAGCTCGGAGAAGATTTGGTGTGCTCACGTGAAGGTCGTCGCTATCGTGAGAATGGTGATGGTTATTTAGAGGAAATCGTTTCTGATAAAGGAAAAAAGAAAGATGAGAAAATCCGTGCAGCCTAGACTGATAGAAGAACAGCTAGATTTTTCTGAGATACTGGAAAAGTTTGAGAATTGTCAGGCGACAATCGCCATTATGGGAATGGGTTATGTCGGTTTCCCGCTGGCGATAGCCACTCATGCTAAAGGTTTTTCGGTTATCGCTTTTGATATTGATGAAAGCAAGGTGGAAAGCCTTAATAAAGGCAAATCCTATCTTAAAGGTATAGATGACTCTGAAATATCGTTAATGAAAGAGGAAGGGCGTTTTTTCGCGACCAGTGACGCACAGAAATTAAAAGAAGCGGACGCGCTTATCATGTGTGTGCCAACTCCACTTACTAAGAACCGTGAGCCAGATTTAAGTTACGTTGAAAGCACCGCCGAGATGATAAAATCACAACTTAGGGTTGGGCAGTTGGTAGTGCTTGAGTCAACCACCTATCCGGGGACAACCAGTGATGTTATTAAACCGATATTGGAAAAAAGTGGGCTTAAATGTGGTCAGGAGTTTTTCCTAGCTTACTCTCCAGAGCGGGAAGATCCTGGTAATGGTTATTATTCCACCAGCTCAATTCCAAAAGTGGTTGGAGCGGATGATGAGCAATCGCAAAAGTTAGCCGCCGCTTTTTATAGTGGCATAATCTCAAAAGCGGTTCCAGTTTCCTCAGCGGCGACCGCGGAGGCGGTAAAACTTACGGAAAATATCTTTCGTTCAGTAAATATAGCTCTGGTAAATGAACTTAAAATGGTTTTCGCCAAAATGGGAGTTGATGTTTGGGAAGTAATTGAGGCAGCGAAGACTAAGCCTTTTGGGTTTATGCCGTTTTACCCAGGACCGGGGGTTGGTGGGCATTGTATACCGATAGACCCGTTCTATTTGACTTGGAAGTCACGAGAGTTTGACATGCCAACCCGTTTTATAGAGCTCGCCGGACAAATTAACGCCCGTATGCCGGGTTATGTAATTAACCGTCTACGTGAAGGATTGGATAGGAAATTTCAAAAAGGACTTAACGGCTCAAAAATACTGATGCTGGGTATCGCCTATAAAAAAGATGTTGATGATATGCGTGAAAGTCCGGCGATGATTATATTTGAACGGTTACTGGAATGTGGCGCGCTTGTTGATTATCATGATAACTATATTCCGGTAATCCCACATACTAGAGAGCATGACAGCCTTTCTGGGATAAAATCCATAAGCCTTGATAAAAATATACTCAAAAATTATGACGCTGTGGTTATCGCCACTGGTCATAGCGATGTTGACTATAAAATGGTTGTCTCAGAGGCAAATCTTATAGTTGATACCAGAAATGTGACGAGTGGCATGAGCGGTGATAATATCATAAGAGCGTAGCTTTATGCTCGTGCGCTCTGCTGATCGCGCATAGGTGATAAGGTAATGTCGTAGTGTGACTTAGAATAAAGGAAATATAAATGAGCAAAAAAATAGATTTTATAGACTTGAGGGCGCAGCAGGAAAGAATCCGTGATAAGATTGATGTTGCCATAAAACGGGTGCTGGATGGTGGCGCGTATATAATGGGCAGTGAAGTAGCCGAACTGGAAAAGCGGTTAGCGGATTTTTGTAATGCGAAATACTGTTTAACCTGTTCCAGTGGTACGGATGCTTTGGTATTGGTATTAATGGCGAAAGGAATAAAAGCGGGTGACGCTGTGTTCGTGCCGAGTTTTACTTTTGCCGCCAGCGCGGAGGCGGTAGCATTTTTAGGTGCTACTCCATTTTTTGTGGATGTGCTTCCTGACACGTTCAATATGTGCCCTGAAAGCCTCAAAAAAGCGATTGTGTCGGCGAAAGAGCAAGGGCTTAATGCAGTGGGCGTGATGCCGGTTGATTTGTTCGGGCAAGCGGCGGATTATGATAAAATATTGCCGATAGCAGAAGAAAATGATCTGTGGGTGCTATGTGACGCGGCGCAGGCTTTTGGTGGCATTTATAAGGGCAAGAAGATTGGCAGCATCGGGCTCGCCACCGCCACTAGCTTTTTTCCGGCTAAACCACTCGGTTGTTATGGTGATGGTGGCGCAGTGTTTACCGATAATGAGGAATTGTACAAAATTCTTACCAGCTTGCGGGTGCATGGCAAAGGTGATGATAAGTATGATAATGTACGAGTTGGCATGAACGCTAGACTTGATACTATACAAGCGGCTATATTACTTGAGAAGCTAGCTATTTTTACTGATGAGCTTAAAGCCCGCCAGAAAGTGGCGGACAGATATAACGCGAATCTATCAGGTTTATTCGCAACACCATTCGTCGCTGAGAATATCAACTCTGCTTGGGCGCAATATACGATTATCGCCGACTCAACAACACAGAGAGGTAACCTCCAGAATTTGTTGAAGCAAGCGGGTGTACCAACGATGGTCTATTATCCGAAACCACTTCATCAGCAAACGGCTTACAAAGAATTCCCAGTGGCGGGTGATATGCTTCCGGTATGTGATAACCTCGCCAGTCGGGTGTTCAGTCTGCCGATGCACCCTTATCTTGATGATGATACGATTGACCATATAACGGATTCGCTGCTAGGCGCGCTCAGGCAGGCGGCATAACGAACATGGTTTGCGCGGTTATTTTAGCGGGTGGATTTGGTATAAGGCTTCGTGAGGTAGTGGCAAGCACGCCCAAGCCGATGGCACTTATCGCAGACCGCCCATTCCTTGAACTTCAGATGGATTATCTTATAGAACAGGGTGTAGATGAGTTTATACTCGCTCTTGGCTATAAAAGTGAAGTAATAAAAAATCATTTTGGCAACAGCTATAGGAATATTCCGATTACTTATAGCACTGAGAAAGAACCGTTGGGAACTGGAGGAGCGTTATTGTTCGCCACGCAGAATATAGTTGGTGAGCAACCTTTCCTCGCTCTTAACGGCGATAGTTTTTTTGATGTTGATTTGTCGGAGCTTTATAAGAAGCATAACGATAATAATTCTGACTTTACTTTCGCTCTGATGCGCTCAAATGAGAATGGACGTTATATGGGAGTGGAAACTGATAGTAGCGATAGAGTAAAATCACTTAATCATCCGGCGCGAAATATTGGTGACACTGCTAACGCTGGTATCTACCTGATTAATCCCCAAACGCTTATTCATTTTGAAAATAGAATACACACTAAAATCTCTTTGGAAGAGGAAATAGTACCATACCTGCTCGCTAATGAATATAATGTGTTCGGAGTAAGTTTTGATAATGAGTTTATAGATATAGGAACTCCAAAAGATTATTATAGAGCGCAGTCTATTATCCCTGTTCCTATGAGTGTATCAGTCTAAAAACACACCGCTAGCGACCCAATCAGTAAACCAGTTTTGGAGGTTTGTCGTTATATACTCTATTTCAGCTTGGTGTGAGGAAACCGTCATATCAAGACTATCAGAAATATTTTTGCCATCTTTTATATTTTTAAGCAGAGTAAACTGCGGATGGGTAAGTTCGTGACGCTTAACTTCATTATTGTTGCGAACAAGCAGTAGCCAACTATTTTTCTTCTTCGGTAACTCTGGAAGCGTATTTTCCGCTCTAGCCTTAGTAAACCAGTCATTTGCCGGATAACTAAATTCAAGCAAGCTACTTGCCGTTCTTAACTTAAGAATGGTCGCGGCAAAATCTTCCGCTGATATATTCTGTAATTTTTTTTGCTCAAGTGGCTGACTATCTTCAAGCATAAAAACTTTTGCTATCTCACTTTCCAACATCGCTATTTCTTTAGCAAAATTATCTATGTCACTATTTACTATAAATTCAGCGAAACCAAGCGGGTAATAATCAAGATTATAATTTAGCGATGGTGTATTTTTTGCGTAATCAGCGGCAAGCCTGTAAAATTCTTCATTTCCTAACAATTTAAGTGTAATAGGATAATCAGCGGTAATCGCTTTGATAAGCCGTATCCTATAGCCTTCTGAATAAATAGCGAATTGCTGTTTCGCGCTTAGCTTGTTATGATGCTTGAATGAATACTCAATATTTTTATAGTTATCATCTAAAATAGCTTGGTAGAAATCAGCAAGTAGCTTCATGACAGATTCCTCGCTTTATCAAGCTCTGATATAAGCACTGACAGCTCTGGTATATTATCGTCCCACTCTATCATCGTACTTATCTTGCCTTTGCTTTTAATAGTATATTTGTATAATTCCCACACTTCATTTGTTACGTTATTATCATGTGTATCTATTATATGAGTGCCTAGATTACTATGCCCAGCTAGGTGGATTTGCGCTATTTTTTCTGTCGGAATTATATCAATATATTTCTTAGCGTCATAGCCATGATTAAATGAGTTCACGTATACATTATTTACGTCAAGTAACAAGCCACAACCAGTCATTTCCACTAGCTTTACGAGGAATTCCCATTCCGGTATATCAGACTCATCAAATTCTAAGTAAGTGGAGGGATTCTCTAAAATAAAATCTATCCCTACTATATCCTGAACTTGTTTTATACGATCGGCTACGTGATTAAGGATGCTTTCAGTATAAGGCAGTGGCAGCAAATCATGAGTATTTCCATTATTTATCCCCGTCCAGCATAAATGGTCAGAAAACCAAGGGGTTTTAAGATAAGTAACCAGTTTTTTTATTTTATTTAGATATTCTTTGTTTATTGGATCCGAAGCGCCTATGTTAAGCGATACGCCATGTGTTATTATTTTATAATCAGAGCTTAAGTCGGATAAAAATTCCCAATATCCCTCATGAGCATCTATAAAATTCTCGGAAATTATCTCAAACCAGTCAATCTCCTTAGGACGTTTTTCAAGTATCTCATCATAGTGAGGAGTACGTAAACCAAGACCAAAGCCAATAAATGGGTATTTTCTATTTTCTACCATTATAGAACCAGATATAGAACCAGAAATTTATACCCTCCATGAATTTTTTCAGGGAGGGTATATAAGCAACAGGGAGTTTTAATTAAGATTTAGGAGCTGTTACACTGCCACCTTCTTTTTCACAGCTTCCCGCTTCAACATATTTCCATTCATTTTTATCATTATCAGCTTTTGCTTGACCAGCGCAGGAGTGTGAGCCATTTGCTGAAGCACAGTCATTTTTACCGGCTTTTGCGATACCATAGCATTTTTCCTTTTTAGGCTTAGCGTTCTCAGCGTTTGCTTGAGCCATAAAACCGGTAGCGATAACTCCTGCCATAGCGGCGGTAAGTAAAGTCTTGTTCATAATGTATCCCTTAAAAATTTGTAACAATTTAACAATTATAGTTAGCCGTAAAAACAACCAGCTAACAGAAAGTTCGTATAGCACATAAAAAAAGTTACGTCAGCCATAACATATCACTCTAAAAAAATTGTAACTATTGAATGTGAGTAAGCGAATTATCGTTATGAAATATAGTAATTTATACATTAAATATAAGTAATGGAAGTATTTATGAACATACATGGCTAATATGGAGAGAATATGAACAATAGCGAATCA
Source organism: Rickettsiales bacterium (assembly GCA_041396965.1). Lineage (NCBI taxonomy): Bacteria > Pseudomonadati > Pseudomonadota > Alphaproteobacteria > Rickettsiales > Rickettsiales bacterium. Next base: position 616,908 of record JAWKXN010000001.1, read on the forward strand.
GAACCTAATGATAATACAAACGATAGTAAAAAACATAATGCGAATTCATGTAGAAAGGAAAACTGTGGAATCTCATCCTGTTCCCCGTGCATAGTAACGAAAATAATTGTTTTGGGAATGTTGATTTTTTATGCAATATCCTATTTCATTAGATAACTAGTAATACTAGGCATCTATAAAGGTATAAGGAAGATAGTTATGAGTGACAATGAACGGAAAGAAGAGCTTTCACCAGAAGCATATAGTGTGTTGCGTAAAGAAGGCACCGAACGCCCATTTACCAGCCCACTCAATGATGAGAAGCGTGAAGGTGTCTATGCTTGCGCTGGTTGTGGTCTTGAGCTTTTTAATTCCGATAAAAAATATAATAGTGGAACTGGCTGGCCTAGTTTTTTTGACTCTATCTCTGGTAATATAGAAACTAAGTTAGATAAGAAATTATCAGCGACCAGAACAGAATATCATTGTATTCGCTGTGGTGGTCATCAGGGACACGTTTTTGAAGATGGTCCCGAGCCAACAAGACTTCGCTATTGTAACAATGGTGTCGCCCTAAAATTTATTCCTAAAGCGTAATTTATTGAGAGTTGTGGCATTATGAAAAATACTGTTTACATATTTCTATCTTTGTTTTTTATATTATTTAATATGGGGAGTGTAATGGCTGAGTCAGGCAATAAAAAGGCGGTATTCGCTGGTGGATGTTTCTGGTGTATGGAACCACAATTCGCTGATATAAAGGGTATAAGTAAGGTCGTTTCCGGCTATACCGGAGGCAATACTAAAAACCCCACATATGAGCAAGTATCTACGGGTAACACGGGTCATGTTGAGGCTATTGAGGTAACTTATGATCCTGATCAAATAGGGTATGAGAAGTTGCTGGAGATTTTTTGGGATAATATAGACCCATTTGACGCTAATGGTCAGTTTTGTGATAAAGGATCACAATATCTAGCTGGTATATTTTTTCATGATAAAGAGCAGGAAAAGTTGGCGAATTTATCAAAAGAAAAAATAGAAAAGAAATTTGCCAGCAAAGTAGCGACTATTATAAAACCTGCTACGGAATTTTATCCGGCGGAGGATTACCACCAAGAATTTTATATAAAAAGCCGTGCGAGGTATAAGAGTTATCGTAGCGGCTGTGGTCGTGACGCAAGGCTGGAAAAATTACGAGAAGTAAAAAATAAGTAACAAAAAAATAGTGGTATAGCATTGTAGTTTAATTTACACCTCACTTCTAGTCGTAAAAGAGATATATTCTTTTTCATTATCAATTTTAACTAGAGGTAGAGGTTCTAATGAATAAATTTGTTACTATAGCTATTGGAACGATTTTGTGTTCCGCGCCTGTATTGGCTGGTGAAGGTGCGGATTGGGGTTACAGCGGTGATAAATCACCGGAAAAATGGGGCAGTATAAAACAAGACTATTCTGTGTGTGATACTGGAAAACTACAATCACCTTTTGACGTTAAAGCTACTTTCAAAGCAGCGGATCTGCCTGATATAAAAGTTAGCTATAAATCTATGCCGCTTTCTTTAAGCTCTGGTGAGAACGGTCTTACTATTCAGGCGGCGGCTGGGAACAAGATAACGGTAGGTGATGATGTGTACGAATTACTGCAATTTCACTTCCATACACCAAGTGAGTATAAAGTAAATGGTAAATCATATCCGATGGAAATGCATTTAGTTCATAAGAGGGTATCAGATGGTGCTCTTGGCGTATTCGCCGTAATGGTAGCTAAAGGAGCGGAGAATAGCCATATAAAAACTATCTGGGACAATATCCCAGAAAAAGGTAGTAAGGCAGAGCCAAAAGATGTGAGTATTAACCTAGCTGATTTGCTGCCAAAATCAATGAAATACACTAGATTTATGGGGTCACTTACAACTCCTCCATGCTCAGAAGGGGTGAACTGGCATATGCTCTCCGCGCCAATTACCGTTTCTGATTCTCAGATAGCTAAATTTACCAGCATTTATGGTAATAACGCTCGTCCAATACAGCCTGCCAACGATCGTTTGGTGGTATCTGAGTAATTCTAAGCGTATGATTTATTATGTAGCGGCTACGGATTATTATCTGTAGCCGTTATTGTTTCAGTATAAAGTAGATACTAGGTTCTAGGCTATAGGGGCTAGGTCTCAAAAACATGGAACAAGAAACACGACCAGCAGGTCGTGTGAGCCTTCAGCCAGCGAAGCTGTATCCCATGTGAAAATCAGTAGATTTTCACGGAGATGAAATAAAGCAATTTCCAGCAGGTCGTGTGAGCCTTCAGCCAGCGAAGCTGTATCCCATGTGAAAATCAGTAGATTTTTACGGGGATAAAATAAAGCAATTTCCAGCGGGTCGTATGAGCTTTCAGTTACTCTTCATAAGATTTTTAGTAAAAAATCCCGTAGACGATAAAAATATGTAATATTTTTATTCAGATTGAGTATAATCTATTTATGAAGTTCGATGACACAGAAGATATTATAGAAAAAACAGCGAAAACCGCTGGCGTGAAGCCGCATTATACCGGACACAGGAAACGGCTGCGTGAGCGTTTTTTAGCTAGTGACCCAACAAGCTTCGCTGATTATGAGCTGCTCGAGTTGATACTTTTTCCAGCTAAACCTATGGGGGATGTAAAGCCAATCGCCAAATCTCTTATCTCATTTTTTGGTAGTTTTGGCAAAGTTCTACATGCTAGTCCTGAGGAATTGCGTAAAGTGGATGGTGTGAACGAGGCGGCAATAGTCGCTATAAAAGTAACAAGGCACGCAGCGGAGCGTTTGCTTAGGGAAGAGATAAAGAAAAAAGAGGTTATCAAAAGCTGGACACAATTGCTTGATTATTTGAAACTTAACATTGGGCATAATAAGAATGAGGTTTTTCATATATTATTCCTTAATCATAAGTTAGAGCTAATCGCTGATGAAAAACAACAAGAAGGTACTATAGACCATACTTCCATATATACTCGTGAAGTAGTAAAGCGCGCGCTTGAGCTGGGAGCTTCTAGTATTATTCTTGCTCATAACCACCCAAGTGGAGATGTTAATCCAAGTAAAAATGATGTTGAGGTGACTAAACTTATAATTAACGCGGCAAAACCACTTGGTATAGCGATACATGACCACGTAATAATTGGTGGTAATAAATATTTTTCTTTCAAATCTAAAGGAATAATATGAAAAGCTGTTGGGGTATAACCGATGGCAGCGCGGGAATGGTAGCGCAGGTAAAGGCTCTTGCCCTTGCTACGGATTTACCAGCCGATATGAAAGTAGTAAAATTAAAAAAAATCTTCGGATTTTTACCTAATATTATTTATAGTGGTAGATATAACCCGCTTCGTAGGCTCTTTTTACCGTATATTCTGGAGAGTAGCCAAATATTAAAAGAGGAGCGTCCTGATATTATAATAAGCTGTGGTCGCAGGGCGGCTCTAGTTGCTATCCTTATAAAAAATATCTCACCTAAAACCAAGACTATATGTATTCAAGACCCACAAATATCCGCGAAAAATTTTGATGTGGTTCTGGCTATGCGGCATGATAAAATCAAAGGAGCTAATGTGGTTAAAACTCTTTTCGCTCTTCACAGTATAACACCAGAACTATTAAAAGACGCGGCGTTAAAATTCACTCCGCGTTTTTCTTCTTACAGGCGACCATATTTAGCGGTGCTTATCGGAGGTAGTACCAATAAATACAAGCTTAATATGGAGACTATGAGAAAGTTTATAGAGGATTTGAAGTTGCTTCATGCAAAAAAATCGGGGTCAATGCTAATTACTCCATCTCGTCGCACCGGCAAGGAAAATGTAGATATGCTTAAAGCGGAGTTTTCTGGTAATAATAATGTTTATATTTATGATGGAATTGAAGAAAATCCGTATATGGGAATGCTTGCGCTTGCTGATGAGATTGCGGTGAGTAACGATTCGGTAAATATGATGACAGAAGCATTCGCAACCAGCAAGCCAGTAAATATAGTGGAGTTTGCTGGACATAAAAACACTAAGCCAGCACGTTTCGCCGAGATGATAAAAGATCATCCGCCACTGATGGGTGATGAGATGAGAAATATAGCTGATGAGGTTATTAAAAAACTGGAGAACTGAGGTAAGTAAACCAAGCGAGTACTCAGGATGGCGCTTAACGCTTTAATTCCCCATTTCCTCAATTCGTCTTTATAAACTAGACTTCTATATTATCAATTAGCCTAGTAGAGCCAAGTCTAGCCGCGACAAACAGACGGCAGTTCTCTTCCCAGTTTTCTATTTCTTCTAACGAGTAAGCGTCACATAATTTCAGATACTCAACGTCAAATCCACTATCTGATAGTTCTTTTATGGCATCAGACAAAATATCCTCAGTTTTTTCACTGTCATCTTTTACAAGCTTAGCCACCTCGCAAAGTTTTTTATAGAGTAGGGGAGCTATTTTCCTTTCATCATCTGAAAGATAGGAATTGCGTGAGGAAAGAGCAAGGCCGTCATCATCACGAATAGTTGGAGCGGATATTATCTCAGTAGGTATATCAAGATCGTAAACCATACGTTCAATAATGCGTAGCTGCTGGTAATCTTTCATGCCGAATACCGCGTAATGCGGCATTATTCTAAGTAGCAATTTAATTACGACCGTCGCCACCCCATCAAAATGACCATCACGGAATTGCCCACATAGAGATTTTCCCATTTCTCCAGTATTAATGCTGGTAGCGAAATTTTCAGAATACATATCCTCTACATCAGGAGCGTAAATAAGATCACACCCTGTTGATTTTGCTGTTTCTATATCACTATCAATATTTTTTGGGTATTTATTAAAATCCTCATTAGCGGAGAATTGGCGTGGGTTTATAAAAATACTTACCACAACGGCATCCGCTATTTCTTTCGCCTTATTGATAAGAGAAGAGTGTCCTAAATGTAAGGCTCCCATAGTTGGTACTAAAGCGACCGTTTTCCCAGCTTGTGATAGTTTTAGCAATTCTTGTTGCAGACTATCAATATTTTTGGTTACTATCATGATTATTATTGCATTTTTTATAGTTTTAGTTGTATAGCTGTCTAAATATTATAACAATCGGTAAAATAATAATAAAATAGTTTTATAGCAAGATTATTTATTATTAATATAATTTAACCAAATGTAAACTATATTAAATTAAAAAAAATTTTTGTTTGTTCATAATAATGGCTTAATTATTAAGCGTTAAAATGATTTTTTGGCTTTTTATTTTAGAAATACCATATGCTGCGTAACTTTTTATTATACATAATTTTTCTAACTTGTTTTTGTATATCAAGTCTTACCGCTTCGTATTCTCAAGCCGCCGTGAATAATGAGTACGCTATTAAGGCTGCCATGATTACTAATATGGTGCGTTTTGTGAGTTGGTCTGATGCTTATGATAAAGAGGGAAATAATACCATAGATGTATGTGTTTTTGGAGACAATAAGTTGAACGACTACGGTTCGGTGTTTGAGAAATCATCATTTGTCAGAAAACAAAGTGCTGGTGGTGATAAGAATTTTTTACTTAATCTTGTAGAAGAAAATAATATTTTTAATATCGCGTCTCACTGTCGCATATTGTTCATAAGTAAAACAGAGCATAAAAGAACATCTGATATAATCTCATTACTTAAAGATAAACCTATTCTAACCATAGGTGAGTCATCTCGTTTTACCGATATTGGTGGAATGATAGAATTTACTCTCAATAAAGATGGGAATATAAAATTTGTCATTAATAAAAAGGCATCTGACAAAGTAGGTCTTTATATAGATTCTTTATTATTAGAACTCGCCGCTAAGGTTATAAGATAGGTAGAATACATGCGTATCTTGAAAAATATATCTATCAAGCGACGCCTTAACTTAATAATAATGGCGGTAAGCAGCATATCTATTGTGCTTACTACTCTTTCTATATCAATAGTCGGTGTATATAATTTACGCTCTGACCTTATCAAAGAACTTGATGTTTCCGCTTCTATAGTTGGTGAACGCAACTATGCGGCTTTGGTATTTGGTGATGCTATAGCGGCAAGGGAGAACCTGACTATATTCAGTGTTAATAAGGAAGTATTAAAAGCCTGTTTGTATAAAAATACTAAAGATGTATTAGCCGGTTATGAGAAAGAAAGTTCTAATAAATCTGAGGATGTAGGCGATAGCTTAAAAATAGAGTGTCCTTCTAATATACAGAGTAATATTATTCTACGCGATGGTATGATTGAACTGACTAAACCGGTTATAAAGAATGAGGAGATAGTTGGTTATATTTACATAAAATCAACACAAGAAAAAATTAATCGTTATATAGAAAAACAGACAGGAATTACTCTTATCGTTATTATAGCTAGCCTTATACTCTCATATTTGCTTGCCGTGAGATTACAGAAAAATATTTCTGAGCCGATTCTAAATCTTTCTGATACCGCTCTTCAGGTCTCAACTGAGAATAGTTACTCAGTAAGGGCGAAACCACTTGGTGATATAGATAAGGAATATAACAACGAGCTAGTAATTCTTACAAATTCCTTTAATAATATGTTATCAGAAATTGAGGCAAGGGATATACAGCTAAAACAGCAATATTCTGAGCTTGAGAAAGCTAAAGATGTCGCTGAGGGCGCAAATAGAGCTAAGTCACAATTCCTAGCCAATATTAGCCATGAATTAAGAACACCGCTTAACGCCGTGATCGGCTTCTCATCAATCCTTATGAATCAGCTTTTTGGACCTCTTGGTGATCAGAAATATATGGAATATGCTAAAGATATTAATAATTCAGGAGCACATCTACTTGATATTATTAATGATATTCTAGATCTATCAAAAGCAGAAGCCGGTAAGCTTGATATTAATTATGAGGAAATACATGTAGGTAAGGCCATTAATAAATGTATTACCATAATGAGTGATAGGGCGAAGAAAGGTAAAGTTACTATTGATGTTAATATTCCAAAAATGCTGCCACCACTCGTTGTTGATAGAATGAGATTTATACAGATTCTGCTCAATGTATTATCAAACGCTGTAAAGTTCACTCCTGAAAATGGTAAAGTTACAGTAAATGTCAGCAATGAGATTACGGATGATGAGGTAACAAAATTTATCATTCAAATTATAGATACCGGCATTGGAATGTCTAAGGAAGAGGTAACACACGCTTTTGAAAGATTTGGACAAGTTGATAGCGGTCTTAACCGAAAATATGAAGGCACTGGTCTTGGATTGCCTCTTACCAAAAAATTAATTGAGGTACATAACGGCTCAATATCATTTGATAGTGAGCCGAACAAGGGGACTACGGTTACTCTTATTTTCCCAGCTTTGCCACCGTCTGATGTGGATTATGATGGGAAATGATATTATCCTATAAGTTCCCTTATAGAGTTTGTTAATAGCGATAACTCTTCGCTGCTGACAGTAAATGGTGGCATCAGGTAAATCACATCCCTAAACGGGCGCAGCCACACACCATTTTCCACAAATTTTTGTCTTAGAGCGTAAACATCAATTTGCTGAGTATCAATCTGTACAACCCCAATCGCTCCCTTAATTCTTACATCAACTACCGTAGGCAAATTCTTAAGCGGTAATAATTCTTCTATAAGCTGTTTTTCTATAGCGTCTATTTGGTGTAATCTTGGCTCACTCTCAAATAAATCCAGTGAGGCATTCGCAGCGGAGCAGGCGAGGGGATTTGCCATAAAAGTAGGACCATGCATAAAAGCGTCTTCCGGTCGGTCGCTTAGGAATGCCGAAAATATCTCATCGCTTGCCAAAGTAGCGCCAAGAGTTATCATCCCGCCAGTAAGAGATTTTCCTAAACACATTATGTCGGGTGAGATTCCCGCCTCATCGCAGGCGAACATATTTCCGGTGCGCCCAAAGCCGGTAGCTATTTCATCAGCGATAAATAATATGTCATGCTTTTTCGCCATGCGGTATATTTCAGCGAGCGTATCAGCACTATGGAATTTCATCCCACCAGCGCCTTGCACTAAAGGTTCTATGATAAGACCGGCGATATTGCCTTTCATATCAGAGAGTAAGGAGTCAAACTCGGCGAAACTATATTCATCTGAGGGAATAGCAACCACATATTGTTTTATCACCGAATCCCTGAAGGCTTTATGCATGGATTTTTCTGGATCTGATACCGACATAGCGCCTAGAGTGTCACCGTGATAGCCATCTCTGAAGCAGACAAAACGGTCTTTATGCGGTTTCCCTTTATTGCGCCAATATTGCAGGCATATTTTAAGCGCGACCTCAACCGCGACCGAGCCAGAGTCGGCGAAGAACACACGGTTTAAGCCTTCAGGGGTGATAGCGCGAAGCCTGCTTGCTAAATTAAGAGCTTGCTCATGGACAATGCCGGCAAACATCACATGTGGCATAATCTCAAGCTGTTTTCGCATAGCGTTAATGATATAAGGGTGATTATAGCCATGACAAGCGCTCCACCACGAGGAAATACCATCAATTAACTCACGCCCATCTTCCAGCACTAGCTTGCAGCCATGCGTAGACGCTACCCGCAAAGGCTCGGGCGCGATCCGCATCTGCGTGTAAGGCATCCAGATATGATTATCATCCAGTTTCATAAGCTTAATGATATAGCAGAATTGTTAATAATATGCTCTTACTAAAAATATGTTTTTTAGTTGTGTTAAAGGCTTAAATTTATTATATTTTGTTAATATTTTTTTGGATGGTTACAGGAATAGTTATGAGTGAAGAAAAATATAAGAGTATATTTGAAAAGCTGTCAGATAAGCTGTTTGCTAGCAGTATTTTGCCGCCATGGGTAATTGTTATTATGCGGTATCTTTTATTATTTAGTTTTGGTTTATTAGCGGTATCCTTAATATTGTATATGGTAAGAATCCCAGAACGGACTATAGTTCTATTCGGATTAACTATTATTAATTTGTTTGTCTATATGTTTGTATTTGCGATGCTGTTTTTATCCACTGTAATCTGGTATGCCCTGAGCTTTTTCGGCGTGACCAGTGCCATGCGGAGTTTTGAGGAAAAGCAAGTAGCAGATAGCATAGCGCAAGGCAAATGCGTTTTGCCTTCTACATGGATTGCTTTTATAATGTTCACCATTTTTTGCGCTTTAATGTTATTACTGGCTATTGTTGATTTTTTTGAACACCCAACAATAAGTCTGAGCGGCATATGGACATTTATATTTTACGCTATTGGTGCGGTTTATTTGGTTTCGCTATCCCCACCCGTAAAGAAATTTGATAAGTACATGGACGGCATAACCGAAGATGGTGGCGAGGTTTGTTATCAGGGAAACCCAATGTCAAAATGGGAAAAAAAATTCTTTAGATTAGCCCGTACATTATTCATATACATATATTTGTTCACTAAAGGTTTCAAAGAAGGAACGCCAAGCGATGGTCAGTTGTCCTACAAAGGTAGGGCAATATCAGATTTCGAGGTAAAAGTTTTTAGAATAATTGGTAGTTCATTGGGTTATTTGCTATTGCTTATGTTGCTATTTATAGTTGTATGGATAGTTGTCACGATATTTAGGGCGGTTATTGGGTAAGTTTTATGTCAGAACAAATGGAAGATAAGGCGATAGATATAGACAGAGAACGGAAATGGTTCTCTTCTACCATCTGGTATGTTGTTGCTTTTGATATAATTATGTTGTTGGTATCTCTCTGGCTTTTTTTGTCGGATATTTCCGCTTGGTACTTTGTTTTTGTGGCATCATTGCTTATTCCTGTGTTTTTTGCTATTTCTTATATTCCACTAGGTACGATTATTATAGCTGATTATTCCGATAATAAATTCGTAGGAAAATGGCAGTGTATGCTGCCTTCAACGATACTTAAATGCTGTGCGATCATAGTGGTAATATTAATGATTTGTGAAAACAGCATTCCTAATAGTCTGTATCTAAAAAGTCTTAGTGGTTCTCTTTCTTTTTATGATGTTTTTAGAATCATTTCAGGAAAAATAATGCTTTTCGTTGCATTAGTTTGGTTAGCAAAAATTTATTTCGCTGGGAAAATGAATAAATATATAGATGATGTCACCGAAAAAGACGGAGAGATATATTATCAGGATAAGCCAATGTCAGAATGGGAAAGAAAGTTTTTTAAGCTAGGTCGTACCTTGTTTGTATATACGCATCTTCCATCCACTAAAGATGTTACCACGATTGATGGAGTTATGCTCTATAAGGGCAGGGTGATGTCTGAGTGGGAGATGGAATTATTTAAGTTTGTAATATCAATATTGTGGCTAATTATATATTATACTGTCTTTTTAGGCATAATTGAAAAAGTAACGTAAAATTACGATATTTTCTTCTCATAGTCAGAGAAGTAAATTAACTCTTCTTCCTAAGCAGCTACTTCTTGTCCATTTTCTATTTGCAACAGTTCCAACTCTAAAAGTTTATTTTTATATAATCTAAAAAATACTTGTTTATATGTAGCGCATTGTGCTACACTTAAGCATGCTTAAAAGCTGGATGCATAAAGGTTTGATGGTCTTTTTTGAAACAGGATCCACTGCTGGAATACAGGTGAAGCACGCAAAAAGAATTACAAATATATTGGCACTGTTAAATGAAGCTAAGGCAGTACAAGATATGAATATTCTAGGCTATAACCTGCATCAGCTAAAAGGTAATACGAAGGGGTTATACTCTGTTAAAGTAAGTGGAAACTGGAGGATTACTTTTCGCTTTGAAAATGGGAATGCTTATATCGTTAACTATTTGGACTATCATTAAGGAAGTAAAATAACATGAGAAAAAAAGAATATAAATCAGCCGCCTCGATGCATAATCCACCACATCCTGGTGTTATACTCAAAGATTCAATCATAGATTCGTTAGGGCTTACGGTAAAAGAGGCGGCAACATATCTGGATGTTGACCGTACCACTCTGTCAAGGCTGCTAAACGGTCATACGGCAGTTTCTGTAGATATGGCACTGCGCTTGGCGAAAGCGTTAAATACTAGTCCTGATGTATGGTTGGGTTTGCAAAGGGCGCATGATATATGGCATGCACAGAATAACATTGAGATGGATTTATCAAACGTTAAGCCTTTTGCGTCGGTTGACACGCACGTCCATTCGTAGGTGCTGCATCTATTATGCCTGAAATCATCTATATTCTTACCATTCGGTTTTATTAAATATTCCATGAAGTTTTGCCCTTCATAGGGAGGGTTATTATCTTCCCTTACCGAAGAAAAAATCTCTAGCATTTTTGCTTTTGTGTCCGTCAATTTAGTTATCTACCTGCGGTTTTAGGCTTATCACCAATACCGAATATTTGTAAATATCTATCCTGATTTTGTTCTATATCATCAGCTAGTTTGCTAAAGGCGGCTAGGGTTTCTTTTTTCTTGTTGAAGGCATCCAACATGCCTTCTTTCACCGAACTGCCACTTACTCCTAAAAACATTTCTGGGTTGTTATTTATATGTGTATTTATTGATTCTTTTAATATTTTCCAATGTTTGTCAACTTCACTTGCTGCTTCTCTTAAATCGTTAGGAAGTCCTTTTATCTGTTTTTTAATAACATCCTTTTCTGTTGACCATAATAGTTTTGTACTTTCTTTATCTGTCCAAATTATATTAGCAGTAATCTCACTAATCTTTTCCATTTTTTGCTTTAAGGCTAATAACTCTGAGTCATTAGTTCTTAGGTGAAAAGTAGATTGCCTCACGAAGTCAATCGGATAAGATATTCCCTGTTTATTGTTAATTAAAAGTCCCTCTTTAGGATCTACATCCTTTTCTTTGTTTATAAATCCTTTGATTTTCTTTATAAAATCACTGGGTTTTTTGTTGCCTTCACTCATGATTTATATCCTATATTTTTTTATTATTTAAGCAGCGTAATTTTGCTGTTTACATTCTATCTGTAATGGTTCTAGCCCCAGTTTTTTGAATAACTCTTTATCCTTATCCGCCGCGGGGTTGGCGGTGGTAAGTAGTTTTTCACCGTAGAATATGGAGTTCGCGCCAGCAAAGAAGCATAGGGCTTGTGTCTGCTCATTCATTTCCTCACGCCCCGCTGATAGGCGAACAAAGGATTTTGGCATCAGGATGCGGGCGACCGCGACAGTACGCACAAAGTCAAATACGTCCAATTCTTTTACGTTGTCAAGCTTTGTTCCCTTTACCTGCACCAACAAATTAATCGGCACGCTTTCAGGATGCTTGGGAAGATTAGCAAGAGTTTGCAGTAGTCCGGCACGGTCACTCAAATCCTCACCCATACCGACTATCCCGCCGCAACAGACATTCATGCCCGCGTCACGCACGTTAGCGAGCGTGTCCAAACGGTCTTGATAGGTACGAGTGGTTATAATTTCGCCGTAAAACTCTTCGGAGGTGTCCAAATTATGATTATAATAATCAAGCCCAGCGTCTTTTAGAGCGTGCGCTTGCCCAGCATCCAGCATTCCAAGAGTAGCGCAGGTTTCCATTCCGAGAGATTTCACACCTTTGATAATCTCAACCATATTATCCATATCACGCTCTTTCGGTGAACGCCACGCCGCACCCATACAGAAACGTGATGCGCCAGCGTCTTTCGCTCTCTTTGCCTCACCAAGTATTTTTTCCTTTTCCATCAGCTTCTCCGCCTTAACACCCGAATCAGCACTAGCGCTTTGTGGGCAATAAGCGCAGTCCTCAGGGCAGCCACCGGTTTTAATGGAAAGCAACGTGCTTATCTGTACTTCATTCGGGTTGAAGTTCTCGCGGTGAATGGTTTGCGCGCGAAACAGCAAGTCGTTAAAGGGCATATTAAGAAGTGATATTATCTCATCTTTTTGCCAGTCATGTCTAAGTGTGGTCATGTTGTCTTCTTTGTAAACGTTAATATGTATAATTGCCTACTATATTAATTTTTCTTTATGTTGTCTAGTAAGCTCTGGATAATCTATTTTGCCGGTGCCAAGACGTGGCATTTCAGCTATATGGAGTATTTTTTTAGGTAGGGCGATTTCTGGTATACCTTTTTCCTTAGCGGCGGCTATTAATGATTCTTTCGTTATATCTGTATGCTCACTATACAATATTATATGCTCACCTTTACGCTCGTCAGGAGCGCTGATGGCGGCGTGCGCTTGCTCTGGATGTAAATGAACCGCTAGATCCTCAGCTAAAGCTAGAGACACCATCTCACCGGCTATTTTAGCGAAACGTTTTGCCCGTCCAACGATGGTAATAAACCCGCTATCATCGATTTCTACTATGTCACCAGTATCATACCAGCCTTCATGTTTTTGTATCTCACCGGGAGCGTCAGCTTTCATATAGCCAAGCATTACATTCGGTGCTTTTATTAATAATTTTCCACCATATTCAAGCCCTGACACCGGCTCTAATTTGCACTCTATTTGCGGAAACGCTCGCCCGACACTGCCAATTTTACTGTTCATCAAGGTGTTAAATGAAATAACCGGACTAGCTTCAGTCACACCATAACCTTGCATTATATTCACATTAAACTTATCAGCGTATAATCTTCTTGTGCTTTCATTAAGTTTTTCCGCGCCAGCTACCGCCATTCTCACGCTATAGAAATCATACGGATGCGCGTAGCGAGCGTAACCGTTAAAGAAAGTGTCAGTACCAAGCATTATGGTAGCGTCGCAATCATATATTATTTCCGGCACGATTCGGTAATGAACCGGACTAGGATATAAGAACAGTTTAACTCCACGAACTAGTGGCAATAACATACCGATAGTAAGCCCAAAACAGTGGAATACCGGCATGGCGTTAAACAGTATGTCAGATGAGGTAAGGTCTAAAACCGCGTTTGCTTGATATATGTTAGAAAGTATATTCTCATGCGAAAGAGCGACTCCTTTTGGAGCGCCCTCAGAGCCGGAGGTAAATAATATCACTGCTGGAGAGTTAGAATCAGTTTCGGAAATTATTTGCTGGAGACTGCTTTTTACGGTAAAGCCTTTCGCTGCGGCTTTTAGTTTGTCACCTATGGTTATGGTATGGCGAATATCCTCAAGATAGATTACGGTATATTTCTGTCCTAATGTTTCTATAAGTTTTTCTAGCTTACCTTTCTCAATAAATTCCCGTGAGGTGATGATAGTGTTTATTTGCGCTATGTTACAGGCATGGGATATACTTTTCTCACCGGCAGAAAAATTAAGCATAGCGATAGTTTTACCCAAAATTTGTAAAGCAGTAAAACTTACTAAAGCGCCAAGCATATTAGGAAGCATGAGTGCTACATTTTTCTGTCCATCAAGTCTTGGCGCTAGCTTGTCGGCGAGAATAAAAGATCTAGTAAAAATTTGGCGATAGCTAAGCATATTACGATTTATATCTGTAGCGACTTTACTACCCATACCATTAAGTCCCGCTGATTTAAGCATAGCGGAAATTATAGATGTTTTATATTGTGAGGTAAGGAATCTAGCGTTGGCTAGAATATCATATATAGCAAGTGATGATCTTTTCCCACCTTCTGCGAATCTTTGCGGAGGTAATATATTTATAGTTACTTGCGGAAAAAAATGAGTACGTAATTTTTTACTCATTCTGCTTACTTTTGAATACTCAGTCCCATCTATATATATGGGAAGCAGAGTAGCTCCGGTTTTCTCTATTATTTTACCAGTCCCATCATATATTTTCATGATGCCACCAGTGGTGGTTATCCTACCTTCTGGGAATATAACAATCTTGCCACCATTTTTTACGTCGTTAATCAATGTTTTAAGTGACATTGGCGCGAGCGGGTCTATTTTATAAGTGCTGATAATTAGGTCTATCCAGCGGAAATACCATTTTCTAGCCTGATGTACATTCATCGCGAATGATACTTTATCAGGCAGGAAAACCGATAGAAAAAGCGGATCAACAAAAGATTGATGGTTAGCTATTATAACCGTACTACCTTCAGTTTTCTCAAAATTTTCAAGCCCTATTATTTTTATCCGATATAGTTTTTTAAGCAGAAAAGTAAGAGCTGGTCTAATCACTGATTCTTTTAGCATATACGGCCACCATTAAAGTTATTATCGCCACAATAATAAACAGATTAGGGATTGTTAGTCCATATGATAATAATATAGCTGATACAATAGCGGCTATTGTCATGGAGATGGAGTCGCTTAGGTTGCTCACGGCTATCACTTGTGAACGGTGAGAGGATTTTGCGCGTGATTGCAATATGGCATATAAGGGAACCATGTAAATACCACCGCAAAACGCTACCATAAACATACATAGCACCACATTTAGGCTGTTTTTTAATTCAAAGAACTCACTTATATCCATTAAGTTTTGCCCTATTGGAACTGGAGTAAAAAATATCATCAGCATGGTAAATATGGATATACCAGACGCCGCTATCGGGGTAAAACGCGCTGATATTTGTCCTTTAAGTAAGGTATCACATAATATAGAGCCGACCGCGACACCTACTGAAAATACAGTAAGGAATAATATATATACCTCGTTATCAGCTTGTATCACTCCTTTGGCGTAATTGGCGAATTGAGCTATATATATTGAGCCAACCGTTATGAACCATGACAAAGCAAGAATTGTTCGTATAAGTGTACTATCATCACAAGCATGTTTTATAATGCCAATACTACCACGTAATAGATTGAAGCTTATTATAGTATCAGTATGCAGAGAAGGGGCTTTTGGTATGAACAGGCTGGCGATAAATCCAGCTATAGCGACGATTACTATAGTTATTCCTATCATATTATTAGGAAGTTCCACAATCAATCCACCAGCCACCATTCCAGCGAGAATAGCCAAATAACTGCCGCTAGCGATAAATCCGTTACCTGCCAGAAGCTCCTTTTCCTTCAAATGCTGTGGTAATATACTAAATTTTATTGGTACGTAAAAAGCTGAGTGAGTACCGCTTAGAAATAATAACGCCATAAGCAGAGATATGTTATGATAATAAAAACCGTAACACGCCACTGACATTATGAATAATTCAGCTACTTTAGTAAATATAACAAGTTTTGATTTATCATATTTATCGGCAAGTTGTCCGGCTACCGATGAAAACAGAACCATAGGAAGAACCAGCAATCCAGAGCATATAGTAACTAGAATTTCTGGATCAGTTGATAGTGATATATTATGCTTCGCGGCGTAGGCTATCATTACAATAAGTCCGGCACGAATCAGATTATCATTAAAAGTGCCGAGAAAAGTAGCGAGGAACATAGGAAGAAACCGCCTGCTTACAAATAGTCGGTATTTAAGGTCATAGTCCATTTTTGGCGATGTATCCATTTCTATCCTAATAATATAACTAGCCAGACAAAAGTAGCGTTTATCAGGCTGAGTAAAACGGCGGCACTTGCTATATCCTTTGCTTTTTTGGAAAGAGGATGAATCTCATCTGATATTCTGTCTATCGCGCTTTCAATTCCGGTATTTAGTAATTCCACAATCATCACTAAAAACAAGCTGCCAACCAAAAGTATTAGTTCTATTTTATTTTCGCTTATGAAAAAGGCGGTAGGTATCGCCATGATTGATATTATAACCTCAAGAATAAACGCTCGTTCATTAAGCGCCGTTTTTATTCCAGACATTGAATAGCCAAAGGCTTTACATAGTCTTTTTATCTCATTTCCGTTATTATTCTTGTTATGTTTTTTATCTGTCATTAATTTATCAATCTAATATGAACTATTCTCTTCCTCATCTTCATCATAACTACTTTCCAGATCAATTCCTATTTTCATATATTCCTCGTCAACATAATCATCCACATCATTCTCATTAACAATATCTTCTTTATTATTATTCGGTAGCTCAAATATTTCAGTTATAGGTGTAATACCCTCAAATCCCTGTACGTAAAGTTGTTTGCTAACTGAATCAGCTATTACACATAATCTGGTAAGCGGATTTAGTATTGGCGGGGTAAGCCATGAGAAGTCGGGTTTTATTATTTCATACCCTTGTAGTGAACAGCCATGTTGCCAGCGACCATTACTGTCAAAGAATGGACGAGCTTTAGTGCCAGTGGCTAGGTCAGTCTGAAATTGATTGCTAGCGACCACCTGTTGATCCGCGCCAATCTCTCTTATACGGTAATCATTTTCAAGGCGTTCAATAATACAACCATCAGAAAATTCAGTTCCGGTCAAGATGAATATGGCAGGAACAGCAACTGGAGTTTCGGCGAGAATTTTTTTCGCTTCCTCGTAATTTTCCGCGTTCTCAAAGACCTGTCTTAATAAATGCGCTGGCGGCAAGCCACTATTACCATAAGCGATACGTCTGTTTTTAATCCAATCGGCGACTATATTTATCCCGTAACGACGCATCGGCGCTAGATTAAGAGCGGCACTAAAGCGATTATGCGCGGTCGCGTTAAATACGCCAGATATTCCGGGCCAAGTTATATTATAGAACTCTCCAGCCTTGCCATCTTGAAGGGTTATTACCACATATTTTCCAAGATCCGGAAATGGCCAGTCAAGAATTCTTACCATAGCGACACTTTCGCCATTACGATAAGCACCGCTAGTACATCCCCATTCATAGGCAAGGTTGAGTGAGAAAACACCACGCTTACCTATAATGCTATCAAATGTTTCTATTTCATGTAGAAATGGATTATTAGACTTCACAAGCCAATTATGAGATCTTTTATCTACAAATGGCAGAACTATACTACTTGCCATGTTAGATAGAACACCGTAACTTTTTCTTGCCGACTCCACTAAGGTTTTCGCGCTGTCAGGGTAGGCTCGCAACAAATCAATCGGTGTTTTTCCACGTAGGTCAATAAGTGGTATAGAATTTTTTATCATGACAACTATCCGGAAAGTAGATTATTTAATCAATATTTTAATTCAATATTTTAATATAGATAAAGTTATACATTACATGCTAGGTTTATTACAAATCTAGTTTCTAATTTTACATCACAGGTTAAAGTATAAGTTTGATTTTTCAAAGGATATTTATATGCGGGATGACAAAAAAGTAAAACCATCAAGGCAGGAAGCGGAAGAGGCGGTTAAACTGCTGATTCGTTGGGCTGGGGATGATCCTGAAAGAGAGGGGCTTCTAGACACTCCGTCAAGAGTGGTAAGGTCGTATGAGGAATTTTTTAATGGTTATGATATAAATCCAAATGATATATTAAGTCGTACCTTTGAGGATGTTGAGGGCTATGACGAAATGGTAGTGCTTCGTGATATAAATTTTGACTCGTATTGTGAGCATCACATGGTCCCATTCACCGGTAGGGCGCATGTGGCATATATACCAAAGGAAAAGGTGGTTGGTATAAGTAAACTAGCTCGTCTTGTTGATGTTTACGCGAAACGTCTTCAGATTCAGGAAAAACTTACAGCGCAGATAGCGGCGAGCATAGATGATATTCTTAAGCCTAAAGGTGTCGCGGTAGTAGTTGAGGCGACTCATATGTGTATGACCACAAGAGGGGCTCGTAAACATGGAACAGTTATGCAAACCAGTAAATTACTTGGTTTATTCCGCAGTGATCACAGAACACGTCAGGAATTTTTTAGTCTTCTTAAATTTCCAGATTTGAAATAAAATTTGAGGTAAAAGGGGAGTAAAGTTCTATGTATAGCAAAATCACTAATGATATTAAAGTTACAGTTGAGCCTTTTTATCTTGAGGAACAATCATCCCCAACAGATCAGCGTTATGTCTGGGCGTATACCATAGCTATAGAAAATACTGGAAATGAAAAAGTTCGTTTGCTTAATCGTTATTGGCACATAACTGACGCTATAGGTATGACACAAGAAGTAAGAGGGGCAGGTGTGGTAGGAGAAAAGCCCTTACTTAGTCCATATGATGTTTTTCAGTATACTAGTGGGGCTTCACTACGCACACCATCTGGTATCATGAAAGGTGAATATGAGTTTGAAAATGAAAGAAAAGAACGTTTTAATGTTGTTATTCCAGTTTTTTCGTTAGATAGTCCAGATCAAATGAGAAGACCAAATTAATCTCCAAAAATGTTTTTCAAGAAAATATTGTAGTGTTTATTTATGGTATCTGTAATTAGCGATAACTTAGTTGGTAACTTTATCTGTACTACTGATAAGTGTGAGGATACTTGCTGTAAGCACTGGTCTATGCAGATGAACACACAAATGTTCGCTAAGTATAAAGAGGAAGCTCCAGAATTGGTGGATTGTGTTGAAAGTGATAATGATAACTCATTTATTATGCGTAAAGATAAAGCTACCAGCTATTGTGTAAAATTTGATAATGGTAAGTGTTCCATACACTCAGAATATGGTGAGAAATTTCTTGGTGATGCTTGTTATTTTTATCCGCGTATCACTAGAAAAGCCGGTGACAATGTTATTATGACCGCAACTATGTCTTGTCCGGAGATCGCTAGGATAGCGTTGTTTTCTGATAAGCCATTTTCTAAAAATGAAAGTAGCGCTTCAAGGTTGCCGCAAGAAATTAGGAATATATTGCCAGACGAAACATCATTTTCTGACTTTATATCGGTTCATAATATATTTTTAGAGGTGATGGAGGAAGCTGCATCAAAAAGCGACAAGATATTCGCTCGTATTAATAGTGTTTGCAGGTCACTTGAAAAGATTGATCGTAAAGATTGGGCAGGAGCGGCTTCTTTATATTTTCGCCTCGCTGATTCTTCTATTCCCAAGTCAGAAGAAAATATAAATGATCCTTTTAATTTGCTGCACGCTTTGTGTGGATTAGTGGTCGCTTCTAAAAAATCGCTGCCTCCACGTCTTAAACAAACCATATATGAAATGGAAAAGGCGCTTTCAGTTAAGCTTGATTGGGAAAATATTTTAATAAACGCTGATGAATCTAGTCTTGCGGCTTATAATAAGCTTAGAGATTTATGGAACTCAGGTGTAGGTGATTTTTATGAGCCTATACTTAAGAGATGGCTTGCCGCTCAAATTTCAGCGGCTTCTTTTCCATTTGCTGGGCTTGGTGATAAACTTTCTGATAAAGTTACTATAATAGGTTTCCGTTTGGCTATGTTAAAGTTGGCACTTATTTCTGCTCATCACATCAATATTGGTGATAAAAATAACAAATTGTCAGAAGGTGATATTATCAGGATAGTACAAAGCCTGTCACGTTTTCTTGATCATCTGGCAGGTCCGGAATTCTTACTAAAAATATGTTCTGAGACAGGATGGGGCAGGGAAAGTAGAATGCTTGGTCTGTTAAGTTGGCAGTAGAAAGCCTTGTCGGGTAATATATAGTAATTTCAATAAATTACCTCATGTAAATAACTATAATCCATTTGCTCTATAAAAAATATTAGCGATTTTTTGTAAAATTAATTTGTTGTTAACTATTTTTGGCTAATAATTACATTATGTGTGGCAAAGTTTTGGCTGCATAATTTTAGTGAGCATTTAGCTCTTTATAATTTTAACGTCCATGTAGGAGAATTGTTATGGCTAATTCAATTAATACTAATATAGCTGCGTTTTTCGCTCAAGCGAATATATCGACAGCAGCCAACGCTTCCTCATCTTCTGTAGCACGTCTTTCAAGCGGTAATCGTATCGTGAAAGCGTCTGATGATGTGGCAGCTCTATCAACAGGTACTTCGCTTAGAACGCAGGTTCTTGCTCTTAAAACCGCGCTTACCAACGCCTCTCAGGGTACGTCCTTGCTTCAGGTGGCTGACGGTGCGCTTTCTCAGGTTACTGAAATTTTACAACGTCAGAAAGCTATTTCTCTACAAGCTGGTTCAGGTTCTCTTACCGACGCTGATAGAGGCTTCCTAGACCAAGAATTCCAAGCTCTTACAAAAGAGATTGATCGTCTTACCGGCTCTACTAACTTTAACGGTGTGCAACTTCTAAACGGTTCTCTTTCTACTTCCGCCGCTCTAGCTAATACTTCAACGGGTGCTACCGCTGGTACTGCTAATATATCTTTTAGTGATAACATCACTATCGGTGAGAGTATCATAGTAAACGGTGTTGAGCTTACCGCTGCTGCTACCTCTACCGGTACCGCTACTCCAGCTTCTACAGCCCCAATTACTTTTGCTGTCGGTAATACTCTTGCTGAAACACTTGATAATTTAGCTACTCAGCTTAATGATTCGGCTACCAATGCTAGCTATAGCGCTGCTCTTGGAGAAGCTGTTTATTCAGCTAACTCTACAACTCTTACCGCTACAGCTCGCGCTGGTGGTTCTTTAAGTAACGCGTTTTCATTTGGTAACGCCGCTCCTGCCGTAACTGTTGGTGCTAATACTGTTTCAACAACAAACGGTAGTGCTTCTGTTACTGTAGCGATAACTAACACTTATAAAGTTGGTCAAAGTGTTATACTTAACTTGCCTACAAGTGCCGGTATCGGTGGTATTGAAGGAAAAGAACTTCGTGGGGTTATTACCTCAGCTTCAGGTTCTACCTTTACCTTTACCGCACAGACTGCCGCTACCTCTACCGTTGCTACAACCAACGGTGCTGGTACAGTGACTCTTGATACTGTAAACGGTGTTGGCGAAGCTGCTATCGATGGTGGTTCTGTCGGTAGTTCGTTTAATCTGTTCACTGGTGCTACTACCTTTACATCAGCTACCCAGATCATATCTGCCGCTACTTCTACTGCCGCTATACCTTTCCAAGATGGTAATAGTATCACAGCTACAGTAAATGGTACTGCGAAAACGCTTTATACTCTTGCAGCTTCAGCTACTATTACTGACTTGGTGAATGGTATAAACGCTAATACTGGATCTACTGGATTTAGTGCTACACTGACTTATGATCAAACAAATAATTATAACGTTCGTATTGATTATGCTGGTGCCGCTGGTAACATATTGCTTAATGTTGGAGCTAACTTCCATACCGCGCCAACCGCTGTTACTCTAACCGGTGACAGATTTGGTACTACAGCTAATAACATTACCGAGGCTGCAGGTGGTACGAGCACCATCATATCTTCTGGTTATATTGATCTTACTGGTGCTGCTGGTAGTACTGGTATTACTGTAGCTGATCAAACAACAGACGTTACCGCTGCTGCCCCAGCGAGTGCTGCCGCTCCTTTTAGAAGGGGTGATCAGATTACGGCTACAGTCAATGGTCAGACAATAGTTCTTCATACTTTTGTTGCTGGTGATAGCCTGAATGCTATAGTAAATGATATTAATGCCCATAGCTCTAGCACCGGATTTTATGCTGGTATAACTGGAACTGGTGGTGGTTATAACATTCGCTTGTTTACTACTACTCCAACCCCAGCTAGTGATCAGGTATATGTGAGTGCGGGTGCTGGTATTAGTACTATCGCAAGCAGTACTCTTACAACTCTTACTACTACCAATGGTGGTCTTACTCAAGTTAGTACCGGTTCTCTTGCTGGTGGTCTTGATGATGGTCTATCTCAAGGTAGCGTATCTGTAAGTGGTACGGTTGGTGATTCCATCATAACTGATTTGTCGCAAACCAAAGCTAACGTTCAACTGATTCTTACAGCTAACGCGGTAGCTGGAACAAGCACTCTTACAGTTGGTGGGCATACTTTCGCTTTCACAAGCAATACCACAAATGCTTCTCCTGATGAGATACTAGTTGGTGCTACTATTGAGGATACTCTTAACAACGCTATTACAACCATAACCAACTATCTTAAAAATGGTTATGCTCTTGGTACCACAGCTTATGAGTTGAATCAGATTGATATAAGCGTCACTAACGGTAATACGCTGAACTTTACCGGTAAAGGTCTTAGCAATGTTGAGACTCTTGCCAGCACTTCGGCTGTTCCTGCTTACTCTACCATTTCTCAGAGTATAACAGGTTCATCAATTACTAACTCTGGTGCGCTTAACAATGCTGCTAGTACTTATGGTGTTGATACAACAGGTATTACCAATCCTGATTTCAATGGTACCTTACAAGGATTTACCGCTAATTATAAAAATACTGCCAGCACAGTTGATTTATCAATCAAAGTTGGTGATTTTACTTATACAGCGGTGGATGCTAATGTAAGTGTTTCTTCCAATACACGTATCCGTCTATATTCTGATACAGTTGGTGGAGAAAATGGGGGCTACATTGACATTCAGCTTAAAGCTGGTCAGGTAAATGCCTTCAGTGATCAAGCTGGTGCTGACGCTGTCGCTCAACGTCTTAACTCTGCTTTCAGTAGTTTAAGCTTTGCGCAAAGCCGTAACTTATCAAGCTATACTGGTTCTGCCAGCATAACCTCTAACAACGTTGTTATTGGTTCATTGTTTGGTAGTAAAGTTACTGCTCAGCTAGCTAATTTTGATGGTGCTAAACTATCAGATATTAGTGTTGACGCTCCTTCAGGAAGTAATACTGATACTAAAATCAGTCTTACCATTGATGGTGTTGTGTTCTCAACAGAAGCTGGTATAGGAAGTACTCTTGCCGCTAATCAGACCTACAGGCTGACCAGCGCGGAGGATCCTAAACAGTTTGTTGAATTCACCACCGGTAACTCAACAATAGTGATTGATAGTAACGATAAGGCTATAGCTGTAGAAAACGCTCTTAAAAACGCGTTTGGTGCTACAGAAGGCTCTGCTGCTCTTTCTTTCCAAGTTGGTTCTTCTTCAACTGACACTTTGGAAGTAAGTATCGGTAGTGCGCAAACCTCAACATTATTTGGTGGTTTGACCCTGAACGTTCTATCTCAAGCTAATGCCGTGATAGCTGGTGATCAGCTTGATAAAGCTCTAGCGACCGTTACATCGCTTCGTGCAGCGGTTGGTGCGCTTCAGTCACGGTTTAACTTCGCTTCGGCTAACATCCAGATCGCTGTACAGAATCAGGATGCCGCTCGTGGTGAGTTACTTGATACTGATGTGGCTACTGAGTCAACAGCGTTCGCTACTTCGCAGGTTAAACTGCAAGCTGGTATTTCGGTACTAGCTCAGGCTAACCAGCAGTTGCAGAACTTACTGAAATTGATTCAGTAATAAGGTAAATAAAGAAAAGTCTGGGGCGGCAGCCCCGCCCCAGATGATTCTTTAGGAGGTTAAAATGGATAGTTTAGGAAATATACCACCAGTTGTTATAAAGCCTGCTGTTCCCGCATCAGTACCGTCTCCTGTGCCACAAAAAAAGCCAGTACCAACAGTACCAGTGGGTGGAGGTAGTGGCTTTGACCCGATAGCCGCTGAACAAGAACGCTTTCAAGCGGTAAGAAGGGTAGCGCAAAAACTTGCGGATAACTTCGTTGTAAGTGACAGAACATTCACTATCTTCAAGGATATATCTGGACAATATATAACTAGGTTTACCAGCTTACGTGATGGTAAGGTTACTTATATACCAGAGCCTAACTTGTTTAGGTTAGGTGGAGAGAGTGACAGAGTATCCGTTAAGGTAGAGGCTTAACAGATTGGTTTGAAGTTAAATTGATTATTGGATAATTTTTTGTCTGCTGTTTTAGCGGGCAGGGCATGGTTTTTGCTAATATTCTTGCTAAAAGTTTTTATAGTTTATAACGCCTGTTTAAGTCATTGTTAATAAGAGTTTTAAGTATAATTTTGTATTTTATTTTTAGTATTTGACGGGTTTTATTTTAATTTTTTTGGTTATTCTGTTATTATATATTAATATTTTTATTAGCAATTAACAGGCATAACCTAGTGAGGGAATGATGGTTAGTCAGGTGCAATTAGGAAGTTTCTTCAGTTTCGGCGGTAAAACCGTTTCTGGTAGTTCCGGTGGCTCTGGTATTGATACAGAATCTCTGGTTACTGCCTTAGTTGACGCAAAACTTATTCCCGTTACTAGGTTAGAAGATCAAATAGAAATAAATAATAATAAAGTATCGGCTCTTGGAGAGTTTGATACATTACTTAGCGCCTTTAAGGAGGCCGCTTCAATTTTGCGTAATCCACCGGGGGTAGCCAACGATGCGGATAACGGGTTTAGATACAGAACAACAAATGTTATCAGTAATACAGCGGTTGATGGAACGGATTATGTTTCTGTTACCGCGTCGCCAGGGGCTGTTTTACAGTCATATACTATAACAGAAATTACAAGTATAGCGGCCGCTAAAAGACAATCTACCGGTGATATTAATATAGCGGATGCGGATACCGCCGCTGTATCCGCTACCCCTGCCGTTGGTGAGTTTGGAGCGGGGACTTTTACGCTCAA
Organism: Rickettsiales bacterium; assembly: GCA_041396965.1. Taxonomy (NCBI): domain Bacteria; kingdom Pseudomonadati; phylum Pseudomonadota; class Alphaproteobacteria; order Rickettsiales; species Rickettsiales bacterium. The sequence goes on from JAWKXN010000001.1 coordinate 642,114, forward strand.
TGGACAGGACATTACCTTAGTGGATGGTGAAAGTCTTAACTCGGTAGCTGCTAAGTTTAACGCGGTGTCAGGAACTACCGGTGTTTCAGCTTCCATCATAAAAATAGAAGATGGTAAATTCCAACTGTCTTTTTCCGCTACAAATACAGGTCTTAACGCGGATTTTGATTTTAATAATATCAGCGTACCGGGAACATTGGTTGATGGAAGTGGGGTGTTTGCCAATGTTACTGTATCAACAACCCAAAATGCCGCTAATGCCGTATTCAAATTTAACGGAGCCTCGATTACTCGTCAAAGCAATACTATCGGTGACATCGTAGACAAGGTGACATTTAATATTAAGCAAGATATGACAGCGGCTCCTACCACTCAACTTACAGTATCTGTAGATGCTGATGAGTCAATAATAAAAAGTGGTATTATAAATTTCCTTAATACTTATAATGATCTTAAGATATTTGCCGCTAAACAAGCTGAAGTTGGTGATGATGGATTCTTTACTGAAGACGCTGTATTAAGTGATAGCGGTTTATTGCGCAATACCATGAGCTCAATAAGCGCGCAGTTAGCTTCGGTGGTTGACGGAATTACCGGTGGTGATCCAAGTAGGCTTGCCGATATTGGAATCACTTTTATAGATCAGGAGGCGACAGAGGATACACCTGAGGTCAGAAACCTTCTTACCATAGATGATGGCAAGCTTACCTCCGCTATTGCTTCTAATTCGGATCAGGTGCGCCGGATCTTTGAGTTTGATTTTGTTAGTGACAATATAAACGTTAGAGTATTTTCACGTACGAACGCTCTTGATGTTTCAAGCTTCTCGCTTGATGTTGACCCAAACACTTCTAAGTTTCAAGCGACTTATAATGATGGAACCGGTCCAGTTACTATAGACCTTGACGCGGAGCCTATAGTAAGTTCTGGTGTTACAACAGGTTACTCTCTAAAAGGGCAGGCTGGCACTGTCCTTGAGGGATTAGGGCTTATATATGCCAGTACCAGCGCTAGTGTTTCCAATATAACGGTAACACAGGGTATCGCTGATAGAATATTTAATGTTGTTGATCCGGTTCTTACCAACAACACCGGAGCGCTTGATATTGAACTTGACGCGTTAAAAGATACTGAAACTAGATTTCAAGCGGATATAGACAGAATAAACGAACAGGTTGACGCTTTCAGGCAGCAACTTCTTGATAGATTCGCTAGGCTTGAACAAGCAATTGCCAATGTAAACACATTATTAGCCAGTATTGAGGCTAATGATAACGCGCGTAATACTTTCAACAGTTAGTCGTTCTCCTGTACTAAGTAGGGATAATAAACGATATGTTAATTAATTTCGTATTAAATTGACCTAATAGCATTATGATAAAAGGTAGTATTATTAATGGTTGAACAGCAAAAATATAAAGCATACGCTGCCGCGACACAGACTATAGCTCCAGTACGGCAAATTATTCTGCTATACGAGGCTATAATCCGCTGTGTCCAACAATCAAAAGAAGCTATTAATGAAAATCGTATAGAAGATAGGTATAATCTATTAATTAAGGCATCAAATCTAATCGGCGGGTTACAGGGTTGCCTTGATTTTGATAATGGAGGTGATATAGCGCGCATTCTCTATAGCTACTATGCCTCTATGGATGCTCGTATTTTTTCTATTCACAGAACTAACAGTATTGAAGACTGTGAGGCAATTGTTGAAGATTTGAAACAAATGCGTGACGCTTGGGAAGATGTATCTAAGAATGTAAACGATTCCGCTGAGAATAATGCTTCTGCTCATGAAGATACGAATGTTGATAAATCTTCAGTAAGTTCTGATGGTGGAAATACACCGCCACCATCTACGGATGGTCTTACTCTATCCGCTTAGGATAATCTCTCTCCTTAGATAAGTTTTCATAATTTGGCACGTTAATTGCTTATTGTTAACGTGGTGGTTTTGACATTTTGTCTTAACCTTCAACAAAGTCCAAATAAATAGCCAAATATACTCGTTTTGGATAATTTTTATTCATAATGAGTATGATTAGTTAAATGGGAGAGGATTCATGTCGGCTTCACAATTTTCAATAGCCAATGTAATATCAGCGCTAGCTGGTAAAGATAATGGTCAATCAAGTGGAAACGCTAATATTGGTTTATTAGGAAGAACAGAATCTGGTGCTAGTTCCTCACCACTTGGGCAGTTTTCATCATTACTTGATGTTGTCGCTAACATAAATAATGAGTCATCCAAAGATTATGGAACAAAAGAACCAAAACCGGTAATCGTAAAAAATAATGTAAATTATGATGATAAAAACGCCGATAATCGTCAGCAAGATATTAGGAATTCTCGTTTGGAAACAAGAAACACGAAAAACACCAACAATGATAATGCGAAACCGAATTCTTTATCGTCTGAGAAAAGACAAACTAATGACTCCGTAAAAAATAATTACTATAATAAAGAGCAAGATAGTAGGTATTCTGAGATAAAATCCGAAGCTGCAACGGGAGATAAAAATACTGTAAGCTCTAAACAGGATAGTGGTAACGGAGAGGAAGTTGTCGCGGCGGTTAAGCAATCATTATTGAGTGAAGATTATGATAATGATGGGCAGTTAATAAAGTTTGGTGATAATTTGGTAAGTGTGAAAGAATTTATCGCTGCTATTAAACAGCTATTTGCGGATAACGATGACTCTGATATTGATCTAAACGCTGTTTTTGCTGAGCTTGCCGCTAATAAAATTATTGATATACCAAACGCTAATTTTATTCCCACGCAGGATGAGCAGCCTACTAAGGTAAATATTTCTGATCTGTTGTCTGGATTGCAAGATAGCTTAAAACAATTACGTGATCTTCTTGCTACCGCCGCCGGACAGAATACACCATTTACCGATGAGCAGAATAATTTGCTAGCTGGTATAAATAGTAAACTTAAAGAAGATATATCATTAATTCGTGGTTTGCTTACAGAAGCGAAGCAAGCCGGTAAAGGTGATGATTTTCTTTCCTATATAAAGAGTATTCTTGCTTTGCCATCTTCTGATAACAATCAAAATAAAACGGTTGATCAGATAGACAATATAAAGAACTTACTTACTGATGACATTCATTTGATAAATGATAAGATTCAGGAGCTAGTAAAAAAAGACAAAGTTATTAATCGGGAAATTAATCTATTTTCTGTTGAAAGCATTTCTGGTGATAAATATTCTGATTTAATAAAACCAGATGAATCAAGATTTGCCTCACGTAGTAATTCGCCAAAAGTTGAATCGGCGATATTTACTAACGCATCAGCAATTCTTTCTGCTGAGTATAATACTAACCAGAATCAGCAAATTAATAATATATCTAACATTGTTAATTCCGTAAATACAGCGGCGGACACGTCATCAGGTGGTAATAGTGGAAATAATTCTGGTCAGTCAGGTAGTTCGTTTGGCTCACCTCAAGGTTTTGGAAGTTCTAATATATCCTCAGCAAAGTCGGCTCAAGCTAGTGGAAATACACAGTTTAGCAATATTTTAAGTAAAGCTGATAGTTCGCCGATTAGTGAGCAGGTCGTTTTCCATGTAAAGAAAATAATAGCGACTGGAAATAGTAAAATAACCATACAGCTTTCTCCGGAAGATCTTGGAAAACTTGATATAAAGCTTGATATTGATGCTAAGGGAAAAACCGGAGTTACTATAACCGCTGATAATAAAAATACGCTAGATATGTTGCAGCGTGATTCGCAAGGATTACAAAAAGCGCTTACTGATGCTGGACTTAAAGCTGATTCTGGCAGTCTTAACTTTAATCTAAAGGGTGGTGGTCAGAACGGGGGAGGTTCTGGTTATAATCAAGCGCATGCGGCGGGTAATTATCAAAAAACCCATCGGGATGAGCAGTTGACTGAAGATGAGTTAAATGTGATAGCGGCTTCCGCGCTATCACGACGTTACTCGGTAGATATTCCAGATGGTCTTGATATAAAAATATAGGAGGTAATTATGGTTTCCAGTACAGTAACAACAGATGTTGATAATATAAACAACATACTGAATAAGAATTTAAGCTCTAATGATAAGGCACGGGCTAAAGCGCAAGCCAATCAGGAGGACTTCTTGAAACTACTTACCACACAATTGCAAAATCAAGATCCAACTGAGCCAACCGATACAAATCAGCTAACTGAGCAAATAGCTACCCTAAGTCAAGTAGAGCAACAGATAAATACCAATAATAATTTGGAGAAACTTATCAATCTATTCAACTCAACCTTACTTAATAGCGTGGTGGGATATATAGGAAAGCAGATTGAGACAGAGGGAGATAAGGGCGTTTTGCAAAATGGTAAGGCAAGTTTTGTCTATAACCTTGAACAGGCGGCGGATAATGTGACTGTTCAGATTTTAGACCCAGCTAGAAATATAGTGTTTGATGGAAATGGCACAAATTTTGCAGGACGTAATGAAGTGATATGGGACGGAAAGGATAAAGACGGTAATCAACTCGCGGATGGTGTTTATACGCTGAAGGTAGTTGCTAAGGATTCTTCAGGTGATGACATAAAATCTACTACATCTACCGCAGGGGTGGTTACGTCGGTTGACTCAAAAGATGGTCATACAAGATTAATGTTGGGAGATATAGAAGTGGAACTAAGTGAGGTTAATTCGGTGAGGCAGTCAATCTAAGATGTTTTAGTTATTAGTATAATAAGAATAACAAATTATATAGGTAAAGTTAAAGAGAGGTTTTATGAGTTTATATGGTGCTTTATACGCTGGTGTAGCTGGTCTTAGCGCGCAAAGTAATAGGATCGGTATCATTTCTGATAATATCGCTAACGTAAATACCGTAGGTTATAAAGGTAACAGAGGAGGGTTTGAAAGCCTTGTTACCAGTTCCTCCTCTCAGTCTGAATTCTCTCCGGGTGGTGTTGTCGGACTCAATCAACAGCTTGTTGACAAGCAAGGTCTGTTGCAGTCAACAGATTCCACTACTGACATCGCTATATCAGGTGATGGGTTCTTTGTGGTCAACCAACAAGCGGATGGTAACGGACAAGTTTTATATACTCGTGCCGGTTCTTTTACTCCTGACTCTACCGGAAATTTCCGTAACGCCGCTGGGTTTTTCTTGCAGGCATGGCCGCTTGATCGTGAAGGTAGACTTCCAGGTGAGAGTGGTAACTTAAACACTAATTCCAGCGCTAACTTGAGTAGTTTGCAGACGGTTAACGTAAACAACCTAACCGGTGTCGCCGCTTCTACTTCAACTGTCTCAGTGGGCGCTAATCTTGACGCTTCGCAAGCGACGTATCCCGGTGCTTTTGGTACTGTCGCACCGGATCCTTTTCACATACAGAACGGAAGTCTTGCCGCAAAGGATATTTTGGTGCCAGGTGGTCCAAATAGTCTTACCAGAGGTGATAGGATAACTATCTCAACAGGGCAGGGGATAAGTAATACCTACCGTTATAGTGGTTTTACCTTTGGTCGTGATGTAACGAATGCTTCTTCTGTTGGTGATAACGGACAGGCTGTTATCTCATCACCGGATACTCTGACTATTGCTCCAGCGGCTCTTGCTAACAATCCTGTTACTACCGGAGCCGCCGCTAGTACCACTGTTACTATAACTGATACAGCTCATGGTCTTACAACAGGTGACGCGGTAACTCTTGCTGGTCTTGCTGGGGTTGATGGTATTCCAGCCGGTGAGCTTAACACAACTCATATAGTGACCGTAGTTGACGCTAATACTTATACTATAACAACAACTACCGGAGCCGCTGTTGGTGGCGTAAATGGTGGCGGTGCTTCTGGTACGCAAGAACCATTACCGTTTACCTCTACTTCTGGTAGTAACGTTATAAAAGTAAGGCATGTAGGACATGGTCTGGTTACTGGTGAAGTGTCATCATTAAGTGGAAATACAGGGGCTTTCGGTGGTATACCGGCTGGTGACCTAAATAGCCAATTTGTGGTAACCGTAATTGATGCTGACCATTATAATGTAACGGTGGCGTCCACCGCTACCTCTACCGCTGGTGGTGGGGCTGGTACTGTGGTGTCAACAACCAGATTATTTAGTGGTGCTATTCTAGACGCTTCCAACGCTACAACCAGATTCTTGGCTAATGCTGGGACGAGTTCATTTAGTTCGTCAGCGCTAAGTTTTACTTTAACCACAGCGGCAACCGGTACTGTTACTTTTACCTATACTTCCGCTTCGCCGAACGCACAGCTTGGGCAGTTTAATACAATGAGTAATCTAGCGGACGCTATCAATTCGGTAGTTGGTCTTTCCGCTCGTGTATCTGATAATAGATTATATATAGCGCCAACAGACGCGAATTCCGCTCTGACATTCGCTAATGGCGCGAGTGTGGGAACAGCTGGTCCTCCTGTGCAATGGGGTATTGATTGGATTCGTGAGCTTGGACTTGCTGACCTGTCCACAGGATCTGATAGATTTTCTTCTCTGGAAGGTCTTTCAAATCTAGTGAATAATTCATCTGGTCTTAGTGCTTCAGTACAAAACGCGCTGTCTACTGCTAGTGTTACCATTAATGTTGATGATCCGCTAGATACTATTACTTTCTCGGATCTTCCAGCTATAGCAAACGTTACTTTAGGTACGACACCATTTAGCACAACGGTAGGAAGCGGAGTGGTAACTGTTACGTTGCCTTCGGCTCCGACACCAGCTTATGCGACTGGTGATATTATAGATATGGGAACGCTTGCGGGTGGTCCTTATAATGGTATATCAGCCGCTAACTTATCAGGTCAATTCTCAATAACCGTCGTAAACAGTACGACTTTTACTATTGTCGCGAAAAACGGAGCTTTAGCAACTGGTGGAGGTCTTACCGGACCAACTGGTATTTCAATGGTACAACCACAAAACTCAGGAAGTCTGGTAGCGGAACTCGGGTTGGTAGCATCTCTAAATAATGCTACATACACAGCTCAGACAACCGGTGCTATAGGTCCGGCTTATGATCCGACTGACGCTAATAAAAATATGGCAGGTGGCGCAATTACCTCCCAGTTCAGTCGTCCTATAAGGGTTTTTGACTCTCTTGGTACCGGACATGACCTTAATATGTCTTTCATTAAAACAGCGGTGAACACTTGGGCGGTTGAGATATTCGCCGCTGACGCGACGGAAGTCACCAGTCCTTTCCCGAACGGTCAACTCGGAACTGGAACTCTGACGTTTAATGGAGATGGTAGCTTACAAAGCGTAAGCAGTGGACTAGCTAATCCGGTAAGTGTTACTTGGAATAATGGCGCTGTATCAAGTAGTATAAATTTTAATTGGGGAACCGCCGGTTCACCATTTGGTACGCCAAACGCGGTGACAATTGGTAAGACAGATGGATTCAGTCAATTTGATAATGCTTATCGGGTTAACTTTGTAAATCAAAATGGCGCGGCGGTGGGTGACCTCACCGGCGTGTCAATTACTGATGAAGGCTTAGTTGTTGTAAGCTTTAGTAATGGTGAGACCCAAAATCTATTTAGAATACCGCTTGCTGATTTCGCGAATCCTAACCAATTACTAACATCCTCTGGTAACGTGTTCCTGCAATCAGCGGAGTCAGGTGAGGTCAATCTGCGTCAATCAGGAAGTAGTGGAGTTGGAGAAATATCAGCGTCCTCACTTGAACAGTCAAATGTAGAGCTCGCCGACCAGCTTACGGATATGATCGTAGCCCAACGGGCCTATCAGGCAAATACCAAAGTTATATCAACTACTGACCAGTTATTAAGTCAGTTGAACGATATATTAAGGTAGTTATTTAGCGTAAAAAAATATATTTTTACTAGAATATTTTTTATTTTGTCTCTACATAATCAATACGCTACCAAAATGTAGAGTGTTAATAGGATAATATTCCATCTGTTCTATATTTTTTAGCATTTGTTATATTTAATAGCAGTATTGCTGATTAAATGGTTAATAGTGTTGGTTTAATTGTAAATAATTTGTTTATTTTATCTTGACATAAGGAATGGTATTATCTATGTAAAACATGTTGTTTTGTTGTGGTTTATGTTATAGACAACATACCTCTTTGGTTGGTTGCGATTTACAGTAATTTGCAATCTATTGCTTTGTTCCTTTACATGGTTTTTATAAATAAAAAAATATTTTTAGCGAGTTTTTATAATGAGAAAATTAAATTTGACGGCGAAAAGATTAACAGCGGTAAGTGCTCCTAGAAGAAATCTAGATTCTGATATTATGGAACCTAACATGATGCTTGACCCTCGTTATTTGCGCCAGTCTTCCTCTCTTATTCAGGACGCTCTGCAGAAGGGGTTTGATGTTCTGCAGCTTGCCAATGGCGATATAGTTACTACCGGTACCAAAATAGTAGTTCATCAATATACATGGGATGATGCTAAAGGAAAATTGGTAAAGGCTAAAACTGACTCTCGTAAGTTAAGGAAAGCGGAAGGCGAAAATGAAGAGAGCGATTTTGATAGTGACTCCGAGAGATCTGGTGATAGTGAATTAAGAGCTGAGACTCTGGCTGAGCGTATATTGGAAAGTGAAGAATATTAGTTACAATCATATTCTCTATTAAGAAAAACTCCCTGAGGGAATTTGGGGAGTTTTTTTATGCCTATAGTAATTTGGTTTTGTGCCGCTGAGCTAAGCGAAAAGTACGACCAGTAGGTCGTGTCAGTCCTGAGCTATGCTCCATGCGAGGGACAGTAGTCCTGTAGCGGGAGCGAAATAAATTTATTTTTGTGAGAAAAAATAAAGGCAATTTACTATAGTTTGCCCCATTGGTTTACTTTGCATAAAAATAAACTAAAAATACTATATAAATACTAATTCCTTAGAACTCCACCAAAGCCTTTTTCCGCTGCTTTTATAATATCATCGCTTACTTTAGCGATTTCTTGTTCGGACAAAGTTTTATCGGTAGGTTGTAAGCTGACCTTTACCGCCACTGATTTTTTATTTTCCGCTATTCCTTTACCGCTATAAATATCAAAAATCTCAACATTATTTATGAGATTTTTATCAGCTTTCCCAATCTCTTTTATTACGACATCAGAGGACACACTATCATCTATTGTAAAGGCAAAATCACGCTCTACCGTCTGGTAATCCGATAGTTTTAACACAGGCTTTGTTGTAGTATTGTTACGAGCTTGCGGTATATTTTCTAGAAATACCTCAAAAGCAGCTATACGTTCTTTGCTGTCAAAATCAAAGTCTCTATTGATAATTGGGTTAATCTCACCGAAATACGCCAATATATTTTTCCCAAGAACAAAAGCACCACTACGATTTGGATGATAATATTTAGGCAGATTATCAGTTCTTACCTCAAACTTATTTACACCAAGCGTAGCGAGCAACCGTGCCACTATTTTTTTACTATCCATAGTTTGCGTGTCACGAAATTGTTTCGTAAACAAACCATTCGCGTAATTATAATCTTCTATTTTACCAGCATATATACCGCTTGCCACTGTTTGTTGTTCCTCCGGTTTTATGCCATGAAATTGTAGACCAATCTCAAATAATGATAAATTATTAAAGCCTCGCGCTCTATTACGTTTTGCCGCTTCTAGCATATTAGGTAATATTGACGGACGCATAGTATCAAGTTCGGCGTTAATCGGATTTATGATGGTTAGTTCATCATTATTTCCACCAAATATTTTTGCTTGCGCGCTAGGTAGAAATGACCAGCTCTTTACTTCCAGCATCCCACTCTCAGCAAGTAACCTTTTGCTCGTTTTTATTCTTTTTTGTAATGCCGTTAGTATTGATTTAGTTATTTCAGGATTTTTGGGAAGAGGGGTGGTTGGTATATTCTCATAACCATAAATCCTAACTATTTCCTCTATCAGATCAGCGTCATTTTCAATATCTGCCCGCCATGATGGAGGCGTACAAACCGCAAATGAATCATTGTTTTCTACGCTAAAACCAAGATTTTTTAATATTAATATGGAATCCTCAGCGCTAATATCAATACCACTTATTTTTTTAACCTTACCCAGATCAAGCTTTACTTCCTTTTTCCAGTCAGGTGTCTTTCCAGCATATACTAATTTACTTGCCACACCACCGCAGATTTCCGTTATCATTGATGCGGCTCTTTTCGCCGCTTCTTCCACGAAAGCTACATCAACGCCACGCTCAAAACGATAGCGCGCGTCGGAGTCTATTTGTAAAATACGTCCTGAGTTAGCTATCTGACTTGCCTCAAATAAAGCCACCTCAAGAAATATATTTTTAGTATCATTACTACATCCAGAAAGGCTGCCACCAATAATCCCACCAATAGCGACCGGATTTTTCTCATCAGCTATTACAGTTATATCATTTGATAATCCATACTCCTTATCGTCAAGAGCCAGTATTTTTTCACCATCTTTTGCTAGCCGAACATTTATGTTCCCATTTAGCTTGTCAGCATCGTAAACATGCAGCGGTCTACCTAAATCAAAAGTGAAATAATTAGTTATATCCACCAAAGCGGAAATAGATTTTTGTCCGATAGATTCCAAACGTTTTTTTAGCCAATCGGGACTTACGATATTATTTACATTTTTGATATGGCAACCGATAAATTGCTTGCAAGCGTTACCTTCTTCTATGGTCACAGATATTGGAGAATTATGATTTCCATCACCAAAATTTATTTCAGTAAGAGGTTTTAATCTGCCAATACCGCTTGCCGCGAGGTCTCTTGCTATACCATGAACACCTAGACAATCAGCCCTATTTGGGGTTATCGCTATTTCTATTACTGGATCATTAAGCCCTAAAACTTCCGCTACTTTTGTCCCAACACCCGCTTCGGGAAGCTCTATGATACCTTCGCTGCTTTCAGCAATACCTAATTCTTCTTCCGAGCATAACATGCCGCGGCTCTCAACATCACGTATCTTGCTTTTTTTGATAATCATACCGTTTGTAGGAATTACGCTTCCTTCTTTAGCAAGCGCCACATAAATACCAGCGCGAGCGTTTGCCGCGCCACAAACTATTTGTAAAATTCCTTCATCACTTTCAACCTTACAAACTTTTAGCTTATCCGCCTTCGGGTGTTTTTCCGCTTCAATTATTTTAGCGACGGTAAAATCAGCTAGTTGTTTTCCTTTATCCTCAACATTTTCTACCTCCAACCCGATAGCCGTGAGCTTATCGGTTATATCCTGAAGAGAAGCCTCAGTTTCCAGATGTGATTTGAGCCATGATAATGTGAATTTCATAATTATAGTCCGCTCACTAAATCGGGAATATGCATAGGGTTAAACCCATAATGAGAAAGCCAGCGTATATCTGAGCCAAAAAAATCACGAAGATCCGGCATCCCGTATTTAAGCATGGCAAGTCTCTCAATCCCCATACCAAAAGCGAAACCTTGCCATTCGTTAGAGTCTATTCCACAATTCTCTAGCACTTTCGGATGTACCATACCGCAACCACCAATCTCTAGCCAATCGCTGCCTACGCCAATTTTAAGGCTATCACGACTACGCTCGCATCCTATATCAATTTCCGCTGACGGCTCAGTAAACGGAAAAAAGCTAGGTCTAAAACGTATCGGAACTTCATCAAGATTAAAAAACACTTTCAGAAACTCACTTACACAGCCCTTTAAGTGTCCCATATTTATATTTTTATCTATCGCCACCCCTTCAATTTGATGAAACATCGGAGTATGGGTCAGATCCGAGTCACAGCGATAAGTGCTACCGGCGGCGATAAAGCGAAATGGCGGTTTGCCGGAACGCATGGTACGAATCTGTACTGGTGAGGTATGCGTTCTAAGCACAGTTTTATTATCACCATTGCCACGCAGATAAAAAGTATCATGCATTTGCCGCGCCGGATGCGACTCCGATATATTAAGCGCGGTAAAATTATGCTCATCATCCTCAATATCAGGACCAGTCTTAGAAACAAATCCAAGATCAGCGAATATAGCGGTTATCTCATCACTAACCTGAGTTATCGGATGAATTTTCCCCACGCTATACGGGTATGGAGGTAAGGTTACGTCAAGCCTATCTGAATCTATGTAAGACTGTATCTCGCTGTCAGCGAGTAATCGCTTTTTTTCTTCTATGGCTTCTGTTATTTTTTGCTTTACTATGTTGAGTTTCGCTCCAAATTCTTTGCGTTCCTCAGGGGGAAGTGATCCTAGCTTTTTAAGTTCCTCAGTAAGTCTACCTTTTTTGCCGAGTATAGAAACACGCTGTCGCTCAAGAGTTTCCGACGACGTACAAGCAGCTATAGAATCAAGGGACTGTAAGAGAAGAGAGTCAGGCATAACTAAAAAATACTTCCTAAAAGAACAGGTAAGGGCTAAATCAATATGGGTTTTTTATCAAAACCGCAACCCTTACCTATCTTGAATCGCAAAAATTTATTAGGACGCTTTAGCCAGAGCCGCTTTAGACTGCTCAACTATCACCTTAAAAGCTTCCGGCTCACGAGTAGCGAGATCAGATAGAACTTTACGATCTATTTCTATGCCAGCTTTTATAAGCCCACCAATAAATTGAGAGTAAACCATTCCGTGTTCACGCACCCCAGCGTTTATACGCTGTATCCACAGGCTACGGAAATTACGTTTTTTAACGCGACGATCACGGTATGCGTATTGCAAACCTTTTTCTACTTTCTGACGAGCGACGGTGATACAACTCTTAGAGCGACCACGATAGCCTTTTGCCATTTTTAGAATTTTTTTACGACGGGCGCGATTCGCGCCACTTTTTGCGTGTGCCATATGTTATTTTCCTTTTAAGCTTAACAAGACCTAATATGAACCGTTAGGCATATATTGAACGATGCGGTGAGTATCAGATTCATCAAGAATAGTAGTCCCGCGCGCATTACGGATAAAGCGATTGGTACGTTTGCTCATACCATGACGCTTTCCAGCTTGAGAGGCAACAACCTTGCCGGTAGCTGTGAAACGAAAACGCTTCTTACAGCTGCTTTTAGTTTTTAATTTTGGCATTTTACTCTTCCTTATTTGTTTTTATTTATTAGTTATCAAATCCATTAAAAAGCCATCAAAAAAGCTTTTATACTAGGCGTTCAAGGCAATGCCCGCCCGAACACCCGTACGGTAAAGGTATGTGCTTGTTACAGTAAAAAAACAGCTAAATCAAGTAATATATTTTTTGCTTAATTTTCCGGTTTCTCTTGAAATACGACTTTATGCAGCCTATAATACATATACAACTGTAATTTAGGAGGAAATCATGAACTATAATAATCCGTTTGACACAACACAATATGGGCAGCAGAGCACAGCCGCCACTTATGATGCTGGTCTGCGGGCTTATATGCTCAAAATCTATAACTATATGGCAAGCGCTTTGGTGCTTACTGGTCTTGTCGCTATGTTTATCGCGAAAATCTCGGTGGTGACTAACGATGCTGGACAAATTATGGGGCTTTCAGAGTTTGGCGCTACTATGTTTGGCGGTCCACTTAAATGGGTGGTTATGCTTCTGCCTCTTGCCTTCGTACTGGTTCTGAGCTTTGGGATTAACCGTCTCAGTGTATTCGCCACTCAATCTATATTCTGGGCGTATTCAGCGGCTATGGGGGTTTCTCTTAGTACGATATTCTTGGCCTATACTGGGGAGAGTATTGCCCGTGTATTCTTTATTACCGCTGGCACTTTCGGGGCGATGAGTATTTATGGCTATACCACTAAGCGTGACCTTACTGGAATGGGTTCATTTCTTATAATGGGTCTTATCGGTGTAATAATCGCTTCTGTGGTTAATATATTTTTAGAAAGTAGAGCGTTACATTTCGCGGTGTCGGTTATTGGTCTGTTCATCTTTATCGGACTTACCGCTTATGATACTCAGAGGCTCAAAAATATGTATTATCAGCTTGCTGGTAACGCTTCTATGATGGCAAAAGCCTCAGTTATGGGCGCTCTTAGCCTGTATCTTGATTTTATCAACATATTTATGTATCTAATACAGTTTATGGGTGATAGAAGGTAGTAAAGTTTCAATTTTATTATTGAGCGAGGGGGGTGAATTGTTTTACGGTTTGCCCCCTAATTTTTTGTTTTTATCTTTCTGTAATTATTTTTATTCAATTTTACGCTTGTTACACGGCGAAAAAAACTTATCTTTCGGATAAGGTTTTCATAGTTATTTTGGATAAAAATTATTCAAAATGAGTATATATATGAAATATCTAAATACTATCGGCATAGCCACACTTTGCAAGCGGGAGATTTGGCGGTTTTCTAAGGTATGGAATCAGACTGTACTTGCGCCAATCGTAACCACTTTGTTATTCCTCGCGGTTTTAATGTTGGCGATGGGTGGCAACGAACGGCTCATTGACGGGATAGCTTATGGGCAGTTTATCTCTCCAGGCCTTATCATGATGGCGATTATGCAGAACTCCTTCGCTAATACCTCATCGTCACTGATGCTCGCGAAAATCCAAGGAGTTGTAATTGACATATTAATGCCGCCACTTACCGGTGCGGAAGTTACTTTTTCTCTGGTATTTGGTGGAGTAGTGCGTGGAATTCTGGTTGGTATCGTGGTAAGCGCCGCTGTTTATATATTCGTACCATTTCCTATGTTACACCCTTTCGTAGGTATGTTTTACGTGGTATCCGCCTGTATAATGCTCGCGCTTCTTGGTATGATAACTGGTATCTGGGCGCAGTCATTTGATCAGCTTTCAACAGTGACCAATTACGTCATAACCCCGCTTTCATTTTTATCAGGCACTTTTTACTCAATAAAACAACTACCAGATTTCTGGTATAATATTTGCCATTTTAACCCATTTTTTTATATGATTGACGGATTTCGCTACGCTACAGTCGGCTACACTGACGGAACTATCATAACTGGAATGACAGTAATAACTCTGGTAAATGTCGCTTTGTGGTTTGTGGCGGTAACCTTGTTTAAGAAGGGATACCGCCTTAAAACTTAACCAATTTGCCTTGAATTCTCTGGTAACTCTATTTTCTTGAGTTTAGCGAAAGTTTTAACAATCTCAGTCCGAGCTTTATCAAGTTCAACCTCTACAGAATTACTAGAAATCCTTACAAGCGATTGACCCTTTTCATTTTTTACTTCGTCATAATTGTTGCCAATTAATAGCTTGCCTAAATCATCAGCAAGTGCCTTTCTATCTTTTTGGTTGGTTTTTGTTCTGTCAACATTAACGGTCAGAGTGCTTGAACCATCTTTATCGGTAGAAATTGTTGTCTTGTGGGTCTTTAGTATATCCTCAAAGCTTCTTTCATTGCTTTCTGTACGTTCTTTCAGATCAGTCTCTTGAATTTTCCCGCTTTTATCAAGATCAACTCGTTTTACCGTCCACGTTTTCCCACCATCGTTGGAATGGGCGTGATGTACCACCGCATCCTCTATAAGTTTATTGTTTTTTCCTTCCTCACCAATTCCATCAAAATGCTCCATTAGGCGATTTATAGTGCTAGTGTGAGCTACTACTATCTGGGATTTTGGTGGGTTGTCATTTATGGAGTGTTCTGGCGGTGTCATACTTGGGCTTTCACCAGTTGTTTTGGTAAGGCCTAGAGTATTTGTTACTATATGTCTGTGAGCCTCCCTGCTTTGTCTAGCTTCTATTAAATCGCCAATTTCATTATCCAGTTTTTTGGTGATTATACCCTCCCAAGTTCTTCCATGCTCATCACTTCTCTTATACTTATATCTTTTATTCAAGCTACTATTTCTTTGCAATTTTGGATCAATTTCCTCTCTATCTATTCCTACAAGATTAGCGGCGGTCGCTATAAGGCTTTGTGGGTTTCCAGTGTGTATAGGAGTGTCTTTTGGCATTCTACCCTCTTTAACTAGGGCTTTATACACATTACTTAGTTCTTGAGTTTTCTCCGTTGCTTCTTTCGTTAGAGGTTGATTGGATTCAACTGCGGAAGTAAGACCATTCTTGTCACTTATTGTATCGCCACGCCTTACGAAATATACATCAACTTGTTTGTTATTATCGCTCATATTTTAGTCCTTTATCTTTGAGTTTGATTTGATACCGAATATATGACTTCCCATGCTATTGAATGTTTTAATTGTCATAAACTGTTTTTATGTTAATAATTTATGACAGGTAGTTATAGTTATTTTTAGCTTAATCAGATAATTGTCTTCAAGTTGTAATATTAATTTGCTTGCTTGACAATTTCCTTTAATAGGCGATAATCATCGCTTTTCCTAATCTTGTCAGGGGGCGTTGATGTCCGCTATTCTGCCGGTTTACCGCCGTTGTGATATAAATATTGAGCGGGGTGAGGGAGTATATTTATTCTCTACCGATGGTAAGCGTTACTTGGATTTTGCCTCTGGTATAGCGGTTAATTCACTTGGACATTGTCATCCACACATAGTTAAGGCTCTTAAAAACCAAGCTGATATTTTATGGCACTGTTCAAATATGTATAAAAATGAACAGCTTGAGAAGTTTGCTAGAAGAATTACGGAAGTTTGTTTCGCAGACAAGGTATTTTTCACTAATTCCGGTGGGGAAGCGGTTGAATGTGGCTTGAAGATGCTGCGTAAATATCATGATTGTAATGGAAATCCAGAGCGTTTTCGAGTTATAACCATGGAAGGGGGGTTTCATGGTCGTAGCTTCGCTTGTATTTCCGCTGGTGGCAACAGGATAGCCCGTGATGGTTATGCACCTTTGCTTGATGGTTTTGATCGGGTTGAGTTTAATAATTTGGAAGCGGTAGAAACCGCCATTACCTCTGAGACCGCCGCTGTACTGGTTGAGCCTATTCAAGGCGAGGGTGGTGTACGTGAGGCTAATTATGAATTCTTACGTGGACTGCGTGCCATCGCCGATAAATATGGGATTTTATTGTTCTTAGATGAAGTGCAGTGCGGTATGGGGCGCACTGGAAGCTTGTTCGCTTACTCACAAGCGGGAATTATCCCCGATATTGTGACAGTAGCTAAAGGCATTGGCGGTGGTTTCCCACTAGGTGCCTGTCTTACCACTGATAAAGTGGCGAGTTGTATGAATACCGGCTCTCATGGCTCAACTTATGGCTCTAACCCTCTAGCGATGGCGGTTGGGAACGCGGTTTTGGATATTATGTTGGAAGGTAGTTTCTTAAAAAACGTTGAAAACATAGGAAATTATCTGCGTAATGAGCTTTTGAATCTGTCTGAAGAATATACAGCTATAGAAGAAGTGCGAGGCAGAGGGTTGATGCTGGGGATTCGCCTGCGTCGGGACGTTCCGCATCTGGAGCTGGTCGAGAAATTGCGTGAAAATGGGCTTTTTACCTCTCCAGCGGAAGGAGGGATGATCCGTGTCATTCCACCACTTATAATTGAGGCTAGTCATGTTGATGAGGCTATTACAATTTTAGGTAAAACATTGGGAGAGAGTTATGGTTAGGCATTTTTTAGATTTTTCGTCAATTAGTGCGGATGACCTACGTCATATTGTGGATAAGGCGGTCATGCTGAAGGCAGAACGGAAAAATGGGAAGTTTTCCGCGCAGCTCGCTAATAAAAAATTGGCGATGATTTTTGAGAAAAATTCGACTAGAACACGAATTTCCTTTGAGGTTGCCATGCTGGAGCTTGGAGGTAATGCTATATATCTAAGTGGCAGTGAGTTGCAGTTAGGTCGTGGTGAGACAGTATCAGATACCGCGAAGGTAATATCACGTTATGTAGATGCTATAATGCTGCGTTGTCATAGCCACGATAAGCTGCTTGAACTCGCGGAAAACTCAACGATTCCAGTAATTAATGGTCTTACGGAGTTTAGTCACCCTTGTCAAATCATCGCTGATATTATTACTTTTGAGGAAAATTTAGGTAATATAAACAGTAAGAAGATAGCATGGGTTGGTGATGGTAACAATGTAGCGCAAAGTTGGATTCAGGCAGCAGTTTCATTTGGCTATAGTCTTACACTTGCCTGCCCTGAAGAATTTGCTCCGATTCCTGAAGTCGTAAATTTAGCTAAGAAACAAGGCGCTGATATTAAAGTTGTCACCTCACCAGAAGAAGCGGTAGCGGGAGCGGACGCGGTAATTACGGATACATGGGTGTCTATGGGAGACGAAGATAGTGAACGAAGAGTAAATATTCTTTCTTCTTATCAAGTCAATACTGAACTTATGAAACAAGCAAAAAATGAAGCTATTTTTTTACATTGCTTGCCAGCTCATAGAGGCGAGGAAGTGACAGACGAGGTGATTGATTCTTTAGAATCAAAAGTTTTTGACGAGGCAGAAAATCGCCTTCATGCACAAAAATCCATTATATTATGGTGTTTTGGGTTAATTTGATTAATTATGGTAATAATTGGCATAAATTATAGTAGCTTGTGGTAAGAATTACTCAAATTGCTATCAAAATTAACTCGTAAGAGAGTTGGTTTTGCGCCACTAAGCTAAGCAAGAAACAAGGCCAGCAGGTCGTGCCAGCCCTACCTGTCCGCCGAAGCTCAAAGAGCGTAGGAGGAATCTATGTCCCATGTGAAAAGCAGAGCTTTTCACTGGATTGCTCTGCAACCCACCAGACCCCGCTAACCACGTGCAGGGTGACATTGTATCCAAATGCGATTGCCATGAGTAGTCCCGTAGCGGGAGCGAAATAACTTTATTTTTTTAAGCAAAAATTAAGTGGAAATGTTATAATTAATGAAAATATTCAATTTTTGTGTTATAATGCCTACCATACTAATAGAAAATGACATTTTGTAATTATTAGAGGTTGTTATGAATTTATGGATAGTTGTCGCTATAGCGATTCCAGTTTGTTTGCTTTTATTTTTTGGTTCTAATCCTTTTCGGGATTATCAGGATAGAAGTAAAGAGATTGTTGAGAAATATGGTAGTGATCCACTAGCTATACAAACCAACATGTATATTGAGCAAAATCAGCAATCAGGCGGATATATGATGGGGTTTGGCGAAGAACCTCAGACTCATTTGAACGCTCCTAGTACGGGGGATATGTTATCATCAATAAAGGATGCTGCTAAGGATAATAACGTTAACGAACAGCAGGGCAGAGGTGGTTTCGGCTTTAATCGTAACGGTTACGGTAATAATATTAGCAATAATAAGAATGCGATAAATAACGCTGAAACTTATGAAATATATAATGAGGAATTGAAAAAGTCTGAAATAAGACAAAAGCAGAAAGATAGAGGAATTTTTGAGAGAAGCTCAGAAATTAAAAATAGAAACTTGCAAAACTATTACCCCCCAGTAGTTAAGAATGTCGCGATGATAGATCATGACCAGCAACCGAAGGCTGATATTACTGGAAAAGAGCTAAGGTTGCGCAGTGGTCAACCAATTATTTTTGATGGAATAAAGGTTTACACAACTGATAGCTCTGGAACGCGTAGAACAATGCCTGATGGTAGTTATATATTACAGGATGGTAGTTCTATAACAATTACCGATGGTGTAAGATCGCTAACAGAATAATAGTACAAGATTGGTATAGAGCTAATTTCCTTATATTTTTCCTAATAATTCTCTTAATTATGTTGAATTTTTATAATATGCGGAGCATACTCGCCATCATGTTGATTAGTTAAAAAATTATTACTATTGTTACGGTGGTTTTTGTGAGCGATACTCCTTTATTAGATAATATTTCATCTCCGGCGGATATTCGTGGCTTTAGTGATGAGCAGTTAGTTTCTCTGGCTGACGAGCTAAGAAGAGAGACGATTAACATAGTCTCCAAAACCGGTGGACATCTTGGTGCTGGTCTTGGAGTGGTTGAGCTAACAGTAGCGCTTCATCATGTATTTAATACCCCTGAGGATTTGCTTATTTGGGACGTTGGGCATCAATCTTACCCTCATAAGATACTCACTGGCAGAAGAGAGAGGATGCACACTTTACGTCAAGAAGGTGGTGTTTCCGGTTTTTGTAAACGCAGTGAGAGTGAATATGATTCTTTTGGTGCCGGTCACAGCTCAACTTCCATCTCCGCCGGTCTTGGCATGGCGGTTGCCCGTGACTTAAAGGGTGATGATAATGAGGTGATAGCGGTTATCGGCGATGGGGCGATGAGCGCGGGAATGGCTTTTGAGGCGATGAATAACGCCGGAAGTCTGGGGTCACGATTAATAGTAATTCTCAATGATAATGATATGTCAATCGCGCCTCCGGTGGGAGCGATGAGTGCTTACCTGGCAAAGCTGATTTCCTCGCACCCGTACCATACTCTGAGGCATATCGGCAAGTCGGTCGCCAGTAAATTCCCTGAACCGCTGTTGCGGATGGCACGAAGAGCCGAGCATTTGGCGCGGGACATTGCGGTTGGTGGGACTCTTTTTGAACAGCTTGGTTTTTATTATGTGGGACCTGTGGATGGTCATAATATGGCACATTTGCTGCCGGTTCTTCGTAACATTAAAAAAGAAAAAGATAGCAGCCCTATATTACTGCATGTCGTAACCCGCAAAGGGCACGGATATAATCCGGCGGAAAAGTCCGATGATAAATATCATGGTGTGTCAAGCTTTGATGTGCGGACCGGCGCGCAGAAAAAGGCGCTAGCGAATGCTCCGTCTTATACGAAAATTTTCGCGGGAAGTCTTATAGCGGAGGCGAAGAAGGATGACAAAATAGTTGGAATTACCGCCGCTATGCCGGATGGAACGGGTCTGGATTTGTTCGCGAAAGAATTTCCTGAGCGGATGTTTGATGTAGGAATCGCCGAGCAGCACGCTGTTACTTTCGCCGCTGGTCTTGCCACACAGGGTTATAAGCCATTTTGTGCTATTTACTCAACATTCCTCCAGCGTGCTTACGATCAGGTGGTGCATGATGTGGCTATTCAAAAACTCCCAGTTCGTTTTGCCATAGATAGAGCGGGTTTAGTTGGAGCGGATGGCGCGACCCACGCCGGAACATTTGATATAACGTATCTTGCTAGCCTTCCGAATTTTATAGTAATGGCACCAAGTGATGAGGCTGAGCTTAAAAATATGGTAACCACAATGACAACGATTGACTACGCTCCAAGCGCGGTTCGCTATCCACGTGGTGAGGGAGTTGGTGTTAATTTGCCAGAAGAAGGTACTGTTCTTGAGATAGGTAAAGGGCGTGTGGTACGAAAAAGTGAAGTGCCAAGAGTAGCGATACTTTCGCTTGGTACAAGACTTCAGGAATCATTGAAAGCCGCCACCATTATTGAGGATAATGGTATAGGGGTAACAGTCGCTGACGCTCGTTTCGTAAAGCCGTTGGATAAAGAGCTTGTGCGTGATTTAATAGCGGATCATGAGTTGCTGATAACGGTAGAGGAGGGAGCGATTGGTGGGTTTGCCTCTCATGTCCTTGATTTTGCCGCCCGTAGCGACCTGCTTGATAAGGGCTGTAAGATTATACCGTTATATCTGCCGGATATATTTATAGATCATGGGAAACCAAATGATATGTATGATAAAGCTGGTCTTAACGCCAAACAGATAGTGAGCCAAGTTCTGGAGGTGATAGTTCCTTTTAAGGAGCGTAAAGTTGTTCCAGTTTAGGTTTATACCGTATAGCGAACAAGACAATTTTATTTCGTAGGAAAAACAAAGTTAAGTTGCTAATTTAATCTTGCGAATGCAGTTA
This sequence comes from Rickettsiales bacterium, assembly GCA_041396965.1. Lineage (NCBI taxonomy): Bacteria > Pseudomonadati > Pseudomonadota > Alphaproteobacteria > Rickettsiales > Rickettsiales bacterium. The sequence goes on from JAWKXN010000001.1 coordinate 663,766, forward strand.
AATTCCTTATACTAGCCACACAGCGATTAGAAACCGCTATAACCGGTATCACTCCCGACAGAGTGATTTTTTGTGCCCATAATTTATGGCAATTTTCTTTACGTCGGGAGTGCGGGAAATATAATACCCGAAAGGGAAATACTCGCATCACGAGTTATACGTGGTTTCTAACTCCTGACACTTGGAAAGGGAAAGAACCATGCATTATAGTGCTAATTTACTTCGCCAATTGCGTTTAAGAATTGGTAATAATATCCACCATTATCGTATTAGGCAAAAAATGCCGCTACGCAAACTGTCTTGTCTGTCTGGTGTGTCAGAAAATTTATTAGATTGCTATGAACTCGGTAAATATGAAATAAGCTTAGCCGACTTGCTGAAAATATCTTGCGCTCTTAAGGTGGATTTTAATGACTTAATGCTATGTAAGTAAAACTAAATGGTATTGTTAGATGATTAATAAGATTATGAAAGTTAAAGATAGAAGTATGTTTTTTAATGGAAAAACCTATCGTTGTGCCATCGGTAAAAACGGTTTTTCTAAAAATAAACAAGAAGGTGACAATCGTACTCCGCTTGGCGTTTTCCCGCTGTGTGAGTTATGGTATCGGGCGGATAAAATAAGCGCGCCAACAACCCATCTGCCACTAAAAATTATTACACAAAATGACGGTTGGTGCGATGATGTAAACTCGCCGGATTATAATAATCACGTAAAATTGCCGTTTGAATTTTCTCATGAAAAACTCTGGCGTGAGGATGATGTATATGATCTTATAATTCCACTTGGCTATAATGATTCACCAATAGTTAGGGGCAAGGGCAGCGCGATATTTGTGCATATCGCGAAACCAGATTATTCGGGAACAGAAGGTTGCGTCGCGCTTGCTAAAGAGGATTTGCTAGAGATATTGCCTTATTTGTCTACAAAAACCTGTATTGAAATAAGAGAATGATAGGTTTTAGCTTGCAGTTTTCTAATATGATAGGTAGTTTCCGAACATATTTCATTTTTAGTTTTTAATATAATAAAGGAAAAAATATGAGCAACAACGCTACAGCCGCTAAAGAAAATTTCACCGATTATAAAGTAAAAGATATATCTCTTGCTAAGTGGGGACGTAGCGAGATTTCACTAGCTGAGACTGAGATGCCGGGTCTTATGGCGATTCGTGGTGAGTACGCCGCTTCCCAGCCACTTAAGGGTGCGCGCGTTGCTGGCTGTTTGCATATGACTATCCAAACCGCTGTTCTTATTGAGACTCTTACCGCTCTTGGCGCGACCGTGCGTTGGAGTAGTTGCAATATTTTCTCAACTCAGGATCAAGCGGCGGCGGCGATTGCCGCAAGTGGCGTTCCCGTATTCGCTTGGAAAGGTGAGACTGACGAGGAATATGAGTGGTGTATTGAGCAAACTATTAAAAGTGCTGATGGCTGGGTTCCTAATATGATCCTTGATGATGGAGGGGACCTTACCAAGATCATGCATGATAAATATCCTGAGATACTAGCGGAAGTAAAAGGTATATCGGAGGAAACAACTACCGGTGTTCATCGTTTGTACGAAATGATGAAGACTAGAGAACTAAAAGTTCCGGCCATTGACGTAAATAATTCCGTTACCAAATCAAAATTTGATAATCTTTACGGTTGCCGTGAGTCGCTTCCTGATGGGCTTAAACGTGCGACCGATATTATGCTTGCTGGTAAAATAGCGGTAGTAGCTGGCTATGGTGATGTTGGTAAAGGTTGCGCTCATTCGCTAAGAGGGCAAGGAGCAAGGGTTATCGTAACTGAGATTGATCCGATATGCGCCCTTCAGGCCTCCATGGAGGGATACGAGGTGACAACTATGGAGGATGCCGCCGCGCGTGGCGATATTTTCGTAACCGCTACCGGAAATGTGGATATAGTTACTATTGAGCACATGCGGGCGATGAAAGATCGGGCGATAGTGTGCAATATCGGACATTTTGATAATGAGATACAAATAGAAGCTCTAAGCAATATGAAATGGGAAGAGATAAAGCCACAAGTTGATGAGGTAACTTTTCCCGACGGTAAGCGTATTATCGTACTTGCTAAAGGTCGTTTGGTAAATCTTGGCTGCGCTACTGGGCATCCAAGTTTTGTAATGAGTACTTCTTTTTCTAATCAGGTTCTGGCGCAAATTGAATTGTGGAAAAATCATTCTAAATACGAAAATAAAGTATATGTGCTGCCAAAACATTTGGATGAGAAAGTAGCCGCTCTCCATCTTGAAAAGCTTGGTGTAAAACTTTCTAAGCTTAGCGAGAAGCAGGCTAAATACCTAAATGTCCCACAAGCCGGACCATTTAAGCCAGATGGTTATCGTTATTAGATAGTATAAAATCCTCACATATTTATGTGGGGATTTTTTTTAGAATGTTTTATGTGCTCACCGCTCTGGTGGTTTGTTTTTGCTGTTCTGCTTTTTGCGTGCTTCATTATCGGTATGGTTTTCGCTTGGTTGATTTATATTATAACCTTTATTAGTAAACCTCTCAGGGTGTAGCAATTTGTCGGTTTCAGTTTTTTTAGTTTATAAAAATATATTTTTGTAATTTACGACTTAGATGCTAGCATAGTTTTGTTTGATTTAATGTGAAGTTTTCTTTACAGTATATCTTAATGTATAGCGTATTATTTTATAAGAGAAATTATTAGTGCGTAGATTTAGTTCAGCGATAAAATCAGCTTTATTTGGTGGCAGTGATGATAAACGTGAAGATTCTTTGGGAGATGTTCACGATGACAATCCGGCTGAAAATACGAACAGACTAAAGCTGGAGAATGAACGGCTCAAAATGGAGCTTAAAAAAATCTCCACTCTGCTTAACATGTCGCCATACCCAATCTGGCAACGTAATTCTGATCTTGATATAGAATTTTATAATCTGGCTTATGGCGAGGCGGTTGAGGATCTACTTGATGATGAAAGTATTGATACCGTACCCGAACTTGACCGTCATTCCAAAAATCTAGCACAGCAGGCGAATAAGCAAGCTTCTGAGGCTACAGAAAGAAGGCATATAATAGTTGGTGGTGAAAGAAAACTTTACGGTATTACCGAGTTTCCCATACCGGAAGAGGGTATTACCGCTGGTTTTGCGATTGATTATAGCGAGCTTGATACGCTTAAGGAGGATGTATCACGTCATATATTAGCGCAGAAGAATCTTATGGAGATTTCCGCGAATGCTATGGCGGTTTATGGAGCGGACAGGCGCATTAAAAGTTTTAACAACGCCTTTGTGGCGTTATGGAAATTGGATGAAATGTGGCTTGATTCCGAGCCAACCTATAGTGAGATTTTAGAAACTCTCTACGAAAAGCGCCGTTTGCCCGAACAGGCTAATTTCAAGATGTTCAAAGATCAGCAAATAAAATTATTTACTGAACTGTTAGAACCAAAGGAAGAATTTTTCTATTTGCCGGACGGCAAAGCGCTTAGGGTAATCGCGATACCACACGCTCTTGGTGGTATATTATTCGCCTATGAGGACGTTACAGACCGACTTGCCCTTGAGCGCTCCTACAATACTCTTATCGCTGTTCAGAGAGAAACCCTTGATAATCTGCATGAGGGACTTGCCGTGTTCGGAGAGGATGGTAGGCTTAAGCTGAGTAACCCTAATTATTTGGCTATTTGGAATCTGGAGCAAGAGTTTGTAGACTCCGAGCCACACGTAAGTGAGTTGCTGGAGAAATATCGGGTATTTATAGATGATGAGGATATAGATAATTTTAGAAAACAGAATATTGATGAATTACAAATACGGGAATTTATCACCAGCCGTATAGAACGCAGTGATGGTAAGGTTATTGATTGGCGCAAAGTCCCGCTTCCTGATGGCGCGACGCTGATAACTTATTTGGACGCGACTGATTCTACATTAGTGGAAAGATCGCTGCGTGAGCGAAATGAGGCGTTGCAAGAAGCCGATAAATTAAAGACAGAGTTCTTAGCTAATGTTTCTTATGAGCTGCGTTCACCGCTTACTTCTATCAGTGGCTTTTCTGAAATGCTGAAGCAAGAGTATTTTGGGACGCTCTCCAAGAAACAGAGAGAATATGTGGAGAATATCCATAATTCATCAAAACATCTTATGGGGCTAATTAATGATATTTTAGACCTAGCGGGAATTGAAGCGGGGTATATGCGTCTTGATGTTTCCGACTTTGATATTTCTATTATGATGAAGTCGGTTCTTACTCTTATAACTGAACGTAGCAAAGAATTTTCTATCAATATAGATTTTGACTGTCCAGCCGATATAGGTGCGATGAATGGTGATGAGACTCGTATTAAACAGATATTGTTTAATTTGCTTTCAAACGCTTTAAGATACTCTAAAGAGGGAGGTTCTGTTGGCTTTGGAGCGCGGGAGATGGGTAGTGGCGAAATAATGCTATGGGTTGAGGATGATGGGCAAGGTATTCCAGAATCCGAGCAGGAAGTGGTATTTAGTAAATTCTATAAAGGTAGAAAAAAAGATGCGGATAAGAAAAAATCCGCCAGATCACGTGATGGATCCGGCACTGGGCTGGGGCTGCCAATAGTTAAAAGCTTTGTTGAATTACATGGAGGAAGAGTGATTCTCGCCTCTGAGGTAGGAAAAGGCGCGCGTTTTGAGTGTTATTTGCCTCGTAATAACCCAGAATTAAAAAATGTAGCGAAATTAAAAAAATAGTAGTAAAAGCTGTTAAATATTAATATAAATACACTTATTTCTTTAATTTTTGTAAGATATGGTTTTTATATGACGGATAATAAAAAGCCCTTGATATTGGTTATTGATGATTGGGCGGATGCTAAGAAAGTGACTGCCAATATAGCAGGACTTGCGGATAAACTTGGTTTTAACGCTAGTGAAATAGCATCTCAGATAAAAGTAATAACCAACGCTGATGAGGCGCTTGCTTTTATAAAACAAGCAAAACAGGATAATCAGCCAATAGCCGCCGCTTTTACCGATAATAAAATGCAAGGTGTGGATCGTGGTGTGGAAATAGCAAAATCTCTAAAAACAAATAACCCTGATACTCAGGTAGTTTGGATTAGTAGCAATAGACCAAATATTCCTGAAGCAATAAAATTAGTATCTGAAGGAAAATTTAGCGCTAATGATGATCTAATGTTCTCAAAGTCTGACTCTAGCGGAGTGTTCAAAAGCGCTATATTGGTTAAGAATGAACATGATGATCCGTTAGTTGAGGTTATGGAGTATAATAAGCAAATAAGAGAGATATTAGTGCCAGTCTTCAGACAGGCGTTTGAACAGATAACACGGCGGAGCCCATCAGTAAATACTGGCACTATTACGAATAGCGGGCAGGCAGAAATAAAATATAGTGCGGTACACAAATGATATATGGATAATATCTATTATGAGTGAAACTAAAAAACCGATAATATTAGTGGTAGATGATGTTGCTAAAGAAGATCACGTTGTCAATAATATCAGCTGTCTAGCTGGTAGTATGGGATATGACGCTGAGCGAATTAAATCACAAGTAAAAGTAATAACAGATGGTAAGGAAGCACTTAATTTTATAGGGCAGGCGAAGAGTGATAATCAGCCGATAGCAGCCGCTTTTGTGGATGACCAAATGCAAGCAGGAAATTACGGTTTTAAGCTTGCTAAAGCAGTAAAAGAAAGCAACCCTGACTCTTCTGTGGTGTGGATTAGCACACTTTCTCTTCATGAAGCCGTAGCTAGCGCGTTAAAAGAAAATGAATTATTCAAAGCTGATGATAAATTGATGTTTAATGATAATATAATGTTTGGCGGTATGGTAAAACATTATTTATTGAAAAAGGATTTGTCACCTGTGATAAATAATAAAGATAACGATATAGGGCAAGCTCTAAAACCAGTTTTTGAGCAGGCTTTTAGTAGGATAACAAATAAAACACCATCTGGGAATGTGGATGGTGTTAATTCCTCAAAAGGTAAGGGTAGGAGTAAATAATATGTTACGTTCCGTATTTTAATATGAACAAAAACCGATATATACTTACCCTTTCTTGCCCTGATGTGCGTGGAATTGTCGCTAGCGTTAGTGGGTTTCTCGCTGAAAATGGCGGGTTTATTATAGAGTCAGCGCAGTTTGGTGATGCCTCAACAGGTCAGTTTTTCCTCAGGATAGAGTTCTTACTTGAAAAAGATAGTCAGAGTTTTGACGAACTAAAAAACTTGTTCGCGGCTAAGGTGGCGGATAGTTTTTCTATGGATTGGGAAATAGTTCCTAAAGATAGGAAAAGTCGTGTACTTATCATGGTATCAAAATTTGGTCATTGTTTGAATGATTTGTTGTATAGGCATAAAACCGGACAGCTAGCGATTGATATACCAGCCATAGTTTCTAATCACACAGACTTACAGCATGTAGCGAGGTGGCATGATATAGCTTTCTACCATCTACCGATCGGCGCTGATAATAAAGAACAACAGGAAGCAGACATATTGAATCTGGTGGATAAACATAATATTGATGTGGTGGTGCTCGCTCGCTATATGCAGATTTTATCCGCTGACTTTTGCGCTAAGATGAAAGGCAGGGTCATAAATATCCATCATTCATTCCTGCCGAGCTTTAAGGGAGCGAAGCCTTACCAACAAGCTTTTGATCGTGGTGTAAAGCTTATTGGAGCGACCGCTCATTATGTAACGGAGGATCTTGATGAGGGACCAATCATTGAGCAAGAGGTAGCGCGAGTTGACCATACTAGTAATCCAGAGGATTTGGCAGCCATCGGGCATGACACTGAGTCAATTACTCTAGCGCGCGCCCTGCGTTATCACACTGAGCACAGAGTATTATTAAACGGCAAAAAAACAGTGATATTTAGGTAGGAACAAATGACAGGAAATATAAAAGATTTGCGTGGCGATTCAGAGATTACTGATATTATAAAACGCGCGCTTGCTGAGGATATTGGCACAGGTGACATAACTTCTAGTTTGCTTATTCCTGAGGATAAAAAAGCGAAAATGAAATTTGTGGCAAGACAGGATATGGTGACCTGCGGATTACCACTTATTGGTGAGGTCTATTCACAGATAGACAAGGATATTTCGGTAGCGGTAAAGGTGATGGAAGGTAAAAAAGTACAAGCTGGTACTGTGCTTGCTATAATTAAAGGCAGTGCTAGGTCTTTACTTGCTGGTGAGCGGGTAGCGCTTAATATTATTCAGCGTATGTGCGGAGTGGCTACTCTTACTGACAAATACGTGGAAGCTGTCATGGGCACTAAGGCTATAATCCTTGATACCAGAAAAACTATGGTAAATTTGCGGGTTTTAGATAAATACGCAACCAGTGTTGGTGGTGCGCGAAATCATCGTGTGCGACTTGATGATATGATTCTAATAAAAGACAATCACATAGCTCTTAGCGGTGGTGTAAAGCAGGCGGTTAAGACAGCAAAGTCTGGAGCTGGGGATCTAAAGATAATTGTTGAATGTGATACCATAGAACAAGTAAAAGATGCCGCTGAGACAGAAGCTAACCGTATAATGTTGGATAATATGGATGTTGACACGCTGCGTAAAGCGGTGGAGATAGTCGCCGGTAAAATTCCGCTAGAAGCTTCCGGTGGAGTAGATCTTAATAACATAGCCGAGATAGCGAAAACTGGAGTTGATTATATATCGGTCGGGGCGATTACCCATTCGGCACCAGCTGTTGATATAGGCGCGGACATAGATCTGACATCAGGTGGTGGTCTGCTTTCCTCACTAGCTTTCTGGAGAAAATAATTATATACTAGCTTTGGGTAAGAATTATCCAAAACTAGTATGAAAACCTTATCCGAAAGATAAGGTTTCCCACTATGAAGTAAGCGTAAAATTAAATAAAAATATGTAATATTTTTATTTGTGATGACTATAGTTTTATCCAGATGACTAGAAAAAAAAAGAAAAAATATAATACTATCTATTGTAAAGAGCCGATATTAAGCCTCAGGCAGTATTATCATCTCGCTATATGGTTGCCTATTGTTGTTCCTCTGTTGTTATGGGCTATTGGTATGCGTCCGGTAAATCAAGAGTTATTTCAGACTGGAAATTCCTCAACGTTTTTTTATCTGGTAGTGTTTGGAGTTATTCAATATTTCATATTCGCCTGCTGGAGTATCTTCAAATATCGTGGGGCAAGCGCCCTTGAGCTCAAAAAAGTGGCTTTTGCCGCTCCAATAGCCTTTGTTCCTTATTACGCTTTTGGTTTTTTGATAATTTATACTATAGCTAATTTTGATCTGCCAGGATTTCCGGTTTTTCTGGTGGTTATACTGCTTTCTGTGGTTTGTTTGCCGGTTGGTTATTTATATGTTGGGCTTTCCAAAATAATCCAGATGATTTTAGAAAGAACTGGTGTTATTAATCAGGAAAGCTTTTATTAAAATCAAATGACTACAAAAACTCCCATCAAAATTGTTATGACGATCTATTTTGGGCAGATGGTTATTTACCATAAACGGAATATACTTAAAAATGAACATATATAAAAAAATTAATGATGATGTAAAAAACGCTATCGTTAAACTGCAAAAGGAAAAAACCATTCCTGAGGATTTGGTAACTGATAAGGTTGACGTTGTTCCCAGCAAAGACATAGCGCATGGTGAGTTAGCTACCAACGTAGCTATGGTGCTTGCCGCTCAGGTAGGTAAAAAACCACGTGAGCTTGCGGAATTATTTGTGTCTGAATTAAAAAATATTCCAGAAATAGAGAAGTTAGATATAGCCGGAGCTGGTTTTATCAACATGACTTTGCGTATGGATGTATGGCAAAAACAGCTTACCTATATCATAGAAAGTGCCGCTACATATGGTAGTTCTGATATTGGGAATGGACGAAAGGTAAATGTGGAATATGTATCCGCCAATCCAACAGGACCAATGCATGTAGGGCACGGTAGAGGGGCAGTTTTTGGTGACGCTTTAAGCTCTCTTCTGCAAAAAGCTGGTTATGATATTACCAGAGAATATTATATAAATGACGCTGGCGCGCAGATAGATAAATTAGCTGATTCGGTTTTCCTGCGTTATCGTGAGGTATGCGGGGAAGATATAGGAGAAATTCCCGAAGGTATGTATCCGGGTGAATATTTGATTGGAATTGCCGAAGGCGTAAAAAATAAGTATGGTAGTGAGTTGCTTAATAAAAGCCGTGATGAGTGGCTGGATCCGGTAAAAGAATATACCATAGGCGCGATAATGGAAATAATCAAAGATGATTTAGCGGCTCTCGGTATAAAGCATGATGTTTTTTCCTCAGAGAAAGCACTTACCAAAGCCGGAAAAGTAGAAGAGGCACTATCACTTCTTACGGAAAAAGGTCTCATATATGAAGGTGTGCTAGAGCCACCAAAAGGAAAAACACCAGATGATTGGGAGGAGCGTCCACAAACTTTATTTAAGGCTACTCAGTTTGGTGATGATTGCGACCGCGCGCTTAAAAAATCAGATGGTAACTGGACTTATCTTGCTCCTGATATAGCTTATCATTTTGATAAATGTCGGCGTGGTTTTGATTGGCTTATAAATATTTTTGGCGCGGATCATGGTGGATATATTAAAAGACTTAAGGCGGCGGTAAGCGCTTTTTCTGACAATAAGGTAACGATAGATATAAAGCTTTGCCAACTTGTAAAGTTTTTAAGAGATGGCAATCCAATGAAAATGTCAAAGCGCGCTGGAACTTTTGTCACAGTGCGTGAGGTAGTGGACGAGGTTGGTAAAGATGTTTTTCGTTTTATAATGCTTACCCGCAAGAATGACGCGCATCTTGATTTTGACCTTGCTAAGGTTATGGAGCAGTCAAAAGATAATCCGGTATTTTATGTTCAGTACGCTCACGCTCGTACCCGCTCTATATACCGCAATAGTCTTGCTGAACTTCCTGAGGCGGTGGAGCTTGCCGGAAATCCAAATGATAAAATTTTAAGTAGGTTGTCACATCCAAAGGAAATAGAGATAATTCGTATGATGAGTAATTGGCCAAGAATAATTGAGTCATCAGCTCATGCTTTAGAGCCACATCGCATAGCATTTTACTTACAAGATTTGGCAGCGAGTTTTCATTCTTTATGGAATCTTGGAAATAGTGATAATGATTTACGTTTTATTATTAAAGATGATATAGAACTTACAGCAGCGAGAATCGTTCTTGCCCGTAGCCTATCAATTGTGATAGCTTCCGGTCTTATAGTACTGGGTGTAGAACCAGCAGAGGAGATGCGGTGATGAGTGAAAATGATGACTATCTGGAACATGAAAGTAAAATATCAAAATGGATTCCGCCACTTGTTTTAATAAGTGCCATAGTGGGCTTTGTTTGCCTTGCTTGGTATGCCTATGATATAGGAAAACAATCCGCCACTGAGGAGGATTTGTTGGTTATAGAAGCATCAGACGAGCCAATAAAGGAAGTGCCGTTAGACCCAGGTGGCATGAAATTCCCTAATCAGGATAAAACAGTGTTTGATACTTTCTCTAAAGATAATACGACAGCGAAAGTAGAGCGTATTATGCCACCTCCAGAGGAGCCGGTAAGCAAAAAGGAAATATTAGATACCATATCTTCTAAGCCTGTTGATGATTCCTCTAAAGACAAAGTTATTGATGAGGTTAGCGATAAAATAGAGTTCGTGGATAAAAAATCTGACGATATAGCTGATAAGGTAAAAATTGATAAGGAAGAGCCAGCGAAGCAAGTCGTAGAAAAGAAGGTAGAGAAATTACTTAACACTGGAAAAGAACAGATTCAGCTAGGAGCTTATACCAGCAAAGCCGAAGCGGTTAGTGCTTGGAAAAAAATTAGCGGTAAATTCTCATCACTAAAAAAATACTCACCTGTTTATATGGCGGTGAATGTGAAGGGTAAAACCTTGTATCGTTTGCGAGTTAAAGGATTTCCTAACAAGAATGAGGCTTCTTATTTTTGTAGGACATTATCCAAAAAAGGACAGCCTTGTTTTTACGTGAAATAATACAGTAAACCAACTATATATGAGCCTTTCTTCAGTAATTTTTGGTCTGTCCGGTACTTCTCTAACGCCGGATGAGATAAGTTTTTTTTCAGAAATAAAACCGTTTGGTTATATTCTGTTCACAAGAAATTGTGATGACGAACGGCAGATAAGAGAGCTAACTGACCAGTTGCGAGAGCTATCAGGACGTGATGATCTGCCGATACTAATAGATCAGGAAGGCGGCAGGGTAGCACGTCTTAAACCACCGTGTTTCCCAGAATTTCCACCAGCCAGCAAATTCGCTCTTATGGCAGAAAAAAATATTGGGGAAGCAGAGAAAGCGACTTACGAAAACGCTAAAAAAATAGCGGAACTCCTATTATCTCTAGGTATAACCGTAAATTGCGCTCCAGTCGCTGATATTCCGGCGGAAGGCGCTCACGATATTATCGGTGATAGAGCCTTTGGGAAAAATCATGAGCAGGTGATAAAACTAGCGAAAGCTCAGGCGCACGGACTGATGGATGGTGGAGTGGTGCCTATAATAAAACACATACCAGGTCATGGACGAGCGTTTTCTGACAGTCACCATGAATTGCCAGTAGTTGATACTAATATAGATATACTTCGTCAGTCAGATTTTATGCCGTTTAAGGCTTTGTCCTATCTTCCAGCGGCAATGACCGCTCATATTTTATATAGTGATATTGATAGCGAGAATATCGCCACTACCTCAGAAAAAATAATAAGTATGATCCGTAGTGAAATAGGGTTTGATGGGTTGCTGATGTCTGATGATCTATCTATGAAAGCTATGCGTGGCGATTTTTCTGAGCGGACAAGAAACGCGCTTGCTGCTGGATGCGACGTTGTCCTGCATTGTAACGGCGATATGGAAGAAATGAAAATGGTAGCGAAAGAACTACGACCACTTTCCGGTAAATCGCTAGAAAGAGCGGAAAATATGGTTGATGTCGCTAATAAAAAAACTAAGGCATGAGCATAACGCCAACAATCCCCTCTCCCTTTGGGAGAGGGCTAGGGTGAGGGGGTTTTTATGTTATCTCATTTGACTATAAAAGTCTTTATCAGTTTAATAATTTTTTCTTTTATATCTTCCTTATTCTTATTAGATGGCAATCTATAACGTACGTAAATATTATCATTCACCTTTACGGTTTGTTGCAAGTATCCATTGTTTAGAACATTCTTATTATTTGAGTTAACACTCTTAAAAGTTGGTATTTCTATAGGTGTACCATCAGCATATTCTAGCTTTGGTTTTATATATTTCTCGTCTGTAATATATTCATATTTCTTACACGTTTTGTATTTTTCGCTTATATATGTATCTTGTGTTTCTTTTAAGAATATACTGCAATAATTCTCTAATGCTTTTTTGTTTATAATCTCTATACTTATTATTTTGTCTTTTAACTCTTTAATAAGTTCACCTGCGGGAGGAGGTGTAGGTAAAGGAGGAGGACACACTTCATTTTTTTTGAGTAATTCCTCACATTTTTTTGAGTCATCTTTTAAGATAGCCTCATATTCATCAGTCAATTTTTTCTTTTTTTCCTTTGAGTATGGCTTGAATATTTTTATATTCTCTACATCCATATAATCTATAAAAAATCCTTTATAATCCTGTTCTATTTTTTCTTTGTATTTTATTGCTGGCTCAATATTAGGATATGTCACATACACCGAACTATTAAAAATGGTTCTATAGTAATTATCATATGGCGAATATACTAAGTATTTTTCTGGTATGCGAAGAAATATTTCGCTGCTACTTACCTCCACGAGTTTATCGCTGTCATTTATCCTTGTAATTTGCATCATAGGAACGTATCCAAACGCAATCTCTGGGAATATGAGCATAAATATAAAAAAACATTTTTTCAGCATACTATAATTACCCATCTATCTTTTCAATAACCGTAATCTCAAAGCGTTTAGTTTGATAAATCCGGCGGCATCTTTCTGATCATAAGCTCCGGCGTCATCCTCAAAAGTCACGTGTTTTTCACTATATAGTGATTTTTCTGACTTACGACCATCAACAGACACGCTACCTTTATAAAGTTTCAGGCGGACAGTGCCGCTTACATTATCCTGTGACTTATCAATCAAAGCTTGCAGCATTTCTCGCTCAGGACTCCACCAGTAACCATTATAAATAAGCTCGGCGTAACGTGGCATTATCTCATCTTTAAGATGAGCGGCTCCTCTGTCCAGTGTCAGACTTTCAATAGCCCGATGAGCGGCAAGCAGGATAGTGCCACCCGGTGTCTCATAGATCCCTCGTGATTTCATCCCGACATAACGGTTTTCAACCAGGTCAAGCCTACCTATACCGTTTTCACCACCTAGCCTGTTTAGTTCTGTAAGCAAAGTTGCCGGTGACATTTTTTTACCATTAACAGCGACAGCATCGCCACGCGCGAATTCTACCTCAATAAATGTTGGGTTATCAGGAGCGTTTTCCGGTGATACGGAACGCAGGAACATATCCTCATGCGGTGCCTGCCATGGATCTTCCAGTATTTTTCCCTCATAAGAAATATGCAACAAATTCGCATCAGTTGAATAGGGGGCTTCACCTCGCTTATCCTTAGTGATAGGTATCTGGTGTTTTTCCGCGTATTCAATCAGTTTAGTGCGGCTGGTTAAATCCCACTGCCGCCATGGGGCGATAACTTTAATGTCAGGTTTTAGGGCATAATAGCCAAGCTCAAAACGTACCTGATCATTACCCTTACCAGTCGCACCATGCGCTACCGCGTCAGCTCCGGTTTTTATGGCTATATCAATTTGTTTTTTAGAGATAAGCGGACGAGCGATGGACGTTCCCAGCAGATACACACCCTCATAAACCGTATTAGCGCGGAACATAGGAAATACATAGTCACGGACAAATTCCTCACGCAGATCCTCAATGAATATTTCTTTAGCGCCCATCATCTCAGCTTTTTTACGGGCAGGCTCAACCTCCTCGCCCTGACCAAGATCGGCAGTGAATGTTACAACCTCACAGCCATATTCTTCTTGCAGCCATTTAAGGATAATTGAGGTGTCCAGCCCGCCGGAATAGGCAAGCACCACTTTTTTTATTTTTTGTGTCATGGAATGTCCTGAATTAACAATTATTGCCAATATTTAATGTCAGGAAACTATATCAACACTTGAAAAAGCGCAAGAGATACTGTTTGTTATTGAAAGCTGGGGCATTATATGGTACATTAGGGTGATTAATATGATATAATAAATGATAAAATCTTTTGAACATAAAGGGTTACGAAAATTCTGGGAGACAGGTTCTACCGCTGGTATTCAGAATTCTCACTCCGGGAAGTTACGTCTTATTTTACAAAGGATTGATGCTGCTTATAAAGTGCAGGATGTTAATTTTCATGGAGCTAGGCTTCACCAATTAAAAGGTAATATGAAGTCTTTATGGTCAGTTACCGTAAATGGTAATTGGCGTATTACTTTTAGGTTTGAGGATGGGAACGCTTACATAGTAAATTATGTTGATTATCATTAAATATTAAAGGATTAAAAATGGTCACAAGACAATATAACCCGCCACACCCCGGAGAAATCCTATGGGAGCTTGATATGCGACCTTCTGGTCTTACCATAAAAGAAGTAGCTGATAGATTAGGAGTTGACCGTAAAACTGTATCACGTATCGTAAATGGTCATACTGGAATATCACCGGAAATGGCTATATTACTTGGTAGAGCTTTTAATACTAGTCCTGAGTTGTGGATTAATATGCAGCGTAATTATGATCTATGGCATGCTGGTAGGAGAATAAAGAAAAAAATTAGTAATATAAAACCATTTTTTATAGAAAATACTGTTCATTCAATCTGACAAGTTGTAGCTATATAGTTAGTTGTAAATAATTGTTCATATATTTTTATCATTCTACTGGTTGCTTACTGGTCGTGTCGAAGCTCAAAGGTCATAGGATGAGGAGCGACAGAGGTGATAAAAACGTATAAATGTCGTTTGTAATTATTCTTAGTTTTGATAACGCTTGAAAAAGCGCAAGGAATATAGCTATATATGTCGCTATGAAAGAAGCCGCTAAAGAAATACCTAAAGAAAAGGAAAATACAGATTTTCTGCCTTCCGCTAGCCTGTCTTCTTTGCGTAGGCGCACAGTGGTAAGTGTTCTGCGCGCGTGGAGGGAGATAGAAGGGCTAGCACGCCACGTGGTTTCTCACGATATACGTCCATCCGTGCCGAAAGAAGATGGTGATCTGCTTCTTGAGCAGATGCGCCAATGTCTAAATAGCAAAGGAGGGGAGGTTACGGCAAGAGCGCATACTGCCGATCTGGGTCGGATATATCTAAAACTTAATGAAACCGGACGGGTAAAATTCCTTAAAATGCTCGCTGAGGAGTTCGCGCCTGACACCAGCAAAATAGAAGAGCTTTGCGCTAGCTATAAATCTGGCTCTAGCGACAGTGAGAAACTATCTGTAGAGATCGCCATGCGTAAGGCTCTAATCACGCCAAGAAGCATAATATTACGCCAATTTACTGACTTGCCTGATGGTTTTCAATTTTTGATTAATATGAGATCTGACCTGCTGCCGATAATAGGTGATGATGTCGCCCTTAAAGGCTTAGAGTATGATTTGAAATCCATATTATTCTCATGGTTTGATATTGGTTTGCTTGATATGCGGGAGATTACTTGGCAATCACCGGCGGCTCTTCTTGAGAAGTTGATTGAGTACGAGGCAGTACATAGGGTTTCCTCATGGGATGATCTTAAAAATCGTCTTGATTCTGATCGGCGAGTTTTCGCGTTTTTCCATAATAAAATGCCACTTGAGCCACTAATCTTTGTCCATGTGGCTTTGGTTAAAGGTATGAGTAATAATATTCAGAAATTATTGGATCAAACAGATCCCGTAACCGATAATAAAGAAGCTGACACCGCGATTTTCTATTCAATATCAAACGCTCAAAAAGGGCTTGTTGGGATTAGCTTTGGCAATTTTTTGATTAAACGAGTAGTTGGTAAACTATCATTAGAGCTTAAAAATATCAAGACGTTCGCTACGTTGTCACCTATTCCAAATTTTCGTAATTGGTTAAGTAAAGAACTTGAGAAAACTGATAGTAAATTGTTGGGTAAAGAGGAGAGAGATACTCTGCAATCTCTTGGTAAGGAATGGTATAAAGACAAGAAACTCCCAGAGGAATTAAAGCCGTTATTACTTCGCCTATGCGCTCATTATCTAATGAATGAAAAGAGAAAAGACAGACCTCTTGATCCGGTATGTAACTTTCATCTTTCTAATGGCGCTAGGCTTGAGCGGATAAATTGGCTTGCTGATATATCTGAAAAAGGTCTCAGGCAGTCAGCCGGAATGATGGTTAATTACTATTACAAATTATCTGATATAGACGATAATCATGAGGCATTTATGAGCAAGGGTAAGGTAGTCGCGTCAAAAAGTGTGAAGGGTTTGCTCTAGTTTTTTGTTCCTAGTTAATCAAAAATTAGTTGCGATATTGCTGTTGAATAGATAGACAATTACCTATATGTTATCTCCTCATATCATGCTAATACCGTCTAAAAATAAATTATAAAAAAGGTAAAATAAATGGCTTCAGAAAAATCACAAAATATTCAGGACGTATTTCTTAACACATTGCGTAAGAAACGCGTTCCTGTTACGGTTTTTCTGTCTAACGGTGTAAAATTACAAGGAAATATTACAGCGTTTGATAATTTTTCAGTGCTACTTCGTAGAGGCGCTCAGGTACAACTTGTCTACAAACATACGATAGCGACTATAGTTCCCGCTGGTGCTGTGGTTCTTCATGAGGAAGAAGTTAAGGAATCAGTCTCTGTGCCTATGAGTGCGCAAGAATTTGAAATGGCATAGATTTGTTGAGGGGATTTTAATATAGTGTACCTTGATGATTCTTATAATGATTCACGAGGAAATGGGATAAGTACTGACGCTCCAGCCAGTGGAGTATTTATCATACATCCCGTATTCAAACAAAAATCCTCAGCGCAAAACAGAACTATATCATCATGTCTTGAAGAGGCTCTCGGTCTTGCCAACGCTATAGATTTAGAGGTAGTGGAAAATATTCCGGTAAATATTCCTGAAATTAAACCAGCGACATTGTTCGGTAGCGGTAAGGTTAATGAGTTAAGAGGATATATCAAAAACAGTGATGTATCGCTGGTTATAGTAAATAGCAAACTCACCCCGATACAGCAGAGAAATCTGGAAAAGCAGTGGGATTGCAAAGTAATTGACCGAACTGCTCTTATTCTTGAGATATTCGGCGCGCGTGCCAGAACTCATGAGGGAAAATTACAGGTAGAGCTTGCCGCTCTTAATTATCAGAAGAGTAGATTAGTACGCTCATGGACTCACTTGGAAAGGCAGCGCGGCGGTTTTGGATTTATGGGAGGTCCCGGTGAATCACAGATTGAGATTGATCGTAGGCTTATCAGCGATGAAATCGCTAAACTTAAAAAACAACTTGAACAAGTAAAACGTACTAGAAACTTACACCGGAAAAACCGTAGGTCAGTTCCTTTTCCGATAGTCGCTCTTCTTGGCTATACCAACGCTGGAAAATCAACATTATTTAATTATCTAACCGGCGCGAAAGTTATGGCTCAGGACAAGCTGTTCGCCACACTTGACCCAACTATGCGCGCTCTTGAGCTTCCTTCAGGTGGTAAGATAATTATATCGGATACTGTTGGTTTTGTATCAGACTTACCAACTGAATTGGTAGCGGCTTTTAGCGCCACTTTGGAGGATGTTTTAGAAGCTGATATATTGCTACATGTTCGTGATATTTCACATACGGATACCGTTGCCCAAAAAGAAGATGTGGAGCAAGTAATAAGAAAATTATTTAATAGCGATAGCCTGCCGGATAATTTAATTGAGGTATGTAATAAAATTGATAATATCAATTTTGAAGGCAGTGATTACGGTGATATAAAAAACGAAGGTGGTAGAGTTTATATATCAGCCAAAACCGGTGAGGGGGTTAGTAATCTAGTAGAAACCATTGACAAAATGGTAAGTAGATTGTTTTTTCAGGAGGTAATCTACCATCTTAAAATGGATTACGGTAAAGTCTTATCGTGGCTTTACTCTAACGGTAAGGTTATTAAAAAAGATATTGTTGATGATGAGGAAATATTGGTAAAGGTGCAGCTATCCAAAGATAATATTAAGCGTTTTGAGTATAGATATGGTCAGATACCGGTTTGATTCGCGCATATCCTTCTGTCACGCTATTTTTTCGGTACGTGCGTTGTCTATAATATTTTTTATGGCGATAACTATCTTTTCTTTTTCAGCGTCCGCACAGCTTATGACCTTGCCGACGGTTACAGTAATGGCGGATAGCAATCTTGGTGTAGTCGTAGCAGAGATAGCTCGTGATTATTCAAAAGAAAATAATATTTCCGTAAATAATTCTTTTTTATCCCAAAACGCGCAACAAGAGCAGATAAATGAGGGGTCGGCCGCTGATATACTCATTACCGCTAAACAAGACTGGATTGAGGAATTGAAATCTCGTGGACTCATAGATATTTATTCACCAACAAACATAGCAAGTGATAAGCTGGTTCTCATTGGTCCTTCTAGCTCAAAAGTAGTATCAATGGGAGCTGGTAGGTTGCCGACTAACGCTATGATTGAGGAAAGTAGTGGTAATCCAATGTTCTTGCTAGGAAATCCTGAAAATTTGTTAGAGGGGGTTTATGGTAAGGAGTCAATGCGTAGTCTTGGCATCGCTTCTGATTTTGAACGCTACACTTTGTATATAAAAGATTTAGAGCAAATATTTGACATGGTAGCCAATCAGAATGCTTTCGCTATATGTTTTCACAGCTCCACCATCGGTAGAAAAGGTATAAGGATAATAGATTATATACCGGAGGTCGCTCATAAATCCATAGATTATTACGCGGTGGTGATAGCTGGCGATAATATGGATCAGGCAAGAAATTTTCTTAACTATCTTAAAAGTGATAAGGTAAAAAAGATATTCCGTAAATATGGATTTTTCACTAATTAAGAATCACGTTTCCTTTTTATTTCCTCGCCTACTGCTATACCTATATTTTCATAATCGCTGATATTTCCTTTCAGCTCAGCGGTATAATATTGGCTACCGTCAGGCTTTGCGAGCAAACCACGCATAAAAATATTATCTCCTTCAATAACAGCGTGTCCCGATATAGGAGTACGGCAGGAACCATCAAGAGTGGCAAGAAACGACCGCTCGCAGTTGGCCGCTATGGCACTGTTTGTATGATTAAGTGGGGCGAGCAAATCCAGAATTTTTGTATCATCACCGCGACATTCAACACCTACCACGCCCTGCGCTACCGCCGGAAGAAATTCATCTATATCAAGCGCACTTCCTACATCGCTTAGTTTTAGGCGGTTAAGTCCTGCTTGCGCTAACATAGTAGCGTCAGCCACTCCTTGTTTTAGTTTCTTTAATCTAGTCTCAACATTGCCACGAAACGACACTATATTTATATCAGGTCTTTTAATTTTGACCAAAGACGCGCGACGTAGGGATGACGTACCAAATACTGCGCCTTCCTTAAGGTCATTAAGGCTTTTTATATTCTCTGCGATTAGTACGTCACGTGGATCTTCCCGCTCAGTCATCGCGCCAATTATAAGCCCGTCTGGTAGTTTTGTTGGCATATCCTTCATTGAGTGAACTGCGATGTCCAAACTACCATCAAGTAAACCCTCCTCAATCTCTTTAGTAAATAATCCCTTGCCACCAATATCAGCGAGCGGTTTTTCAGTGAATTTATCGCCGCTGGTTGTGATAGGAACTATCTCCACTTGAATATTCGGATGGTACGACAACAGCATATCCCGTATCTGCGTTGCTTGTGCTATAGCAAGCGGGCTTTTTCTGGTGCCAAGCCTTATAATATTTGATTTTAAGCGTATGTTCATATAGCAACTCTATATAATAGATATGAATAATAATAAACGAATAAATATATGAAAATACTGGGAATTGAAACAAGCTGTGATGAGACTTCAGCGGCAGTGGTGACTGATGACAGAAATATATTGTCTAATATTGTATTATCGCAAAGAGAACATGAGGTTTACGGTGGCGTAGTACCAGAGATCGCCTCACGTGCACATATGGAGCATATTGAGGCGGTTATTAAAAAAGCTCTTGAGGAAGCCACCTGTGATTTATCCGAGTTAGACGCTATAGCGGTAACAGCGGGGCCGGGTCTTATCGGTGGAGTAATAGTCGGGGTGATGACCGCTAAGGCGATAGCGAGTGTTATAAAAAAACCGTTTGTGGCGGTAAATCATTTGGAAGGACACGCTCTTACAGTCCGTCTTAGTGATAATATAGATTTTCCATACCTTACATTGTTGGTATCTGGTGGGCATTGTCAGTTTTTAATAGTGGAGGGTGTTGGTGGGTATCAGATGCTTGGAAGCACACTTGATGACTCACTGGGTGAGGCTTATGATAAAACCGCTAAAATGCTCGGTCTTGGCTATCCGGGGGGAGCGGTGGTTGAAAGATACGCGAAAAATGGTGATGAGCTTGCTTATAAATTTCCGATTCCTTTGCAGGGTAGGGAAGGTTGTGATCTGTCATTTTCAGGACTTAAAACCGCTGTACGCCTTAAAATTGAGGAAATTAAAAAGAGTAGAGGAGAATTAAACGCTATTGATATAGCTGATATATGCGCTTCTTTTCAATATAGCGCTACTAAATCGCTGCTTGAGAAATCACAGTTCGCTGTTAACGAGTTTAAGAAAAAACATAAAAATGGAAAATATTTCGCTCTTACCGGAGGAGTCGCCGCTAATCAATATATCAGGGAAAAACTATCAGTTATACTTGAAGAAAATGGTCTCGTGCTTGTCGCTCCACCGGTAAAATTATGTAGTGATAACGCCGCTATGATCGCTTGGGCTGGTATTGAGAGGTTTAGGCTTGGCTTTAGCGATAATTTAGATTTTGAACCAAAAGCCAGATGGGCATTGTATTAGGAATTAAGAATGGAGAACACAAGAAGCACGACCAGCAGGTCGTGCCAGCCCTGCCTGTCCGCCGAAGCTCAAAGAACGTAGGAGGAAGCTGTATCCCATGCGAAAGACAGTAGTCT